>CAZZLC010000087.1:0-21151 GCA_964655065.1 uncultured Enterobacteriaceae bacterium | reverse complement strand
CGCGCCAGCACTCGAGCCCGACGACGCCCAGAAGCTCGCCGACGAACTCGAGGGGATCAGCGGGCTGTGCCGGCGGATCCGCCGCCGGGTCCGCGACGGCGTGCTGCTGCGGGCCACGCCCGAGGCCCGGAGCAGCGCGACGCGCAGCCTCGAGGAGGCCCGGCTTGCCTTCGAGGGCGTGCAGCAGCTGATGAGGGAGGCCTGACGTGCTGGATCTGGAGACGCGGACCGCGATCCTTCGGCTGCGCGAGGCGGGCCACGGCGCCAAGCGGATCGCTAAGGCCCTCGGGATCTCCCGCAACGCGGTGCGACGGGTGCTGCGCAGCGGGGAGGCGACCGTCCCGCGGCTCGAGCTCCCCGCCACTACCGGGACCGGCTGCAGCTTCCTGATGGGCGGACGGGCTCGGTGACGGTGATTCAGCGCTTCGGGAGCGCGCTCAACCTGAATGTCCACCTGCATGTCTTGATGCTCGACGGGCTGTACGCCGCGGACCGCCGCACCGGCCAGCTGCGGTTTCATCGCGCTCCGCGTCTGCGAACCTCTGACGTCGAGGCGATGGTCGTGGACGTGGCCCGCCGCTGCGAGCGCTACCTGACGGAGCGGCGGGTGTGGGAGGGGCTGGAGGACGATCTGCAGGAGACGCTGCCGGGCCTGCAGGCGGCCTCCATCGAGGGACGGAGCGCGGTCACAGGTGCGCGCGCCAAGCGGGTCCAACAGCTCGGTGGTCGCACCATCGAGCTGCCGCCGCGTTGCGCCGTGTTCGAGGGCTACAACCTCCACGGCAACGTCTGTATCGGGGCACGCGACCGGCGTGGCCTGGAGCGCCTGTGTCGTTACGTGCTGCGTCCCCCGCTGGGACAGGAACGTCTGTCGCGCGAGCCAGATCAACCAGGTCTCGAGAGGCCGATCGATGCGCTTGGACGCCGCGAGCACCTGGAGCGCGGGGTCCCCCGCAGCCCTCCGGCCGGCCGGGCGCGTCATGGCACCCCCTCTCCCCGCTCGATCGGGAGGGGGGCCACGAGGACCGCCAGACGCGCGTTCGGACTGCCCATTGTCGAGCCCCGAACCAAGTCTGCCACCAAGGGAGGCGCCAGGTCCAGAGACCTACGGGCGGGGACCGCGGCAGGGGGTCCCGATGACCCCCGTGAACGCGAAGTCGGTGGTCGCCGCGATCACGCCCCGGTTGTTGATCCCCTCGGCGATCGCATCGTCGAGGACGCTCGGGATGTCGAGGACCTGATAGCCGCGGTACCGGTCGATCAACCAGGCGGTGGCCAGGAAGTCCGGCGCGTTGAAGGTGCCGCCGACGACCTGACCTCGCTCGTTGATGTCCCCCACCTGCACGAAATCACCGGTCACGGGCAGGAGCGTGGTGCGGCCGAGGCGGTCCTGGGTGAACCCCCGCTGCTGGCCCGACGCGTCCACGAGCGCGCCCGCGATCGTCCCCCAGTTGTTGATGCCGCCGACGGACGCGACTTCGTAGCCGGGCAGGCCGGACTCGATGAGCGTGAAGCCCTCCCGGTCGGTCCATCGCCACTGGACCCGGATTTCGCCAGGACCGTCGCCGAAGATCGAGAAGCCGACCACCTCACCCCGGTTGTTGATGCCGAAGGCGCCCTGCTGGTTCACGCCGACGTCGATGTCGGGCAGCGTGGTGTGGGACCCGTCGCGCTCCCGGATCATCGCGAAGCCGACGCGGCTGACGAAGTCGAAGGCGTAGACGGAGGCCTGGCCTCTCGAGTTGAGGTCCGTGGGCAGGTACAGGCGGGAGCCGGACGGCGGCAGCGGGTTGGGAATGACCGTGATCTGGCCGCTACGGAGATCGAGCAGCGCGCCGTCCGTGTCGAACGGGTCGCAGTCCGCGGCGGGGCAGAAGTTGCCGATCGCGGTGCCCTGCTCGTCGAGACCGAACCAGGAGGTGGGTCGGTCGCCGTCGACGTTGATGTCGGTCCACTGGTAGCAGCGCTCGCTGGCCAGCGCGGAGCCGGAGAGGAGAGGGAGCGCGAGGAGAAGGGAAGTCACGAGGCACCTCGGGGTTGCCGAGGCGGTCTATTCGGGCGGACTTCGCGATCCATGGTCATTTGGTCCGGCGGGATACGCTGGCGCTCGATGAGGGGGCCGTCGGAGGAACAACCTCGGCTCAGCTTCAGCAGCCGGTCCGCCTCCCGCTCCATGCCCTCTCCCCGAACTACGCCGACGCAGCGAGCGCTCGTCGACCGATCAAGGGGTCAGGAAGCCGAGCGCCCTCCCGGGCGGGAGCTCGAGCGCTGCGCCGGGTCGGAGCCGCTCCGGGGAGACGCCGTAGATGCTGCGGAACACGCGACGGAAGTGCGAGCGGTCGTAGAAGCCGAGGTCCGCCACGAGGTCGTGGACGGGGTGACCGCTCGCCATGCGCTGGCGCGCCCTGCGGACCCGGACGGCGTGCAGGTGCTCGCGGACGGAGCAGCCGAGCTCCTGGCGAAAGGCGCGCGCGAGCTGGTGTCGTGACCAACCGGGCAGCGCCGCGAGCAGATCGTCGTGAGACCAACGCCGGGCGGGCTCACGCTCCATCAGCGCCGCGTATTGCCTCACGCGCAGGAAGCGCTCGGTCGGGGCGGGCTGCGGCCGCCGGGGGCTCCTGGCCAGCACCTCGCCGAGCCACCCTCGCACGACCTCGAGTCGCTCGTCCGGGCTCCGGGCCGCCACGAGCCCGTCGAACGCCCGCAGCGTGCGCGTGCGAACCTCCGGACCCCGGAGGGCGTGGCCGACGAAGCCGAGGTCGCCTCCGCCCAGCTCCGCCCAGAGCGCGGCCTCGATCGCGAACGAGCGGTAGGCGCGCGACGAGCGACTTCGCCAGGTGTCGCCCGGGTACACGACCGAAACGTCGGATGCCGTGTAGCGGTGCACCCGTCCGTTGATCATCGGCTCGCTGGGCGCGCCCGCAATGACCGTCACCTCGAGGCCGCCGGCGATCCGCGGGGGATAGATCCGAGGCGCGGAGGGCCGATCGGCGGCGAACAGCTCCATTCTCCCGCTGTGTCCTTCCGGCCGGCCGAGCCAAGCCTCCTGAAGCCCTACCAGCATTCTCTTCACGCTCTCTTCGGGACCCGGTGGGTCCACGCGGCGGAGCCTACTGCGTGACCGAACCCCGCGCCATCGGGGCGGTGGTCCCGGCCGGGCACGGTCTGGCCGAACCTTGGCGCAAGCCCGTCGGAAGGACCGCAATCGCGCCGCCGCCGCGCGGGAGCCTCGGCAATACGACCGCGCCGAGGCTGACGCCTCGACGTCTACCGGTCCCGCTCGCCCTCGCTGTACGCGCTGCGCGCGTTTCGCTCGGTCGTCTCCCCCTCGCTTCGCTCCCGGGAGAACGCGGGACCGCAACCTCTGGAGGTCAAGTGCAACTGTGGTTGTTTGCTGCCTTGGCGATGGTCGCCATCGGGTGTGCCGCCCGAAACGGCGAGAGCCCCAAGGCCCCGCGTCTGCCGGCCGAGATCCGGGACGTCACGTTCGAGAGTGAAGGCGAGACGATCGTAGGTCGGCTGCACCTGCCCGAGCGCGACCCGGGCCGACGTCTGCCCGCCGTCGTGCTGGCCGGTCCCTGGACCCAGGTGAAGGAGCAAGTGGGCGCGACCTACGGCCCACGGCTCGCCGCGGCCGGCTTCGCCGTGCTCGCATTCGATCCCCGACACTGGGGGGAGAGCGGCGGGACTCCGCGCTTCCTCGAGAGCAACGCCGCCAAGGCGACCGACATCCGACGGGCCGTCGCCTTCCTCGGCACCCTCGACGAGGTCGACGGCGAGCGAATCGGGGCGCTGGGCGTGTGTGCCGGTGTCGGTCACGTCGCGACCGCGATCGCCGAGGAGCCGCGCATCCGTTCGTTCGCGTCCATCTCCCCCTGGGTGCAGCACCCCGACACCACGCCTGCCTTCTACGGAGGCCCCGAGGGGGTCGCGGATCGGATCGCGCGCAGCGAGCAGGCCTGGTCGACGTTCCGTGAGACCGGAGCGATGCCGACCGTACCGGCGTATGATCCCGAGGATCCCGCCGCCGCCATGTTCTTCCCCGTCGACTACTACGGCAACGCCGCCCGGGGCGCAGTCCCGAGCTGGGAGAACCGGTTCGCGGTCGGGTCTTGGCAGGAGTGGCTCGAGCTGGACACCATCGCCATGGCCGACGCCGTGCGTGTGCCGACGATGATCGTCTACGGCGACCGGACGTTCCTCCCCGACAACATCCGGGCCTTCCACGAGCGCCTCAGCGGGCCGAAGTCTCTCGAGCTGGTGGACGGCGAACACACCGAGTTCTACGACCTGACCGGACCCGACTCGGTCCGCGCCGCCGTCGACCGCGTTGTCGAGCACTTCGCGAACACGCTGTGACCGCGATGTAGCGTTTCGCTCGGTGGGCTCCATTCGCTTCGCTCCCGCGAAGAACGCGGGACGAAGGTCCGCCGCCACGGGGTACGAATGAGCGCTTCCGGGGCCCCCTCTGAAGGGTAGTGAGGTCTCGGAGGCAAGCGATGAGCAGGCGGTCCGTGGTGGATGCACGGCTCGAGATGGCACGCGTGTTGTCCACGAAGGCGCTGGAGCGGCACACCTGGCAGATTGCGCCCGCGGGCGGCCGCCCCACGCTCCCCCTGGATCTGCACGTGTGGCGCCACGACGCGTTCTCCGATCGAACGCGCCCGATGGAGCAGCACGTGGTGATGGCCTACGCCCGCGGTGACTGCGAGGTCGCCCGCACCGAGGCCGGCCGCACGGTGCGCGGCCTCGCGCGCCCCGGGCGGATCACGACGATCCCGAGCGGCTCCGAGGCGCTGTGGAAGGTCCCGGAGCCCCTGGAGGCCGTACATCTCTACCTGCATCCGCGGCCCCTCGCGCGCTTCGCAGCCTCCTGGGTCGGGCGCCCCCTCGGCGATCTCGTGCCGCGGACCGGGTACGCGGATCCGGTCAGCAGTGCACTGCTCGTCGAGCTCGCCAGCGCGGGCGACGGGCTCTGCGACCGCATGTACACGGAGCAGCTGATCGTCACCCTGCTGCACCGGCTGGCCCGCGCGCACTGCACGACCGACCGTCTACCCGCGGTCCGGGGCGGGCTCACCCCGCGGCAGGTGGCGCGCGTGTGCGAGCGTATGCGCCACGATCTCCGCCAGGACGTCTCCCTCGCCGAGCTGTCGGCCGAGGTCGGGCTGTCGGTGTTCCACTTTTGTCGGGCCTTCAAGGTCTCGACCGGGCTCCCCCCGCATCGGTGGCGACGGCGCGAGCGACTGCGGGAGGGCCGCCGCCTGCTCGAGACCTCGACGCTGCCCATCGCGGAGATCGCCTCATCGGTGGGCTATCGGGACCCCTCGGCGTTCGCGGCGGCGTTCGGTCGGGAGTTCCACGTCACGCCGTCGGCGGTTCGTCGCGCGGACGACCTTCGACCGGGGAGCGAGGATGAGTGACGATCACGGGGTGCGGACGGTGCTCGTGACGGGCGCCAACCGGGGGATCGGGCAGGAGGTCTGCCGGCAGCTCGCCGGGCGGGGGTGGCGGGTCTTCCTCGCGTCCCGCGACCCGGCGAGCGGGGAACGCGCGGCGGCGGCGATCCGGGGCCAGGTGGTCGCGGTGACCCTCGACGTCTCCGATCCGGAGGGCCCAGCGCGCCTCGCGCGGGAGATTGGCCCCGTCGACGCCCTGGTCAACAACGCTGCGGTCCACTACGACACGTGGCAGTCGGCCATCGACGCCGACTTCGGCATCGTGCGGGAGGCTTTCGAGGTGAACCTGTTCGGCGCCTGGCGACTCGGCCAGGCGTTCGGGCCCGCGATGAAGCAGCGGCGCTGGGGCCGCATCGTCAACGTCTCCTCGGAGGCGGGATCGCTCACCTCCATGGGCGCGCGCCCCCCCGCCTACTCGACGTCGAAGGCGGCCCTCAACGCGCTGACGTGCATCCTCGCGGCCGAACTCGGGAGGGATGTGCTGGTCAACGCGGTGTGTCCGGGGTGGACGGCGACCGACATGGGCGGTGGCGGAGGACGCCCCGTGTCGGAGGGCGCAGCGAGCGTGGTGTGGGGCGTGGGGTTGCCGGACGGCGGGCCCACGGGCGGGTTCTTCCGGGACGGGCGGAGGCTGCCCTGGTGAGCGCGCACGCCGTTCGTGGCCGCAGTCCGGGGTCTCGCGACACGCCTCGATGATCGACGCGGTCGTGGGCCGCGCCCAGCGGCTCGACACGTGCGGACCGGTCCTGCGGTGCGTCGTGAGGAGCATCGGGGTGGACGTGCTCGAGGACATCGATGGGGGGCAACAGAACCCGTCCTTACTCGCTTCCCGCCGGCGGGGTGGAGTATGCTCCCCCCGCCACGACCTGGAGCGAATCGTGCGATGGATCTGGGGCGGTCTCGCTGCCGCCTGCGTCAACAACACGCCGATCGTGCCCGAGCTCACCACCCCCACCACGCCACCGGAGATCGAGCCGGTCGACGCCGACGGGGACGGCGCCCGCTCCGACGTGGACTGTGACGACGACGACCCGCTGCGCTACCCGGGCGCGGCCGAGCGATGCGACGGCGTCGACAACGACTGCGATCGCGAGGTCGACGAGGAGCCGGTGGATGGCTTCGACGCCCACGCGGACGTGGACGGAGACGGCTTCGGCGACCCCACCCGGCCGGTGAAGGTGTGTGAGCTGCGCGAGGGCGTGGTCGCGAACACGCTGGACTGCGACGACACCGCGACCGCCATCAACCCCAACGCGCCAGAGGTCTGCGACGGTGTCGACAACGACTGCGACGGGAAGACCGACCTCGAGCGCGTCCCGCTGGACCATCCGACGCTGCAGGACGCCGCGGATCGGCTCCCCGACGGCGGTCAGGCCTGCGTCGCCCCCGGCACCTACCTCGAGGCGCTCGTGCTCGCGGGGCGGCGGCTGACCTTCCGCGCCGCCGAGGGGCCGGCGGGGACGGTCCTCGATCTCGGCGGCGACGCCACCGGCTCGGCGGTGACCGTCACGGGCGCCGCGTCGGACGTCGCCTTCGTGGGGTTCACGATCACGGGCCTCGATCGGGCGATCGACGCGCCCACCGACGAGGCCGCGTTCGCCCGCGTGAGCGACGGGCACCTCCGGCTCACCGACGTGGTCTTCCAGGGCAACCGGCTCCGCCTCGTCGACGCCGGACGCACCCTGCGCGGGGGGCTCGTGCGGGTGGTCGACGGACAGCTCACCCTCGTCGACGTCACGGTCGCCGACACGACGTTCGAGTTCGCGCCCGACGGCGGCGACGATGTCGACATCGACGGCGGCGTGGTCTACGCGGAGAACAGCGCCCTGGTCGTCGAGGATCTGCTGGCGACCGGGCTCGTCGCCCAATCGACCGCCTTCCGCAACGGCGACCTCGACGGCCTGCTGCTGCAGAGCCGCCTCGGCACCACGACGATCGACGGCCTCGCCATCGAGGCGCCACGGGTGTCGATCGTGGCCGGGAACCGCCTCGCCCTGGCCCCGGCCTTCGTGTCGCTCCGCGACGAGGGGGTCGACGTCGCGAACGTCGCGCTGCGGGACGCGCTCCTCGAGCTGTCCGGCGCGCGCACCGACGTGGTGGGGCTCATCGGGTTCGAGGGGACCGACGGGGTGATCGACCAGGTCGAGCTGCTCGACACCACGATCGACATCACCGGCGCGAGCGACAGCGCCGTCGAGGGCGTGCTGCGCGTGGACGCCGTCTCGCCGGCGCTCTCGCTGCGCCACGTCACGGCGCGCGGCACGACGGTGCGCCTCGTGAACGGGTCGGTGCGGGGGGGCTCGCTCAGCCTGCGGGGCGCGTTCGACGCCCGGTGGCTCGACGTTCGCGGGGGCGTGGTCGCCGCCGAGGACGCCCGGGGCGCGGGGATCGCCGTCATCGCGACGAGCCAGGGCGCGCCCATGACCCTCGCGAACCTCGTGGTGGCGGGCAACCGCGCCGAGGGCCCGGTGGCCCGGGGCGGGGGGCTGGTGCTGTCGCTCGGGGGGTACGCGACCATCGAGAACGCGGACTTCTTCCGCAACGTCGTGTCGGGGGCCACCGCCCAGGGCGCGGGCCTGTTCGAGGACGACCCCCGGCTCGGCCTCCTCGTCGAGAACGCGAGCTTCGTCGAGAACGTCGTCGCCACCCCCGGCGACGCCGCGGCGGGCTGGTTCGAGGCCGGCACCCCGCTCGCGCTCTCCCACGTCAACGCCTTTGCGAACGTCGGGGACAGCGAGTTCGCGGGGGTCACGGGCAACGACCTGCAGACGGGGAGCCTCGCCGTCGACCCCGGCTACGTCGACGTCTCGAGCGCCGATCCCGCCCAGTGGGACCTCACGCTCGCCCCGAGCTCCCCGCTCCGCGACGCGGGCAACCCCGCCCTGACCGACGGCGACGGGACGGTGAGCGACGTGGGCGCCTACGGGGGCGCGGGCTCCCTCGGCTGGTGATCAGTCCCCCGCCGTCCCGTTCACGAAGTCCCCGTAGCGGCGGTCGACGGTCGAGATGTGGGCCCGCAGCCAGAAGCGGAGGAAGTCGAGGAAGCCGTCGGGCAGTCGGCCCCGGCCGCTCGCGAACGCGGTCGTGAACTCCTGGTACTTCGCGAGCAGGTTCGCGTGGACGTGGCGGTGGGCGGCGAGCTGGGGGAAGCCCACCCTCGCCATGAAGGCCTCCTCGTCGGCGAAGTGCTGGGCGGTGTAGTGCCCGAGATCGTCGATGGCGGCCTGCAGCTCCTGCTTCGGGGCCCCCTTGTCGGCGAGCCGCTCGATCCGGTTCATCTTGTCGACGATGACGCGATGCTCGTCGTTCATCGCCTCGACACCGACGTCGAGGCGCGCGCTCCACACGAAGGGCAACGTCGCACTCCAGGGCCTGCCCGATCCCATCGATCCGCGCCCATCGAGCCTGAACGGCTTCAGCCGCGAAAGGGGTGCAGGAGCGAGGCCGCGACCTGCTCGAGCGGGAGCTTCAGGCGCGCTGCCCCGCACTCCCAGGCCGCCCGCGGCATCCCGTAGACCACCGACGTCGCCTCGTCCTGCGCGACGGTGTACGCGCCCGCGCGACGCATGGCGAGCAGCCCGTCGGCCCCGTCGCGGCCCATCCCCGTGAGCAGCGCTCCCGACGCGTTCGGACCCATCACCCGGGCGACCGACTGCATCATCACGGTGGCCGAGGGACGGTGCCCGTCGACCTTGACCCCCCGGTGGAGCGCCACCTTCACCTGGCCGTCCTCCTTGGCGATCTGGAGGTGCTGATCGCCGGGTGCCACGAGGCACGTCCCGGGGAGGACGAGCTCCCCGTGACGCGCCACGCGGACCGGGAAGGCGCACTGGTCGTTCAGGCGACCGGCGACCGAGCCGGTGAACGCGTCCGGGACGTGCTGGACGACCACGATGGCCGGCACCTGCGCGGGCAGGGCGGTGAGCACGGTCGTCAGCGCTTCGATGCCCCCCGTCGAGGCGCCGAGCGCGATCAGGGTGCCCACCGTCCGCACCGACGAGGGGGGCGCGCCGGCCGCGCGGCGCCCCGCCGGAGGCCGTTCGAAGCCGACGCGGGCGGACTCGATCAGCCGAGCCCGGAGGTGGGGCACCAGGTCGTCGATCCCGTCCCCCGCGGGCTTGGCCAGGAACGCGACCGCGCCTGCGTCCAGGGCCTTCGTCCGGGTCTCCGGGCCGAACCGATCGGTGCTGCTCACGACCACCACCGGCAGCGGGTGCTGCGGCATCAGCCGCCTAAGAAAGGCGAGGCCGTCCATCCGGGGCAGGTCGAGGTCGAGCGTCATCACGTCGGGGGCCCGGTACACGATCTGGTCCCGCGCCTCGAACGCATCCCCCGCGGTCCCGACCACCTCGAGCCGGGGATCGCGCCCGAGCGCCGCCGCCAGCCGCCAGCGGAGGCGGGGCGTGGCCTCGACCACCAGCACACGGACGGCCTTCACCGGCCGATCATCTGGTACATGCCGGGCTGGATCAGGTGGAACCGCGGGGCGAGGTTGCGCAGCGTCTCCGCCATGCCGACGAACACGTACCCGTTGGGCGCGAGGTGCGACGCGAGGTTCCGGAGCAGCTTCTGCTTGGTGTCGGTGTTGAAGTAGATCAGCACGTTGCGCAGGAAGATGCAGTCGAACTTCCCCCGGAACGGCCAGCGCTCGGCGACGAGGTTGAGCCGCCGGAAGGTCACCTGGCTCCGGATGTCCTCGCGCACGCGGTACTTGCCCTCGCTGGGCGTCAGGTACTTCGTGCGCAGGACCGCGGGCAGGCGCCCCACGTCCTCGGCGTCGTACTCGGCGCGGCGGGCCACCGACAGGACCCGGTCGGAGATGTCGGTCGCGAGCACGCCGAGCGCCCACCCTCCGTACGCGGGACCCCACACCTCGCGCATCAGCATCACGAGCGTGTGCGGCTCCTGGCCCGTCGACGCCGCCGCGCACCACACCCGCACGTCCCGGTCGGACTCGTGGCGCGCCCGGGCCTCGGGGAGCACGACCTCCCGGAACGCCTCGAAGTGCGCCGCCTCCCTCCAGAAGAAGGTGTGGTTGGTCGAGAGGTCGTCGGCCAGGGTCGACAGGGTCCCGCGATCGAGCCGGACGAGGTGCCGGGCGAAGTACTGGTCGAAGGAGTGGCAGCCGGACTTGCGGACGAGGTGCTGGAGGCGCGCGGTCAGCATGGGGCGCTTCTCGGCCTCGACGTTGATGCCGAGCCGGTCGCGCAGGAGGTTCGCGACGTGAGCGAACTGGCTGTCGCTCATCGTCATGTCGAGGACGTCGACGAGGGGCACGGTCAGTACCGACCGAATTCCGCGTCGTCCAGCGCGATGACCTCGGAGGGGCGCACCTTGGCCTCCCCCGGCTCGGCGTTGGTCGCGGGCACCGGGCGCGCCCCGTGGCGGGCGAGGAACTGCTGGAAGGCGGCGAGGAGCTCGGGGGGCACGCCCCCGCCGCTCGCGTCGAGGCCCGCCGACCGGCTCACGAGCTCGAAGCGCGAGAGCAGCCGGCGCAGCTTCTCGGACTGGCTCGAGAGCTCCTCGGCCGCGGCCGCGCTCTCCTCCGAGCGCAGCGTGTTCTGCTGGGTCACCTGGTCGATCTGCTTGAGACCGAGGTTGACCTGGCTGATCCCCTGGGCCTGCTCGTTGCTCGCCTGCGCGATCTCGCCGATGAGGTCGGTCACCTGGCGAACCGAGTCCACGATCCGCGAGAGCGCCTCCGCGGTGTCGGACGCGATGGTGGATCCGCGCTTCACGCTCGCGATCGAGCCCTCGATGAGCGCCGTGGTCTCCTTGGCCGCGTTCGCGCTGCGCGCGGCGAGGTTCCGCACCTCCTCGGCGACGACCGCGAAGCCCTTGCCGTGGACGCCGGCGCGCGCCGCCTCGACCGCCGCGTTGAGCGCGAGCAGGTTGGTCTGGAACGCGATCTCGTCGATCACCTTGATGATCTTGGAGATGTTGCTGCTCGACTCGTCGATCTCCTGCATCGCGGTGACCATCGCCTGCATCTGGGCGTCCCCGGTGACCGCGAGCGAGCCCGCCTCGGCCGCGAGCTGGTTGGCCGAGGTCGCGTTCCCGGCGTTCTGGGTGGTCTGCTCGGTCATCTGGGCGATCGAGGCCGAGATCTGCTCGACGCTCGCCGCCTGGCGCGACGCGTCGTCGGAGAGCGCCTGGGACGACGACGCCACCTGCGAGCTCCCGGTGCTGATCTGGTCGGACGCGGCGCGGACCTGCCAGAGGATGTCGTTGAGCGAGTCGAGCGTGTCGTTGAGGGCGAGCTTCAGGGCGGCGTGGTCGCCCTGGTAGTCCCCCTCGACGTAGGCGGTGAGGTCGCCGCTGGCCACCTTGGACAGCTGGGCCCGGATCTCGAAGATCGGGGCGCACACCGCGGCGACGATCTCGTTGATGCTCTGCATCATCGGCGCGTAGACCTCGTCGAGGGCCCCGACGTCGCCGCGGTGCTCGAGGCGGCCCTCCTGACAGGCGCGGTACATCGCCTTGACCTCGTGCTCGTAGCGAGCGCGCGCCTGGCGCTCGGCGGTGATGTCGGTCGCGTACTTCACGACCTTGGTGGGGCGCCCGGAGAGGTCGAAGATCGGGTTGTACGAGGCCTGGATCCACACCTCGCGGCCCGTCTTGTGCAGCCGGCGGTACTCGCCGGTCTGGAAGTCCCCGAGCTTGAGCGCCTGCCAGAACTGGCCGTACTCGGCCGACTGCCGCTCCTTCGGGTCGACGAAGATGCGGTGGTGCTGACCCCGGATCTCCTCGAGGCGGTAGCCGAGCGCGTCGAGGAAGTTGGGGTTCGCGTCCAGCACGATGCCATCGAGGTCGAACTCGATCACCGCGAGCGACTTGGCCATCGCGGCGACCTTGCCCTCGTACTCGGCGTTGCGAAGGCGCTCGGTCGTGATGTCCCGCGCGTAGAGCACGATCTGGAAGGGCTGACCATCGAGGCCGAGGATCGGGTTGTACGAGGCCGCGAACCACACCTCCCGGCCGTTCTTGCCCACGAGGCGCACGTTGCCGGCCTGGTGCTCCCCGGCCGCGAGCCTCCGCCAGAACTCGGCGTACTCGACGCTCCGGGCCTCGTCGTCGCCGACGAACAGGCGGTGGTGCTTGCCCGCGATCTCCTCGAGGCGGTAGCCCACGGTGGCGAGGAAGTTCTCGTTGGCCCGGGTGACGCACCCGTCGAGATCGAACGCGACCACGGCCTGCGACTTGCTGATGGCCTCGATCTGACCCTGGAAGTCCGCGTTGCGGATCTTGCTCGCCGTGATGTCGCGGACGAACGCGGTGTAGTGCATCACCCCGTCGACCTCGACCTTGGAGAGGCCGAGGCTCACCCAGGGACGCCCGCCGTCCTTGCGCTCGATCTGGACGTCCCGCGACGTTCCGACGATGACGTCGTTGCCCGACCGTCGGTTGTCGTTGACGTAGCGGTCGTGCACCGAGCGGATCTCGGAGGGCACCAGCACGTTGACGTTCTTCCCGAGCACCTCGTCGGCCGCGTAGCCCCAGAGGCGCTCGGCGGCAGGGTTGAAGAACACGACCGTGTTCGACGCGTCGATCTGGATGACGGCGTCGATGACCTGCTCGAGGACCGCGCGGAGCTGACGGCCCTCCTCGTCGTGGCTGCCGGCCTCGAGCAAGCACAGCACGCCGTCGTCGACGGGCGTGGCGGTGAAGGCCACGGTCACCTCCTCGCCGTCGGCGTTGATCAGGGTGACGGGGGCCCTCACGACCTCTCGGGTCTTCAGCGCCTCGTCGCACGGGAGGGCGACCTTCCGATGGAAGAGCGCGCGCCACGGGGCCTTGCCCACGGCGACGCTGGCGGGGGTGTCGGTCAAGGACTCGATCGCCTGGTTCCAGGCCGCGACGCGGCCGCTGCCGTCGACGACGAAGCCGGGCGTGGGCATGGCGTGGAACCAGGGATTGGACTGCTCCGGCATGGTGGCCTTCCTCGATTGGGTGGGGCGACGGGGCTTCAGGTCGGGTGAACGGGCGAGGGCAGATCGTCGGCGCCGACGAGACGCGGCGCGTCGAGCAGCAGGCGGACGTGATCGTCGACCTTGCCGAGGCCCTGGATGAAGTGGTCGCGGGACCGGTGGGTGACCCGCGGGGGCGGCTCGATCTGGCCGACGGGGATGTCGAGGACCTCGGAGACCGTGTCGACGACGAGCCCGACCCACCAGTCGTCGACGTTGACCACGATGATGCAGGTCCGCCCGCCGTAGGGCCGCTCCTCGAGCAGGAAGCGAGCCCGGACGTCCATGATGGGGATCACCTTGCCGCGGAGGTTGATGACGCCCTTGATCCAGCTCGGGACGTCGGGCAGCGGCGTGATCGGCAGGATCCCGATGATCTCGCGGACGTACTGGATGTCGAGGCCGTAGGTCTCGGCGCCGAGCACGAACGTCAGGTACTTCGACATCGTCAGCGACTCGTCGATGACCTCGGCGGCGCTCGTGGACTGGCTCATGGATGTCTCCTGGCGGGTCGGGGTCAGGCGACGCCCTGCGCGACCGCGTGGCTGCGGAGCGAGGCGACGTCGAGGATGAACGAGATGCGCCCGTCGCCGAGGACGGTGCAGCCAGACAGCCCCCGCACGGCGCGGAGGTAGCCAGAGAGGCCCTTGATCACGGTCTGGCGCTGCCCGATCAGCTCGTCCACGAACAGGCACAGCAGACCGCCCGCGTCCTCGACGACCATCACGATGCCCCGGCCGATGTCGTCGTGGTCGCCCGCGATGTCGTAGAACTGGTGCATGCGGACGAGCGGGAGCAGCTGGTCGCGGACCCGCACGATCTCCTGCCCGTTCGACAGCACGGTCAGGTCCTGCTGCCCCACGACCATCGACTCGCGGATCTGCAGCAGCGGGATGGTGAAGCAGCTCCGGCCGACCCGGACGAGCATGCCCTCGATGATCGCGAGGGTGAGCGGGATGCGGAGCGCGATCCGCGTCCCCTCGCCCGGCGCGGAGTGGACCTCGATGCGCCCGTTGACGCTCTCGACGTTGCGCTTGACGACGTCCATGCCGATGCCGCGGCCCGACACCTCGGAGACGTGCACCGCGGTGGAGAACCCGGGCTCGAAGATGAAGTTGAGGACCTCGTGGTCGGCGAGATCGGCGAGGGGGAGCGTCGTGATCCCGCGCCGGAGCGCCCGCGCGTGGACCCGCTCGCGATCGATGCCCCGGCCGTCGTCGATGATCTCGATCCACAGCTCGCCGCCCTGGTGGCGCGCGGTCAGGTGGACGGTGCCCTCGGGCCCCTTCCCGGCGGCGACGCGCTCCTCGGGCGACTCGAGCCCGTGGTCGAGGGCGTTCCGGACCAGGTGGACGAGGGGATCCGCCAGCACCTCGGCGACCGACTTGTCGACCTCGGTCTCCTCGCCCGAGACGACGAGCCGGATCTGCTTGCCCAGCTTCTTCGAGAGGTCCCGGACGAGGCGCTTCATCTTGCGGAAGGTCCCGCTGACCGGGATCATCCGGAGCGACATCGCCACGTCCTGCAGGTCTCGGGTGACGCGGGTGAGCTGGGCGGCGGACTTGACGAAGTGGCCGCTGTCGAGCGCCTGCACCGACGGGTGGTGGACCACGGACGTCACGCCGATGATCAGCTCACCGACCAGGTCCATGAGCCGGTCTACCTTGTCGACGTCCACCCGCAGCGTCTCGTGCCGCTTCGCGCGGGGCGGCATCAGGGGCGGGGGCTCGCGGCCCTCCCGGGTCTCCTGCTGCACCTCGAGCGCGCGATCGAGCTCCTCGGGGGCGAGCGCGTCCATCTCGAGGAGCACCTCGCCGAGCCGCGGGCGGTGGTACTGGCGGGCGATCGCCTCCTCGAGGACCTCGGGCGTGACGTAGGCCGCTTGCAGCAGGATCTCGCCGAGCCGACTCGAGTCGACGCGCTGGGTGGTGCCGAGGAGTCCGGCGGCCACCTCGTCGAGGTCGGCGATGCGCCCCGTGCCCTGCCGGCCGTAGTCCGCGAGGGCCTCCCGCATCGGCGGCAGCCCTTGCAGGAGCTGGGCGCAGAGCTGGCGCTGCACCTCCGGCGCCCCCTTGCCCCGGATCTCGTTGCGGAGACGATCGACGATGGACTCGGCGGTCTTGGCCGCGAGGTCCAGATCCGCGAGCTCGCGGGACGAGCACGCGGTCCGGAGCCGGTGCAGCGCCTGGCCGACCTCGTCGACGAGCTCGACCTTGGGCTCGCCGTCGGCGATCCGGCCGAGCGCGCCGGCGCAGCGCTCGATCTCCGCCGACCCTTCCGCCACGAAGCTGGTCCGGAGGTCGTCGGCGGGGCGCGGGGCCTCGACGGGGTCGTCGAACAGCAGGATGCCGGGCTCGTCGCGGGGCTCGTCGATCTCGGGGGCGAACGCGGCGCACCGGGCGACGATCGCGTCCGCCACCGACTCGGCGCCGAGATCGGAGCCGGTGGCCTCGATGGCGCCGAGCCGATCCGTCACGAAGTCGAGGCCCTGGCAGAGCAGGTCCACGATCGCGCCGTCCAGCTCGAGCTCTCCCTCGCGGACCTTCTGGATCACAGCCTCCGCCGCGTGGGCCACGCGCCCGATCTCGCCGAAGCCGACGAGCCCCGCGCTCCCTTTGGCCGAGTGCATCAACCCGAAGATGTTGGTGATCAGAGGCCGTTCGTCGGGGGTTCCGATCCGACGCTCGAGCTCGACGAGGGTGGGCTCGATCTCCTCGAGGGCTTCCCGCGTCTCGTCGACGAAGGCGGCGATGACCCTTCGGTGTTCGGCATCCATCGACGAGCTCCGCGCCCGGCCGGGAAGATTGGCCCTCGGCGTCGGGACTGTTTCGGTCGCCTCGGACCGGGACTTGAGGACGCGTGGACCGCTTCCCGGAGGCGAGCAGGCTTCGGCGTTCAGCCTTCGGCGACCTGCCCTCGAGACGCCACGCCACCCACCACCACCCTCACCCCACGAGGTAGGGTGGGCGTTCGAGGGGTCTCATGTCGTCCGAGAGCTTCGACACACGAGAGGAGACCGTCCAGGACGCGGCCGGCTCCGACGCGCGCCCACGCGGGCTGCAGCTGGTGGTCGCGTGGTGCCGGGAGGACCCCTCGCGCGTCGGTGAGGTGATCGACGTGGAGATCGGCCGCACCTGCGTGATCGGCCGCGCGCCCGGCGCCGACGCCGCCACCTCGGTGCGCCGCCGGCCCGGGCGCGACGATCGCCGCGGTCCCCTGACCGAGTCGCGGCTCTCGAAGCGGCACCTCGCGCTCTGTGGCGTCGACCGGTGCTGGATCGAGGTCCGGCGCCTCGGCCGGAACTCGGTGCTCGTCGACGGACGGGCGCTCGACGAGGGCGAGGCGTGCCGGGTGGGGTCGGGCAGCGTGCTCCGGGTCGCGAACACGCTGCTGCTGTACGTGACGCCCCGCGAGCGCCTCGACGGGGACGGCCACCGCCTGCACGAGTTCGGCGAGCCCGACGCGCACGGCATCGTCGGGGAGTGCGGCGCGACCTGGGCCCTGCGCGAGACGGTGGGCTTCGTCGCGCGGCGGCAGGGCCACGTGCTCGTGCGCGGCGAGTCGGGCACCGGCAAGGAGCTCACCGCCCGCGCGCTCCACGCGGCCTCGCCGCGCCGCGGGGGGCCCTTCGTCTCGCGCAGCGCGGCCACCGTGCCCGAGGCGCTCATCGACGCGGAGATGTTCGGCAACGTGCGCAACTACCCGAACCCCGGCATGGCCGACCGTCCGGGGCTCGTGGGCGCGGCCGACGGGGGCACCCTGTTCCTCGACGAGGTCGGCGAGCTGCCCGAGGCGCTGCAGACCCACCTGCTGCGGGTGATGGACGGCGGCGAGTACCAGCGGCTCGGCGAGTCCGCGGTGCGCACCGCGGCGCTCCGCGTGGTCGGCGCGACGAACCGCCCGCTCACCGACCTGCGCGCGGATCTGCAGGCCCGCTTCGCCCTCAAGATCACGCTGCCCCCGCTGCGCGAGCGGCGCGCCGACATCCCCCTGATCCTCCGGCACCTGGTGCGGGAGCGCTGCCGGGAGGATCGCGAGCTCGCGCGGCGGCTGCTCGACGAGCGCGGCGAGCCCCGGGTGGCCCTCGACCTCGTCGAGGGGCTGCTCGAGGCGCCGCTGCCCACCAACGTGCGCGAGCTCGAGGGACAGTTCTGGGAGGCCGTCGCGCACACCGAGCCCGGCGCGCCCCTCGACCTGCCGCGCCCCGCGGAGGCGTCCGAGCCGGATCCCGACGACGGCCCGCCGACGCGACACCCCGCCGACATCGGTCGTGAGGAGCTCCTCACCGCCCTCGCGGCCCACGACGGCAACCGCGAGGCCACCTGGCGGGCGCTGTCGCTCCGCAACCGCTATCAGCTCCGCCGGTTGATGCAGCGCCACGGCCTGCTCGACCCTTGAGGCGCCCCGGGAGTCCGAATGTCCGAACCGTTCTACATGGCGAGCGTGATCTACGGCGATGCCGGCGGGAGTTGGTCCGGCGGCCAGGATCCCCTGCAGTCCCTCGTCGGCGTCGACTTCTGGCGCGCCAACGCCGAGCGCACCGCGGGAGAGCCGTTCCTCCCCTCCGATCCCGACGCTCCCCTACAGCCGGTCGTACGGCGACGGCGTCTGTGCGATCGCGTCGGGGTAGACGTGGGTGTAGCGCGCGGTCGTCTCGGGGCTCGCATGACCGAGCAGCACCTGGACCAGCCGCAGATCGCTGCTGTCCTCGAGGACCCACGTGGCGAACGTCCGCCGCAGATCGTGCGACGTGATCCGGTTCGGCCCGGGACCCTGCGCGTGGTACAGGCGGGAGCTCATGGTGCTGGTGGAGACGGGGTGGTCCGCCCAGCGCCGGTCGGGGTCGACGTGACCGGGCCGCCGCAAGCGCTGGGCGGGGAAGAGGTGCGGCCCGGGCGGGCGCACCACACGCCAGTAGCGCTCGAGCAACCGCAAGGTGCGCGGGGACAGCATCACCGCGCGGGGCTTGCCCCCCTTTCCGGAGCGAACGTGCAGCAGCCCCGCCCCCCGATCGAGGTCCTCCACGGTCAGGGCGGCGGCCTCGGACAGGCGCAGGCCCGTGGCGAGGAGCAAGGCGAAGAAGGTGTAGTCGAAGGGTCGACCCGCCAGCGCGTCCAGCAGACGGCGCGCTTCGTCGCGGGTCAAGCAGCGGCCCGGGCGCTGGGTGCGCACCCGCGGCCTCGGGACGTACACCATGACCTCCGGTCGAGCGAGCGTGTGGACGAACAGGAAGGTCAGCGCGGCGTGGTAGACGACACGGGTCGCCGGCGCGCATCCGAGCGTGGCGAGATGCAGCAGGAACTGGCGCACCTCGTGCGTGTCGAGCAGGACCGGGGACTTCCCGTGGAATCGTGCAAAGGCGGCAACGCAGCGGATGTAGTTGACAGGCACGGTCTTCGGGGCAACCGGCACGAGTGACTGGATACCTCCGCCGTGAACCGGCCCGTGCCGTCCCGACCCGGTCGGTCGTCCCGCACGGCACTCGTCGGCTCCGGCAGCTCCGCCAACGCAGCCGTCATCGCCTCGGTCAGGGCCGCCGTCGCTCCCAGCTGCTCGTCGAGCGCCTTGAGCAGCTCCGCACCGGCGTTCGGCAGCGCTACCGCCCCCACGACTCGGCGGGGCTCCCCTTCGCCGGTGGGCGCCGGCCCCGTGCGGTGCGACAGGCCCTGCTCGCGCAGCCACTGCCTGATCGTGCTCCCCGGCACCTCCGCCCCCAGCGTCTCCCGCACCAGCTCCACAAGCCGCTCCGAACGAAGCTCCGGAGACGCCGCCAGCGCCCCTCGGACCCACGCCTGCACCTCCGGCGTCATCTTCGACGCCCGCTTCACGAACCGCCGATCGATCAGCCCCTCGACGCCCTCGCGCTGGTACCGCCGCAACCGCCGCACCGCGTGCACCGCGTTCTTCTCCGGCATCAGCCTGCCGAGCACGTGCTTCGCGGCCTCGCCCGCCTCGATCTCGACCAGCGCCTGGTCGAACAGCGCGGCCTCGGCCCTCGCGGCCTGCAGCCGGGCTTCCCACACCTCCTCGGGGAGCTGGTCGCGGATGCTGCGGAGACGCGGATCGTCGAGTTGCATGGTCGTCCGATCACCCGTCGCACTTGGCCCGGCAACCGAGAAAAATCCAGCAATTTTGCCCCAGATCCCGAAATCGATCGACCAACGTCAACTACGCTCGAATGTCAATTTCCAAGCGGCCGAGGATCCTGTGGAAGCCCGTCAGCGCGTCCTCGACGAGGCCTTCGAGGCCAACCCCCACCGGTTCCCGCGGCGCCCCAAGGTTCCACGACTCCACCGCGCTGTCTACATCAACCCACCCAGCAAGGCGAGCCCCGATACCGATCCTTAAACCTTCGAATCTGGCCAAGCGTGAATCCATCGCAAGCTCTGCGCGGGCCGCGGCGATCGTTACCCGCTCCCGATTTGCCCGCGCGGAACCGCACGACAGTCGCCAGAACCGCTCTCAACGAATTGCCACAGAACTTTCGTTCTCCTGCTGTCTCATTCTTGTTTACATCTTCCGAAGCCGCGTGACTCGAGGTAGATCATTGCTACATCGCTCCCCCGGGTCAGGAATCCTGCCCGCTAGAATCCGGAACGAATGTCGTCGTCATCTGCGACCAGAAAAGCCCTACACTAGTGAGGTGTGTATAGAGCCACCCACCGGGTACGCGAAGCCGGAAGACTGTCCAATCGCCCTGCAGAACAAGCTCGTATGAATGCAAGGTTGGTCTGGAATTTCGGTCGGACGTTCGCTTCTCCCCCACTCTTCCCTCCTCGCATGGACATGCTACCAGCGACCGCATGGCGTGCTGGTATTCGAAGACAGCTGGTCTAAAGAGTCACGCGCCAGATTCGAATATCATTTCCGAATTCTTCATTTAATTGGATTCCCCTTTGCATCGAAGATGCGAGGACTTCTCCGCAGCTTGTCGATATTTCGAATGACTGAGGTGGCGCACGACCCAACAGCCAGTCCCGACCCACCCCAGAAAAGCAGCTCACTTATCTCTTTGTTCAGAGTCGCCATCGCCCCGATATCTTCAATCAGCAGATTGATGGAGGGATGTTCATTTGGGGGGAATAGCTCCTTGTATCCCTTCACAGCCTCCTCTTTGCTTTCCCACCTGTCCCCGGCCACGGCGAATGGGATTGACGTGGCCGCTACCGTGACTCCTGACAAGCAGCCGACGACATACGCGTAATCCATGAGGACACTCTCACCTGTAGAGTCGACCAGGTGTGAACTGGCGCCTCTAGCATAGAGGTATCTGGGCTCACGAAAGTCATGGTCCTCGCTGGTCCAGGCCCCCGATGTTGGCGCGTAGCAGCGAGCTCGCCCCCAGGTTAATCCTGTCGGATCCTCCGAGTGTCCCGTGAATCCGAACGGCTCGACCACGGAGGGAACCGTGGCGCGGACCCCGTACGCATCCCTCTAAACGTGCACAACTCCGGCAAGAGTCGTAGCGTCGTGCAGCCTGACCACCGACCCCATGCGATCGCGCAGTGCGTCGCGTGGCGCGCCGCCTGTCACCTCGGTCAAGAGTTCGCCGAACGTGAAGCCCGTCACGAAGTGGGCTGTGCGGGTTCCTGACGAGTCGTAGGTCGCCCTTGCCAAGCCGTTGAGGTCGTAGACGAACGCCTCGTCGTAGCCCGCGTCGTTCGCGACCTTCACCCGCAGGTCCCTCGCGTCGTAGGCGAACGTCCAGGTGACCCCGCCCTCCTC
>CAZZLC010000086.1:0-21441 GCA_964655065.1 uncultured Enterobacteriaceae bacterium | reverse complement strand
TAGTCGTTGCGTTCGATCGTCACCGGGCCGCCGACGCTGGCCAGGGTGTCGACGAACGCCTGGGCCGCGGCGTTCCCCAGGTTCGGGTTGTCCGTGATCACCACGCGGTCGAGCACGGTAGCCCCCTGAAGAGCGGTGAGATCGACGAGCAGAGCGTTCCGCTCGAGGAACACGTCGCCGATCGTGTCGAGGGCTTCGAGGCCGTCGAGCGACACGAGGACGTCGTTGTCACGCGCGGCCAGCCCGAAGAGGACCAGCGTGAGGGAGTCGAGCCCGGTGAAGTCGGTCAGCTGGGGATTGCTGCGCACGAATAGGGAACGGTTCACGGTGGCGAGCGAAGAGAGGCCTTCGAGGGAGGTCAGCGAGGCGTTGTCGGCGATGTCCAGGTCGCCGCCCACGTACTCGAGGCTCTCGAGGCCCTGGAGATCGTCGAGGCTGTCGTTGCCGATGATCCACGCGTCGCTCTCGGCGCGAGTGAGTCCGGACAGGCCGTCGAGCGTGGTGAGCGCATCGTTCTCGGAGACGCCCAGGAACCCGGAGACCCGCGTGACCCCGGACAGCGCCGAGAGGTCGGTCAGCGACCGATTGGAGTCGACCGACAGCGTCGTGATCTCGCCGGTGACCCCCTCGAGCCCGTCGAGGCTCGTGAGCGAGGGATGACCGCTGATGCTCAGCCGCTCGGGCCCGACGAGGGCCGAAAGCCCCGACAGGTCGACGAGCGCCAGGTTGTTGGTGAGCGTCACCTCCCACGCCGTGGTGAGGCTCGCGAGCCCGTCGAGGTCGGCCAGGGCGAAGAGGCCCCGCAGCTCGAGCGTGCGGCCGACGGTCGTGAGCGCGGAGAGGTCGAGCTCCCCGGCGGACGTGTGGTCCACCAGTCGCACCGAGCCGCCGACCTCCGCCAGCTGCGGCAGCGCGAGGCGCTCGAGCGAACCGTTGCCGTCGAGCCGGAGGTCGCCGTCGACGCGGACCAGGCAAGCGAGCGCCGCGAGGTCGGTGGCCTGGGTCAAGTCGAGGTCCACGTCGCCAGTGACGTGCAGCGTGCAGCGACCAGTACAGGCCGTGGCGAGGCTGGCTTCACCGATCAGTGCGTCGACGACGCCGTCCTCCTGAACGTCGGGGTCCGTGTCGTCGCAGTCCTCGATGCCACCGACCCCGTCACCATCGACGTCGTCGTCGGGGGTCGACGGATCGCAGTCGTTGTCCACCCCGTCGTAGGGGACCTCGGGGCCGCCGAGCGCCGGGTTCGCGTCGTCGCAGTCGTCACGCAGCGGAAAGCCATCGCGATCGAGGTCGTCGTCGGGAGTCGCCTCCGTGCAGTCGTTGTCGAGGCCATCGTAGGGCACCTCGGGCCCGCCGAGCGCCGGGTCGGTGTCGTCGCAGTCGTCGCGGAGGAGCAGCCCGTCGCCGTCGAGGTCGTCGTCTGGCGTCTGCGGGTCGCAGTCGTTGTCGAGGCCGTCGTACGGCACCTCGGGGTCGTCACATCCGCCCTCGGTCTCCCCGCAGCCGCCGAGCCCCGGGGCCAGCAGCGCGATCCACCACCACCGCATCGTTCTCTCCTGGACATCCCCGCCGGGAGTGTACTCGCTCCCCGATCAGCGGACCTCGAACGGGTAGACCATGCGGAACTCGGGGGGCAGCCGGTCGAAGAGCACACTGTCGCGCGCGGAGAGCAGCCCCTGGGTCTGAAAGGCGTAGCGGCCCCGCTCGAGCGGCTCGTCGGGGACGACCAGGTAGTCGGAGCGCTCGCGGAGCGGGGTGATGGTCACCGGGACGCGCCCGGCGTCGACGTGCAGGTTGACGGTGACGTCGGTGTTCCCCAGCGGCCCGGGCAGCGACATCGTGGGGACGAAGGCCAGCCGACGGAGCTCGAGCCCGAGCTGCAGCAGCTCGTCGCGGCGTAGCGGCGTGTGGAAGAGGATCGACGGCGACGCCGTCGCGACGACGACCTCGCCCACCGACCGGATGCCCCGAACCGAGCGCAGCGGGTTGCCCACCGCGACCACCGGCTCGCCGGGCAGCGCTGCCAGCGAGGCCTCTCCGACGACGTGGAGACCGGGCTCTGCGGGTTGGGGCAGGAGCTCGAACCGCGGGACGTCGTCGCCGGTGAGCGTGCGCTCGACGGGGATGTAGCCGCGACGACCGACCCGGACGACCATCGGGGTCAGCGGATCGCGCTCGGGCAGCTCGGCACGACCCCGAGGGTCGGTGTGGAGGCGCTCGGTGTGCCCCTCGACGACCACGCTCGCATCCGCGATGGGCTGCCCCCACACGTCGGCCACCTGGGCCACCGACGGGTCGACCCCGCCCTGGCAGGCAAGGGCCCCAGCCAGGCTGGCGAGCAGTGGTCGGTGCAGCATCGGGCCCTCGTGAATCTCGATGACGACCGCGTCCTAACGAGGTCGGCCGGTTCCGTCCGTCGAAGGGGACTCGCCCTCGGCTCCATCTCCGCGGGGTCGGAGGCTACTTCGCCTCCTGGTGGGCATCCTTGTTCAACGCCCCGCGGATCGGGTCGAGGGTGAACATGCCGAACTCCGCGAACGACTCCACGAGCTGGTAGCCAATGCGGGCGAGGCTGAGCAGGCCTCGCAGCCGAGACAGCATGAACGACGCCTCGCTGTCGTTCGGGTCCTCGGCGAGCCGCTCCTCGAGTACGTCGACCGCCTCCGAGAACCGCGCGACGCTGCGACCGACGAGACGCAGCTCGCGCTGCCGGATGATTCGACGCACGATCCCCCACACGTCGGTCTCCGCCCGGTAGTGCCGCTTGCGTGCCCCCGCCTGCACCGCGCGCTCCGCAATCCCCCACTGCTGGAGCTCGGCGAGGGCCATGGAGACGGCTCCGGTCGACAGCTGAGTGCGAGACGCGATCTCGTCGGCGGGCAGGGGGATGGGGGAAAGGTACAGGAGCGTCCAGATGCGCCCCATGCTTGCCTTGAACCCCCAGAAGGCAATGAGCTCCCCCATCGTCTCTGCCGCCAGGTCCACTGCCCGTTGTCGCGCTTCGCTTGCCGTGCGGCCCATCCGCTCGCCCTCGTGCCGTGGTACGCGTCTCGTCGCCCCGGCCACCGGGGTGCGAGCCCTCTCCTACGAGTCTATATTGCGCTTTGAATCAGAACACAGCCCCAACTTTCATTGTTGTTTGAAGGGACTGACGATACCAGGGCTCTAGGAAGGAGACCCCCATGCGATCCATGTCCGCCTCGACGGGCGGAAGAACCCTGCGCACGCAGCACGCTGGCGTGCGGGGGACCAAGTGGGGGACGCTCGTTCGAGGCCCAGCCGAAGCGCTGGCCCTCGTCGGCCCGGAGCTCGCGGCCGCGGAGCAGTCCCTCGTCTCGCTCGTCCACACCGACGTGGCCGCCGTGCCCGAGATCGCCGGGTACCTCGTGGCGGCCGGCGGCAAGCGGCTTCGGCCGGCCCTCACGGCGCTCGGCGCCCGGGCGGTCGGTCACGAGGGCTCGATCGTCCGGCTCATGTGCGTCGGGGAGCTGCTCCACCTCGGCTCACTGCTTCACGACGACGTGGTGGACGAGGCGGAGACGCGGCGCGGCCAGCCCGCCGCCCACCAGGTCTACGGCAACGCCGTGACCGTGCTGACCGGTGACTTCTGCCTCGCCCGCGCAGTGTGGCTCGCGGCCGAGGAGGGCGGCTTCGCGGCGGTCCGGGCCCTCGGCGAGACGGTCACCGAGATGGCCGAGGGTGAGGTCCTGCAGCTGCAGCACGCGGGTGACCTGTCCTCGACGATCGACCAGTACCTCGACGTGGTGGCGCGAAAGTCGGCGGCGCTCATCGCCTGGTGTGCGGCAGCCGCGGGGTGGGCGGCAGGCGACGACGATGCTGCCGATGCGCTGTGGCGCTTTGGCCGCGGCGTCGGCATCGCGTTCCAGATCACCGACGACGTCCTCGACTACAGCACCGCCACCGGCAAGACCCCCGGCGCGGACCTACGCGAGCGCAAGGTGACGCTGCCCCTCCTCGTGGCGATGGAGCGCATCGACGACCTCCGGTCCCGCCTCGAGGCCGGACCGCCGAGCCCCGAGCTCGTCGAGCAGCTCATGGTCGAGATCCGGGAGTCCGGCGCCCTCGAAGCCGCCCTCGACGAAGCCCGACGGCGGGTCGACGAGTCGCTCGACGCGCTCGACACGCTCCCCGACAACCCAGGGCGCCAGGGCCTCGAAGCGCTGGGCCGCTACCTCGTGGAGCGAGCAGAGTAGCGAGGACTCGCGGAGGGCCATCGTCCCCGCATGCCACACTCTCGTCGAGACCCGAGCGTTCCCTGGCCTCGGTGGATACGTCTCCCCTCCGAGGCGACGAGGGGGGAGTGATGTTGTGGATGACAGCCGCAGTGGCGGGCCCGCTCGATGGGCTCGACGACCTGCACGGATCCGGGATCGACGATGGCGTGGTCCCCCTCGAGCCCTACATCGCTGACGAGCTCGACAATCTGCAGATCGTCAATGGCGAGATCGACGACGACGACATCTATCAGTCGACCGTCTACCTGCAGATCACGAACTTCGAGGTGGCCGGCGCGTGCACTGGCGTCCTCGTCCATCCCGAGTACGTCCTGACCGCGGCCCACTGCCTCGTGTTCGACGACGGCCCGCCCGCGCAGGCCGTCACCGTGCTCGTCGGCCCCGGAGGCACCGACGGCTTCGTGAGCGAGCGGAGCGCGGTGTCCTACGTCATCCACCCCGACTACGCGGGGGTGATCGCTCAGGATCCGGACCTCGCGGTGGTTCGGCTCGGCGTGCCCCTGTTCGCCCCCGAGCCCATCGCCGTCAACGCCGAGCCGCTGTCGCAGTTCTGGGCGGGCGTCCAGCTCGAGCTCACCGGCTACGGGCAGACCGCCGACGAGCGACCGGGCACGGGCGGCGTGCGACGAATCGGCGACGCGACGATCACCTTCGTCAACGACACCTTCGTCACCGTCGAGGACCCGGTGCAGAACCTCTGCCAGGGCGACTCCGGCGGACCCCTGTACCGGGCCACCGACGACGGGCTCGAGGTCGTCGCCATCGCGTCGTTCGTCACCAACGGCTGCGTCGGTGGAACGTCCAGCGGCACGCGAGTCGATGCCTTCCTCGACTGGCTCCAGAGCGAGGTCCCGGAGCTGCGGCTGTCCGCCGCGGAGCCTCCCCCGAGCGTGCCTCGCTCTCCCGACGCCGAGGTCGGACCGGGCACCGAACCCGCCGCCGTCGACGTGCCGGAGTGGGAGCCGCCCACCGAGCCCTCCCGGGGCCTCTACCGGTCGTTCCTCGGCTGCTCGCACGCACCGGGCTCGCTGACGGCGCTCGGCGGGCTGCTGGCGCTCGCCGCGGTGCGACGGCGACGCGACTGAGCGAGCAGGCACGACACCAGGAGGGGCAATGCGACGATGGCTTGGGGTGGGAGTCCTGGGACTCCTCGGCTGCGGCGGTGAGCGTAGCTGGTTCGGGGAGCCTTTCGAGACCGCGATCCCCTTCGAGAAGGGCCAGGCGATGGGTCAGGTGAGGGTCTCGCTGTTCTTCGGCGCCGACGTGCTCCCCCCGTCCGACGAGGTGGTCAGTGACGCTCTGCGGGTCGGCGTTCCCCGGGAGTCCGGCCCACCGGGCGTGGGGCGCATCGGCTACGCGTTCGTCCAGGACGGCGCGCTCGTGCCACCAGCGCGGCTCACCGAGCCCTCCGCGGGGGGCCTCAACCTGCTGGACCTCACCGCGACCTGCGCCCGTCAGGCGCCTTGCGAGCAGCAAGCGATCGTCATCGTCGAGCGCCCCGACGCGACCGCGGCCGAGACGCTGACCCTCGATGGCGACTACATCCTCACCGCGAGAACGACCTACCTCGGAACCCGGCCCGACCCGTCCGAGCTCACGCTCGAGGCCGAGACGTTGGCTCGGGAAGACTTCGTCACCCCTTGAGGTCCGGGCGCTCTCGAGCGCGGGCCCCCGTCAGTCCTCCAGCTCTTCGCGCTCCTCCCGGCGGGCCTCCACGCGTCGCACCGAGCGCCCGTCGAGCGCCTTCACGGTGAGCGACCAGTCGCCGAGACGCACCGCGTCGCCCTCCTCGGGAAGTCGCTCGAGCACCTCCATCAACCAGCCCTGCAGGGTGTGGGCGCGCGACTCGGGACCGGCGACCCGGAGCAGGTCCACCACCTCGGGCAGCAGCACCGATCCCATGAACGCGAAGGTGCCGTCGTTCCGGGACTCGATCTCGGCCGCCTCCTGGTCGTACTCGTCGTGGATCTCGCCCACCAGCTCCTCGAGCGCGTCCTCGAGGGTGACCAGCCCGGCCACGCTCCCCCGCTCGTCGACGACCAACGCGAGGTGGGTACGTCGGCGCTGCATACGACGCATCACCTTCTCGGCGGCGAGGGTGCCCGGAACGAGCAGCAGGGGCCGCATGCGGGCCTGCAGCGACGAGGCGTCGAGGGTCGACCAGTCGAGGTTGAGCAGGTCCTTGAGGTGGAGGATGCCGAGCGGGCGGTCGAGGTTGCCCTCGTAGACGGGGTACCGGCTGTGTCCGCGCCGGGTGGCGTCGTGAAGCTGCGGCAGCAGCTCGTCCTCGAGATCGATGCCGTGCACGTGGTGCCGGGGAATCATGATCTCCTCGGCCACCCGCGCCGAGAAGGCGAAGATCTTGCTGACGAGCTCGCCTTCGTGGGGCCGGATGTGCCCCTCCTCGGCAGACTGGACGGCCATGCGCACGAACTCCTCGCTGCTCACCGCGAGACTGTGGGTGTTCGCGGGCTCCACGCCGATGAGCCGGAGCAGGCCGTTCGACGAGAGGTTGAGCAGCCAGAGCGCCGGGTAGGTGACCCAGTGGAACAGCCGCATGGGTCCGGTCACCGCGAGCGTCGTGCCCACGGGACGAGCGATCGCGAGCGATTTCGGAGCGACCTCGCCGAGCACGATGTGGGCGAAGCTGATCAGCACGAACGCCACCACGATCGAGACCTGGTGCAGCACCTCGTCGGGCAGGTTCAGGGCGTGGAACAGGGGCTCGAGGAGATGGGCCACCGCGGGCTCGCCGATCCACCCGAGGCCGAGCGAGGTCAAGGTGATGCCGAGCTGGGTGGCGGACAGGTAGCTGTCGAGGTGGTTGACCAGCCCCTTGGCCATGCCCGCCAGGGGCCGCCCCTCCGCGACCGCGAGGTCGAGCTGGGTGGGTCGGATCTTGACGAGGGCGAACTCCGCTGCGACGAAGAAGCCATTCGCGAAGACGAGGAACACGGCGAGCAACAACTGACCGACGACCATGCAGGCGCTCTAACGCTCCGGCCCGGCCGGGGAGCGGTCGAGCGTCGCGTGGAGGATGCCGTCGCCCCTGCGAGGGAGGGCGGCGTGAATCGTGCGCTGCCGAAGCACGGCGGATCGACCGCTGAACTCGACGTGCCCGTCGGTCCCCCAGGTGTTCGCGGCGACGAGCGCCGCCGGGGATCCGCCGAGCCGCCAGGCCCAGTAGGTCCAGGTGTCGATCTGATCGTCGTCGGAGCGCACCCAGTTGGTGGGAAAGGCGACCACCTCGCAGCCCGCGGCGTCGATCCAGTCGACGAAGCCATCGTCGTTGAGGTCCATGCAGATCCCGACCCCGACCCGCGTGCCCTGGACCTCGAACGCGTGGTACCCGCTGTCGCCCGGCGTCGCCCAGGGGAGATCCTCGGTGTAGAGGAGCGTCTTGCGGTACAGGAACGCGAGATCGCCTCGAGCGTCGATCACCCAGGCGCTGTTGTAGAGGGCATCGCCGTCGCGCTCGGGAAAGCCGGCCACCACGAAGCAGCGGTGTTCCCTGGCCACCTCGCGGAGCACGGCAAAGGTGGGGCCCGTGGCCGGCTCCGCCACCGCACGGACGGCCTCGGGACCGCAGAAGACGTAGCCCGTGATCGCCATCTCGGGGCAGACGACCAGGTCGGCGTCGCGGGCGGCCCGCCCGGCCAGTGCGGCCAGACGGCTCCGCGACGCGGACACGTCGCCCTTCACCGCTCGAAACTGTACCGCGGCGACCCTCATGCCGTCGCGCGCCGCAAGGCGAGCTCGGCGGCGAGCGCCCGGCCGGTGGGGGTGTCGAGCCTGGCCACTGCCTCGGGGGCACCGAGCCCCGTGACCTGGCCGCCGCTCGCCCCGCCGGCTGGCCCCATGTCGAGGATCTGATCGGCCTGGAGCAACATGCCCAGGTGGTGCTCGATGGTCACGACGGTGTGCCCGTCGTCGACGAGGCGATGGAGCACTCGCACCAGGCTCGCGATGTCGGAGAGGTGCAGGCCGGTGGTCGGCTCGTCGAGGACGTAGAGCGCGTGGCCCTTGCGGCTGGTGAGCTCCGCGGCGAGCTTGACGCGCTGGGCCTCCCCTCCAGACAGCGTGTTCGCAGGCTGGCCGAGGGTGAGGTAGCCGAGCCCGACGTCGACCATGGCCTGCAGCTTGCGCTTCAGCGAGCGGTGGTTCGCGAAGAACTCGACCGCCTCGTCGGCCCGCATGGCGAGCACGTCGGCAATCGAGCGGCCCCGCCAGCGCACGTCGAGCGTCTCCGCGTTGAACCGCCGCCCCCCGCACGTCTCGCAGGTCATCCACACGTCGGGCAGGAAGTGCATCTCGACGAGGACCGCCCCGCGCCCCTCGCACGAGGCGCAGCGCCCCCCCTGGCTGTTGAACGAGAACCGCCCGGGCTTGTAGCCGCGCTCCATCGCCCCGGGGGTCTCGGAGAACAGGCGGCGCAGCCCGTCCATGATCTTGGTGTACGTGGCGGGCGTGCTCCGGGGGGAGCGACCGATGGGAGACTGATCGACGATCACGACCCGATCCACCTTCTCCCCGAGCCGCAGGTTCCGGTGGGGCGCCGCGTAGACCTCGGCTCCGTTGTGAGCCGCGATGGCGGGGGCCAGGGTGTCCATGATCAGCGTCGACTTCCCCGACCCCGACACCCCGGAGACCGCGAGCCACACCCCGGTGGGCACCTTCACGTCGACCGACTTCAGGTTGTGGCCCGTCGCACCCTTCAACGTGATCGTGGATCGCGGGGTCCGTCGCTGTCGTCGCGCCGGCAGCGCGTCGCGCCCCGCCAGCCACCGCCCGGTCACCGACTCCCCATTGGCCTCGATCTCGGCCGGGGTGCCCACCGCGACGATCTGCCCGCCGTGGATTCCCGCTGCCGGCCCCAGGTCGACGAGGTAGTCGGCCCGGCGAATCGTGTCGGGGTCGTGCTCGACGAGGAGCACGGTGTTGCCCTGATCGCGCAGACCGGTCAGCGTGTCGAGGAGCCGGTCGGTGTCGGAGGCGTGCAGGCCCACGGTCGGCTCGTCGAGGACATAGGTGACCCCGCAGAGCCCAGCCCCGAGCTGCGACGCGAGCCGGATGCGCTGGGCCTCGCCCCCGGACAGCGAGTCCGCCGACCGATCGAGGGAGAGGTAGCCGAGGCCGACGTCGACGAGGAAGGACAGCCGCCGGCCCAGCTCGAGGAGCGGTCGCTCGGCGATGACCTTGTCCGCCCCGTGCAGCTCCCACCCCGAGACCTCGCCGTGAGCTTCGTCGACGGGCAATGCGCAGAGGTCGGCGATGCTTCGGTCGGCGATGCGCACCGCGAGCAGCGATGGCGCGAGCCGTCCGCCGTTGCACGCGGGACAGATCCCCTCCGCAGAGAGTCCGGCGAGGCGCTCGGTCCAGCTGGACAGCATGGCGAGCAGCCCGGTCCAGGCTCGTGACTCCTCGACGACCCGCTTGGTGGATCCCCACTTCTTGGTCCACGACACCGCGAGCTCACCCGGGCGGCCGTGGAGGACCTCGCGCCGAGCCGCCTCCGGCCACTTCTTCACGGGGGTCTTCGCGGTGATGCCGTGCTCGGCGAGCAACGCGTCGACGAGCGCTCGGTTCCGGGGCGAGCGGCCGATCACGCTGCTGACGCGCTCGTCGAGTGCGCCCCAGAATCCCTGCGACGTCGCTGCGAACAGGCGGTCGGGCACGATGGCGGTTCGACGTCCGACCCCGCCACAGTCGGGGCAGGCGCCGAGCTGGGAGTTGAACGAGAAGTGGCGGGGGGTGAGCTCCCCTTCGTGCACGAGCCCGTGCTCGACGCACTCCGCCCGGTTGGAGAAGACGTGCTCCTCACGGCCAGCGCGCTCCACGAATCGCACCGAGCCGCCCCCGAGCCGGTAGGCCGACTCGACGGCCTCGACGAGCCGCGACAGGGCGGTCCGCTTGGGGGCGACACGGTCGACGACGAGGTCCGCACCCGACTCGAGGAGCGGCAGCGCCTCGTCGGCCGCGAGCTCGACCTCGTCGCCCTCGGCGGTGTAGAGCCGCTGCCAGCCGTCCTGGAGGAGTCCCTTGCGGCGCGACGCGGCGTCATCGCTGGGACGCAGTCGAGCGAGCACCCAGCCAGCACCGAGCTCGCGCTCCCGCAGGGCCATCGCGGCCTGCGAGGGGGGCCAGGCCCGGATCTCGCGGTCACACTCCGGGCAGTGCGGCTGACCGATCCGGGCATAGAGCAGCCGAAGCACGTCGTGGATCTCGGTCACCGTGGCCACGGTGCTCCGCGGGTTGTGCCCCCGGTTGCGCTGATCGATGGCGATCGCGGGCTGGAGGCCCTCGATGCGATCCAGGGGCGAGCGCTCGAGGCGACCCAGGAACCGTCGCGCATAGGTCGAGAGGCTCTCCACGTACTGGCGCTGGCCCTCGGCAAAGATGGTGTCGAACGCGAGCGACGTCTTGCCCGACCCGCTCACTCCCGTGATGACCGTCATCTTGCCGTGGGGAATGTCGACATCGACATCCTTGAGGTTGTGGAGCTTGGCGCCGCGCACCGAGAGGGCCTGCGGCCGGGAGCGCGGCGGCGAGGCCCGGTGGATCTCGTAGGGAACAGCGCCCTCGCCGGCCTCGGGCAGATCGGCGAGCACCTGGCCGGTCGGCGTGTCGAGCCCCCGAATCGCGGCGGGTGTGCCCGTGCCGACGATCCGTCCGCCGGCGTCGCCGCCCTCGGGTCCGAGATCGATCAGGTGGTCGGCGGAGAGGATGACGTCGGTGTGGTGCTCGACGACGACCACGCTGTTACCGGCGTCGACGAGGCGGTCGAGCGCCTTCAGGAGCAGCGCCACGTCCTGGAAGTGCAGCCCGGTGGTCGGCTCGTCGAGGAGGTAGAGCGTCTGGCCGGTGGCTGGGCGCTGGAGCTCGGACGCGAGCTTGATGCGCTGCGCCTCGCCGCCCGAGAGCGTGGTGGAGGGCTGCCCGAGGGGGAGGTACCCGAGGCCCACGTCGACGCAGGTCCCGAGCATGCGGGCGATCTTGGGGATGTTGGCGAACACCTCGTGCGCTTCGGCCACCGTCAGCTTCAGCACGTCGTCGATGGTGAGGCCCTTCCAGGTGATCTCGAGCGTCTCGGCGTTGAAGCGCCGACCGTCGCAGGCCTCGCACACCACCTCGACCGGTGGCAGGAACTGCATCTCGACCAGTCGGATGCCCGCGCCCTGGCAAGCCTCGCAGCGACCTCCGGCCACGTTGAACGAGAAGCGGCCCTTCTTGTAGCCGCGGGCGCGCGCCTCGGAGGTGGCGGCGAACAGCTCGCGGATCGGGTCGAACACGCCGGTGTAGGTGGCGGGGTTGGATCGAGGGGTGCGCCCGATCGGGGTCTGCGAGATCCGAACGAGCTTGTCGATCTGGTCGAGCCCGCCCACGGACGAGCAGTTGACGGGCCGCCCCTTCGCCACCGAGCTCTCGAGCACCTGGAAGGTGAGGCTCGACTTGCCGGAACCCGACACGCCGGTGACCACGACGAGGCAGCCGAGCGGCACGTCGACATCGACGTCCTTCAGGTTGTTGGCGCGGGCGCCCCGGATCTTCAGGTGGCCGCTCGGCTCGCGCGGCGCCTCCCGCAGCTCGAGAGGGTGCTCCCCACGAAGCCACGCGGCGGTGGGGCTCTTGCGACTACGCAGGAGCTGGCGGGGCGATCCGCTGGCCACGACCTGCCCACCCTCCCGACCCGCTCCCGGTCCGACGTCGACGACGTGGTCCGCGGCGAGGATCGTCTCCGCATCGTGCTCCACCACGAGGACCGAGTTCCCGCGGTCCCGCAGACGACGAAGCGCACCGATGAGCCGCCGGTTGTCGCGAGGGTGGAGCCCGATCGAGGGCTCGTCCAGCACGTAGGTGACGCCGTGCAGCGCGCTGCCGACCTGGGCCGCGAGCCGGATGCGCTGGGACTCGCCACCGGACAGGGTGGCGGCGGACCGATCGAGGGAGAGGTAGCCGAGCCCCACCTCGACGAGAAACGCGAGCCGGTCTCGAATCTCGTGGATGAGCTGGGCTCCGATGTCGCGCTCGCTCCCCTGCAGCTCGACCCCGGAGAAGAACGCGTGGGCCTCCTCGACGCCCATGCGGGAGAGCTCGGTGATGCCTCGGCCGCGGAAGCGCACCGCACGCGCCACCCGATTCAGCCGCTCGCCACCGCAGGCGGGACACGCGACCCGCGTACGGAAGGCCTGGAACGGGCCGTAGCCGGTGTAGCGGTAGACGTCGGCCACCAGGGGCAGCAAGCCCTTCCAGACGCGCTCGCGGACCTCGCGTCGACCGTCGCGCTCCCACTCGCTCGTGTAGGTGAGATCGGGATCGCCCCAGATCAGCCGGTCCAGCGTCTCGGGGTCCCAGTTGCGGAGCTTCTTGCGGACGGAGCCCCCGAGCTTCTTCACCACCTGCTTGAGCGCGTCGTGGTCGAAGTGGGTGAACGGCACCTTCCCGTCGGCGTTGAAGGCCTGGTAGCCGTCGACCGCGTTCTGCTCGAGGTCGACGACGAGATCCACGTCGAAGGACTCCAGCGCCCCGAGCCCGTTGCACTCCGGGCACGCCCCCTGTGGGGCATTGAACGAGAACAACCGAGGCTCGAGCTCCGGGATCGAGACCTCGGGGTGATCGGGACACGCCCGGTCCGTCGAGTAGGTGGTGGTGCGGCCCTGATCGTCGAGCACCACCACCGTGCCGCCAGTGAGCCGAGCCGCCGTCTCCACCGCCTCGGACAGTCGCGGCACGTCGCGCGACGACAGATCGACGCGATCGACCACGACCTCGATGGTGTGTTTCTCGTAGCGGGCGAGGGTGGGGGGGTCTTCGAGGCGCACGATCTCGCCGTCGACCCGCGCCCTGACCCAGCCGTCTCGGTAGAGGTCGGCCATCTCGCGCCGGTACTCGCCCTTGCGCTCGGAGATGACTGGCGCGAGCACCACCACCCGGTCGTCACGCTGGAGCAGCCACTGGACGATCTGTCGCACGGACAGCCGCGCGATCTCCCGCGAGCACTCGGGGCACCTCGGCGTGCCGAGCCGCGCCATGAGCAGCCGGACGTGGTCGTAGATCTCGGTGACCGTGCCCACCGTGGACCGGGGGTTGCGATTGACCGTCTTCTGGTCGATGGACAACGTGGGCGAGACGCCCTCGACGAGGTCCACCGCGGGCCGGTCGAGCTCCCCGAGGAACTGACGGGCGTAGGCGGAGAGCGACTCGACGAATCGGCGCTGGCCCTCCTTGAAGATGGTGTCGTAGGCGAGCGACGACTTGCCAGACCCCGACACGCCGGTGAACACGACGAGGCGGCCTCGCGGGACGTCGAGGTCGACCCCCTTGAGGTTGTGTTCACGAGCGTTTCGAACGCGGATGTGAGTGGGCTCTGACACGGTGGCGACGTAACGTTTGTTCACCCGTGTCGGAAGCTCGGACGGTCACTCGAGATAGCCGAGCGCCTCGAGCATGCGGTTCTCGGCGTCGTTCATCGCGGGCACGTCGCCCGAGGCCACCGGTGGGGGGGCGTGGGCCCGTAGCCCATCCACGCGGTCGCGTTCGACTGCGGCGCGGTCGTGCCGCTCCTCGGGATCGCGGCCGAGGTCGAAGAGCAGGGGACCGGAGCCGTCCATCACCAGCTTGTCGTCGCCCTCTCGCACCGCCCACGCTCCCGCCGAGCCATACAGGAGGTTGCGGGCGAGGAGTCTCGTAGGAAGCGCCCGAGCGTCCTCACGCCCCTCGGCCACCGCGCGCAGCCGCGCCGCGAGGTGATGGTTGGCGGTGGGCGCGTCGATCACGGCCCCGTTCCCGCCATCGTCGAGGCCCACGGTGACGAGCGGAACGTGCAGGAGCTCCTCGTACAGGGTGTGGCCGTGCCCGAAGGTGTGCGTGCGCTCCAGGAGCTCTTCGCCGTGGTCCGAGGTGAGCACCACCACGCCACCCTCCCGACTCGCGTCGAAGGCCGCGATCAGTTCGAGGAGGGCGCGGTCGACGATCGCGGCCTCGTGGGCGTAGAGCGCCTCGACGTGCGCCTTCGTCATCGCCCCCGACGCGATCTCGTCGTGGATCGCACCGGCCGAGGCCTGGCGAGCGAGCCAGCCGGGCAGCGACGAGCGGCTCGCGTGCCGGTAGGGCTCGTGGGTGTCGAGGTAGTGAACCCAGAGGAACAACGGTCGTTCGCGTCGCTCGGCGAGAACCCGGGCGGCCCGGGCGGTGATCACCTCCGCCACGCCGAGGGGGAGCCGGTCCCACGCGCCGAGGGCCGAGGCGAGGTCGGGGACGGTGAGGCGGGCCGCGGTGTCGTTGGTGCAGAGCGGCAGGCCGTGGGCCGCGCGATCCATCTCGTGGAAGAACCAGTCGAACCCTCGGTCGAACCCGAAGCTGCGCCCCACGAACACGTTGGGGGCGACGACTGCGACGGTGTCGTAGCCACGCTCGCGGAGGCCCTCGGCCAGCGTGGCCACGTCGTCGCGCATCGACGCGAAGCCGCCGTCGACCTTGGCCGCGCCGTGCTCGGCCACGGAGAGTCCGGTCATCAGGCTCGCCATCGACGGCAAGGTCCACGGCGCCGCGGACCAGGCCTGGGTGTACTCCGTGCCGCGGGCCGCGAGCGCCCGGTAGGCCGCCATCTCACGGGCGGTGTCGTAGCGCAGCGTGTCGACCGTCACCAAGAGGATGTCGGGCGGCCCATCCGCCGGCGGCGGGGCGGTGGTCCAGGGCGGCGACGGAGGGCGGCTCGGGATCGCGAACGTCGCGGTGACGACGGCGATCGTGACCAGAGCCGCCCGACGGGCCCCTCCCGGCGGAGCTCCCGCCACGAGCGCGAGGATGGCGAATCCCACCAGGAGCGCCAGGCACACTTCCCCCTCCGGCCATTCCCCGCGGACCCCCACCGTGGTCACCCCGTCGACGACGGTCTGCGCGGGGGTGCCGGCCAGGAAGGCCATGGCCGCCACGGTCCCCACCGCGAAGACCAGCACGCCAGTCAGAGCGGCCCCCCGATGGCTGGTGCCCAGCGCCACGCCGGCGGCAACCAGCACGGGCAGCACGAGCCAGGGCGACGCCCCCCCGGCGACCGCGGTCGTGCGGGCCGAGACGAGCAAGGCGGGAAGGAGCATCGCGAGGGTCAGCCAGAGCCCCTTTCGCTCTCGCGGGAGGGGGAGCCCGGTCACCACCCCGACGGCCACCGCAGCGACCCCGGCGACCCCCAGCGCGGAGAGCAGCAGGTCTCCGAGCGGCATCGGCCCGAAGGTGCACCGCAGGAGCCACGCCTCGGCCGCCACGAGCGTGACGACAGAGGCCGCGAGCTCCTCGCCAGCAGGTCGTCCGCTCAATCGTCGAGACAGCGCTCGAGGGTGGCCAGCGCGAGCTTGCGGTCGACCGGACGCACGAGGAAGGCCGTCACACCACGCTGAAGTGCAGGCTCGACGTCCTCGTCGCGCATCGAGGTCACGACGACGCGCACGCGGTGCTCGAGGAGCTCCTCGACCACCGCCCAGGCGTGAGGCACCCCCACGTCGACGATCGCGAGCTCGGGCAGCCCCGCCCGGGTCGCGGCCGCCGCCTCCTCCACCGTGCTCACGTGGGCGACCTGCAGGCCCGCCTTCGACAGGTAGCGGGCGAGGGTGCGCGAGGCGGCGTCGGCGTCGACCAGCACGAGCCGCATGCCCGACAGACGCTCGTTCAGCGCGATGGTCGAGCGCGGGGGCACCTGTTCGGGCTTGATGCGGGCCGCCGGCATCGAGACGAGGAACTCGCTGCCCCTCGACGCGTCCGCGCGCCCCTCGAGCCGCCCGCCCATGAGCTCGGCCAGCCGCCGGGCCACCGCCAACCCGAGCCCTCGCCGCTCGTCACCCGGACGGGCGAAGTCGGCAGGCGTCTTCCGCTCGAGCAGTCGGCCGATCTCCGCCTTCGACAGCGAAGGGCCAGAGTCGCGGACCCGGATCTCGATCCCCCCCTTCGCTCCCTTCTCGAGCGTGACGGTGACCGGCCCACCCTTCGAGACCTGCACCGCGTCACGCACGAGCGTGAGGAGGATCTGGCGCACCCGCATGTGGTCGCCCCGCGCCAGCCTCGCCGCGGGATCGAGGTGGAACGAGACGTGAGAGTCGTGGGCGTCGAGCGAGGCCCGCACCTCGTCGAGGATCTGGGCGAGGTCGACGTCCTCGAGCACGAGGGCCAGTGTACCGACCTCGATCCTGGACAGATCGAGGATCTCGTTGATGAGCCGCACGAGGTAGCGCCCCGCCCCCGCTACCCGGCGCAACTCGGGCTCGAGGTTCGCGGCAGACTGCGAGGGGCTGCGCGCCTCCTCGACCAGCATCTCCGCAACGCCCACGATCTGGTTCAGCGGGCTGCGCAGCTCCTGCGTGAGGTTGGTGAGCATCGCACTCTTGGCGTGGCTCTCCTCGCTCGCGTTGGCGGCTGCCTCCTTGAGGGCCTTCACGAGCTCCTTGAGGGCCTTCACACGCTGGTCCGCTCCGGCATTGCCGAGAAGGTTCGCGGACCGCAGCGAGGCCGGCACCGGCGGCGGAGGCGGACTGCTCTTGAGGGCGACGCCACCCGAGTCGTCTCGCCGCCCTCCCGACGGGGCACTCGGAAGGGGGGCCGAGAACGTCGGGGTGGAGGAAATCGGGGCCGACACAGGGGCCGTGTTCGGCGCGGACACCGAGCCCGACGGCGCCGGGGGGACCGCCGCTCGTGGCGCGGGCTCGAGCGACGTGGTGAGCGCCTTCGGCGAGGGGGGCGGGGTGATGGCGGAGCGGCTCCGATCCGACACCTCGGTCCGACGGGCGGTCCGCGGCGACATCACGACGTAGGCGGCTCCGGCGAGGAGGACGGGCATCGACTCCAGGACCCACACCGCGACCGACTCGAGCTGGAGCTGGAGCAGCGCGCCCTGCACGGGCAGTCCGCGGGCTCGCACCTCCAGGGCCAGCGTCGCGACCAGGATCGTGAGCCCCCCAGAGAACCCGATCAAGGCTCCCTGGAGAGGTGAAGCCTCCTTCATCCCTCCTCCCCGCGCAGGCGGCCGCATCGTCACGCCCCGGCCGGCCGTTCTACGGGCTACCCCGATGACAGTTGGGGTGCCAAGCCACGGGCGGAGCGGTTCACAGCCGTCTCGACCCCGGCCCGACCCCGGTACACTGTGCACACCACGGCGGGGGAAACGATGGACGGAAAGCGCGATCTCGAGCCCGGTGCGGTCTACGGCGACTACGCCATCGACAGTCACCTGTTCGAAGGCAACCAGGTCTCGGTCTACCTCGCCAAGCACACGAAGCGGCGAACCTGGCACGAGGTCAAGGTGCTCTGGGTCTCTGACGCCCGGCGGCGCATGCGCATCGAGCAGGAGGCGGTGTTCCGGGACGAGCTCCGACACCCGAACATCGTGGCGGCCGCCGAGGTCCTCGACGTGGAGGACCTCCCGGCCCTCGTCAGCGAGTTCGTGGAGGGTCCCACCCTCGCGGAGTGGCTCCGCACGAGCACCCCGCCCATTCAACAGACCCTGGCCCTGTTCCGCGGGCTGGTCCTCGGCGTCCAGCACGCCCACGCCAGCCACGTGGTCCACCGTGACCTGAAGCCCGCCAACATCCGGCTCCAGCCGACCAGCGACGGCGAGTTCACACCTCGGATCTGCGACTTCGGGCTTGCCAAGGCGCTGGGGGCCGAGTGGAACCGGTTCGGCGGGCTCACCACGATCAACACCGCGCTCGGGACCGCCGGGTACGCAGCCCCCGAGCAGGTCCGCGACGCGTCGAGCGTCGACCATCGCACCGACCTCTACTCGCTCGGGTGCATCCTCTACGAGCTCGTGTGCGGCGTCGCGCCCTTTGCCGGACTGTCGACCTTCGACACCCTCGCGGCGCAGCACAGCGATCGCTACACCCCGCCCGAGCAGCTCGCGCCGGGCCTCGAACCCCGGCTCTACGAGCTGATCGCCAAGCTCGTCGTCGCGCAGCCCGACCAGCGCCTGCAGAGCTGCGAAGAAGTGCTCGAGAGGCTCGACCCGATCCTCGCGAGGTTCACGAGTCCCGTGGAGGTGGGCCTCGAGCTCGTGACGCTCAAGTCGACCGATGGGCTCGGCATGGTGGTCGCGCTGGTGGCCGTGCCGACCGTCGCGCTGGTGGCAGGCTCGCTCGTGGTGTTCGGCCTCCCCTGACCCTCCGAAGCGCGGGGGAGACGACCGGCGCCGCGTTCTCGCGGAAATCACGACGACGAGGAGACGGCAGTTGGCCGGAGCGGGCATCGTGCACCCTCGACGGCCCCCAGGGCCTTCCGGCGGCGGTGTCAACTCGTCGTAGAGTCGGGTGGGTCGAAGTGCGTCCGGTCCCTCCAGCCGCTAGAGTCAGGGGCGCATTGGGGAATCAGACTATGTCGGCATGGCTCGTCACCAAGGGCAACGACCAGTTCACCGTCTCGGGTCTCGACGAGCTGGAGGACCTGACCCGACGGGGCGAGCTGCGCGCTGGCGACATGATACAGCCTCCGGGTACCGACGAGTGGCTCTACGTCTCCGACATCGAGGAGCTGGCCGCGATCCTGGCGCAGCGCGGCGGCGGCGGCGACGACATCGACGTGAGCTACACGCGGAGCTCGCCAGTACAGGCGATTGCCGGGGTGCTCGCCGTCCTCGTCGTCCTCGGCGGAGTTGCCATCCTCGCCATGCTCCCGCAGCTCGGCTCCGACGGTGAGCTCATCGGCGAGGGCGGGCTGACCTACTCGCAGATGATGGTCACCGAGGCGAGCACCGGGCTGCGCGGCGTACCCGAGCCGGGGGCGTCCATCTCGGTCCCCGTCGACAAGGATGACGTGCTCGAGCTGCTCTCCAAGCGGGGCGACTTCTACCGGGCTCGGGCCGTCGACGGCCGCGAGGGCTGGATCCCCACCGGGCACGTCATCCCGATGTACCAGCTCGGCGATGCTTCGGTTCAAGAGCAGTACGACCCGCTGTACAACCCGGAGCGCTACATGACCGTGGCGAACATCGGGTGGCAGCAGCTCCCTGACGAGCGAGGTCGCAGGCTCACGAACCTGACGTCGTTCCAGATCGCGCTGCGAAACGAGTCGCAGTACCCCATGACCGACCTCGTCGTTCAGGCGACGATCAAGGACGCGAAAGGCCAGACGCTCGACATCGTCGAGATCGAGATCGACGGCGTGTTCCCCGCCGAAGACACCACGACCATCGGAACCCTCGCCGAGCCCGACGAAGCTGCGCTGACCCTCACGAAGTGGACGTTCGAGGAGATGCTCGAGGACGACACCGAGCTCGGTCAGTACTGGACGCCCGGCGCCGAGGTCGAGATGCTGCCGCAGCTCCAGAACTTCACGAGCGCCGAGATCAAGGTCGCCGAACTGCGCGCCATTCCCGACAAGGACGCCTCGTCCATCGTTCGCCGCGACGATTGAGCGACTTGCTGCTTCGTTGGTGAAGAGGAACCGCCGTCGAATTCAGCGATGATGGCGGGGGTTGGGATGACCAATCTGCGCGAGCGCGACGAGCGGCTCGTCGGTGGGACAGACCTCGGCCTCGTTCCGCGGACACGCGCCACAAGACAGGGCCTCACCGTTGGCGGTCACCACGTCGGGGCCGCCGCAGGAGCCGCGCAGGCTCCGGTTCGAGAACAGCACGCCGACGCCCATGCCAGCCATCGCGATGCCGAAGATGCCCATGGCGAGAAGGATTTCCATGTTCGCTCCTTAACGTGAGCCGTCGAGGATCCAGTCCGTCATCCGGGCCGATCGTTGCTGTTCGAATCCATCCGCCGTCGACACGAGCCACAGCGCGTCGACCTCCGGTCGCGCATCGACGAGTGCTCGCCCTTCTTCGAGCCCGAGCACCATCAGGGCGGTCGCCCACCCGTCGGCGGTACGGCAGTCGGGTGCGACCACGCTGACCGACGCGACCACACTGTCGTACGGGCGACCGACGCGCGGGTCCATGGTGTGGACGACCCGGAGCCCGTCGACTTCGTAGGCGTTGCGGTAGTTGCCCGACGTCGCGAGCGACGCGTTGGTGAGCGCGAGCCGAGCGACGAGCTGGGTGCCGGGGCGCACCCCCGCCTCGGGCCGGTCCACGCCGAGAATCCACGGACCCGTGGGGCCCTGGCCGTGCGCCCTCACCTCGCCGCCGATCTCGACGAGGTGATCCGCCGCCCCGAGCCGCGAGAGTTCCTCGGAGACCACGTCGACCGCGTGGCCTTTGGCAATCGCCGAGAGGTCGAGTGCGGTGCCGCCCGCGTCGATGGTCGGCCGGCCGGTCTCGGTGCGGCCCAGCACCACCTTCGTGTGACCCGTCTGGGCCAGGGCTGCCGCGACCTCCGCCTCCGAAGGCGCAGCCCCGCGGCGCTCTCCGCGAAAGCCCCACAGCTCCATGAGCGGCTCGACGGTGGGGTCGAACGCCCCTCCGGTCTCCTGAGCGAGGGCCAACCCCGCCCGCACCACGTCGACCGTCTCCGGACTCACCTCGACCGGGCCATCGCCTCGACGGACATCCTGGAGCTCCGAGTCGGGCCGCCAGGTCGACATCCGCTCGTCGATCCGCTCCAGGGCGGCAGCCACCGGCCCCTCGACCTCCGACGGCAGCGGAGCCGCCCCACGCCACTTCAGGGTGAACGTCGTGCCGAAGGCCTCGCCCGTGAGTTGCTGGACGGGCGGGGCCGGCGGCTCGGGTGCCCGGCACCCGACGAGAGCGAGGGCGACCGCGATCACGGCATCAGCCGAAGTCGTCGAAGCGAACGTTCTCTTCGGGCACGCCAAAGTCGTCGCACATCTTGAGCACGGCCTTCAGCATGAGCGGGGGACCGCAGAAGTAGAACTCGCAGTCCTCGGGCGCTTCGTGGTCCTTCAGGTAGTGGTCGATCACGATGTTGTGGATGAACCCGACCGGACCTTCCCAGTTGTCTTCGGGCTGGGGATCCGAGAGCGCGATCACGAAGCGGAAGTTCGGGAACTGACGCTCGAGCGCCCGGAACTCCTCCTCGTAGAAGATCTCCCGGCTCGAGCGCGCGCCATACCAGTAGCTGATCTTCCGGCCGGTCTTCAGCGTGTTGAACAGGTGGTAGAGCTGCGAGCGGAGCGGAGCCATGCCCGCACCACCGCCGACGTAGATCATCTCGCGCTCGGTCGGGTTGATCGCGAACTCGCCGTAGGGGCCCGACATCGTGATGGTGTCGCCCGGCTTCAGGTTGAAGACGTACGAGCTGCA
>CAZZLC010000085.1:0-21630 GCA_964655065.1 uncultured Enterobacteriaceae bacterium | reverse complement strand
CGCTCCGTGCGGTCGAGGAAGTGGGGCGTCGACTGACGTAGCGAGTCGCCGGCGGGAAATACCGGCGAGCGGCTCCGGGGTCCCCTCGGGTACGCTCGATTCCCAACCTGCAACCTGCGGAGGGTCGATGCCACGTCGTGCGATCTGTTCGTGGATGCTCGCGCTGGCCATGGCGTGCGGAGGCTCGACCGGGCCGCAGGACGATCCTGCCCCCGTGACGAGCTCTACGACACCGACCGTGGAAGAGCCGGGGATCTGCGACCCCCATCCTGCCTTTCACCGGAACCAGTGCATGGACTGCCATGGCGAGGAGGCCCAGGGCGGACTCGATCTCCGGCGAGGTGGGCTCTCCGAGAGGCTCGTGGGCGTGCCCGCGATGGCCCAGGGCTGCGAAGGCCGGCTGCTGATCGACCCGGTCGTGCCCGAGAACAGCCAACTGTTGAGGGTCATGAAGGCAGACGACGCGGGTCGCTGCGTGCTGGAGATGCCTCCCGGGCCGCTGACCGTGTCGTCCGAGGACCAGGAGTGCATCGCGGAGTGGGTCCGCTCCTTCGCGGTGGCGCCACCTGAGGGCGTGTTCGAGGCGACTCCCCTCACCACTGCCTTGTCGAAGGTGAAGCGCCTCACCACGGGGGAGGCTCCGACGTCGGCCGAGATCGCGCGGGTGCAGTCCGACCCGGCGGAGCTGCGCGAGATGGTGGGGGAGTGGACGAGGACGGACGCGTTCCGGGTGGTCACCCAGCGCACCCTGGCCCAGCTCCTGCAGGTCGAGCCGATGCCGTCCGACTGGGAGATGATCGACGGCATCGACGGGTCGGGCCTCCCCGAGCACTACGGCGACATGCTCGCCGAGAGCGTGGCCCGGACCGCGTGGTCGATCATCGAAGCCGATCAGCCCATCACCGAGCTCTACCGCACCGAGCGCTGGGCGGTCACGACGGCCATGCTCGTGATGATGCGCTTCGCCGACCAGAAGAACCTGGAGCGCTTGCTCCTCGACGGAGAGCACTCCGTCGTCACGGCGACCGGGACCACCGACTGGTCGGAGATGGTCGAGACCGGCGTGTGGCGGATTCGCGATCTGCCGCAAGTGTGCTTCGCCGACCCCCTGTCCACCCGCGCGCTCCTGCACCTGCAGTGGGGCTACGTCGATTGCCGGGGCAGCGGCGGGGTCCATCGCTTCCCCAAGGAGGCCCCTCTGCTCTTCGGGGTCGACGATCAGGACTGGCGCTTCGTGGAGTTCGAGCGCGTCGGGCCCTCGGCCGACCTCGACGAACCCCCGTTCTACGACGTCGCAGCCTGGCGCGAGCACGGGCCGGTGGTGCGGACGCGTCTCGCGCGGACCGGGTTCATGACGACGCCGGCGTTCCTGAACAACTGGGAGACCAACCCGGACAACCAGTTCCGCGTGACGACGAACCAGATGCTCATCGTGGCTCTGGGCTCCACGTTCTCGCGCGGCGAGCCCACGGTCCCCGCGACGCTCGACGGCCTGAACGAGGCCCACGCCGACCCCACGTCGTCCTGCTATGGCTGCCACCGGCAGCTCGACCCGATGCGCGGCTACTTCAGCCAGCACTTCAACTACGCGTGGAGGGTGACCCCGACCGCCGACGACATCTTCGGTCCAGACTCTCTGCCGCTGTTCACCTCGGCCTTCGCGTTTGGTGGGGTGACCCAGTTCGCAGGCGACATCGATCAGCTCGGCGATCTGCTCGCGGACCATCCCGCGGTCGCGACGGCCTGGACGCAGAAGCTGTGCTGGATCGCGAACGGCGAGCCCTGCAAGATCGACGATCCCGAGTTCGTGAGGGTCGCGGAGGCCTTCGAGGACAGCGGGTTCGACTACCCCGAGCTCGTGATCGAGTTGTTCTCCTCGCCGCTCGTGACGGGGCTCGAGCCCACCGCGACGCACCCCGAGCGCGTCCCGGTGCTCCCCCAGCGTCCCGAGCACTGGTGCAACCAGGTGGAGCGTCGCGGGGCCGACAGCTGTGGCCGCCTCGAGGTCGGGTGGGCCCTCGACATGCTCCCGTCGGTGGAGTTCGCCCGCGCGAGGGTCGACCCCATCGTGCCGCAGACGGTGTCGGTCTTCGGGGTCGCGGGTCTCGAGCGGGCATGCCGCGAGCTCTCCACGCGAGAGGTCGGCCCCGGCAAGCCGTTCGACGTCTCGGACCCCGACACCGCGCTGCCGCGAATGGTGACGGAGCTCGCCGGTCTCGCTCCCTCCCACGAGCGCTACGACCAGGTGCTCACCGTGCTGCGGGAGCACCTCGACGAGGTCGGGCTCGCGACCTCCGACCCCAGGATCGCCATGGAGTCGGCCTACGTGGTCGCCTGTTCTTCACCTGATGCCCTGGCCCTCGGCCTCTAGGAGTCCTGCGATGGATCGACGTACCCTGCTTGGGTCGGGCCTCGGGCTCGGCCTCGTCGGACTCGCGACCGGGGTCGCCCCGCGGTGGCTGCGCGGCGGCATTCCGACCGCGAGAGCGGCGACCACGCGCCTCCCTACGACGCTGATCCTGTCAGTGTCTCAGGCTGGCGACCCGCTGAACGCGAACGCACCGGGGGCCTACCCGGGCGAGGTGACGCACCCCAACGACCCCGAGTTCGTGGCGGCGGAGCTGGAGCTCGGGTCCCAGACGGTGACGGGTGCCGCGGTGTGGGGCACGCTGCCCGCCGCGATGCGGCACCGCATGGCGTTCGTCCACCACCGGACCCTGGCCGTCGCCCACAACGAGTTCGACCGGGTCATGCGCCTGTCGGGAACCGTGCGGGGCCGCACCGGCGAGGGTGGACAGGAGATGCTCGCGAGCGCGATTGCCCAGGAGAACGCGCCCGTCATCGGCACGGTGCAGGACAAGCCCGTCCTGCTCGGTCCGGAGTCGCTGACGTTCGAGGGCAATCAGCTGGCCGCCGGCGAGCCCGAGTCCGTGCTCGCGCTCTTCGCGCACGAGGACCCGGTGTTCGACTCGGTTCGCGAGCTACGGGACCGGGCGCTGGACCGCATCTACGGCGAGCTCAAGACTTCGGGGACCCAGGCCCAGCGTGCGTTCCTCGACAGCGTGGCGATCTCTCGAGAGCGGGCCCGTGAGCTCGGTGATGGCCTGCGGGCGCTCCTCGCGGACTTCGAGGAGGACAGCGACGACGGGGGGCCGAGGGACCAGCTCAGGCTGGCTGCGGCGCTGGCATCCTTGCGGTTCGCGCCGGTGATCACGGTCAACGTTCCCTTCGGTCGCGACAACCACTCCGATCCGGAGCTCGTCCGCGAGATCCGGGACACCGAGGCCGGGGTGGCCCACATCGGCGACCTGTGGAACAGTCTCGTGGCCGTTGGCCTCGAAGACGAGGTCACTTTCGGCATGCTCAACGTCTTCGGGCGGCGCCTCGACCAGGAGCGCAGCCGCGGCCGTGACCATCACGACGAGCACAACGTTCTGGTGGTCGCGGGGCCGAACGTTCGAGGTGGCGTGGTCGGCGGACTGGACGACGAGCTCCGCGCTCGGGGCTTCGACCTCGCGACGGGTCGACCCTCGGAGAGCGGTGTGCCTGCGGCCGAGACGCTGCCGGTGGCGGGAGCCACGCTGATGGCGGCGTGTGGCGTCGACGACGAGACGCGGGCGCGGAGAATGCCCGGGATCGACGTCATCGACGCGATCCTGACCGGTTGACCGGGCTCAGAGGTCTCCGAGGTCGCAGACGATCGGCACGTGATCGAAGAGGACGTTCTCGTAGACGGGCGGAACCCCGCCCACGCCCGGCGCCTCGCAGCTCCCGGTGAACGCATCGCTGATCACGTGGTCGATGTTGAAGACGCCCAGGTACGTCGGCGTCGCGTTCTTCCCGACCTCCGAGACCCACTGGAACGGGGCCTCGCCCCCCACGAACGTGTCCCACTCGTCGGCGCTCGGGTCGTCGCCGGGGACTCGGCCCGGGTCGACGTTGAGGTCGCCCAGCACCACGTTGCGGGCTCCGTTGGCCCCCGGGGCTCCGTCCATGTCGACGAAGACCTGGCGCACCTGCTCGCGGCGACAGTTCGTGTCGTCGGCGCTGAGTCCCGAGGTTCCGTGGAGGTGGACGACGGTGAGCTCACCGCCTCGCGCGAGGTCGACGGTGGCCCGGGCCACCCGCGCGCCGCTGCCGCAGCCGTCGATGCCTCGACCATCGAGGCGCTCGAGGCAGAACTCGGGGTCGGCACACTGACGAATCGAGCCGAAGGATCGGAGCACGGCCACGCACTTGTCGGACTTGCCGGGGTGACAGGCGACCTGGTAGTCCGGGCCCAGCACCTCGCTCGCGACCGTCGCGTCCCCGTCCGTCCAGGTCTCGCAGACGAAGCCTTCTCGGGCCTTCTCGGGGACCTCGGGACACTCCCCGCTGTAGAAGATCTCCTGGAAGCCGACGATCTCGGGTCGCCGCGCCGCGAACCAGTCCTTCACCGCGGCGATGGCGGGAACCCAGGCGAGCCCGTTGCCGTAGTAGTCGTCGGACCAGGCGACCTGGGTGGCACCGTAGTCGTCGCCATCGCTGCTGTGCGCGAGGCCGAGGGTCGTGCCCACGTTGAAGGTCACGGCGGTGAAGCGGGGGCTCGGGGGAGCGGCGGAGTCCCCCGTCGACTCCGTACAGCCGAGCGCGAGAAGCGCAGTCGTCCAGGACACGAGGCGAAGCATGGGACCTCCCGGCGCGTCCGCGTAACGCGTGTCGATCGCAGCTCGTGTGCCGCGGAAGCTTCTTCGGGGCGAAAGTCCAGCGTCGACGATGCCTCGACGAGGCAGTAGACAGGACCGTCGAACGGGAGCGGACTCCACGTGTTTGTGGCTTGGTGGATGGCACGAGCGCTGGCCAGGGACGTCGCCATCAGTCTGCCCGAGGCCCTCGACCACGCGAGCCTCCACAGCCCCGAGGTGAGGGGCGCGAGCTGGCAGACCGAGGGGGCCAGGGCCGCCGTGCTGGAGGCCGCGGGCTTCGTTCCCGAGATCAAGGTCTCCGGATCGTTCGTCCGATACGACCAGCCCATCGAGTCGGTCGTGGTCGAGCCGGGGGCCGCCGAGCTGCCGGACGTCGACCCGCCGTTCGACGATCTCGTCGACCCGCTGGCCGAGATCCTCGATCAGGTCGACGACCCGTTGCTGGTTCGTCCTCGACAGTTCGCCACGCTGTCGGTGAGCAGCGAGGCTCCGCTGACGGGGTTCGTGGCGGTGATCCAGCTGTTTCGGGCCCGGCGCCACCAGCTGAGGGCGCGACGCCACCAGGAGCGATCGGTGCGCGACCGGGTTGCCGTCGAGGTCGTCGACGCCTACACCCAGGCTCTCGCGTCGGAGGCCCTGGTGGAGGTCACCGATGCCGTGGTGGCGGGGCTCGCGAGCACGCGGTCCCGGACCGAGGCCTTCGAGTCCGCGGGGCTGGCGCACCGCAGTGACGTCCTTCGCGCGCAGGTCGCCCTCCGAGAGGCCGAGCAGTCCGCGCGGGCGGCGCGCCGGACCCTCGATCTCGATCGGCGCCGACTGGCGTTCGTGGTGGGCCACCCCGCGGACCGGCTGATCCCCGAGTCGGTCGCCATGCCGGTCCCGACCCTGCCCTCCCTCTCCGACACGCTCGAGAGCATGTCCGCGCCGCCCGACGTGGCCGCGGCCGAGGCGCAGATCCGAGCCGCCCGAGCCGGCCGCACCGCCCGGCTCGTCCTCCTGATGCCCGAGATCCGACTGTTCACGAGGTACGAGCTGTTCAGCGAAGTGGGCCTCTTCGGGGTGCCTCGGCAGTTCGAGAGCGGTGTCCAGGCCGACTTCGACTTCTTCCAGCTCGGACGTCGCAACGCGACGGTCCGGATGGCGACGACCGAGCTCCGTCGAGCGGAGATCGGCGCGCGCGCGACGCGAGCCCGGGCCGGGCTCGAGGTCCGCCGGGCCCACGATCGATTCGCCGACGCCATCGAGTCCCTCGAGGTCGCGGAGCTCCAGATCGAGCAGGCGGCCGAGAACCTGCGCATCGTCGACGCGCGCTTCGCGGTTCAGCTCGTCGGCACCACCGATCGACTCGATGCCGAGCTCCTGCTCGCCAGGGCCAAGGTGGAGGCCATCGTGGCCCGGCACGACGTGGTCACCGCCTTTGCCGACTGGCAGCGCCAGATCGGGGCCCCCATCGATCCAGCTCCGGTCGAGTAGCCCTCGCCCCGTGCGCAACCACGGTCCCGTCGCCGACTCGCTTTCGCGACGAGGAAGGTTAGGCCGACGCTGACTTTCGACCTCGGGGGTACGGGGCCTGATGTCCGATCACGACATCTTCATTGCGCACGCGGGCATCGACAAGGAGCTGGCGGAGGCCCTCTGGGATGCCATTCGCGCTCGCGGGAAGGCCCCGTTTCTCGATTCCCGGGACATGCCGGCCGGTACGGTCTGGAGCGATGCACTGAAGCAGGTGCTGCAGAGTACGCCCATCGTGGCCGTTCTCGTCACCTCCAATTGGGGCGAGCAGCACTATGCGAGCGCCGAGGTCGCAGTGGCGGTCGACCGCCTCCGCAACGACGACGATCCCTGCGTGATCGTCCCGATCCTCATCGACGGTGCGGAGACCCCCTATGGACTGGAGAACCTGGTTCCCATCCGGGCGTCTGCCGACGACGTCGACGCCATTGCGGACGCGCTGACCGCCGACGACCCCGCCGTCTTCTACCGTCGTCACGAGCGCCCCTGGTATCGGCGTCTCCGGCCGATCCACGTGGCCATCCTGGCCGGTGTCGGCAGTGTGTTGCTCGGGTCTCTGGCGTTCGCGGCGTGGTCACGGGACAAGCAGGAGGCGCTGGAGCGCGACCCCCTCACGAAGGACCGCATCGTGAGGATCGGCGCCAAGCACATCCTCGAGAGCAACGTGCTGTGCGCGGTGCTCGAGGAGGCCGTCTCCCGGGTCGAGGGCTTCAAGGGCCGTTGCCTCTTCGACACGGGCGAGGACCTGGCGGCTCGGGACGCCCTGCTCAACAACAGCATCGACCTCTACGTCGACTACACGGGCACCGTCTACGCTCGCTATCTCGAGCTCGAATCCCAGGACGTGCTGGCCAGGCAGGAGAAGGAGCGTGCGCTCGCTTCGGGCGAGACGCCCCCGAGCCCCGAGGCCAAGGACCGCGCGCTCGAACCTCTCAATGCGCTGCTCGACGCGACCCCGCTCCCTCTGTCCCTGAATGCGCCGGGCACCTACCTGAAGGCGGTCGCCTTGATCGGCTTCACCAACAACTGGGAGCTGCTGCTGTCGCGCCGGTTCGTCGAGCGGGAGGCTCTGCCGGCACGTCGGGCGCGTGACGGAACGCTGGCCATCGGCCTGCAGGACCTCTTCGACCGACACGAGAGCTGGCGAAAGCTCCGCGTGTGCGCCCACGGCGAGTTTCGTCGTCGCAACGACGGCTTGCTGGGCCTCGAGGTGCTCGCGCGAGGCAGCGTCGACAAGTTCGTCGAGATGCCCCCACACGACCGGTACTGCCCGCTCCTCGAGGCGTCCGGGGGCGAGCCTTCGTCAACCCGCAGCTGGCCCCTCTGCGACCTCGTCGACGGTTACCAGACCGACCCTCAAGTGCGCATCCTCCAGGACGCAGAGCGCGCGGTCCGCGTCGACGATGATCTGCCCTTCTGGCCCGAGTACCACACGGTCGTTTTGTCGAGGTGGTGGTTCGCGTGGTGGTATCCGCAGCTCACGGAGGCGCTGCGCGAGGTCCACGTCACCCGTCAGGAGATGGACGAGCTGTTGATCGATCTCACGTACGACCTCGAGCCTGGCGAGGACGGACACGCTGCCCTCGAAGCCGCGTGCTCGGGTGGCCGGAACACGACGGTGGACCTGGCCAAGCTCGCCACGGTACCCGAGCAGCAGGAGCGCGTCCGCCGGGCGGTACGGGCGATGCTCGCGCGCTGACGGCCATCGCGCCGACGGCAACGGCCATCTCGAGGGGTTTCGAACCACACCGGCGCATTGCGGGGCTATGGACTCCCTGCACCGCCCGGAGGGAACATGAACCAACGACTCGCGACCCTCGGTCTGCTGGCCACGCTCGGCTGCTCCTCCGAAGGTCCCATCCAACAGATCGGAATCAACGAGATCGCCGCTGCTCAGGGTGACGGCGACTGGATTGAGGTGATGAACGTCACCGACGCGCCGGTCTCCCTGTCGGGCTGGACCCTCGAGATGGGCGCGATGACCTACGACTTTCCGGAGACCGCCGAGGTGGCGCCCCAGGGCTGGCTCACTCTCGACCGTCTGATGCTCGACGACGCGGGGGGCACGATCGCGCTCGTCGACCTCGACGGCGCTGTCGCCGACGAGGTCGCGTTCCCGAGCGTCGACCCGGGGGTCAGCTTCGGGCGCCTCCCCGACGCCAACCCCAACTGGCAGCGACTGATGCTCACCCCGGGCTCGGCGAACGCTCGCTGAAGGCCTCTCGGAGCAACTCCATCACGACCCCGACCCGATCCCGAGCCTCGAGTCGGGTCCGGTACATCGCGACCACCGGGGTCGGGTCCACGAGCTCGATGGGCAGCCGGTGCAGCTCGGGGTCCTGGGCCGCGAAGGCGTCCGGCAGCACCGACAGGAGCTCACCCTCCCGACACACGTCGAGCCCGGCACTGATGCGGTCCAAGACCATGCCGACCGTGCGTGGAATCTCCGGCGGCCATCCCTCGGGCGTCCGCCCCGCCGGGTCGGCAGGCGGCGCGGCGAAGGCGTACTCGAGGGCCTCGTCGAGGGTGGCGGCTCGACCGTGCAGCGGGTGCCCGGCTCCGCAGTAGATGCCGCTCGTATCGTAGCCGAGCAGCTCGGTCTCGAGGCCCGGCCCGCGGACCACGAAGCTCGCCACCACGAGATCGAGCGTGCCCTGGAGCAGATCGGCGGCGGCGGTCGCCGGCCGCGGCGTCAACAGGTGGGGCACCAGGGCGGGGTGGGTGCGTCGGGCCTGAGCGAGCGCTCGCCTGGCAAAAACCTGCCCCACCCCACCCGCCGCGACCTTCACCGGTCCCGAGAGCGTGGTCTGCCCCAGCTCCTCGATGGCATCGTGCACGATCCGCATCGCCCGTCTCACCGCCTCGACCAGCGTCTTGCCGTCGCCGTTGAGCGACAGGCGGCGGCCGCGGCGAGTGAACAGCTCTTGGCGGAGGTCGTCCTCCAGCAGACGGACGGTTCGCGACAGGGCCGCCGGCGTGACGTGCAGTCCCTTCGACGCCGTGGGCAGGTGCTCGGTCTCCGCTACGGCCCGGAAGCCGGGCAACCAGTTCCACAGCTGGCTCACGCGTCGCAGGTGTTCCATGGCCCCGCCTCCATAGTCAATGAAATCTAAACAGCTAGGTAAGATTATCTCGTTGGACGGGGGTAGCGTCCAGAGGGCACATCCTGGGCAGGAGGTTCACCCATGACGCGCTTCTCTCCCCTAGCTCTCGTCGCCCTCGCCGCCTGTGGTACCGAGGACGGCTCCGCGATCAGCTGGCAGATCGAAGGCCTCGCCCCGCTGGGCGACGGATTCGTCTACGAGTCCTGGGTCATCGTCGACGGCGAGCCCGTTTCCGCGGGCCGGTTCTCCGTTGACGAGGACGGCACGCCAGATCTCGACTCGTTCACACTGACCGACGAGCAGGCCGAGGGTATCGAGGCCTTCGTACTCTCGATCGAGCCGGAGATGGGTGACGACCCGGCGCCGTCCGACGTGAAGCTCCTCGGTGGCGACATCGGGGAAGACGGAACCGGCACCCTCTCGGTGGCTCACCCCGCGGCCCTCGGTACCGACCTTACGGACGCCACTGCACAGTACATGCTCGAGACCCCGTCCACGATGGCGATCACTGACGACTACTCGCTCGGCATCTGGTTTCTGGACCCGGCCGGACCGTCGGCCACGGCGGACCTGCCCGCCCTGCCGGTCGGATTCACCTACGAGGGCTGGATCGTCGGCCCCGACGGTCCCCTCTCGACCGGTGTGTTCGACAGTGGCACGGGCGCGGACTCCGATGCGGGCGGACCGGCTGCGGGCCCCGACAGCACGCCGCCTTTCCCGGGCCAGGACTTCGTGGAGCCCGAACTGGACCTCGTGGGACTCACCGTCGTCATCTCCGTCGAGCCGGTGCCCGACGACAGCCCCGCTCCGTTCCTCCTGAAGCCGCTCGTGGACGACGAGATCGAGGATCTCGGGGCCGGGAGGCTTCAGTCGATGACCAACGACGCTGTCGGCACCAACCCCACCGGTACGGTCCAGCTCGACGGCTGAGCCCGCAGCCACGGGTCGACGGCGGGTCGACCAATGGCTTGGCTGCCGCGCGCTCTCTGCGAGCGACGAGAACCCGGCTCGTGGGCATCGGTGAAACAACGCGCGCCGTGAGGCGTATGGGGCCCGTGTTGGAGGAAGCCATGTTCCGTCCTCGTGGTCCGATGCCCCGCTCCCTGCGCCTCTTCGTGCTCTTCCTCTTTGCCCTCGTGGCCACGATGGTGGTCGTTCCGCCGCTGGTCGGAGTCCCCATGGTCGGTGCGTACACCGTGGAGGTCCTCGAAGAGTACGCGCCCGCCGAGGAGGACTACCGCCTTGCCGAAGAGCTCGCCGAGCGGTCGGACCGGGCGGGGGTCGACATGCGGTACTCGCCCCAGCAGATCGCCCACGCGCGGCGTACCGGGAGGCTCGAGGACCTCGAGGAGCGCGCCGACCGGGTGCTCGACGAGCGAGGTGCCTTCGAGACGATCCATCCCCACGTCGAGCCCTCGAAGATGGACGGAGCCTTCTACCGCGACGAGCCCGCGGCCCCCGCCGAGACTGCAGGACTCCCCTGGGGAGACATCACGCTCGCGTTCGTGCTCTCGTTCCTGTTCCTGCTCGCCCTGGGAGCGGCTTTCCTCCACCTCTCCGAGAGCCCGGACTCGTCTCGATGAGATAATCGAGGTCGGGGGTCGACGCCCTCGGGAGGCCTCCGGCCTCGTTGGCTGGGTGAACTCGTTCCGGTGGTGACGCTCCGGTCAATCACTGTCCGGGCATTGGGCGAGCCGAGCGGCTACTCTGGCGGGGCTCGTCTTCGGAGGTCGTGGTGTCGGCTCGTTGGATCGGTTGGTGCGTGGCGATGGCCACGGTTGCGTGCTCTGGCGGCGGTGGTGACGACGCAGGGCCCTCTCCCCGACCCTCTGGCGACACCGCCGCCCCCGTCGAGGACACCGGTCCGGTCGACACCGGGTCGCCCGACGACACGGGCACCCTGCCGCCGCCCGTCTCCGGGATTCGTCTGTCCGACGACTTCGAGTCAGGGGCCATCGACCCCACGGTCTGGTCGTCCCAGGGACCCAGCGTCGCCTACGAAGACGACTACGTCCATCGGGGGCGCTACAGCCTCCGGCTCGACGCCCAGGCCACGGCCGAGACCGTCGCGGTCGACGCGAGCCGCTGCACCGAGGTCCACTGGTGGCTGGACGTCAAGCGTGGTCCCCAGGTGCCCGACGGCGACTTGCGCCTCGAGCGGTGGGACGGGAGCGCGTGGGCGACCATCGAGACCATCGGGGTCGGTGAAGACGCCCTGTTCGTGCCGGTCACGGGCAGCTCTGGCGAAGCCGGCATGCTCCACGGCGATCTGCGGCTGCGTCTCGCGAGCGATGCCGTGAGCGGGAGCTACTACGTCGACGATCTCGTCCTGGCCTGCAACCCCGACCCGACCGACACCGACGGCGACGGGTTCGGCGAGACGCTGGACTGCGATCCCGACGATCCGCAGCACTTCGAGGACTGCGGGGCGTGCATCGACCTCGACCTCGATGGCTACGGCATCGAGTGCGACCCGGGGCCGGACTGCAACGACCAGGATCCCTCGATCTTCCCAGGTGCAACCGACGTGTCTGGCGACGACGTCGACGCGAACTGCGACGGTTTCGACACCCCGCACTTCCTCTTCGACAACTTCGACGGCGGGGGCCCCGACCCGGCGGTGTGGGCGGACGTCAGCGCGAGCGTCGAGCCGAGCGTGTTGGGGCGGGGGCGGTCGGTGCGCCTTGCCAACGGAGGTTCGCTGCGCAGCGTCCCGATCGACACCTCGAGCTGCGATGCCGTGGTGATCCGGGCTCGGGTGCGTCGCGACCCCGGCTCACCCACCGCGGGCCAGTACGTGCGCCTCGAGTACGAGACGAGCACCACGGGCATCTCGATCGCCGACACGATCCTCGCGGACCAGACGAGCGACTCCGAGTTCACCGAGTTCGTGACCCTGCTCGACTTCGGCGCGGCTCGTGGCTCGGGCTTCCGCGTCCTCGTGCGCAACCTCTTCAGCACCACCGCCTTCCTCGTCGACGACCTCGCCGCGGGTTGCGCGGGGCCCGACACCGATGGCGACGAGCGCCCCTTCTCCATCGACTGCGCGCCGGCCGATCCCGACCACTGGAGCGACTGCGGCCGCTGCCTCGACGCTGACGGTGACAGCTACGGCGAGGACTGCGACCTCGGTGAGGACTGCGACGAGGCCGACATCGACAGCTACGATGGGGCGTTCGACCCCTTCGGCGACGGGGCCGACACGAACTGCGACGGGTTCGACGGCCGCGGGTTCTTCGACGACTTCGAGTCGGGCGCGTTCGACCCGGAGGTCTACGCTCCGTTCCCGCGGGGCTTCGCGGTTCGTGAGGAGCAGGCCTACAGCGGCACGTTCAGCGCGGTGGCGGACACCGAGGTCTTCTCGAGCGCGAGCCTCACTCCGCCGTCGGCCGATCTGTCGGAGTGTCCGGCCGTGGTGTGGTTCTACCGGTCCCGGCGCAGCGCGGCAGTGCCCTGGAACCTCGGCCTCCGGTTCACCTACGTCGACGGCACGTCGTCGGTGGTCGCCGACGAGCGGTTCGGCAACGGTCGGGGCGACGACCGCTACGAGTACCGCTGGGGTGTGGTCGACGACCCGGCGGTCCTCGCGAACTGGCGCCCCTCCTTCAACTACAGCCCCGACCCCATCCCGCTGTACCTCGACGACGTGGGTTGGGCGTGCTTCGACCCCGACGACCCCGAGGACGGCGATGGCGTGCCCGACGCCATCGACTGCGCGATCGGCGACGTCGAACACTGGTCGGACTGCGGCTACTGCGTCGACCCCGATGGCGACGGGCGCGGCGACAAGTGCGACCTCGGCCCCGACTGCGACGAGGGCGACGCGACGATCCACGCCGGTGCTCCGGATCCCTACGGCGACGGCGTCGACGGCAACTGCGACGGAGTCGACGGCATCGACTTCACCGACGGCTTCGAGGCCGAGGGGCCCTCGGCCGACGACTGGGCGGAGATCGAGGGCTTTGTCGACGGCACCGCCGACCATGCGGCCACCGGCGACTGGGGCCTGAAGCTGACCGAAGACCAGGTCGTCACCACGCGCAGCATCGATACCCGGGACTGCGGTGAGATCGTCTGGTCGTTCTCGGCGTATCGTGACTTCCCGGTCCCCGATGTCGGCGACGATCTCGTGGTCTCCTGGTTCGATGGCAGCAGGTTCGTCGAGCTCACCCGCTTCGAGGGCGACGGCGGCCAGGACCAGGCCTTCACCCGTCGGTGGGGCGTGCTCGACGACCCGGCCGCGCTGCGTCCCGACTTTGCGCTGCGCTTCGAGGTCCAGCAGCTCGAGTCCACGTCCGACGAAGACGACTTCGTGATCGACGACGTCGTGGTTCGCTGCACGGACTCGGCCGTCGACGATGGCGATGGCGTGCCCGACTCCATCGACTGCGATCCCCAGGACGATCGGCACTGGTTCGACTGCGACACCTGCGTCGACGTCGACGACGACGGCTACGGCGTCGGGTGCGACCTGGGCGAAGACTGCGACGACTTCGACCCTGCGCTCTCCCCCGGAGCGCTCGACGTGTACGGCGACGACCTCGACGTCAACTGTGACGGGTTCGACGGGGCCGGCTTCTTCGACGACTTCGAGGACTTCACGCTGCCCGACTGGGCCAGGGTGGACCGCAGCGACGTCTTCGCGAGCCCGAGCCGCGCCTTCTCCGGCAATCGCGCGCTCGAGTTCGAGGGCGAGGGGTTCGCCGAGACCGAGTCCGTCGATCTCACCAGCTGCTCCGACGTCTACTGGTTCTATCGATACTCCCCCGACCGCTTCACCGACGAGGTCGGGCTCGTGGCGTCGTGGTGGAACGGCAGCGAATGGGTCGAGGCCGACTTCGTGCGCGGCCGCGACACGAGCGACACCAGCTGGGAGCGCCGCTATGGCCGGATCGCCGATCCGGCTGCGCGGCGGAGTGACTTCGCGATGCGTCTCGAGCGGGTCCAGAACACCCCCACCAGCGAGGAGCTTCGCGTCGATGACTTCGGATTCGCCTGCGGGGACGTTGGCAACGACGGTGACGGGATTCCCACCCCCATCGACTGCGACCCCACCTCGGGGGCCCACTGGTTCGACTGTGGCATCTGCATCGACGCCGATGGTGACGACCACGGGGCGGGCTGCGACCTCGGACCCGACTGCAACGACGGTGACGGTGCCATCGCGCCGGGGCTCCCCGACGTGCAGGGGGACGCGATCGACTCCGACTGCTCGGGTCGAGACGGGCTCGCCCAGGGCACTGGCTTCGAGACCGGAGGGCTCGCCCCTCCGCTCGCGTCGCTCTTCGGTGGCGTGAGCTTCGAATCCACCAACGTCCACCTGGGCAGCTTCGCGATGGCCTTCGAGGGCGTCGGGCAGGCCACGAGCCTTCCCTTCGACGCGTCGTCGTGCGCCGACGGCGTGGCCTACTCCTACTACGTCGGTCCTCGCGAAGGCACCGTGTTCTTCGAGGTCTACAACGGCACGACCTGGCAGATCGAGGAGGTCCACCCCGACACCGGCGGCAGCGAGCCGTTCACCTGGACCGTCGGGGTCACCAAGGGCGTGTCCATCCCCGACCTGCGGTGGCGATTCCGTCACGAGCCGCGGTTCGCCAGCTCGCGTGCCTACGTCGACGAGGTGTTCGTCGGCTGTGCCGACGACCCCGATGACGACGGCGTTCCTACCTTCCTCGACTGTGCGCCCACCGACGGTCGGCACTGGGCCGATTGTGGGGGGGCCTGCAACGACGGCGACGGCGATGACCACGGCGAAGGGTGCGACCTCGGGCCCGACTGCGACGACACCGACGACCTCGTCTCTCCGACGGCCCCCGATCCGGTGGGCGACAACATCGACACCGACTGCAACGGCATCGACGGTCCTGGCATCGTCGATACCTTCGCGGGCACGAGCCTCGATCCGGCGCGGTGGGAGTGGATCTTCGGCACCGTGAGCTTCCAGCAGCCCGGTCTGTCCACCTTCAGCAGCGGCACCTTGCAGTCCGTGCCCTTCGACACGTCCGGGTGCGCGGAGCTCGTGTGGTCGGTCACCGCCGACGTCGACCCCGACGGCGGCACGGGCCAGGGCATGGCGCTGCAGTGGTGGAACGGGGTCGAGTTCGTGACCGAGCGGAGCTGGGATCTGTCGCGCTACCAGCCCGAGCGGTCCGAGCGCTGGTGGGGCGCGATCACCGATCCGGCAGCCTTCTCCCCTGACTTCCAGTTCCGCGTCGACCTGATCGACGGCCGCATCTCGCTCGACGAGGTGCGGGTGGTGTGCTCGGTGCCCGACTCTGACGGCGACGAGGTCCCCGACGCAATCGACTGCGCCCCGAGCGACAGCCTGCACTGGTTCGACTGTGGCGACTGCGCCGATGGTGATGGCGACGGCTACGGTGAGGCCTGCGACCTGGGGCTCGACTGCGACGAGGCCGACCCGCTCCGCAATCCCGGAGCGGCCGACCCCTACGGCGACGGTGTCGACACCGACTGCAGCTTCGCCGATGGCGAAGCGATCGTGGAGGACTTCGCGACCGGCGAGCCCGATCGCTCGCGCTGGGACCATGCCGCGATGGCGGGTGACCTTCGGTCCAGCTTCGAAGGGGGGCTGCTCCTCTCCGCAGGATCGCGGCTCGTCACGCGGACCATGGACACGTCGACCTGCACCGAGATCGTGTGGAAGTTCGCGCTCGAGCGGCGGAGCTTCGGCAGCGACGTCGAGGTGGTGTGGTCCGATGGCGCGAGCTCGACCCTCGCCGAGTTCATCCCCGACGAGGAAGAGTACGGCACCCGCGTCTACGACGGAGCGATCACCGACCCTGCTGCGTTCGGGCCCGACTTCTCGTTCGAGATTGCCGTGAGCAAGCCGTGGTTCGACTACCCGATCGAGTTCGGGATCGACACCATCGCGCTGGGGTGCACCGGGCCCGATGGCGACGGGGACGGGATTCTCGCCCTACCCGACTGTGACGACGCCGATCCCGCCCACTGGTACGACTGTGGCCAGTGCATCGACGACGACATGGACGACCACGGCGAGAACTGCGACCTCGGCTTCGACTGTGACGACACCGACGATCAGCGCTACTCGAGCGCGTTCGACCTGCCTGGCGACGGACTCGACTCGGACTGCTCCCTCGTCGATGGGCCGGGGCTCTGGGACGATCTGGACGCCGCGTTCGAGAGCGTGACCTCGACGAGCGGCGAGTTCAACCTCGTGACGCTGGGGGGCGGCAACGTCGGAGCCCAGATGTTCGGTGGGGCTCGGTTCTCCTTCGCCTCCATCGATCTCGGGGACTGTACCGAGGCCACCTGGCACCTTCGGGTCCGTCAGGGGGACACCGGCATCGCTCCGTTCTCCTTCGAGGAGCTCGTGCTGGAGGCCTACGACGGGAACGCCTGGCGGGAGGTGGTGCGGTTGCCCGGTACGGAGGTGGTCACGCCCTTCGTCGAGCACACGGGTCCCCTCGCTCCTTCGCTGCTCGAGGTCCAGCAGCTCGACTTCCGACTCACCAACGACTCGTTCACCGACGACCGCGACTTCGTCGTCGATCACGTGGCGGTTGGCTGTGACGACGACCTCGACCAGCTCGCGACCATCTACGAGTATTGGAGCATCGGCACCAACTTCGGCGTCCCCGACAGCGACGGCGACGGGGTGCTCGATGGCGTCGAGGTGATCAACGGGACCGACCCGCAGAACCCGTTCAGCTTCTGACGCGGCCTCGAGCCGCGAACCTATCGCTCCCTCCAACCCCGAGCTGACGCAAATCCGCCGTGAATCAGCGATTCGCGTGGTGTGAATCAGCCGATTCCTGATCGCCATGCTGTATTCTGTCGCCGGGGTGCTCGTGGAGTCCGACCGTCCAGCCAATCCCGCCGAGCGACTACCTCGCTACTGGGCCTTCGTCTGCTACGCCCGGGTCGACAACAAGGAGCCCGGTCGCGACTGGGCTACTTGGCTGCAGCGTCAGATCGAGGACTACATCGTTCCCAAGTCGCTCGTCGGGACGACAAATCGGCGCGGCGAGCGCGTTCCGAGTCGAATCTACCCGGTGTGTCGCGACGAGAGTAGCTTCTCGGCGGGTGCCGAGCTCTCCGAGGGGGTGCGGGCCAAGCTGGTGGACTCTCGGGTTCTGGTCGTCCTGTGCTCGGAGAACTCCGCCCGGTCGAAGTACGTCGACCACGAGATTCGCGTGTTTCGCGAGCACGTCGGCGACGGGATCGACGAGCGCGTCGCCCCGGTCCTCCTCGACGTCAACCTCGATCAGGACACCATGGATCGGGAGCCCGTGTTTCCCGCTGCGCTGGTCGAGCCGCTCGACACCGATGGCGACGGCATCCCCGATCTCCCCGGCCTGCAGCCGCTCGCCGCGGACCTCCGGCTGCCCGGCGTCGGGTTCACGAATCCGCGACGCTACGACGCCTGGCTCGCCGCGCACGCGGTGCCCGACTCCTGGAACGCCGAGACCTACCAGAGGCTGCGTCACCAAGCCGTACTCAAGGTTATCTCGGCCATCCTCGCCGTGGACCTCGACGAGCTCGAACGCCGAGATCAGGAAGAGCAGAACCGCCAGCAGACCCGCCTCACCCAGCTCGCCGTCGGCGTGTCCCTGCTCTCGTTTCCGTTGCTGGTCCTCGTCAATGTCTTCATCGATCAGACCTTCTGGTTCAGGGTGGAATTCCTGAAGCTGCCCGAGACGCCAGGCAACGTGGTGCTTCACCTCGCCCACGGTCTGCACCAGGCGGACCGCGCGTTCTGGCAGGGTCTCGCGGCCAACCTCCTGCTGTTCGGAACCGTCGGGGTGATCGGGCCGAGCCTCCGCCGGTCGCAGGCCTATGTGGCAGTGGGAATGCAGGTCGTCTGTCTCGTGGGCTTCACGCTGCTCATCAACCACTACGACCAGGTGGGCCAGGTCCAGCTCGCCGAGGTCGGCTCGCTCGCGTGCGAGGGCGAAATCCAAGATGCAGCCCTCGCGAAGGCCATCCTGGCCTTCTGGCAGCACTGCGACGACACGCCCTGGCGGACCTTCTGGCAGGAGACCTACCGAAACTACTGGATTGCGCTGCACCTCGTCATCATCGGCGCCACGGCGCTGCTCGCGCGGAGAGTCGCCCGACCCGACTGACGGCAACCCCGATCCCGGACGGCCGTCGCGCGAGCCGGTTTGCGCCAGCGTGAACCGCGCGCCTCCTCAGGCCTGGCGACGCGATAGGCTGCGCTGCCATCTCGACCCGGTAGTGGACCGTGAGCACCCCTCCCCGCGTCTTCATCAGCTACAGCCACGACGGCGACGAGCACCGCGCCGCCGTCCTCGCGCTCGCCAACCGCCTCCGCGCCGATGGGGTCGACGCCTGGATCGATCGCTTCGCGAGCCACCAGTCCGACTGGGCGCAGTGGATGCGTGCCGAGCTCCAGCGCTCGGACTTCGTGCTCTGCGTGTGCACCGAGCGCTACCGCCACCGCTTCGAGGGTCACCCCGACGAGGCGAGCGACTTCGGGGTGCGCTTCGAGGGCCAGCTCATCCGGAACCGCATCGCCAAGGCCCGCGCGCAGGGCCACACCGTGGCCCCTGTCGCGTTCGAGGCGCTCAGCCTGCGGGAGCACGTGCCCGAGGAGCTTCAGGGCGGCAACGCCTACCTCGTGAGCCAGGACTACCACCGTCTCTACGCCTGGCTCACCGGCCAGCCCGAGGCTCGCCCCGCGGACCTTGGGCCAATCCGCCCGTTGGAGGAGATCACCCCGCAGTCCTCCGGCTTCGTCCATCCCACCGATCCACGCTCACGGTTTCAGACCACGGTGCGGCTCCTCCACCTCGGCCCGCTGGACTTCGGAGACGACGACGCCCCCGGCTCCGCGCCGGCCCGTGACGCCCTGCCCGGCTTGGTGTGGGAGCTCGCCGAACGAGGCCAGACCCTCGATCTGGCGGTGGTCACCGGCAGCGTGGCCCGCACCGGGCGCGCCGCGGACTACGCGCGCGCCCGGCCGTGGTTTCGGCAGCTCCTCGGCGACGCGGGCCTCGAGCCGTCTCGCCTGCGGATCGTGCCCGGCCCCGGCGACGTCGACGCCACCAAGAAGACCCGGACCCTCGAGCGCGCCCGCCTCGCCCTCCTCGAGGCCGGCGCCCAGGCCGAGGTGACCGCGGAGGTCGAGGAGATCCGCGACGCGGTGATCGAGCGGCACGCGGACTTCCTCGGCTTCCTCGGCGACCTGGGGGTCGAGAACCCGGCGCTCTGGCGGGGATGGAAGCAGCAGCTCGGAGCCGTCCGCGTGCACTTGATCGGGCTGTCCAGCGCCTGGCTCGCGGCCGAGCCCGGCCAGGCCATCGTCGGGGAGTGGCAGCTCCACGAGCGCCTCGCCGAGCTCGGCGACGCGGACCTCGTGGTGACCGCGCTGCACCATCCCTGGTCGGCGTTGGTGGACTGGGACCGCGACGTCGTGCGCCCCAGCATCACGAAGCGCTCGGGCCTCGTGCTGCACAGCCTGGCCGCGAGCACCGGGGCGACCGGCTACGACGGCGCGATCCGCTCGGGCGCCGGTCCCGAGCGCGTCGTCCTCTTCGAGCTCGACCCCTTCGAGGGGCGAGCCACGCGTCGGGCCTTTCAGTTCGTGGGAGACCGCTACGTGCCGTCCCACCCTCGGGGAGGCGAGGCCGATCTCCAGACCTTCGACCTCCGTCGCCCCGACCGCGAGCGCCCGCAGCCCCCGGTGATCGAGGGAGCGGCCGCTCACGATCCGCTCTCCGCCTACCGCACGCGGCTGCGCAACCAGTTCGACCAGCTGCCCGAGGTGTTCCGCCGCGGTGGGCAGCGGGCGATGTCCGACGTGTACGTCGAGGTGCGGCTCACCGGCGAGCTCGGTCAGGACGCCGACGCGGTGTTCGCGCGGCCCCACGACTGGAAGGGGCGGCTTCCCCAGGGCTTGAGTGGTCGCGAGCGACTCAGCCTGTCGGACGTGCTGCACTTCGACGGGCACCGGCGGTGGACCTTGCTCGGCGAGCCCGGCTCGGGCAAGACGACCCTGCTGCACCGGCTCGGGCTCGAGCAGCTCGACGAGCCGGACGGGCTGCTCCCCATTCCCCTGCGCATCGCCACCTTCGAGCGCGGCCAGGGGCTGCACGAGCTGCTGCCGACCCTCGGGGGCGAGGTCGCGCCCCGGCTTCGGGAGGTGGTGGACGCAGGCCGAGCCGTCTTGTTGCTCGACGGGCTCGACGAGCACGGGGATCCCAGCGTGGCTCGCGACGTGGTGGCGACCGTCGCGGCCGAGGCGGGGGACTGCCCCGTGTTCGTGTCGAGCCGGCCGATCGGCTACGAGCCGCCCGCGGGGTTTGCCGAGCTGCGGCTGTGCCCGCTGACCTCCGAGGCCCAGGCGTCGCTGCTCGGCCGCTGGGTCGACGATCCGGCCGTGGTGAAGCAGACCCTCGAGGAGATGGTGGCGCGTCCGCGGCTCCGGCGCATCATCGAGAACCCTCTGCTGCTCACGCTCGTGGGCATCGTTCGCAAGCACGGCGGCTCCGTGCCGCGGCGGCGGAGCGAGCTGTACACCGAGGCGGTGGGCCACCTGCTCACGGGAGCCCACCGGGCACCCGGCCAGGAGGGGCGGCGGCTGCACGCGCCTCACCTCGCCGAGGACGCGCTCGGCTGGCTCGCCCTGCGCCTCCACGGTCGGGAGCGCCCGTTCACGCCGGTGCGGGAGATGGTGGCCACGTTGGAGCGCTCGGGAGAGCTGCCCCAGCGACTTCGCGACGCGCACGAGCCCTGGCGCGACCTCTCGGCGTTCCTCCGCGACGTGGCGACCGCGACGGGCCTCCTGCTGCCTTCGCCGAGCCTCGCCATGGTGCGCGACTATGGCTTTCCGCACCGATCGCTGCGGGAGTACCTGGCCGCGCGGGCGCTCGCCAACGACATCGGCATCCACGGCATCGGCGAGGTTCCGGTGGAGGTGCTCAACCAGGCGATGGTCGGGGAGACGCTGGTCGAGGTAGCCGAGGCCCCGGGGCAGCTCGGCGGGGCCTTGCGGCAGGCGCGGGAGACGCCCGCCACGTGGGCGGAGGTGCTGTCGCTCACCTGCGGGCTCGTCGGGGAGGGGGCCGCCGACCAACTGGTGCGTCGGGTGGCGGCCGAGGGCTCGCCGGAGCTCGTGGCTCGGGTGGTGTCCGAGGCCGAGGCCATCGCCCACGACACCGTCACCGCCGCGCTGGGGGTGCAGCATGGGCAGGAGCAGTGGGCGGCTCGCCGCGACGTGCTCCAGCAGCTCCCCTCGCTCGTCGGTGACGCCGAGGTGGTGATGAACCTGCTGCACCGCTTCGCGCAGACGACCACCCACGGCGCGGACCTGTGGTGGGTCC
>CAZZLC010000084.1:0-21804 GCA_964655065.1 uncultured Enterobacteriaceae bacterium | reverse complement strand
GGTCGCCATGATTCTCGACGTCCAAACCTTCGAGCAGATGGCCTTCGACACGAGATCAGGGGCAAACTCATGAACAATCTGACAATCGCGACCAAGCTGTACGTGGGGTTCGGTCTGGTGGTCCTGCTCACGGCCCTGATGGGTGTCGTGTCGTGGACCTCCCTGTCGGAGCTCGACCGTAGGGCGAGCATCCGCAGCCACACCACCAACCTCATCGGCCTCACCAAGGACACGGCCACCACCCGCAACCAGTTCGTGGCCACCAAGGACACTGGGCTGCTCTCCGAGATTCGGTCGATCACCGACACCATGGACGAGGACTTCGCGGTGCTCCGCACCCTGCTGAAGGACCCCGCGGATCAGGCCCTGATCCAGAAGTCCGAGGAGGCGGTCGCCGAGTACCTCGACGGCTGGAACGACATGGTCGCCAACCAACGCGAGATCCTGGCCCAGATCTCCGTCATGGATCGGTCGGCGGCCGAGGCAGACGCCGCCATCTCCTCGCTGTCCAGGCAGACCGAGGCCTTCGAGTTCGTCGAGGGATTCCTGAAGGCGCGGATCGCCTATCGCGACTTCCGGCGAACCGTCGACCGCACGTACGCCGACCAGCTCAACGTCACCATGGAGAGCCTGCTGTCGTCGGCCGAGGCGCGGCGGAGTGCCACCCGGAACCCGGCGACGCGACAGCAGCTCGCGATGGTCATCCAAGCCGCCCGAACGTATCGAACCAACTTCAACAGCGTCGTCGTCCTCAAGGAGAAGGAGGGCGAGCTCTCTGACGAGCTTGCTGGCCACGGGACCGCCGTCGTGCGAGCGATGGACGAGCTCGCGCGCGGCCAGGAGATCAAGATGGCGGCGGCCCAGAGTCGGGCGCTCGGTACGAGCGCGCTGCTCGCGGTCATCGCGGTGGCCATCGGAGCGGCCGTCGCAGCCCTGGTGGCGGGCAGCATCTCCCGCCCCCTGAACCGCGTCCGGATGCACCTGCTCGAGATCGCCGACGGGGACCTCACGAACACCCTCGAGATGCGGGGAGGCGACGAGGTCTCGCAGATGGCCCAGAGCCTCGACGCGATGGTCGAGAAGCTGGCCCAGCTCGTGGGCGAGATCAAGCGGTCGGCTGGGGTCGTGGCGACCGGCTCGGGCGAGATCGCCTCGGGTACCGACGACCTGTCGCGACGAACCCAGGAGCAGGCCTCCTCGATCGAGGAGACCTCGGCGACGCTCGAAGAGATGACGAGCACCGTCAAGCAGAACGCCGAGAACGCCAACGTGGCGAGCAGCTCCGCCGTGAAGGCGTCCGAGCTGGCCCGGTCGGGTGGCGAGGTGGTGGTCGAGACCGTGGACGCCATGTCGCAGGTCATGGCGTCGTCCAAGAAGATCGCCGCCATCGTCCACCTGGTCAACGAGATCGCGTTCCAGACCAACCTGTTGGCGCTCAACGCGGCCGTGGAGGCCGCCCGAGCCGGCGACCACGGCAAGGGCTTCGCCGTCGTCGCACAGGAGGTCCGGAGCCTCGCCGCTCGCTCGGCGAGCGCGGCCAAGGAGATCCAGGCCCTCATCGAGGACAGCAACACCCGCATCCAGGACGCCAACCGGCTCGTCGACCAGTCCGGCAGCATGCTCGAGCAGATCGTCGCCTCGGTCGGCGAGGTCGCGGAGCGCATGTCCGAGATCGCCACCGCGAGTCGCGAGCAGTCCACGGGCATCGACCAGGTCAACCAGGCCATCGCCCTGATGGACCAGGCGGTCCAGGGCAACGCGTCCATGGTGGAGGAGACCTCCACCGCGGCGAGCCAGCTGTCCTCGGAAGCAGAGGAGATGCACAGCCTGATCGCCTACTTCCGGACGACCAGCGGTCGAGAGCTCGTCAGACGCCACGCCGGCGGCACGTCGCGAGTTCTCGCCCTTCCTGACCATGCCCGCAGCTACCCGGAGATCAAGCAGACCCACCCATCGCGAGCAGAATCGTCCGATTCGAAGGCCGACGAGGTCGATGACTTCTTCGACAGCTCGGTCTATTAGCGAGGTGATGGGTGTCTTTCCTCGACCCGACCCGTGACGCGACCAACGACGGGTCGACCGCCGCTCGGTCGGAGACGCGAGAGTACGTGACCTTCGTGCTCGGCGACGAAGACTATGGCGTCGACATCAACCGCGTGCTCGAGTTCATCGGCTACCGACCGCTCAGTCGCATCCCGAACGTGCCTCGGTTCGTCAAAGGCGTGCTCAATCTGCGAGGCACCGTGGTTCCCGTGGTCGATCTGCGGGAGAAGCTCGGCCTCGACGCCGCCGAGTGCCACAAGTTCACCGTCATCATCATCCTCGAGGTGGATGGGCGCACCATCGGCGCCGTGGTGGACTCCGTCGACGACGTGGTCTCGCTCGCCGACGCCGACATCCAGCCCCCTCCGAGCTTCGACGCATCCATCCGTACCGAGTTCATCGCGGGCATGGCCGAGCGGGACGACCGGTTCTACATCTTGCTGGACATCAACCAGGTGTTCGACGTCGCCGAGCTCGAGTCCGGTCGGTGAGCCCCCTGGCGCCTCTCGCGCGGCTCCACAACGGGGTTCCCGTCCTCGAGGACCGCGAGTTCCGAACCCTGGTCCGTCGCCTCGCCGAGGAGACGGGCATCGAGCTCGCGGACAGCAAGCGGACCCTCGTGGCCGGGCGACTCGCCCGCCGGCTGTCCGCCTTGGGGCTCGGCTCGTTTCGCGACTACGTGGCGCGGCTCCAGGGCGACGCCGGAGAAGTACGCGCGTTCATCAACGCGCTGACGACCAACCAGACCGAGTTCTTTCGTGACTCCGAGCAGCTCGACTGGCTCGGCGGTGTGCTTCCGTCGGTCCTGGAGGCGGCGCGGCAGCGCGGAGCGAGCCAGATCCGGGCGTGGTCTGCGGCCTGCTCGACGGGCGAGGAGCCCTACACCGTCGCGATGCTGCTCGAGCGAGCGACCGAACGGGCGGGGTCACCATTCCAGGTCCTCGGCACCGACGTCGACACCAACGTCCTGCGTCACGCAGCCCAGGCACGCTACGAGGCGGCCTCCCGAAGCGGCTTGCCCCGCTGGGCGGGCCGGTTCGTGGTGGACCAGCCGGACGGGAGCTTCGTGATCGCCCCGGACCTGCGCCGCAGGGTCGGGTTTCGTCCGCTCGACCTGGTCGGGGACCCGTTTCGCTTCCGGGCGCCGGTGGACGTGATCCTCTGTCGCAACGTGTTCATCTACTTCTCGGAGCAGACCAAGCGTCAGGTCGCCGCCAAGCTGGCCCAACACCTGCCGATCGGAGGTCTCTTCCTCGTTGGTCACGCCGAGTCGCTGCGCGGCGTGCCAGAGCTCCGCCACGAGCGCAGCAACGTCTACGTCCGCGTCGACGTCGAGCGATGACGTCGCGGACGACCTGATCGCGAATCTCTGCCGACCGTGCCGCGGTCGCGCTCGCAGAGTAGGTCCGCACTACCGATGGTCGGAGGAGCAATGTGGTTGTGGATGGCGGCGGCAATGGCCGCGCCCCCGGTGCTGGTCGAGGTCGGCACCACCGTGCCGACGGACGTGGGCGTCGGGGCACGGGTGGAGTGGCCTGGTCGGGTTCGCACGGGACTTCGGCTCGGCGTCCTGCCGGGGCCCTACGTCGACGCGATCAACGGCGTGGCCATGGCCTTCGATGCCTACGGCGAGCCGACCGCGGACGTGATCCGCTCGTCGCTCCAGCGGTCCCTCGTGGCCTCCCTCGACGTCGGCTGGCGCTTCACCGATCGCGAGGGATGGCGTCGGCTGTCCCTCCAGGCGACCTACCGGCTCGCGACGCTGGGCGGAAGCGCCACGGGCCAGGAGCTCCTGGTCGCCGCCTCCGGGATCGAGGCCCCCAGGCCGGACGGACCGACCACCGGGCTGGACTATGACCTCGGCACCACGGTACACCTGCTCGGCCCCGAGCTGCTGTGGGAGCCTCCGCTGACCGGGGGACTGCGGCTTGCCGTAGGCCTCGGGGCCGCGTTCACGGTCGGCGCTCGTACGCGGGTGGACCCGACCTTCACACCGCGGAGCCCCGCCATCCAGGACGCCTTCACGGAGGGCGCGGAGGCTTGGCTCGACCAGACGCTGAGGCGCTACGTGCACACGCCGACCTTCCGCATCGGCCTCGCCTACGCCTTCGGAGGCTGACGTGGTCGGGATCTGGGTGTGGCTCGCTGCCCTCGCGTACGGCCAGGCGGTCGATGTCCGGGTCGCGACCGCCATGGTCAGCGACCTCGTCCCCCAGGTCGAACGACGGACCGGTCGAACCTTCGTGCGGGTACCCGAGGTCGACATCGACACGCGGGCTGCCCTTCGCGCGCGGCTCCTCCGAGCCCCGGTGCGGATGGACTTCGCGGCGAACCTGGGGAGGACCGACGAGCCCTATCGGGCATCGTCCGACCAGGTGGAGCGCGTCGAGCACCTGGTGGTGAACGCGATGGCGCTCTACGCGAGCCAGGACGAGACGGTCTACCTCGTCGAGGAGAACCTGCAGGAGATCGGACGGTCGCTGAAGCTCGCAGAGCAGACCCTCCGTCCGCTGCTACGCTGCGTGCTGGTCCACGAGCTCGTCCACGCCCTCCAGCACCAGTATGGCGTGCAGGGCGAGGACGACGCCGACCTCGAACGAGGGCGACTGGCGCTGCGCGAAGGCCACGCCGAGCACGTCGCCGCCGAGTACTGCGCGGACGTCGAGGCTCCGGCGACTGGCCGGCTGCTCGACGCAGCCTCGGGCATCGAGCTCGAAGCGAGCCTGCCCGCCGATGGTGCCGCCGCGGTCTACAGCTGGGGCCGCCGCCTCGCCGAGTCGCTCGCCGAGCACGATCTCGTCTGGCCGGCGATGGTCGGCCCGGCCCCGTCGTGGTCCGCCATCGTCGACGCGATCAGACCCACCCACTCCCCGGGCTGGCGTTCGGGAGACCCGCTCCGAGCCGCGCTCGGGCGCCTCGAGCTGGGGAAGGTCGAGGTCGAGGGGCCCGTTCCGGCCTCGCCGACCACCTTCCTGACGAGCTTGTTCCAGGATCAGCTCGGTCTCGATGCGATGCCCCGAGCCCGGGGCGGGTTTCGGCTCGCAGCCGAGGCGGATGACCGGACGCTCGGGCTCGGCGCATTCCTGCTCGAGCAACCAGGTGCACCCGAAGCGCTGCTGGAGCGGCGCCGCGCCCACATCCAGGACGCTCGGACCAGGGGCGTCCCCACGAGGGTGCACGCGAAGGTCAACGGAGCGCTCCTGCGGCCCCCAAAGGCCAAGCGTCTCGACGTCGACGTCCCAGGGGTGGCCTCGGCGTTGCGCGTCACGACCCGGACGACCAACGACGGACCCTACCGGGAGTACTGGTTCGCGACCGAGCGGAGGCTCGTCTACTTCGTGTCGGCGGGGCGCAAGCTCCCCGAGGGCGAGATCGCGCGGTCCGTCGGCGGCCTCCTGTCGACGATGACCGAAGAGCCTGGAGCGGCCTTGGATCTGAACGCAACGGGAGCCTGGATCGAGGCGGTTCGCTCGATCGATCCCGAGATCTCGCGGCACCCGAGCTCGCACTACCTGTTCGGCCGAGCTGCGAAGCGCGTGGCGCGGGGGGAGCAAGGGGCCTGCTCGTCCGTGTTCGACGGTCCGCTGCGCGCTCCGGAGATTCCCGACCGGGCCCCCTACGCGAGGAGCGCCTTCGAGTGCGCCGCGGTCGCCTCGGACCTCGCCCTCGCGCAGCGCGCCCTGCGGATCCTGCCCGAAGTCGAGCCGTTCGCCGCGGTGTTCCTCGCGTCGAAGCTCACGGACGAGCAACGTCCCCGCGACGCGCTCGCCATGCTCGACAAGGCCGACGTCCGGGCCACGGGCGACGCTCGCCTCATCCAGGCCGCGGCTGGCGTGCGGGCCTATGCCGGGAGTCAGCTGTTTGCCGCGGGGCGGCGCGCCGAGGGCCGGCGCATTCTGGAGGAAGCCTGCCCGTTGCTCTCGCCGGCGGAGAGGCGAAGGTGCGCGCCCTTCCTGCGGTCACGATGAGCGGCCGGGGCCCAGAGGAGGCCACGGCCCGGCCTGCCGATCAGCGACGACGCACCCGGCGATCTTCCCGGGTCTCGACACGGTCCTCGCGAATCTCCTCCTGGCCCTCCAAGAGCTCGCGACGCGACATCGCCACGAGACTCTCGAGCAGGCCGCGCTTCTCCTGAACCTGGGCCGGCGTCGCCCGGCCGTCGCGGAACGCCGGCTGGAGCGCCGTGAGCCTCGCCTGGACGGCCTTCGTCTGCTCGAGATCCTGGGCGGCCTGAGCGGTGTCGACCCGGTCGTCCGTGGTGTCGCGTCGGTCGTCGCGGGTCTCCACGCGGTTCACCACGCCACCCTGCGACGCCGCCTGGCGGCGGCTCCCTCGGGTCTCTCGTCGGCTGGCCGCGGTCTCGCGACGGGCCTCCGCGAGGTCACGGCTGCTCTCCGCGATCTCCTCCTCGAGCCACGCGAAGATCCGAGCGTCGGTCTGGAGGGCAGCGCCACTGTCGCCCGCCGCGATCGCGCGCTTCCAGCTGTCGACGAGCTCCACGATGACCGCAGCGTCTCGGCGGTCGTCCTGCTGGTCGGCCTGGTTGTCGGCACGCTGCGCGGTGTTGCGGAGGCGGCCGTCGCCGGGTCCCGCGTGGGCCGGCGTGAGGGAGAGGGTCAAGGCGATGACGAACATGGCGGCTCCGGTCTCGAGTCGTGTGAATCGGATATGGGCGACACCTTGCGGAATCCTGACGAAGCCGTGGCTACTCGAGCCCCACGCAGGTCACGGGCTCGACCCGGGTGCAGACCGCGACGCCGTCGGCGAACGTGACCTGCACGCTGTCCGTACCGAAGGCCAGGGTGACCGTGCCGCTCGGGATGGCGTAGCTCAGCGAGAGCCCGGTGGGTTCGTAGGCGAGCACCGCGTTCCACGCGAGCTCCACTCCGTCGACGAGCAGGCTCACGTCGCCCACCGCGAGCAGCCGCTCGGCATCGGCGTTCCACCGGGCCCGCATCTCGCCGTCGACGACGCTGTCACCGAGCTCACACGCGCCGAAGGTGAGAAACAGCGGCCCCAAGACGGGCAGCGAGCCGTCTTCGAGCAGGAAGGGCCCTTCGATGCGCATCAGGCCGCTGGCGAAGTCGGGATCGGGCACGGATCCGGTGCCGGGGCACGCGACGTCGAAGAACGCGCTCGTGCCCGAGATCAGCTCCTCGTCCCCCTCCTCGTCCGGAGGGGGCTTCTCGGTCCCCGGATCCGCGAGCACGGGATCCAGGGTCGCCGGAACCGACTCGAGGTCGCCACCGGCCTGAAGGATGTCCCGGAGCTCCTCGGCGATCGCGTCCGGGTCGGGGAGCGGAGCCGTGGGGTTGTCGAGCCGGGCTTGGAGCTCGGCATCGTCGAGGGGGGGCCAGGTGCGTGGGGCGGGGCCACACGCCACGAGTGCCAGTGCGATCATGGTGTTCCTCCGTCCCCTCGGGCCGGCTTCGTCCGGTACCGCAGGCCCACCGTGGGCAGCAAGGGAACGCCGAGCTCGGCGGCGACGGGGCTGCCCGTGACACCGGCGCGCAGGCGCGTCCGCCCGAGGCTCAGCTCCCCCGTGAGCCGCCAGCTGGTCCCGAGCCCAGCGCGGAGCGGCACCCACTCGTAGGACGTCGCTCCGGCCCGGACGCCCGGCTGCAGCTCCACCGTGCCATCGAGCGCGGTGACGCCCCAGACTGCGTAGGGCACGAACACCGTGCCCTCGATCACGAATCGGCCGAGCGCCAGGTGGACCGCCGGTCGCACCCAGAGCCGGCGGGCGCCGAGCGAGCCGTCGAGCACGAGGGCTTCGCCCACGAAGGACCCACCGACCGCGGAGTGCCCGTAGCCAGCGCCGAGGCTCGCGACGAGGCGCCGACCGAACCGTCGCGTCGCGTGGATCCCGATGGGAACCGTGACCAGCCCGAGATCGCCGATGTCGTCGCGAAGGCTCGCGGGCAGGTACCACAGGTACCGGCCGCGGGTCCCGAGGATCCGCCCGTCGACGGCCAGCGCCCAGGGACCGCGCTCGAGCAGGGTGGCGCGAGCCCCTACGTTGACGACGCCGAGCGCGATGTGGCCCACGTTGAGGTCGACCTGGACTTGCTTGCCGAGGCCCGCGGTGACCCCGACGCGAGCCGCGAGGTCAGGCGTCTGGCTGCCTCCGACCGAGACCTCGGCCTGGACGCCGCGCACCGTGTAGGCGGTGTAGTCGACCGGCCGGTCATAGGGGTCGGCGAGGTCGCGCGGCTTCGCGCACCCCACGGCGATGGCGGCCGCACCGACCAGGAGCAGCGCTCGCCTCATCGCGAGCCCCCACCACGCGAGCGGAGTCGCACGGGCCCAAGGAAACCACGAGGAACCACCACTCCTCCCTCCACGAGCCGCGCCGCTCCGCGAGACGACACCTGACGGCCGCCCGCAGCGTAACCACGGCAGGCCTACCGGTCCCCCTCGCCTTCGCCGGGCGGTTGCCCGGGGGCCGCGTCGCGCAGGGCCTGGCCCCGGAGCTCGTGCAGCGAGTCTTCGGAGAGCCCGTCGAGGGCGAGCAAGAACGAGGCGTTCATCCAGCCGAAGCCTTCGCGGGTGATGTAGGCGAAGTCCGTCCCGACGTTGCCGTACTCGGCGAAGACGCGATGACTCTGGCGCACGACGTCGAACTTCTCGGGGATGGTCCCGTGGTGGGACACCACGCCCTTCAGGATCGTCTGGAGCCAGCGCACTCGCAGGCGCTGCGCCTCCGGGCCGAAGCCGTGCCCGTCGAGGGCTTCCCAGGCGAGGACCTGGTGTGGCGCCCAGCCGTTGGGATGGTCCCACTGGCGGAGCAACGCCTCGCGCTCCACCCCGAGCGACGCGCTCGCTGCATCGAGCGCGGCAACGGCGTCCGACCGGCGCGAGGCGGCGATCCCTCCAGGGGCCTCCAGAGCCTGCAGCGCCCGCTCGACGAAGCGGGCCCGCTCGGAGGGATCGCCGAAGACCTCCACCGGGCAGGTGGGATCCGACCGCGACGTGGCCCAGAGCGGCAGCAGCGTAGTCGCGGCCAGGTAGGTGCTGCGTCGTTCCCGACGCAGGTCGAAGTCGAAGAAGAGCTCGAGACCAGGATCGTAGAGGTGGGCACGGACCAGGCCGGCCCGTCGCTGGGCTCGCTCGCACCAGGCATCTGCCCCGTCCTGCGGCGGCACGGGACCTCCGACGGAGAGCGCCCGCTTCAGCTTCGCGATCGCGATCTCCTGCCCGAGGAGGAGCGCGTTGAGCCCCACTGGAGCGAAGTCGGCACAACGATCGTCGAGCGTCTCCAGGTCGAACCAGCGATACGTCGTGTCGTGGCCGGACTCGCGCATGCACCGGTCGTGCTCGAAGGCTCGGTCGAGGGCGGCCAACACGGGCTCGGACAAGGCGCGCGCCCGGTAACGCCGGGAGAGGTCGCGAGGGTCGTCGGCCAGGCCGTGTGCGCGGCCGATGCGTCGATAGAGGGCATCAAAGTGTCCGGGCTCGACCTCGGGTGGCTCCCCGAGGCCACGCCCGTGGTAGCGAGCGAGGCAGGTCGACCCGTCGCAGAGGGAGGTCCGCCTCGGACCGGTGGACCAGACGGTCTCGTGTTCTCGAACGGCCAGCGCGACGGCGCGCTCGAGCCATGCCCGAGGAAGGCGACCCCCGAGCTCCTCCCAGATCGCGAGCACCGCCTGCGCGAGAAAGGGGGGCTGGCTCCGGGTCAGGTAGTAGGTGCGGTTCGCGTTGAGCACCTGGCCGTAGTGCTCGACCTCGTAGAGCAGGTGCTCGACGACGGCGAGCGCGAGCGCATCGCGACCGCTCGCCAGAAGCCCCCGGACGTGGAAGTACGAGTCCCACCCGTACAGCTCGTTGAAGCGACCGCCGGGGACCACGTACGGGAGGTCCTCGCCGTCCCTCGACGCCAGCGCCAGGAGCCCGTGTCGCGCCGGGCGGGTGTCGGATCCGTCGAGCGACTGTACGAACTCGGGCGTGATCGGCTCGGGCAGCCGACACACGACCACTCCAGGCTGCTTCTCGGCCGCCGCGGCGTGGCGGCGAAACGCGTCGTCGTCCGATGCGGCCACCCAGAGAAAGCGCACCGGCTGCTCGGGAGACCGGGGACCGTGGCGACATCCCTCGAGGTCTTCCGGCGCGTGGGCCCTGGCGGGAGAAAGGGGACTCGCGATGTCCGGGCGCTCTCGGTCTCGGCCGGCAGTCGACTCCGTCGCCTGCTCCGCCCCCAGCTTCGCCGAGCGCGCCGGCGCAGAGACCGAGAGCTTGTCGTCGGTGAGCACGTCCCAGAGGCCGTCGGCGGTCATCCGGCGAGTGAGCCCGCTCCAGAACTGCGTGTCGATCAGCCGTCGGGTTCGATCCAGCGGATGCTCGACGATCCGCGAGAGCTCGATGGCGTGGCCAGGCTCCGCCAAGGCCAGCTCCTGGGCGAGGTTCGACAGCGGGTAGACGCCCGCGATCCGGATGCGGCCCTCGGGGCCAGCCAAGGTGAAGGTGGGGACCTCTCCGTCCTCCACGTCCTCCACGGTGATGCGCCGGTCCCCGTCCGCATCGACCGCCGCCACGAGCCGGTCGAGCGTGCCGCTCGGCGGCGTGATGGCCAGCACGCCCCCGCCGGGATGGCCAGCCGAGCCGTGGGTCGCGCAGCCCACGAGCAGGGCCAAGGTTGCGATGCTCATGCCGGGCTCTTGATCGGCGGCGTGCGGGTGGGCGCGCGCAGGCGCTCCCACCACCGCTCGAGGCCGCGCTCGACCTCCACCGTGTGCTGGTTCGGAGCGTCACGCGGGAGCTTGAGCAAGACGAAGGCGGGGCCCTGGCGACGCGCGAACCGCTTCCAGTGCTTGGCGAAGTAGAGGCTCGCTGCCTCCGTCCCCGCCGCGTGGATGCCGGCGAGGAAGAAGATGTAGGCCCCCCGAAACGTGCCCAGGTTGTTCGGCACACGCATGATGTAGGCGTACTCGAAGTGCTCGTCCGATGCGTAGACCACGCCGGTGGCCTTGTCGCGGATCACGTAGGCCGCCCCTGTCTCGGGGGTCTCTTCGATGTCGACGAACTGCAGCGGGAGGTCGTCTGGCCAGTCGCGCTCGTACTGGTCCCGGACGGTCCGCGCGTCGAAGTTGGCGAGGTACGCCCCCACGAGGATCGCCGTTCTGGCCTCGAAGTCGACGGAGTAGACATCGGGCTGGAAGGGGACCTGCTCGCGGAAGATGCGAGCAAAGACGTCCGAGATCTGGCGTGCGCCCTGAATGTCGTCGCGGGCGTACATCTCGCTGGGGCCGTACAGGTCGTGGTCGACATCCCGAAACGTTCGTCGGAACCGAGGGACGTCTCGCGACCCCTCCAACAGCGTCCAGAGAGGAAGACTGACGAAAACCGCGTCGTGGCGGTGCACGTTTCGACCGAAGGCGCGCCTCACTGTGGCCAGGCGAAGCCAGTTGCGCAGCCAGGCCCACGTCAGGCCCAGCAGGGACACGATGGCCGCCGCGATCAGCTCGCCCACCAGCGGTTCGACGACGCCTACGACGACCGCCACGATTTCGTTCATCGCCCCTCCGCGGGCGCTATTCTCGCTGTCGCCGGAGGGTAATGCAAACGTCCCCGATCGCAGGGTCTCCGGACTCCGGACCGCGCTCGTGCCAGGAGTAGGCCACCCCGCTCACGTCGAAGTGACCGGGGATCAAGGCGCGGAGCGTGGCCGGAGGAGCGGGAATCGGGGTGGGCAGCACTGCACGAGCGTGCCCGTCCCAGGCTTCGAGGTAGAACCCGCGCACCGGCAGCACTCCGGACGGCGGGTCAGCCGCCAGTCGGTCGAACGCCTCGGAGGTCACGACCTGCCGGAACTGTGGGTGGTCGGGGGCCAGGTCGGTGCGGACCAGGTGGCAGACGTCCTCGCCTCGAGGAGCTTCCTGGGCGAAGCCCAGCTCCCAGGCCGCGGGAAGGAACACGGGGAACAGCAGGACGGCGCGACCACCCGGAGCAACGCGTTCGAGCAGGGCAGCCACGATCTCCGCGGTCTCCGGGGAGCTGGTGTGACCGAGGACCTGACAGCACAGCACGGCGTCGGCGTGCAGCTCGGCCGGAGCGGACCGCAGGTCCTCCACCGTCGCGTGATGGACGGAGACGTCGAACGGAGCGAGCTGGGCGGCCACCGCGCGCGCGCGATCCACCTGCGCCGAGTCGGCGTCGAGGCCGACGACCACGCTGTCGGCTCGACTCGCCGCGCTGGCCTTCAGGAGGGCGAGGTTGGCTCCGCTGCCACAGCCGAACTCCAGCGCCAGACGCCAGGGGAAGTCCAGCGCGGCCGTGATGCTCTCGACCTCCCGCTGGCGCTTGTCGAGGTCCTGCTGGCGTTCGGTCTCGCGCGTCTGGTGCTCGGGCACGGGGTAGCGGTAGGCCCGTTCGGGGGCCTGGGTCTCGGCGGACAGGTGGGTCCGCCACGCCTCGTTCGCGGGATCTCGGGGCCGGGGAGTCGACACGTGACACTCTCCTTTGGCTTGCGGCTACGTCCGCCTACCCGAACTCCTGCAGGGCATCGAGGAAGACCGCGCGTCGGGGACATCGACCGCGACGAGCTATAAGTGGGGCTACGCGGCGACGCGAGCGCGGGCCGTGCGACCCTCGGGCGCCCTCGCGGGGACTGGGACGGCGCGTTGTACTGGACTTTCGGCCTCATTGTCTGCGGCACCGCGATGTCCGAGGGGCCCGAGCCCGGACCGGCCGCCCGTCCACCAGGTGGATCGGCCGAACCCGACGAAGACGCACCCGACTCGGAGCGGCCCGATGGTTGGGTCGCCAGATACCTCCACACCCTGCTCTACGGGCCCGTTGACCCCGGAAAGCCCCAGTTCCTCGCCTATCCGGTCCTCGCCTACGCCCCCGAGACCCGGCTCGAGTTCGGGTTGTCCGGGCTGCTCCTGTTCCACAGTCGCGGAGACGTGACCAACCGGCTCAGCGAGATCCCGCTCTACGCCTTCTACACGCTCAACAACCAGTTCGGCCTGACCTTCGAGCACGCCATCTTCTCCGACCGAAGCCGCCGGTCTTTCCTTGGCGAAGGCATCATCGCGAGCTTCCCGCTGCTCTACTACGGCATCGGCCTGGACGCGCGCTACGAGGACGCCGTGGTGGTGTCTGCCCGACAGCTGGTCGCTCGGGAGCGGGTGCTGTTCCGCCTGGGAGACACCGAGCTCTACCTCGGCCCGGAGATGGGCATCTCGAGCCTCGGAGCCGTGAGCTTCGAGGCCGAGGACGGGCGGACGATCGCCGAGCCCCGCGGGGGCGACGGCACGACCAACGTGACCTTTGGGCTCGGGATTGCCTACGACACCCGTCACAATCCCTTGAACGTGCGCGATGGGACTTTCGGGGAGCTCGCCATTCTCGTCAGTCGAGCCGGAGCGTTGAGCGAGTACAGCTTCCACAACGTCTATGCCGACCTGCGCGGCTACCGCCCCCTGGACTCCGGCAAGACGGTGGTGCTCGCGGGTCAGCTCCTCGGTCAGTTCGGCGGCGGAGACCTTCCGTTCAACGAGCTGGGTCTCGTCGGCGGAGACAGCATGCTCCGCGGCTACTACCGGGGTCGCTACCGGGATCGGCACCTGGTCGCCGCCCAGGCCGAGCTCCGCATCCTCCCGCTTCCCCTCGGCATCACCGAGCGCATCGGCCTCGCCGCTTTCGTCGCCACCGGCACGGTGTACCGGAGCTGGTCCGAGCTCTCCAGCGCCCGACCCCTCGTCACCGGAGGCGGAGGCCTGCGGGTGCTCACCTTCCCGTCGTCCGACATCTACACGCGCGTCGAATTCGGATTCAGCGAAGATGGTCCCGGATTCTACCTCTACGTAGGAGAGGCGTTCTGAAGGCGGCCGCGAGGAACCCGAGCAACCACCGGACACCAGGAGGATCCGTGCCACACTACGCCCTGCTGCTCTTGCTGGGGCTCCATGCCCCCGTCTGGGCCGCTGACGACGCCGACGTCGAACCCGGCTTCAACGCCCCCACCTTCGAAGGGTTGACCTTCCGCAGCATCGGCCCGGCGTTCGCGTCGGGTCGCATTGCGGACATCGCGGTGGATCCCACCCGTCGAAGCCGATGGTTCGTCGCCGTGGGCAGCGGCGGGGTGTGGCGAACCGAGAACCGAGGCACCACCTGGACGCCCGTGTTCGATGACGAAGAGGCCTACTCGATCGGCTGCGTGACCCTGGACCCCCACGATCCAGACACGATCTGGGTGGGCACGGGCGAGAACGTGAGCGGCCGACACGTGGGCTACGGGGCCGGCGTCTACGTGAGTCACGACGGAGGCGAGAACTGGGAGAACAAGGGCCTCGTCGATTCCGAGCACATCGGCATGATCGTCGTGGACCCAAGAGACTCCGAGACCGTGTTCGTCGCGGCCCAGGGTCCGCTGTGGGCGCCTGGTGGCGATCGGGGACTGTTCAAGTCCACCGACGGAGGCGAGACCTGGCGGAAGGTCCTCGGAGACGGCCTCGGCAACACCCCCCTCGACGACCGATACACCGGCGTCTCGGAGGTCCACCTCGATCCGAGGGACCCGGACACGATGCTGGCGGTGTCCTGGCAGCGATTCCGAAACATCCCATCGCTGATGGACGGGGGACCCGGAACCGGGATCCACAAGTCGGAGGACGGTGGCGAGACCTGGCGGGAGCTCAGCGAGGGGCTTCCCGAGGAGACGATGGGCAAGACGGGCCTCGCGATATCCCCCGTCGACCCCGACGTGGTGTACGCCACCATCGAGCTCGACAAGCGCACCGGGGGATTCTGGCGGTCGACCGACGCGGGCGAGACCTGGGAGAAGCGCAGCGACTACGTCTCGGGCGGAACCGGGCCCCACTACTACAACGAGCTGTTTGCCAGCCCACACGACGTCGACCGCGTCTACCAGATGGACGTTCACCTGCACGTGACCCACGATGGCGGAACGTCGTTCCAGAAGCTCGACCACGACAGCAAGCACACCGATCACCACGCCCTCGTGTTCGACCCGGCCGACCCGGACTACCTGCTGGCCGGAACCGACGGCGGCTTGTACGAGAGCTTCGACCGGGGAACCACCTGGCGATTCTTCCCCAATCTGCCGGTCACGCAGTACTACAAGGTGGCGGTCGACAACGACGAGCCCTTCTACAACGTGTACGGCGGCACACAGGACAACAACTCCCACGGTGGCCCCTCGCGCACGATGTCCATCAGCGGGATTCGCAACGCCGACTGGTTCGTGACGCTGTTCGGCGACGGTCACCAGCCCGCAGTCGACCCGTCCAATCCCGACATCGTCTACTCCCAGTGGCAACAGGGCAACCTCACCAGGTTCGACCGCCGCACGCGCGAGAGCGTCTACATTCGCCCCCAGCCCGAGGATCCGAGCGTTCCCGAGCGCTTCAACTGGGACGCGCCGATCCTGATCAGCCCTCACGACTCCAAGACGATCTTCTTCGGCTCACAGCGGCTCTGGAAGAGCGACGACCATGGTGACACCTGGACCGACCTGTCGGGCGACCTGACGCGCAACGAGAACCGACTGCAGCAGCCCCTGATGGGCCGAACCTGGAGCGTGGACGCCCCCTGGGATCTGTATGCCATGTCCCGGTACAACACGCTGACCGCCATCGCCCAGTCTCCGCTCGACGCCGACCTGATCTACGTCGGGACCGACGACGGTCGGGTTCGGATCACCGAAGACGGGGGCCGACGCTGGCGCACGGTGAGCCGACTGCCGCGCGTCCCCCGCGGCTTCTACGTGAACGACATCAAGGCCGACCTCCACGACGCCGACACCGTCTACATCGTGCTCGATCGGCACAAGAACGGTGACTTTGCGCCCTACGTCCTCGAGAGCACCAACCGGGGTCGCTCCTGGAGGGACATCGGAGGCACCCTCCCCGACCGCCACGTGGCCTGGCGAATCGTACAGGATCACGTCGAGCCAGACCTCCTCTTCCTCGGCACGGAGTTCGGGGTCTTCTTCACGGTCGACGGCGGAAGGCAGTGGACCCGACTCGCGGGGGGCACGCCGACCATCGCGTTCAGGGACCTCGCGATCCAGCGGCGGGAGAACGACCTCGTCGGGGCCACGTTCGGTCGCGGCTTCTACATCCTCGACGACTACTCCCCGCTTCGCGAAGTGACGACCGAGCTCCTCGAGTCCCGGGCGACGCTCTTCGCGGTGCGGCGCACGCCCTGGTACGTGCCCGAGCGCACCCTGGGTTGTGCGCGCCCCTCGTGCGTGGCCTCCCGGGGCGACGGGTACTACCGAGCGGACAATCCCCCGTTCGGATCGACCTTCACGTACTACCTGCCCGAGACCCTTCGAACCCGACGGGAAGCCCGCCGGGAACTGGAGAAGGAGCGCGAGAGGACGAACCGCGACGTCGCGTTCCCTTCGTGGCCGGAGATCCGACGAGAGGAGCTCGAGGCAGAGCCAGCCGTGCTGCTGACCGTGACCGACGCCGAGGGGCGGATCGTCCGGCAGCTCGAGGGCCCGGTCACCGCGGGGTTCCACCGGGTCACCTGGGACCTGCGATTCCCACCCGTCGACGCCTGGGAGCCCGCAGACGAACGCAGGTCCGACGCGGCCCCCCTGGGCGTGCTCGTGCCCCCGGGGACGTACGCCGTGGCGATGGCTCAGCGCATGGACGGCGTGGTCACGCCGATCGGCCAGGCACAGAACTTCGAGGTCGTGTCCGTGCGACCCGCTCCCGTGCTCCCCGGGACCGACCAGTCGGACCGGGTCGCTTTCGAGCGCGAAGCCGACGAGCTCCGTCGGTCCGTGCAGGCGGCCAGCTCCCGGATCGAGGAGGTCTCGGCCGAGCTCGACGCCATCCACGAGGTCCTCGCTCGCTTCTCCGATGGCGGTGCGCTCTACGCGGCGGCGAGTGAGCTGAGGCGTTCGTTCCGCCAGCACGGGGACCGGTTGACCGGCCACGAGACGCGCAGCGTGTTCGGGGACACCCTCGTGACCGTCGAGGGCTGGCTCTGGCACGCGCGCTTCACCCCCAACAGCAACGTGTACGGCCCCACCGACGCCCAGCGGGAGTCCCTGGCCCGAGCGCGCCGCCTGTACGAGGACGTGCTCGGGGAGCTCTCGGAGGACGAGGCCGCGTACGATCGACTGCAGGAGGCACTCGACGCCGCTCGGGTCCCCTGGACGCCTGGTCGATCGGTGGCGCAGTAGCCAGCCGACAGCGCCAACCCAGGATTCTGTGTTCCGCTGTGAACGGCATCCCGAAATCCCTACACGTGGTGCGTGGAGGCCCTATGGCGAGTTCTTCTCACCGCGCACCGAGCTCCGTCGAGGCCGCGTTGGCCGGCGATGGCGCCGCGCTCGATGCCGTGCTCGACGACTGGCTGCCCACGGTCTACTCGTGGTGCGCCCGGCTCGGGGCGGGGCGAATCGACGCTGAAGAGGCCGCGCACGATGTCATGATGGTGTTCGTGCAGCGCCACTCGACGATTCGGAGCCCGGCGGCCCTTCCCTCCTGGCTGTTCGCGACCTGCCGTCGGGTGGTGGCCAATCACCGCCGACTCGCCTGGTGGCGACGCTGGTTGCCGGGAGCAAAGGTCGCCGAGCGGACGGCGCCGGAGCGCACCGACGCCCCGCTCGAGGAGAAGGAGCTCGCCGCCGAGGTCGCGGCCGTGCTCGACGCCTTGAGCGACGCGCATCGCGAGGTGCTCGTGCTCTGCTACCTCGAAGATCGATCCGTGACCGAGGCCAGTGAGATCCTGGGAGTCCCCGAGGGAACCATCAAGAGCCGGCTCTACCACGGCCGCGCCCAATTCCGGGAGCGGTTCCGCGCAGGAGGGACGCCGTGATGCACGCAACGCCCGAAGAGCGAGCCCGACGCGCCTACATCGCTGCCACGACCCCGAGTGACGAGACCCGGCAACGGCTCAGAGCGCGGCTGCGGGATCGGGAACGTCGGCCCTGGACGCCGACCGTCCTGGCGGCCCTGGCCCTGACGGCAGCCGCCGCGGCGCTCGTCGCCCTCGCGCTCCGTGCGCCGACTGCTCCCGGACTCCCGGAGCTCCCCGACCACGTCCAGGTCCGATTCGACGGCGAGGGGTCGATCGGGGGGACCTCCGATGCTCCGCGCCTGACCTGGGAGGCGGGCACCCTGCACGTGGACGTGGAGCCGAACCGCGGGGTCGACCTGACGGTGAACACGGACGAGGCGCTGGTCCGCGTGGTGGGTACCGCGTTCGATGTCCATCGTGAGCACTTTGCGACCGAGGTGGTCGTGGACCACGGCCGCGTCTCGGTCACGTGCGTGGGCGAGCCCGAGCGCTTCGTCACCGACGGGCAGCGGGTCCTCTGTCTGCCCGAGGGTCTTCCGACCTTGCTGCGGCGGGTGGCCTCCCTGAGCGAGTCGCAGGCGGCTCCCGAGACGCGCCTCGCGTCGCTCGACCGCGCGGCCTCGCTGGCCGAGCCCGGTTCGTCGGTGCACGGCGAGCTGCTCGCCCATCGCGTGCGGGCCCTGGTCGATGCCGGGCGGTCCGACGACGCCCTCGAGTTCGCCGAGGCGTACGTCGACGCTGGGCACGCCGCCCGCCGGGCCGAGCTCCTCGCCTTCCTCGTCCACGGGGGATTCGAGCGCGAGCAGTGCGGGATCCGCGCGCGGCTCGAGGAAGCCGTCGCGGAGCTGCCCCCCGGTCCGGAGTGGCTCCTCCTCGCGTCGTGCCTCACCGCCGAGGACCCCGAGCGCGCCGAGGCGCTGCTCGACGCGGCAGCCCCCGACGTCGAGGATGCGTGGGCCGATCTCGCGGCGGAGCTCGCCGCTCGTCTCTCGGCGCGATGATCTGGTTGCTGGCTGGCCTCGGGGCGTTCGCCCAGGACCCTGGGCCGCCGGGCGACGTGTTCGGCGACCAGAACGTGCGCGTCGAGATCGTGGGCGACCAGTGGCGGATCACCGTGAGAGGGCGCGTCCTCGAGGTGGCGGTTCCCGAGACGGAAGACGACCGCGCCTTGGTCGAGGCGCTGGTCACGAGCCTGCTGGCCGAGCTCAGTCTGGCGCCGCGGACGCCGCCCCCTCCTCCCTCGGTCCCCGTGCCTGCGCCCGTGCGCCTGGCCCCACCAGCCCCGACTCCCGCGAGCCCCGAGCCCGAAGCGCCCGCAGCGCCCGCAGCGCCCGCAGCGCCCGCAGCGCCGATGCCCACGCTCGAGCCGACCCCGCCGCCGCCCGACGAGCGCGAGCTTCCCCTCGAGCCCATTTCCCTGGACCCTCCAACGCAACCGACTACCGAGGTGGATCGGGAGCGCGGAGAATCCACGCGGAGCCTCGGCTGGGACGTCTGGGTCGCGGGGGCGGCGGTGTTCCGGGCCCAGCTCGCCGGCTCGGGCGGGCCCGGCCTGGGGGTGCACCTGGGACGGACGCGCGGCGTTCGCGCTCGCATCGCGGTCGAGCTCCCTCGGGCCACGCGCTTCGTCGAAGACTCCCGGGTCCGAGCCGTGCAGCTCGACGTGGCGGCCTGGTGGGCGTTCGGACCAATCCACGCAGAGCTCGGACCAGGGATCTCGATGCGGAACTACCGCGTGGCCGAGGAAGCCCCCACTCGGCACGTCGCGCCAGTCGTGACGGCGGGAATCGGCGTACCGATCGAGCTCGGCCAGGTGACGGTTTCGCCCTGGCTCGGAGCGACCGCGGACGCGGCAGTGACGAGGCTGGACCTGCCCGGTGAAGACGAGGCGGTACTGTCGCCCGTCCAAGGCTGGGTCGAGCTCCGGATCGGATGGAGGCCATGATGTGGTGGGTCGCGTGGCTCGGGTGCGAATTGACCGTGGACTTCGACCCCGAGGCGATGCTCTCGCCGGGCGAGAGCAGGACGACCGCAGACACCGGGGGACTCCCCACCTCGGAGGTTCCGACGCTGGTCCAGGGCACCGAGTGTAGCGGGTTCGTCCCCGATCTCGACGCTGGGAGCCCCCCCATCGACATCGAGTTCGATCCTCTCACCGGGCCGGTCACCTTCTCCGACGTCGAGATCGAGGAGATCGTCTTCGGCACGGACACGAGCGTCGCGATCCGGGTCGGGGAGGTGCCGGGGCCCCGGGTCGAGCCGCCGACCAACGACGGCTCCGTCGTGTTCGCGCAGCTCCAGGCGACGCAGCTGTTCGTGTTTTCGTTCTGCGGGCTCGCGGAGTGTGGCGACAACACCGTGGTCATCACGCTGCCTGCGACCATCGACCGCATCCTCGGCGAGACCGTGCACGGCGACATCACCATCACGAACGCCGCCCTCACCGACGTCTACGTCGCCAGCAACCGAGGGGACGTGCAGATCACGGGCGGCACCTGGGGGGTGCGGGCGGAGGCGTTGGACGGCTCGATCTCGCTCGACACCCCCTCCGCCCAGGTCGTCGATCTCCACACCTCGACGGGTCCCATCACCATGCGTGGGACGGCCACGACCGAGTTCTGCGCGATCTCGGACCTCGGCGATCTCGACGTGGTCCTGGAGGCGTCGGCTCGGGCGTCGCTGCGAGCCACGAACGGGAGCATCGTCGCGGATCTCGCCTCGCGGGTCGGCTACCTCGAGCTCGACGTGGTCGTCGGGGGGGCGGACGTCCGCATGCCGGGCGGGACGTACGACATCGACCTGGTGAGCATCCCGGAGGACGCCCTCCTCCTCGAGGGCATCGTGCACGACGCCAGCGCCAGCGACCAGATCACCGGCTCCAGTTTGGGAACGGGGACCCGGTTGAGGGCGCGCTGAAGAAAACCGGCGTCGCCGTTGAACGCGGCCGTCGCTCCCCGACATCTGTGGACGTCACCACGGAGGAACTGTGACCCGCACGATGACCCTGACCTTGACGAGCTCCCTGATGATGTTGGCCGCGGCCTGCAGCTCCACCGACCCGGGTACGGTCGATCGCGCAGCCGGCGACCCCGTCGACGCTCCAGTGGTCGACGACCCTGCCGACCCCGATCCCGACGCCACGGACCCCGATCCCGGGTCGCCCCCTGCGGGCCGCCCGCTGTCCCAGGACGAGAAGGACGCCCTCTCCACCATCCTGGGTGACGTGGACGTCGGAGGCGGCCTCGAGCTCGGCGACCTCGACGAGCTGGGCACCGTGACCCTGACCCTCGTGAACGCCCCGGTGACGCCGAGCCCCAACTCCGGCCCCGTCTCGGTGACCGTCATGGACGGGTTTGCCTTGCAGACCCTGCAGAGCTTCGGCAACCAGTCGTTCGACTTCACGATCGTCGTGGCATTCGACGGTCTCGACGCGCAGGCGCAGACGGTGGACGAGCTGGTGTTCGTGTTCGCGCCCCTCGTGGACGTCGGCACGGTCGCGGTGGGCGACGCTCAGATCGACGAGGCGTTCGCCGTGTACGCGGACGAGGTGAGCGACCTCACCTATTTCGGTCAGAGTGGTGACTTCACCATCGACGCCATCACCCTCGACCCGACCACCGAGACCGACCCCTGCAAGTCGCTCGGCGAGCCGTACGGCTGCCCGACCGTCGAGGGGACCTTCGAGGGCACGCTCCAGACGAGCACCCTCGGGTTCACCGGCGTCGTCGTGATCTCGAACGACGGTCTACCCAGCGGCACGGGTACTCCCCTCGACATCATCGCCGACATCGACGTCCCTCTCGCCCGGACGACCTTCTCCGACTGATCGGAGGCGCCTCGGTCTTCCCCCAGGTTCGGCGCGAGGTGGAGTTCCTGCAAGCGGATGTTCACACCGTCGAGCTGCCGGAGGGCACGCGCTCGGTGGCCGTGCACGCGATTCGCTCGGTCGTCTCCCCCTCGCTTCGCTCACGCGAGAACGCG
>CAZZLC010000083.1:0-22744 GCA_964655065.1 uncultured Enterobacteriaceae bacterium | reverse complement strand
GCACCCCCGATCGACGCCGCACCCAGGATCGTGCCGTGGACGTCGGTGAGCTGGACCGGCGCATTCGACACGGTCGGCTCGACGTTCGAGCCGGCCACGATCAACGGAATCCGGACGAGGGGCTCCCCCAGACTGAAGACGTGGTCGACCTGACCGTGCTCGCCAAGGTGCTCTCCGTGGTCCGAGGTGACCACGATCTGCGTGGCCCGAGCGCCCGCGGCGGCCCGAAACGCCGTCACGATGCGTCCGACGGCGTCGTCCACCGCGGCGACCTCCGCGTCGTAGAGCGCCGAGAGCCGCTCGAAGTCGGGTGGGCCGTGCTGTTCGCGCCCGAGCGTCATCGCCTGCCAGGCATTGGCCGTCGGCCCGTCCTCCAGTGCAGCGCCGAAGCGGCCGCAGAACGCCCGGCAGTCCGTGTAGGGACTGTGGGCGCCGATCAGGTTGACGAACACGAACTGCGGGCGCTCGTCTCGCTCGGGCAGCTGCTCGCCGAGCCACGTCACGGCGTGGGCGTCGGGCGTCTTCGCCCTTCGCAGGGCCCGGCGGTAGGACTCGAGGGTGACGTCGAATCCCTGGAGAAACCCGCGCGCTTCCGACACCATCGGGTTGCCGACCGCAGCCACGGTCCGGTATCCCGCAGCCGAGAGCTGCTCCGCGAGGGTGCGGTGGCGGGCCTCGAGGACCCAGCTCTCCTGCGTGGTGTGATGCTCGTCCGGGTAGAGGCCCGTGAACAACGAGGCGTGCGAGGGGGACGTCCAGGGCGCCACCGAGCGCGCCTGTGCGTAGCGAATGCCCGTCGCTGCGAGCGCGTCGACGTTCGGCGTGGTCGGCTGGTCGTAGCCGTAGCTCCCGACGCGGTCCTGGCGCACGGTGTCCATCACGACGAGCAGGATGTCCGGCCGGGGATCGGGCTGGGCCTGCGGCCGCGACGTGCAGGCAAGAGCGGCGAGCCACGCGAACACGTCATCTCCAGAGGTCCTGGCCTGCTTGCCGAAGGAGGCGCGGCCCTTCCTTTCGCCAGGCTTAACAACCAGGCCCGGTTCGCTCGGGGCAGGGTAAGGGGGCGTCGGGGCACTGCAGGGAGCCCGTAGGGGGGCGTGTGGCCGGCGGACGAATCTTCTTGAGCTACCGTCGCTCGGACGAGCCGGGCTACGCGGGACGCATCTATGACCGGCTCGACAAGCACTTTCCCGGCCGGGTGTTCCGCGATGTCGAGGGCATCGCCCCCGGCGTGGAGTTCGCACGCGTGATCGCGGATCGCATCCAGCGTTGCCGCGCCATCGTCGTCGTGATCGGGCCCAGGTGGGCGGGTCCCGAGGGCGGGCCCTCGCGCATCCACGAGGAGTCGGACTGGGTCCGGCTCGAGATCCGCGAGGCCGTCCGACGCAAGCTGGCCGTCTTTCCGGTGCTGGTGAACGGCGCTCGTCTGCCCTCGCGGGGCTCGCTGCCGGACGACATCGTCGCGCTCTGTGACCGGCAGGCCATCGAGCTCCACGAGCACGCGTTCGAGTACTCCGTCGAGCAGCTCGCCGCGAGCCTCGGGACCGCGATCGGCGAGCGCCCGGCGACGCTTCAGAGGACGCGGTCGTCTTCGTCGCGAGCCTGGGCGCTGGTGGGCGCACTCGCGGTGTTCTTCGTGGGGGTGGTGGTCGCGTTGGTCTTGATTCCGAGGCCGTCCTCGACCGAGCGGATCGTGGAGGTTCCGGTTCCCGTCGAGGTGACGCCCGAGCCCGAGCCGGCTGCTCCCGCTCGACCGACTCCCTCGCCGCAGCCGGCTCCCGTCGCGCAGAGGCCCGCTCCCGTCGCGCCAACGCCCGAACCGCCGGCTTCCGTTCCGACCCACCTCGGCTTCACGCCGGCCGGGACTTGGCGGTTCGCGAACCCCCAGCTTGGGGGGAACCTGATGTTCGTGCGGTTCCGGCCCGACCGGACCATGGACGTCCTGGACCCGATGAACGGCACCACCGTGGTGACATCGGGGCGGTGGACCCTCGACCAGAACGCGAACCAGCTGATCCTGCACACCAACGACGGCAACTCCTGGTTCGACCTTCAGGGTCCCCACTTCGACCACGTCGACGCGCTCTTCAGCGCTCCGGGCTTCGACTTCGTGCCCATGGCGCTCTACCGAGTGCGGTAAGGCGTGACTCACGAACCGGTGTGGCGGGTCTGCTTTGGGGGGACCCTGTGCCGTGGGCCGCGAGGCTGGGTCGTTCCGTTCCGTAACGGCGAGTGTTTCGAAAGGGAACGCACCTCGGGGTGCGGGCAAGCACGAGACGCAGCTTTCATCGTCCTCTCCGCCTTCTTTGACACCCTTGGCACAGTCGTTGCTTCGGGGCTCTCCAACCTTCGCCCGATCGTTCGACGGGGCGGAGTGGGGAGGTCGAGATGTCCGAGGAAACCATGTTTCCGCCCCCGGCAGCCGTTTCCGAGCGAGCCCGGGTCCGCAGTCTCGAGGAGTACCGACAGCTTCACGAGCGGTCGGTGCAGGACCCGGCCCACTTCTGGGGGAACCAGAAGAGCCTGCTCGAGTGGCTCCACGAACCTCACCGCGTCATCGAGACCGACGGGCACGGTGAGGTGACGTGGTTCTCCGGTGGTCGCCTGAACGTGTCGATGAACTGCGTCGATCGGCACGCGCTCACCAAGGGCGACCACCCAGCGTTCGTCTGGGCCAAGAACGAGCCCGGCGAGTACGAGACGATCACCTTCTCGGAGCTCAAGCGGCGCGTCGGTCGATGTGCCAACCTCCTGAGGGAGCTCGGCGTCCGCAAGGGTGACCGGGTGTGCCTCTACCTCCCCATGACGCCCGACCTCCCGGTCGCGATGCTCGCCTGCGCTCGCATCGGCGCGGTGCACTCCGTGGTGTTCGCTGGGTTCTCGGCCGAGGCACTCCGCGACCGCATCGTGGATGCCCGCGCCCGGGTGCTCGTCACCGCTGACGAGGGCCTGCGTGGCAACAAGCGCATTCCGCTCAAGCAGATCGCGGACGATGCCGTCAACGGCCTGTCGATGGTCGAGCACGTGCTGGTCGCCCAGCGCACCGGCGCCGACGTTCCCATGACCCCTGGCCGCGACACCTGGCTCCACGAGGGCATGGCCCGTCACCGTACCGCCTGCCCCGTCGAGTGGATGTCGGCCGAGGATCCGCTGTTCCTGCTCTACACCTCGGGAAGCACCGGCAAACCCAAGGGGCTCGTGCACACCTCGGGCGGCTACCTGCTCTGGGCAGCGTTCACCCACCGCTACGTCTTCGACATCCGCGACGAAGACGTCTACTTCTGCGCGGCGGACATCGGCTGGATCACGGGCCACAGCTACATCGTGTACGGTCCGCTGTGCAACGGGATCACGTCCGTGCTCTTCGAGAGCATCCCGACCTTTCCCGATGCCAGCCGGTACTGGCAGGTGGTCGACGATCTCGAGGCCACCATCCTCTACACCTCGCCCACCGCGCTGCGGGCGCTGATGCGGGAGGGCGACGAGCCGGTGAAGAAGACGTCGCGGGCGTCGCTGCGCATCCTCGGCTCGGTCGGCGAGCCCATCAACCCCGAGGTCTGGCGCTGGTACCACACCGTGGTGGGGGAGGGACGCTGCCCCATTGTCGACACCTGGTGGCAGACCGAGACCGGCGGCACCATGATCACCCCGCTGCCCGGCGCCACGCCGCTCAAGCCGGGGAGCGCGACTCTGCCCATGTTCGGTATCGACCCCGTCCTGCTCGATGCCGAGGGCAAGGTCATCGAGGCTGTCGAGGCGGAGGGCCTGCTCGCGTTGCGCGGCACGTGGCCTGGCCAGGCCCGGACCATCTTCGGGGACCATCAGCGGTTCCTCGACACCTACTTCCGGCCGTTCGACGGCTTCTACTTCACGGGCGACGGGTGCCGCCGCGATGCCGATGGCTACTACTGGATCACGGGCCGCGTCGACGACGTGATCAACGTCTCGGGGCACCGACTCGGCACAGCCGAGATCGAGAGCGCCCTCGTAGCCCACGACGCGGTGGCAGAGGCGGCCTGCGTGCCCATGCCGCACGACATCAAGGGCCAGGGCATCGCCGCCTACGTGTGCCTCGTCAAGGACGAGGAGGCCATGCAGAGCGAGGCCGAGATCGTCGGGGCGCTCAAGGAGCAGGTTCGTCATGCCATCGGCCCCATCGCCACCCCCGACAGGGTCATCATCGTGCCCGGGCTCCCCAAGACCCGCTCCGGCAAGCTCATGCGCCGCATCCTGCGCAAGCTCGTCACGGGGGAGCGCGCTCAGCTCGGTGACCTGTCCACGCTTGCCGACCCTACCGTCGTCGATGCGATCGACGACCGCCTGAATCGCTGAAGAAGAGGGAGCCGCCATGGCCAACCAGCCTTCCGAAAAGGCCAAGGATTACTGGAACAAGAACGTGCGCGTCGTGGCGATTCTGCTGTCGATCTGGGCGTTCGTGGGGTTTGGGTGCGGGATCCTGTTCGCCCCGTTCCTCAATCAGTTCAACCTGCCGTTCACCCACTACCCCCTCGGCTTCTGGTTTGCTCAGCAGGGAGCCATCGTCGTCTTCGTCTTGCTCATCGTGACCTACGTGGTCGTGATGGATCGCATCGAGAGGGAGGCCGGCCTGGACTGATCTGGCCGTCCTTCTCTTGGCCCCCTCACCCCGCAGGCTCGCAATCCGGTTGCGATGCCCGCACGGAGTGCATCCCCATGAGCCTCTACACCCTCACCCTTCTCGTCGTCGGGCTGACGTTCGCGGTCTACATCGGCATCGCCATCTGGTCGCGCGCAGGCAGCACGAAGGAGTTCTACGTCGCGGGTGGCGGCGTACCCCCCCTCGCCAACGGCATGGCCACGGCCGCCGACTGGATGAGCGCCGCCTCGTGGATCTCGATGGCCGGCATCATCAGCTTCGTCGGGATGGACGGCGGCGTCTACCTGATGGGCTGGACGGGCGGCTACGTGTTGCTCGCCTTGTTGCTCGCTCCCTATTTGCGCAAGTTCGGCAAGTTCACGGTGCCGGACTTCGTAGGCGACCGCTTCTACAGCGACACGGCACGCATCGTGGCCGTCTTCTGCGCGATCTTTGTCTCGTTCACCTACGTGGCGGGGCAGATGCGCGGCGTTGGCGTCGTGTTTTCGCGCTTCCTGGAGGTCCCGGTGGACTGGGGCGTGGGCATCGGGATGCTCATCGTCTTCTTCTACGCGGTGCTCGGCGGCATGAAGGGCATCACCTACACGCAGGTCGCCCAGTACGTCGTGCTCATCTTCGCCTACCTCGTGCCCGCCATCGCGATCAGCCTGCTGCTCACGGGCAACGTGATTCCGCAGTTCGGGCTCGGCAGCATGCTCGGTGGGGAGATCGGGACCCAGATCTCGGGTGGGGAGGCGGTACCCCTCCTGGAGAAGCTGAACCAGCTGCACGACGACCTCGGTTTCGAGGCCTACACCGAGCGACAGAAGCCGACCCTCGACGTGTTCATGATCACGGCGGCGCTCATGCTCGGAACGGCGGGCCTGCCCCACGTCATCGTCCGCTTCTACACGGTACCCAGGGTCCGGGATGCCCGCACTTCGGCTGCCTGGGCGCTGTTCTTCATCGCGATCCTCTACACGACCGCCCCGGCCGTCGGCGCGTTCGCTCGCACCAACCTCATCCACACGGTGAGCGACGCTCGGTACAGCGAGCAGGTCGAGGGAAGCGGGCCCGTGATCCTCGATTGGTTCAAGAACTGGGAGGACACCGACCTCATCGCCTGGCGCGACAAGAACGGCGACGGGCGCATCCAGTACACGGGCGACGGCAAGCCGTTCGTGGGTAAGCCGGTGTTCACCGACCAGCGCGGGACCTACGGCCAGCGACTCGTGAGCAACGAGGAGACCACCGGCACCAACGAGCTCTACGTCGATCGCGACATCATGGTGCTCGCGAACCCCGAGGTCGCGAACCTGCCGAACTGGATCATCGCGCTCGTGGCCGCGGGGGGACTCGCCGCCGCGCTGTCGACCGCGGCGGGCCTGCTGCTCGTCATCTCCACCGCGATCAGCCACGATCTGCTCAAGCGCACCATCCGGCCCGACATCTCGGAGAGCAGCGAGCTGATGGCGGCTCGCATCGCCGCGGCCGCGGCGGTCGTCGTGGCCGGGTACTTCGGCATCAATCCCCCGGGTTTCGTCGCCCAGGTCGTCGCATTCGCCTTCGGACTGGCTGCCTCGAGCTTCTTCCCTGCCATCCTGCTCGGGATCTTCTGGAAGCGCGCCAACCGCGAGGGCGCCATCTCTGGCATGGTGCTCGGGCTGCTCTTCACCTCGGTCTACATCATCTACTTCAAGTTCCTCGGCGGCACCTCCGAACAGTACTTCCTCGGGATCTCGCCGGAGGGAATCGGCACCGTCGGAATGCTGATCAACATGGCGGTCACCGTCGGCGTCTCGCTCGCCACCGAGCCGCCGCCCGATGACGTCCAGCAGATGGTCGAGAACATCCGCCTGCCCACGGGCGCATCCGGCCCGACCCACAGCCACTGAAGAGGAAGGAGTCCACGATGCTCGTGCTTTCCACTGTGCTCGCGACCTCGACGTTCGCACAGCCCATCGACCAGAAGTCGTTCTCCACCGAGGATTCGGAGGTCGAGGAGGCGCCGCCCGCCAAGAAGAAGGGCAGGGCGACCGTCAAACCGCTGCGGATCGACTTTGGTGAGAACCAGTTCATCAGCGCGTTGCTCTGGTCGCAGTTCTGGACCCGCATCCAGCAGCACAACCCCGGCACCACCATCAACGGCGAGCCGACCGACGTGTCGGCGAACGTAGGCATCCGTCGGGCGCGCGTCCTGCTGTGGGGTCGCCCGAACAAGCGCATGTTGATCATGACCCACGTGGGCATCAACAATCAGACGTTCAACAACCAGCGCAAGCCCCAGGTTTTCGTCCATGATGCCTGGGTCGAAGGCACGCTCGTCGAGAACTCCCTCGATATCGGGATCGGGCTTCACTACTGGAACGGCGTCAGTCGGGCCGCGAACCAGTCGACCCTGGGCTTCATGGCGATCGACGGACCCATCTTCCCGTGGACGGTCATCGAGCTCACCGACCAGTTCGCTCGGCAGATGGGCATCTACGCCAAGGGCAAGATCGCGAAGCTCGACTACCGTGTGGCCGTCAACCAGCCCTTCGTTCCGGGCGTCGCGCCGGTGGCTCCCGACGAACCGGGTGTCGGGGCGACCCAGTACCGCGACACCAACAACTACTGGGCCGTCCAGGGCTACGCGAAGCTCGAGCTCGCGGACCCCGAGAGCAACACACTCCCGTACTTGAACGGAACGTACCTGGGCACGAAGAAGGTGGTCAACATCGGCGTGGGCGCCCAGTGGAACCCGCAGGCCACGGGTCGCATCCGGCTCGGTGAAGATGGCGAGACGGTCGAGGAGACGTTCGACCAGACCGCAGTGGGTGTCGATCTCTTCATCGACACGCCGGTCGGCAGGGGGGCGTGGAATACGTACGCCCTGTACCAGTTCAACAACTACGGTCCCGACTATGTTCGCAACGTCGGCATCATGAACGTGGGCGACGTCGGATCGGGCACCTCGTTCAACGGCCGCGGGACGGCCTATCCCCTCCAGGGGACCGGGCACTCCGGCTACATCGAGGCGGGCTACCTGCTTCCGGGAAGCGTCGAAGGCACTCGACTTCAGCCCTATGTCGCGTCCCAGGCCAGCTTCTTCGAGGGGCTCGGCGCGCCGATGGTCCTCGCCGAGGCGGGTGCGAACTGGTACCTCGCGGGGCAGAACGCCAAGATCACGGCGCACTGGCGCAACCGGCCCGTGTTCGCGGCAGACGGCCAGAGCGTCGAGTCGCGCGCGAACGAGGGCATCGTGCAGGCCGCCTTCCGCTACTGATCCAGAGGCAGGCGTGGGCGCTCGTAGGCCTCGATGAACCCGTCGAGGGCCACCCGCAGGTCGACGCTGTCGACGTCGGCCTTGGTCTCCTCGAGCCCCGGGCCCAGCGCCCAGGTTTCGAGCTGGCCGTTCGAGCGTCGAACGAGCTTCCGGTCGTGACTCCTCACCGCGCGCGAGACGTCTCCGTCGCGGCTGCTCACGTCCGCGTAGAGGAACGGGTGGTGGTCGAGCGAGGGGTCCTCGAGGAGTGGGAGCAGGCTCCGGCCGTCGGTCGGGCCCGGGTCGCCTCCGGCCAACTCCACGACGGTGGGAAACACGTCCAGGATGGACACGAGGGCGTCCGAGGCCGCTCCGCGCTGGGGAACGCTGGCGCCTGCCACCACCATCGGGACGCGCACCCCGCCCTCGAACAGCGTGCCCTTCGCGCGGTCGGCATCGAGCTCGGGCGGGATCCCCGCCGCGATGGACCCGTTGTCGGACATGGACCACACCTGGGTGCGTCCGCGGACCTCGGCGTCGATGGACCGCAGCAGCCGGCCGATCTCGGCGTCCACGGCTGTGACCATGGCCCGATACTGGTCCGCTTCGGAGGCGTCCCTCGAGAGCCGCTCGTCTCGCAGGCGCCGCGGGGGGCGGTGTAGCGGCACGTGGGCGCCGTTGAAGGAGACGACGACGAACCAGGGCTCGGCGAGGTCGGCGATTCCGGCCACCGCGTCGTCGACGGTCTCGCTCGTGAGGTAGCCGCTGCGGTCGTAGAGCACGCCGTTCGTGAGGTGCTCCCAGGTGAAGTACTTGCCTCGTCGCGAGCTCTCGTCACGCGTTCGCAGGTTCCCGAGGGTGCCCGAGAAGTGCTCGAACCCCTGGGCGTTGGGGTGGAAGGTTCGGGTGGGGGCGACCTTCGAGCCGAGATGCCACTTGCCGAAGAACGCGTTTGCGTAGCCCTGCTCGGCGAGGGCCTCGGCGAGGGTGCGTCGGGCGAGGGGAAGCTCCCACTCGCTGGTGTCCTGGTTCACGAAGCGACCGATCCCCTCGCGACGAGGATGCTGGCCGGTGAGCAGGGCCGCGCGGGCCGGCGTGCAGTAGGGCGAGGCCCACACCGTGTCGAAGCGCAGCCCCTCCGCACACAGGCAGTCCATGGTGGGGGTGGAGGGCGGCGCGAGGGCGGCGCCCCAGGCGGCGTACTGGTCGATGCCGGTGTCGTCGATCATCACCACGAGGACGTTGGGTTGATCGACGGGCTCGCTCGCCTCCTCCAGCGGACAAGGGGACTCGCTCGCGCAGGCAGCGAGGAGTAGCAGTGCGGTACGCGAATCCACGGACACCTCCAGCGTCGGAACTGCCGATGCCGATTTCGCAAACTACACCACGCAGCGGCCAGCCGATACCCGCGTGCGCACACTCGGCCATAGTCCGGAGGCGGCGCTAGCTTCGCGGCTGGGATGCGGCCAGGATCCACACGTCGTGCCACCACGTCGGGTCGCCTGGCCGTCGGAAGATCCGGCGCTCCCCGTCTTCCGCGCTGCGGGCCTGCCACCATGCCACGTAGGCGTCGCCGCACTCGTCGGTGAGGGCGAGCTCGACGTGACGGACGACCTCCCACTTGCCCCAGTGCGCCGCGAGCTGGGTCTCCGTCCACCCCCAGCCCTGCAGGGACGTCGCGATGGTGAGGATGCTCCCTCCTGGCGCGAGCCACGGTCCCGCCTCGGTCAGCATCGCCTCGAGCACGCGACGGCCGTGGTCGCCGGCCACCTCGAAGTCGTCGCGCGTGCCGGTCGCCGGGGCCCCGATGTCGGGGAGGACGGGCGGGTTGCTGAAGATCAGGTCGAACCGCTCCCCCTCGCGCAGCGCGGCGAACCGGTCGCTCTCCCGGAAGCGGTCTTGCCGCGACGGAAGTCCGTGACCGACCCAGTTCTCACTGGCGAGCCCGATCGCCTCGACGTTGAGGTCGAGCCCCGTCACCTCGGCCCCGAGCCGCGCGGCCAGGATGGACAGAACGCCGCTGCCTACACCGAGCTCGAGGACCGCTCCCCCGGAGGGCACGCGCGGAGCGAGGTCCTCGGCGAACCGGACCGCGAAGGACGTTGGCGCCCACACCCGCGGATGGAGCTTCAGGGTGAGCGGGTGACCCGCCACCGTGACCTCGCGCGGCTCACCCACGGCGAAACACCACGTACAGGCCGTCGTCGGTGCGCTCCGGCCCGCCGAAGCCGTGCTTGGCGAGCTCGGCCTCCCACCACCCCGCGTCGAGGTAGGCGAGGCGAAGCGTGGTGGTGAGCAGGGTCTCCCCGTTCCGCTCGAAGCGGTACTCCTTGTCGATCGCGTGGACGGGGCCCGTGGTGCCACGGTCGGTGATGCGCTGCCGGTAGACGACCTCGTCGGGCAGGTCCATGTCGCGGTCGAGGTGCGGGGCCTGCAGCGAGAGCACGAGCACGCCTTCGGGCTCGAGGTGGGCGGCCACCCGGGCCAGACTGCTGCGCACGTCGTCGATGGTGTCGAGGTGGCCGCAGTACCCGAGCGTGCCCTCGTCGTCGATGCCGTACCACACACCACCGTTGGAGATCACGACGTCGAAGCGCGCGCCGAGGTCGAACGACACCACGTCGGCCCGGGCCAGCGCGACCTCGGGGCCGAGCAGCTCGCGAGCCTGCTCGAGCATCTCGTCGGTGTGGTCGACGCCGGTTACGCGCCACCCGCGGCCCACCAGCTCCTTGGCGAGCAGGCCCGTGCCCACCCCGATCTCGAGGATGCTCACCCCGGCGGGCACCACCCGGGCGAGCGCATCGGCCTGCTTGCCATAGTCGTAGTAGCCGCCCTGCATGAGCCGGTTGTACTGGGCGGCAAACGCGTCGTACCGGTTGCCGGGCGTCATCCGGGCTCCACGAAGCGGGGGATGACCGTGCCCTCGCCGGCCGCCTGGGCATCCTCGACGACCCAGTTCGCGACGACCAGATCGAGGATGCCGAGCCCGAACGGCGAGACGATGACGACCTCGTCGGCCGACGTCCGCGGCTGCACCGACCCGTCGAGCAGACCGCCGATGCTCCCCGCGACGAAGTCGGTGTGTCCGAGCGCCTCCGCGGTGAGTGCGATGGACGTCGCGGCGCGGTTGACGTGGTCGAGGTCGTCGACGATGTTGCGGTGCCTCGCGACGAGCTCCGGCCCGAGGTCGCGCAGCGACACGTGCAGCACGGTGGCCCCCGGCACGAAGTCGACGTCGTCGAGGTAGGGGGCTGCGGCGGTGGTGCAGAGCAGCACGGTGTCGGTGGACGCAGCCAGCTCCGCGGCCGAGTCTGCGAGCCGGATCGACCCGACGAGCTCCCGGTGTGCGGCCGCGAAGGCCTCGGCCCTCGTGGAGACGAGATCGAAGAGCACCAGCTCGGTACCCGAGAGCGACCGCACCTCGTTCAAGTAGGTGAGGCACTCCCGGGCGATGGGGCCACAGCCGACCACCCCCACGCGGTCGACCCTCGCGTCGAGCAGACGAGCGGCGAGCGCCGCCGACGCCGCGGTGCGGTGAGCGGAGATGTGCGTGGCCTCGATGAAGGCGCCGGGAAGGCCGGTCTCCGCCGAGGCCAGGATCATCGTGGCGTTGGCGCGGCGCAGCCCGCGCTCGTGATTCGGCGGAAAGGACGCCACCCACTTGAGCCCCGCGATCTGCGCATCGCCGCCCTGGAAGGCAGGCAACGCGATGATCCGGTTGCGTGGGTCGTCGAAGCGCAGGAACAGCGAGTGGGGAACGTTGGCCTGGCCGGCGTGGAGCGCACGGTAGCCGTCGGCGACGAGCTCGATCACGCGGGCTCGGTGGCTCACGAGGCGATCCCGGACGGGGGCCTCGGTCAGGACGAAGAGATCGCGTGGCTCCGGGCTCAAGCCAGACTCCTGGGCAGCGGGGGACGTTCGACGAAGCGGAGGGTGGGCGGCACGGTCTCGTCAAAGCCGCGCTCGGCGCGCCACCCTTCGTCGTAGACGGTGCTCGCGTAGCGGCTGCCGAAGTCCGGGCAGACGCACACGACGTGCTCGAGCTCTGGCTCACGCTCGAAGACCTGCAGAGCGCCTGCGATGGCCGCGCCGCTCGAAGCCCCGACGGGAAGGTCGGCGACCTCCGCCAACCAGCAGCACGTCGCCACCGCCCTGGCCTCGCTGACCATCTCGGTCGCCGTGCGCTCGACCTCGGGGGCGAAGTGCGACCGCTGACCCGCGCCCACCCCGGAGAGGTGGCGCGGGCGTGGCGCCGAGTGGCCGAGCGCCACCGACCCCTCGACGTCGACCGCGATGACCCGGATCTCGGGTGCGTGATCGGCGAAGTAGGCGGACATCCCCGCGAAGGTCCCGCCGGTCGACACCGCCACGAACACGGCGGTCGCGTCGCCCATCTGCTCGTGCACCTCGGGGGCGGTCCCGTGGTAGTGGGCGGCGGGGTTCGCCGGGTTGTGGTACTGGTCGGTCCAGACGAGCTGATCATCGAGTTCGCAGCGGCGCTCGACCTCGGCGAGCCGCGTGAGCAAGAACCCGCCGGTGGGGTCGCGCTCCCGCACCATCACGATGTCGGCGCCGAGCTCTTCGAGTCGGGCCAGGTTCTCGGGGGTGACGTTCGGGTCGACCACCGCGACGAACCCGAATCCCCGGGCGCGGCACTGGCCCGCGAGCGCGACGGCCAGGTTGCCCGACGACGACTCGATGATCCGCCGGCCGGACACCAGCCGCTCCTCCGCCACGAGCCGCTCGATGATCGCGTGAGCCGGGCGGTCCTTGATGGAACCGAAGGGGTTGCACCCTTCGAGCTTGAGCGAGAGGCGAACCCCCCGCCCGTCCGAGAGCTCCAGGATCGTGGCGATCATGGGTGTGTTTCCCGGACGTACCACGGTCTGCGTAGCGTCGATGGCTGCCTCTCCGGACAATGGTGGGGCGGTGGCCCGCCATGAAGCTACCCCAACCCAGCAGCGGTGCGAACCCGGAGGACCCGTGCCCGACGACTTCGACCTCGCGCAGAGCATGCGGCTCGCGCAAAACACTCGTGGAAAGGGCTTCGTTTCCCAGGTTCGGGATATCGCCGCGCTGTCGCTCTCGCGTCGCCGACTCAGCGTCGAGGAGTACTACCGGTACCGGCTCTACGACGATCAGCGCTACGACACCGAGGCAAAGCAGCGGTTCCTGGGGGAGCGTTGTCATATGCCGCTGATTCGCACCACCTGCGATCTCCGGTGGTGGGCGGTGACGGACGACAAGGCGGTCGGCTACACCATGCTCTCCGCGCTGGGGGCGCCGGTCCCCCGGGCCTACGCGATCGTCCACCCGCATCGCCTCGTGCCCGGCGCCCCGACGCTACGCAGCGAGGCCGAGGTCGCCGCGTTCTTGCGCGACGGGGCGACCTATCCCTTCTTCGCCAAGCCGGTCAGCGGGGTGCGCAGCGACGACATCCACCTCGTGGCCAGCCACGACGCCGACGCTGACTCGGTCACCTTCCACGACGGCCGGACGGAGCGCGTGGACGCCTTTGCCGCGTTGCTCTGCGCGATCGAGGGCCAGACCAGGGGCGACGGTGTGCTGCTGCAGGAGAAGCTCGTGCCACATCCCGAGCTCGCGCGGCTGACCGGGCCGGCCATCTCGGGGCTCCGCGTGCTCGTGACGATGGACGTCGATGGTCCACACGTCATCGGGGCGATGTGGAAGGTCATCGGCGGTGACGCGATTGCCGACAACACCTGGCGCCCGGACAGCCTGCTCGCCGCGGTCGACCTCGCGTCCGGAGAGGTGACCCGGCTGCTGCGCGTGCGCGGCGTCGTGGTCGACGAGCTCACGCACCACCCCGCAACCGGAGAGGCGCTCGTCGGCGTCACCCTGCCCCACTGGAGCGAGGTGGTTGCGATGTGCGAGCGGTATGCGCCGATGGCCCACAAGGTCCGCTTCCAGGGCTGGGACGTGGCCATCTGCGAGGAGGGGCCGCGCATCATCGAGGTGAACACCGGCAGCAGCTTCGAGCTGACCCAGCTCGCCACCGGCGAGGGCATCGCCACGCCCGAGTTCGAGCGCTTCGTCGACTGGGCGCGGTCCGTGAACGAGACCCCTCCCAAGGGGATGGCGGCGCTGGTCTCGCGGATCTGAGCAGGCGGGATAGCGGGGGATGCCTTCCCCTCCGTAGGAGTCGCCGTGCCGGCCGTGGACCTTCCCGTGCTCGAGGTCGAGGGCGAACCCGACCCCTACCGCTACCAGTTCGGCCACTTCGCCATCGCGAGGATGATCTTCTCGATGACCGACGGGCTGTTCGACCTGATGGGAGGACGAACCAACGAGATCAGCTGGGACAAGGTGACCGAGCTCGTGCGGATGGACGCGCAGCTGCACTCGCGCGCTCGCCCCGAGCCGTCCTACACCTTCGCCCCGGCCCACCCGCTGTCCATCGAAGGCTGGGAGGCCTACTGGCTGCAGCTTCCTCCGCCGTCGGGGGTGACCGAGTCGTGCGGGGTGGTGGTCGCGCGGCGCCCGGATCTGCCCATGGTGCCGCGCGTGTTCGCGGTGGAGGCGTCGGGGGGCGCTCCCGTGCTCGCCGAGTGGCGCTACGACGGCCACGTACGCTACGAGCGCTTCGAGCCGTCCGAGCAGGGGCTGACCGCCTATGTCGCGCGCATCCTCGCCGACTCGGAGCATCCGCCGAAGCGCACGGGCGCGCCAATCCTGAGAGCCCCGCCCGCGCCGGATCCGGCGTGGTGGACCGAGCAGCCCGCCCCCGAGGGCTCTTCGCCGACCGACGCGTCGGACCCCACCCGCGCGGCGTCGCTCATGGCCGAGGGCGTCCAGTTGCTACAAGGGGGCCGCGAGACCGAGGCGGTGGAGAAGCTCGAGGCGTCGCTGGCGCTGCACTCGGCTCCGGGCACCGCGAGGCTCCTGGTCGCGGTGCACCTGAGGCGCGGCAACCGACAGCGCGCGCTCCAGGTCGCCCAGGAGCACGGCGTCGATCTGGGCCCGCCGGAGGGCCGCGAGGTCGAGCGACCCGATCCCATCGCGACCGTACGCAGCCTCACCACCATCGCGGACTTCGAGTCCCGGATCTCGGAGGGCAAGGAGGCTGGGGGTACCGTGGCCCTGCAGGAGCCGAGCCTCGAGTTCGACTACGTCAACGCCCGCGGAGCGCTGCTCGGCGACGACGACGACGAGCTGTCCCACGGGTTCTGGCACCTGGCCGAGGTGGTCGCGGCCGATCCGGGCCGGCGGGAGACCATGGAGCTCGTCGACGCCTATCTCGATCGCAAGCCCGGCGAGGAGCTGCTGCCCCCGCTGGACCCGCAGAACGCCTACTATGCCCACGAGGCCATGCGAGCGCTGGTGTGGCACCGCGACGGTGACACTGCGAGGGCGCTGATGCACCTCGCTGCCGTCCAGCGGGCCAAGCGCGATGCGGGCTACCTCGAGGCCTGGGGTCCGGACTGGCTCGGGGACGGGCTGGACCTCGAGTCCGTGCCCGCCTTGATGCTGCTGACCGACGTATTCTCGAGCCTGTCGGAGGCGCACGACGTTCCCGTACACAGGCTCGAGCCTGCTCGACGCTGGGCGCGCCTCTCCCGCGCGATCCTCGCGCGCGACGACGTTCCCGAGGAGCTCTCTGGTCAGGCCGTCCAGGTCGTCCTCGCGCTGCACCGCAAGGCCGGGCTGCTCGAGGAGGGACTCGCCATCGCCGAGGAGCACCTGGCCGAGAAGCGCACGGTCTTCGTGCTCCACGGTCGTGCCCTGCTCCGCAACGCGATGGGCGATGCCGAGGGGAGCATCGCCGACTACGACGAGGTGGTGGCTCTCGACCCCGAGCGGGCGCCGCTGTTTCTGCTCGAGCTCGCCGACCACCACCTCGAGCGACGCAACTACACCGAGGCGCGCGAGACGTACGAGAAGGTGCTCGCCGGGCAGCCGGGCCACCCCTGGGCCACGCCCTCGGCGGCCTACTGCCGCTTTCGGGAAGGTCATCCCGACGCCCTCGAGCCCACCGATGCCTTGATGCGGGCCTGGCAGCCGTTTCTCGAGGCGCGGGAGCCTCGGGCCTACATGCTGCTTCGCGCGTTCCGACCCTGGGAGGGGTTCGTTCCCGCGGCGAGCGACGCTACGGCCAACACCGCCCGGAAGATCGCGCTCGACGAGGTGAAGGCCAGCGGCACCATCGACCTCGGGCTCAGCGACGTGGAGTCCCCGAGCGGGCTCGTCGCGTTGGCGCAGATCCTCGGCGACGGCGTGGCGGTGAGGCCAACCTACGCCAACGTCGCCTCGCCTGACCCCCGCGAACCCCTGGGCCCCGTGCTCTACGCGCTGTGGCGGCGCGACGGGGACCACCTGGTGCCGGCCCGTCTCCGGTCCGATCCCGAGGTCTCCCGGGTGGTCACCGAGCTCGCGTCGGCGCCCTACGAGCGGGTACGCACCTGGGCTGCCGCGAGCCGGGTCGCCGCGGCGCTGGGCAGCGAACACGTCGAGTCGCTTCTGGCCTGCGTCAGCCGGCCGCCGCCCCTGCCCGCTGGGCGCGACGCCGTCGAGGTCCTCACCTGGATTCCCCAGGTTCAGCTGATCGTGGCCATGATCCTCGCGCACCTCGAGCCCGAGCAGCCATGGGAGGGCAGCCTGCGCCGCGACGCACTGCGCACCTTGCTGCACGGTCCCATGGACTGGTCGACGTCGGCCGCGATCGTGGCGATGGCGGAGGTGGCTCGGGACGACCGCTTTGCCCTCACGGACGTGCGCCGCACCTTCGGCCAGCTCCTCGCCAAGCGCCCCGACCGCGGGGGCTGCCCGTGGGACGAGGTCCTGCTCGAGCGGTGGAGCACGCTGCCCCACCTCCCCGACGAGGAACGTGACTGGCTCGTGCGCGAGCCGAGAGGCGAGCGTGAAGCCCGGGAGGTCGCGGCCTCGCCTTCGCCCTCGCCGTCGGCGCCTTCCGAGGCGGCGGCCCCCGCGGTCCCGGAGGCACCCACGACGCGTCCGGCACCGGCGGACGACGACGGCGAGGACCTCTATGTGGCCGGGCAGGGGCGAGCTGCCGAGATCGTGGTGGTGGCCGTGCTGGCCATCGTCCTCATTGTAGGGGTCCTGGCCGTACTCTTCGTGCTGTAGACCGAGTCGGCCCGGAGCCCGTCCACCCTCCGAGGGCTCACCTCGATTCACGTGATCTGCCGCTACCCGGACGCTTCGCCCCCCGGTGCGGGATAGGCGGCCTCGCATGACGAAGCACGACCGCCATGGCACCTGGAAGTCCCCCATCAGCGCCGACGACCTCTCTGGAGATCTTCGCCTGACCGACGTCTGCTTTGCCGGTGACGGCTCGACCGTGGTGTGGCTCGAGGGTCGCTCTGGCAAGGGCGTGCTCGTCGCGGCGGCTCCCACCGAAGCCCCCCGTGACCTGACGCGGGCGCACGACGTACGGGCCGAGGTGGGCTACGGCGGCGGCGACTTCTGCGTGGACGGTGAGGACGTGTTCTTCGTCGAGCGCGGGACGGGGCGGCTGTGGACCCAGCCCCTGCTCACGGGGACCCCCCGGCCGCTCACCCCTGCCTACGGCAAGGTGGCGGATCCCCAGATCACGCGCGGGTGGATCGCCTATGTCCATCGCGACCCGGAGGGCGCGGATCGCATCGCGGTGATCGATCGGGAGGGGCGCCAGTGGCCGCGCATCCTCGCCCAAGGTCACGACTTCTACCAGCAGCCCAGGTTCTCCCCCGACGGCACGCGCTTCGCCTTCGTGGCGTGGGACCACCCGCGCATGCCGTGGGACGGGACCACCCTCTACCTCGGCCGCTTCGAGAATGGCGAGCTACACGATGTCGAGGCCGTTGCCGGGGGCCCCGAGACCGCGATCTTCCAGCCCGAGCTCCTCGCAGATGGCAGCTTGCTCTACGTGAGCGACGAGACCGGCTGGGGCCAGCTCTGGCGGTTCGACCCGGCCACCCGCAGTCGGACCCGGCTCAGTGAGGACGGTGTCGAGTACGGACGCCCGGCCTGGGTCCAGGGCATGCGGAGCTACGCCCGATTGGCAGGTGACCGAGCCGTGGTCTGCATCCGCCAGCAGAACGGGTTCGACGGTCTCGAGCGCATCGACCTCACCACCGGCGCCCGCGCGCCCGTACCGTGCGAGGCCACCGCGCTCGACCAGATCGCGGCCTCGCCCGCTGGGGAGCAGGTGGCGGTGATCGGAAGCGCCGACCGCACCCCGCCTCGCGTGCTCGCGATCGACGTGTCGAGCGGTGCCTCGCGCGTGGTGGCCCGATCGTCGATGGAGCGCGTGCCGCCCGACCAGCTCGCAGCCTGCGAGGCCATCTCCTGGCCCACGGCCGGCGGGGAGACCGCGCACGGGATGTTCTACCGGCCCCCGGGCTCGGGTCCCGAAGGCGAGAAGCCCCCGCTCCTCGTGTTCGTGCACGGTGGCCCGACCGTACAGGTGCGAGCGTCCTGGGATCCGCGCACCCAGTACTTCGCGACCCGCGGCTACGCGGTGCTGTGGGTCAACTACCGCGGCAGCACGGGCTACGGCCGCGCCTACACGACGCGTCTGCGGGAGTCCTGGGGAGTCCTCGACGTCGAGGACTGCGCCAGCGCGGTCGCCCACCTCGCCGGACGAGGCGAGATCGACGGGGCGCGGGCAGTGATCGCGGGTGGGTCGGCTGGTGGCTACACCGTGCTTCAGGCGCTGATCCACACCCCGGACGTCTTCGCGGCGGGCCTGGACTACTACGGGGTCGCCGACCTGTTCACGCTGGCTCGCGACACGCACAAGTTCGAGGCGCGCTACCTCGACTCCCTGATCGGCCCCTTGCCCGAGCAGTCCGCTCGTTACCGCGAGCGTTCGCCCGTCTACCACGCCCACCGGATCACCAAGCCCGTGGCCGTGTTCCAGGGGGCGGAGGACCGGGTGGTCCCGAAGAACCAGTCCGACGCGATCGTGGCCGCGCTGGCCAAGAACGGCGTTCCGCACGTCTACCACGTCTACGAGGGCGAGGGGCACGGCTTCCGCAAGCAGGAGACGCTGCGGCACTGGTACGCCGCCATGGAGATGTTCCTCGGCGAGCACGTGCTGGCCGGCTGAGGGCGCCCCGCAGTCGGGGCGAAGCGACGAACACGGCGAGGCGAGCGGGACCGGTGACCAGGGAGGCCTGGCCTTCGCGCGTCAGCGGCCGGCGCGGGTTCGAAGGTTGACGTGGATCGTGCCGACCGGCTCGACGGCGGCGTCCTCGAAGCGGGGCGGGCCAAAGGTCCGTAGTGAAGCATCCTTCGAGAAGCCGAAGGGCTCCGTGGGGAAGCCGACGAGGTTCGTGTCGAGCTTGCCATCGTTGTCGAGGTCGTGGCGAACCGCCACCGCGACCTTGGGCACGCCAGGGTCTTCGAAGTGGCAGGTGATGGTCCCGTCGACCGCCTTGGAGGCATCGACGGCGACCGCCTGGGCGGCCGCCTCGGCGTCACCCGGAAAGCCCTCGGCGGTGTGGTAGAGGGCGCACCCGACCGCGCCTGGGCCGTCCACTCCGTGAACGACGACGTCGAAGGCAAAGGCGGCAGAGAGAGAGAGCAACAGAGTCGGCACGGGTCCTCCAGGTGCCCGGAGCGTATCTCCCTTCGGCTCGAATTGACAGCGTCAATTCAGTCCGAGGGGCTCCACCCCTCGACACGAGCGGTGACTCGGTGATGTCGGCCCCACGCCTCGAAGCGCTCGACGAGCCGCCGCCGGGTCGAGCGAGGTCGGTAGGTCACCTGCCGAAGGGACTCGAGCACGGGCTCGAGCTTCTCCCCAACCCGGTCCTGCCAGTCGCCGTGCAGCGTGGCGGCGGCCAACCGGCCGTCGGCGCCACGGGTCAAGGTGAGCGTGTCGCGGTTGTAGTAGCCCCCGTGCAGCACCACCTCGTCGATGTGGGTCCACGTCTGGGCCGCGCGAACCCAGGCGGGGTTGGCGTGCAGGGGCAGCACGAGGCGCCGGGCGGGCGGAAGGGCGTGGGGCCCCGGAGCGTCGAGCGGCTCCGTCACCAGATCGAGCGTGCCCTCGACCAGCCGATCTCCAATGTCGTGGAGCACGGCCGCCTGCGACCACCACACCGTGCACGTGGACTCCCCGAGCGAGTCGGGAAGCCCGCCGAGCCAGGTCTGGAGCATTCCGACGTGCGTGTGGGTGAGCCAGTCGAACGGCCAGACCGCGCTGCGCAGCTCGGGCACCCAGCCTGCCCCGTCCCGGCGCAGCGTGAGCGCTCCCCGGGGGGCGGCGAGGACCAACCGCTCGACCTCGGGACCGACCGCCTGCGCGATCGCCGCCATGGCCTCTGGAGAGCGCAGCAGCCCCGAGCGCCGTACCCGGACTTCGGGGACCGCCACCCCGGCGAGGCTGGGCATCCCGGGTCTCTCGAGCTCGACGGACAGCCGACGCAGGGTCGGGTACTCACCCAGGACGGTCCCGAGGCCGTCGCCGTCACCGAAGATGCGCACCCCGAGGGAGTGGAGCGCGAACGGCGGCCGGCCGAGGCTCCGCAGGACCGTGGACGGCACGCCCGAGAGGTGCTGGAGGTTCGCGAGCACCGACGACGACAGCAGACGCACGACGCTGGCCGGGTAGCGTGAATCGAGGCGCAGCTCGAGGCCCCGCAGCGTCCGCCAGCCCCGGTCTTGCTGGGCCTCGTCGAGCAGGTGGAGGTTGCGCGTCAGCGCGGCGGCGCGCGGGAAGCCGAGCACGTTCCACGTGCGCACCATGGTGGTGAAGCGGGGACCGAACCAGGTGGGAAAGCTCCGCTCGAACCTCGGCTCGTATCGGTTTCGCCAGCCGATGGTCATCCGCTGTCGCTCGACGGGCGTGAACTGCGCCTGGTCGTGGTCGGCGATCTCCTGCCTCAGGAACGCGGCCCGCGTGCTCTCACCCTGCTGCAGCAACCAGTCGGCGAATACCCGACGCACCGACCCATCGTCGGGGTCTCGCGTGATGACCTCGATCCACTCTCGCTCGTCGGCGTGCTGCCGCCGGTGGACCACCGGCCTCCGTCGACCGAGCCCGACCAGCCAGCGGTCCAGGCCCGCCTGCTCGTCCTCGGTGAGCCACCGAGGCGCAGGAGCCCTCGAGAGTCGCCGGGACAGCCACCACGTTCGATGACGAAGCGTCTGGGGGTCGACGGTGGGGTCCGCCCCGGTCGCGACCTCGTCCGCGAGATGCGTCCAGTCGAAGTCGTAGGGAAGGTCCCGGCAGAGCACCGTGTCGACGGCCCTCCACCAGGCGGGACGAACCCAGTCCGGCGCGAGCACCGGGTCGAAGTAGACCGTGGCCCGCAGCCACTCGAGGACGGCCGCTGCGAGTCGGGGATCGGGACCGCGAAGCACCAACCGGCGCAGTCGGTCCACCGCCTGCGAGAGCACGGGACGGTCTGCGGGCGGAAGGTGGAGGCTCACCACCGTCTTCAGGAGCCCCTCGTAGTCGTCCGAAGCGCCACGAGCCTCCCGCTCGAGCCACGCGCGGTGAGCCGCTCCGTTCCGTCCCCCCGGTGGCGGCTCGACACCGTGGCAGACCAACGTGGACAGCGCGTCAATGACCGCCGGCAGCTCGGGATGGCGCGACGTTCGCCACAGCGAGAGCGCTCCGGCGAGCTCGTCGCGAAGGTTCCATACCGGGGGAGGGGAGGGAAGAGGGCGTGTCGCCATAGCAACCGGCATGGCCTATCTCGCCTCCTCGCGCTGCGCGAGCCTGACGACGGCCCGTCGAGGGTCGCGAGCTCGCCGCCGGGGCACGCCGCTCCCGGGTGGTCCGGTCCCTCCATCGAACGGAGCGTCCCGCGTTCTCGCGTGAGCGAAGCGAGGGGGAGACGACCGAGCGAATCGCGCGGAGCGCGCTTCGCGACGGCGAGCGGGACCGGTCGACAGTGCGGTCCCGGACTTTTGCGGGCCTACCGATCCCCCGGATCAATCAGGGCGCGAGCGTGATCGCGACGTCGCGAGCCCCTCGGGCCACCTCGGCCTCCACGTTGACGTCGCCGGCGCTGCGGACCATCGGGTTGCCATCCACGTCGAGCGTGACCTTGACATCGAGCTCCTCGGGGATCGACCCCACGACCATCGGGCGGTGGGCCTCGGTCAGCTCGAAGGCGAGCGGGAAGGGACCGACCTTGTACCGGCGGGCGGCGAGCGGCGGGCCCTTGAGTCCCCGCGGACGGACGGAGACGAACAGCGCCCTTGCCGGAGGTAGATCCTCGGGGGCCTCGATGGTGCCGGCCACGATGAGGGGGGCCGGCTTCGAGGGCTCCGCGGGCTCGGCGCGGGCGGCGGGGGCCGGTTCGGCGGGTTCGGGGGTGGGCGCGTCGGCAGAGCCGCAGCCCGCGATCGAGAGGACGAGCATGGAGGTCAGCATGCGCAGGACGGTAGCACAGGTGGGGCGACGGGACCTCGTCGACGGACGTCCCCGAGATCGCGTGAGCGAAGCGCGCGTCCAACTACTCGTACGAGTGAGGACGAGAAGCGCGCGCCGCCGGAGCTGGCTCGTTCCCCTCGGGGGCTGGGCGCGCAGGAACGCCAGGCGCTCGGCCGCCACTGCCTCGGCTGCCCCGTTGGCTCGAGCATCGTCCGCGCGCGCGCCGAAACCCCGATCGACGGTGGACGACCCGTCTGGCGGGCGACGCAGAGGACCGCGCGATCACGACGTCGGCTTTGGCTGGGGTCCACTATGTTGTCTCGGCTGCCGAGCTACTGGGTGTCGACCGGCCGCTCGCTCTTCGGTCGCTCGAGCCTCGCGAGTCGGTCCGGGGCGGCCGGGTGACCCAGGAACGCGGCCTGTTCGTACCAGCGCTTCGCGTCGGACAAGCTCTTGCGGACGCCCATCCCGTTCGCATAGGCATCCCCGAGGCCGATCATCGCGACGGGTTCGCCCCCTTTCACCGCTCTCC
>CAZZLC010000082.1:16046-24088 GCA_964655065.1 uncultured Enterobacteriaceae bacterium | reverse complement strand
AAGACCCACCAGAACCTGAAGGACGCCTTCGCGGGCGAGTCGCAGGCCAACCGCCGCTACCTCTACTTCGCGAAGGTCGCGGACGTCGAGGGGTATCCCGAGATCGCCTCCAACTTCCGCGAGACCGCCGAGGGTGAGACTGGCCACGCCCACGGCCACCTCGACTTCCTCAAGGAGGTCGGTGACCCCGCGACGGGCCTGCCCATGGGCGACAGCGAGGACAACCTCAAGGCTGCGGTGGCCGGCGAGACCCACGAGTACACCGACATGTACCCGGGCATGGCGAAGACCGCGCGCGACGAGGGCTTCGACAAGATCGCGGACTGGTTCGAGACCCTCGCCAAGGCCGAGCGCAGCCACGCGAACCGCTTCCAGAAGCTCCTCGAAGACAACTTCTGAGCTGCCCTTCGAGGGCGCGGCACCCGGGGACCGATCCATGCAGGACGACGACGTCATCTCGTACCAGCCCACCGAGGGCCTGTGCTACGACCCCAGAGACCCCAAGTACTGGGACATCGACCTGCTGGATCTCGAAGTCACCAGAGTCTTCGAGGTCTGCCACGGGTGTCGCATGTGCTTCAAGTACTGCGACAGCTTCCCCAAGCTGTTCGACTTCATCGACAACGAGCCAAGCTCCAACGTCAAGAACCTCACCACGGCCCAGGTCGGCGAGGTGATGGACGCGTGCTTCCAGTGCAAGCTGTGCGAGGTCCAGTGCCCCTACACCCCGCGTGACGGGCACGAGTTCCTGCTCGACTTTCCCAAGCTCGTGCACCGGTACAAGGCGGTGCGGGCGCGCGAGCGCGGGCTCACGATGCGGGATCGGGTCCTCGGCAATCCCGACGCGCTCGGTCAGGTCGCCCGCCTCACCTTCGGGCTCGCCAACGTCATGAACAAGGTGAGCCTGCACCGTCAGTTCATGGAGACGTTCCTCGGGATCCACCGAGACAAGGAGCTCCCCGACTTCGCAGCCACCTCCTTCGACGAGTGGGCGAAGCAGGCCAGGGTCGATGCGGGCGATGCGCCCGACCCGTCCGACGAGCCCGAGACGGTGATGTTCGCGACCTGCTTCGTGAACAACAACGACCCCGAGATCGGCCGCGACACGCTCGAGGTCTACGAGCACAACCAGATCGGCTGCAAGGTGGTGACGGGTGGTGGGTGCTGCGGCATGCCCGCCTGGGAGTCGGGCGACCTGCCGCGGCTCCGACGCATGGCCGAGCACCTGCTCGACCGCGTCCATCCCCACGTCGAGGCCGGCGCCAAGCTGGTCGTGCTGCAGCCCACCTGCGCGATGATGATCCGGCAGGAGTACCCCGAGCTACTGGAAGATCCGCGCGCCGAGGCCGTCGCTGACGCGGTGGTCGACGCGGGCGAGTACCTGTGGTCGATCCGCAAGGAAGAGCGGTTCAACACCGACTTCAAGTCCACGCCGCCTGGCGGTACGGTGGCGTACCACGCACCCTGCCACCTCCGGGCCCAGCGGGTCGGGTTCCGGGGCCGAGACCTCATCAAGAAGATCCCGGACACCAAGGTCAAGCCCGTGATGGAGTGCTGCGGGCACGACGGGACCTACGCGATGAAGGTCGAGGGTTTCGAGCCCGCGGCGCGCATCGGCAAGCCCGCCTTCGACGGGATGAAGAACGCCGATGCCGAGGTGTGGGCCTCCGAGTGCGCGCTGGCGGGGATTCAGTTCCAACAGCAGGCCGGGCGCCGGTCCATGCACCCCATGAGCGTGTTGGCGCGGGCCTACCGCGAGGACGGCTTCCGGGAGCTGCCCGCCACGACGAAGGAGAAGCCATGAAGAAGGTCGATCGGAGCGAAATCGTCGACTACCAGACCTGGGCCGACGACGTGCGGCCGGCGATCGAGAGCGACGTGCTGACCGCGAAGGCGCTGCGGCGGGTCCGCATCGAGCCCCACCTCACGGTCCTCTTCGAGAACGCGCTGACCATCCGCTGGCAGATCCAGGAGATGATGCGCGTGGAGCGGATCGTGAAGGAAGCCGCGATCCAGCACGAGATCGAGACCTACAACGGCCTCATCGGCGGCCCTGGCGAGCTCGGAGCGGTGCTGCTCGTCGAGATCGAGGACAAGGCGCTCCGCGACGAGAAGCTGACTCAGTGGCTCGATCTGCTGGACTTCGTCTATGTCGAGCTCGAGGACGGCACCAAGGTGAAGCCGACGTTCGACCCGATGCAGATCGGGGAGGAGCGGCTGTCGTCGGTGCAGTACCTGACGTTTGCGACGGGCGGCCAGGTGCCGGTGGCGGTGGGCTGCGATCGCGACGAGGTCGCGGGGCGCGTCGCGCTGACGGCCGACCAGCGAGGGGCGCTCGCGGCGGACTTCGCCGAGGCCTGACGCAGCTACACCGGCACGACGTCGACGGGCACGGCCTTGTGGAAGGGAGTCTTCGTGATCGCGTCGCAGTGCGCGACGTCGGTGAGTCGGTTGATGCGCGGCCCGACCTCGACACGCTCCCCGTCCTCTCCCGGGTGGGCCATCCCGTAGCCGTGCGGCAGGCTCACCACCCCGGGCAGCAAGCCGTCGAAGCGCTCCACGGTGGCCTGCACCTCGCCGCGCGCGGTCACCACCCGCACCCGGTCTCCGTCCGTGACGCCCAGCCGGTCGGCGTCATCGGGATGGATGCGGAGCGCCCCGTCCGGATCCGTCTTTCGCCAGGACGGGTCGCGGAAGATGGTGTTCGCGTTGTACGAGCGCCGCTCCCCCGCCATGAGCACGAACGGCGCCCGCCCCTCGGGCTCGTCGTCCGCGAGCGCACGGAGCTCGGGCAGCAGCTCCGGGATCGCGATGTGAATGCGGCCGTCGTCGTGCCGGAGGAACGACCACGTCTCCTCGTAGCGGTGGTGCGTCATCGGCGTGCCCGAGGGCGAGCTCAGGATCCTCCGGAACAGCGCCTCACCGAGGCCGGCCCCCTCGTCCTCGATGCCCGCGCGTCGCACCGCGTCGGGGTGCTTCTCGGCGAGCCGCAGCGCCCCCGTCCACAGCACGGCCGCAGACTGAAGCCCCTCGGGCAGCGCCTTGCCGAGCGTCGCGTAGAGCACCAGCGAGGCGAGAGGCGCGAGCGAGGGCTCCATGGCGATGCGGGCCTTCAGCGCGTTCGGGAACAACCGCAGCCTTCGCGCCCGGCGGTCGAGCCGGGCCACGCGCTCGAGGATGGGGAACGACTCGGGCATCGCGCCCAGCGCCACGCACAGTCGGCGGTAGATCTCGGGCTCGGGCAGCGTGCCCGGTAGCGGATCGAGAATCGGCGCCCGCAGGTGGAAGGGGTTGTCGGGGAACGTCAGGTTGAAGAAGGTCGCCTCGGCCTTCTCGAACTGCGATGCCGCGGGTAGCACGTAGTGAGCGTGCCGCGCCGTCTCGGTCATCGCGACGTCGATCACCACGAGCATCTCGAGCTTGCCGAGGGCTGCGTCCCAGGCGTTGGTGTCGGCCCCCGAGACCGCGGGGTTCGCACTGTCCACGATCAGCGCACGCGTGCGACCGGGGTGATCGGTGTCGATCTCCCGGGGCAGCACGTTGGGCGGGTAGAGCTTGCTGATGGGGTGCATGCCCGTGACCTGCGTGAGCACCGATCCGGGCTCGCCCGGCTCCGGGGAGTGGCCGATCAGCGGCAGCAGGTAGGTGTGGAAGACGTTGCCACCCGGACGCCCGAAGTTCCCGGTGAGCAGGAACAAGAGCTTCTCGAGCCAGGAGTTGAGCGTGCTGTGCGGGCTCTGCTGGATCCCCAGGTCCGCGCGCACGGTCGCCGAGTCGGCGGTGGCGATGATGCGGGCCGCCTCGCGGAGCTGGGCCACGCGCACGCCCGCCCGCCGCGCGTAGTAGCCGACGTCGATCTCGCGAAGCGCGGCCAACACGGGCTCGACGTCGGCGCAGCGCTCGGCGAGGAACCCCTCGTCGTGCAGACCCTCCTGCACGATGAACGCGAGCATGCCCGCGAGCAGGTGAGCGTCGCCACCCGGACGCACCTGGAGGTGCAGGTCGGCCATCTTGGCCGTCTCGGTGACCCGCGGGTCGACGACGATCATCGTGCGCTCGGGGTCCTTCTCGATGGCCTTGAGCTGCTTGCGGGCCCGGGGGAACCCGTGGGACTGCCAGGGGTTGGTCCCGAGGAACACCACGACCTGCGCGTGCTCGATGTCGGCGCTCACGTGGCAGGTCTGCTTGCCGAACAGGCGTCCGTTGACCCAGAAGTCGCCCGTCTTCTCCTGGGCGAGCGCGGTGTAGATGTACGGCGTGTCGAGCGCGCTTCGCAGCGCCGAGCTGTACACGCCGCCGAGGTGGTTCCCCTGACCGCCGCCGCCGTAGTAGGCGATGGACCGCCCCCCGTGGGTGTCGCGGAGGAACTTGAGCCGGGAGGCGATGTGGGCGATGGCCGCGTCCCAGTCGACCGGCTCGAAGGTCCCGTCCGGCTGACGCTGGAGCGGGTTGCGCAGCCGGTCGGCGTGGTTCTGGTAGGCGTCGAGCCGCGCTGCCTTCTGGCAGAGGTACCCCTTCGAGTGGGGATGGGCCTCGTCACCTCGGATCGCCGCGAATCGTCCACCGTCGAGCCGCACCTCGATGCCGCAGTTCTCGCTGCAGAGGATGCAGGCCGTGCTGTGCCAGTCTGTCGTCATGGGAGTGGGTATATGGCGGACGATCGCGGCATGGGCAAGATCAGCGGTCGAACACCATCGCCCCGTCGGGCAGGAAGTAGGCGATGAGCATGCGCCCCCCCGCCACCGTCGGCACGTGGTGGCTGCCCGCCTCGGCGACGACCCAGCCCTCGGGCTTGCCCACGAACGTCGGCGCTCCGGACAAGGCGAAGCACAGGCTCACCTCGCCGTTCGGGTGGGTGTGCCCAGGGCCCGCGCTCGTCATGTCCACCACGTCGATCGACAGACCGTGGGTCGCCTCGGTCGGCTTGGCGAGGCGGCCGAAGCGAACGCCGGCGTTCTCGCGGGGGGTGAGCCACCCCTCCTCGCTGGCCGCGACGAGCTGCTGACGGAGCTCCGTGAGATCCGCCACGGGAAACGCCTGGTCGAGCGACCGCTCGGCGGCGTCGGCGTTGGTGAGATCGAGCGCCGCCACGTGGCGGGCGAGGGGCTCGAAGGTCTCGATCAGCGCTTCCTTGGTCGGCATGGTTCCTCCAGATCGCGCTCCGGCGTCGGTGGACCACCGTATCCGATATGCTCCGCCCAGCCCCGGGACGACTCGGGGACAGGGAGGTTGGCGTGGTTTGGCTGATCGCGATGCTCGGGTGCCCGCGCCCGGTCGCCTCGGACTTCGAGTCGGCCAAGGTCGAGGCCACACGTCGCACCTCGAAGGTCCCGTCCGACTGGAAGCCGGATGCGGTGCTCCACCTCGGCCACGGCATGCTGGACAAGTTGATCCTCGAGCTGCTCGAGCACTACGGCACCCTCGAAGACGACGTCTACGCCGGCGTGGCCACGCTGCACCCCTCGCTCACCGTGAAAGAGGTCCGCCTCGGCGAAGGGGCCTGCGAGGACTGCCTCGGGGTCACGACCAAGCTCACGGGTACGCTCGGCGTGGACACGGCGCTCGGCGATACCGAGGTGCCTCTCGTGGTCGACGTGCTCTTCGATGCCAAGGTGACCGTGGACCGCAACGCCGGAGGCTGGGGGCTGAACCTGCAGCCGCGCAGCCTGCGCGACCTCGACGTCACGGTGTCCGGCCTGGGGCTCGGCTATGCGACGCAGCCGGTACGTCAGTGGCTCGACACGAACCTCCTCGCCGACGTGCCGCCCCAGGAGCTGACCACCCTCGGAGGAGACGATCTGCCGCTGCGGAGCGTTCGGGTCGTCCCTCGCCCCAAGGCGCTCCAGGTTCAGCTCTTGACCGTGTTGCCGAAGGCCAAGCCCGTCGCGATCGTCGACGCCGCGCCCGAGGGGTGGCGCCTCGACGTCTCACCGTCCACGCTCACCGGCATGGCCGCGGCGGTCGCCTACGAGCAAGGGCCCCTCGAGCGCGACATCGTGCCCACCCCCACGTCGCTCGCGCTCGACGGCGATCGGTTCACCCTCGGGCTTCGACTGTGGCGGGTGTCAGGCAAGGGTTGGTGGCGCGACTACGAGGTCACCGGTCGCGTCACCGTGGAGCGGGGACGGTTCCACTTCGAGCCCGAGTCCGCGAAGAAGGTGAGGGCGTCGCGAGGCGCCGCTCTCGCGGACCCGCTCGCCGCCCTCGGCCGGGGCGTGATCCTGAAGGCCATCGAGGAGGCGCTCGCCACGACCCTCCCCGCCACCCACCGCGACGACGCCGAGGGACTCCGCACGCGGGTGACCGCGAGGTCGATCTCGGGCCGTCCGGGCCGCATCACCGCCGAGGGCGACATGGTGGTGAGGCCGCTGGAGGAGGTGGGCAAGCGCAGGAAGAGGCTTCGGCGCAAGGCCAAGTGGAAGCGACGCTGAGAGGTCACGGTCCAATGGACGGATACTGGGGTCCGGTCACCGCCAGCAAGGACTGGTGCGAGCTGAACTACGCCATCTCGTGGTGGGTCGCCGAGTGGTGGAACACCCTGTCCTCGACGGCGCTCTGCGCGGCCGCCGTGGTGGGGCTCTGGGCATCTCGTCGACGAGAGCTTCGCTTCACCGTCGCGTTCGGACTGTTGTTCGCGGTCGGGCTCGGCAGCATCGCCTTCCACGCGGTGCTGAGCCGGGAGACCCAGCTGCTCGATCAGCTGCCGATGTGGTTCCTGGTCTGTTGGCTCACCTGGGTGATCGTCGACATCGACCCGAGCGAGCCGGCCGGACCGTGGTTCCGGACCGCGCTCGGGTTGGTCGGGGCGGTCGTGCCTGCGTTCTACGTGCTCACCCGCGGCCAGGTGCAGTGGTTCACGTTCCACACCACCTTCTTCGCCCTCGAGGTGTTCTGTCTGGCCCGCGTGGGGTGGCTGTCGACCCGCAGCGACCACCCTCGGGCCGTCGGCCGGTATCTCGGGGCCCTGACCGTCTACCTCGGCGCGGTGGCGATCTGGCTCTCCGATCTGCTCTACTGCGAGTTCCTGACCGATGGCGTGAGGGCCTACGGGCTCCCCCGCATCGAGTGGCACGCCGTGTGGCACGTCGGCGTCGCTGCGGGGTTCCTGTGGATGGTCTCGATCGTGGCGCGACTGCGCGAGGAGCTGTCGAGCCGCTCGTGAGCCTGGTCGACGCTCGTTGGCAGGGTAGACGCGGACGCTACGCGCCTTCGAGGAGCGCGATCAGCGCGGCAAAGTCCTTGCGCGGACTGATCGCCGCGGCCTCGGCGATCCGAGCCACGTCGAGCGGAGTGCGTCCGCGGGCGTCCCGAATCGTCGGATCAGCCCCCGACTCGACGAGCACCCGGACCGTACGCGTGGCGTGGTCCGTGAACGCGAGCTGCACTGCGACGTGCAGCGCTGTCGACCGGGACGGGCCTGCGGTGCCGCTCGGATCCACCCCGTTGGCGATGATGGCCTCGACGAACCGATGGTGGTCGCACTGCGCCGCAGGAAACAGCCCGTCCTCGACGTCGAGCTCGATTCCGTACCGCACGAGGACGTCGACCACCTCTGGATGCCCGCCGTAGGATGCCCAACCGAGCACCGACAGGCCCGTGGTCTCGTCGGCCAGGGCCTCGGGATCCTCCGTCGCGAGGGCCTCGAGCCGGGCGACGTCACCCACCAGCGCCGCACAGGCGGCATCCACGGTCGCGCCGGACGCGACGAGGTACTCGGCGAGAGCCCGACGCCCGTACTCGAGGCTGTCGTGCAGCGCCCTCCGGCCCGAGGGGTTGCGCTCGTCGACGTCGACCCCCCGCTCGACGAGGAGCTTGGCGGGCGCGAGCTGGTTGTCAGCGACACAGCGGTGCAGGAGTCCGATGGGCGCCCGCAGCAGATCGGGCCGGCGGTCGAGGATCGCGACCATGGCGTCGAGGTCCGCCGCCCCGATGGCCGCGACGAGCCGCTCGCCGTCCGCGTCGAGTACGGGCCATTCCTCGGTGGGATCCACGTTGCCTCCGAACCCGTCGCCTAACCGCCCGGGTTGGACGGCAGCCCGTCG
>CAZZLC010000082.1:0-15946 GCA_964655065.1 uncultured Enterobacteriaceae bacterium | reverse complement strand
CGTAGTGCCGATGCGGGTCAGGGGTCGCTGCCCTCGACGTCCTTCGGCCCCTTGGCTCCAGTGGCAAGCACGATCCCGATCTTCACGAGGGCCGCGAAGCCCACGATCGGAACCACCACGAGCAGCGACAACAGCGGGTACTCGATGATCAGGTCAGCCAGGTCCAATTCGCCTCCCACCCGCCTCACCAGCAGGACCCGTGCCAACCCCATCAACACGACGTAATCGAGACGCGACGCTCGGACGGGCGCACGCCCGTCACGATCGCGGGGGTTCCGGTCGCCCGTGCCGTCGAGGCCATCATCACGCCGGGTCGGGCCCCCGAAGCAGCAGCGCCCCGAGAGGCGGCAGGGTGAGCGACAGCGCGTGAGGGCGCCCCGACGCGCCCTGGTCCAGCGTCTGGATGTGGACCGGGTTGTCGACGCCGCTCCCCCCGTACTTCTGCCAGTCCGTGTTGAGGATCGTCTTCCAGGTTCCCGCCGTCGGTACGCCGACCCAGTAGTCGTGTCGCGGCACCGGCGTGTGGTTGAGAACGGCGAGCACGACCTCGCCACGCGCGCCGTAGCGAAGGTAGCTGATGATGCTCTGACCCACGTCGTGGTGATCGACCCACTGGAAGCCCTCGGGCTGCGTGTCCTGCTGGTACAACGCCGCATGCTCGCGGTAGGCGTGGTTGAGATCCCGCACGAGCCGCTGCACGCCAGCGTGACGGTCGAGGTCGAGGAGCGACCAGGCCAGGCCCTCGTCGTGCCACCACTCGTTCCAGGTCGCGAGCTCCGCCCCCATGAACAAGAGCTTCTTGCCGGGATCCGCGTACATCTTGGCGAGGAGGAGCCGCAGGTTCGCGAAGCGCTGCCACTCGTCGCCGGGCATCTTGCGCAGGAGCGAGCCCTTGCCGTGGACCACCTCGTCGTGGGAGAGCGGCAGCACGTAGCGCTCGGACCACGCGTAGAGACCCCGGAAGGTGAGCTTGTCGTGTGAGCCCTTTCGCATCACCGGGTCGAGCGACATGTACTTCAGGGTGTCGTGCATCCACCCGAGGTCCCACTTGTAGTCGAAGCCGAGGCCACCGTGCTCGACGGGCGCGGTGACGCCCGGCCACGCCGTGGACTCCTCGGCGAACGTCACGACGTCGGGGTACTCGTCGTGGACGACGTGGTTGAACCGGCGCAGGAAGTCCACGGCCTCCAGGTTCTCCCGACCGCCGTACTGGTTCGGGACCCACTCGCCCTCCTTCCGGCCGTAGTCGAGGTAGAGCATCGACGCGACGGCATCGACCCGCAATCCGTCGATGTGGTACTTCTCGAGCCAGAAGACGGCGTTGCTGTGCAGGAAGCTGCGTACCTCGTGGCGCCCGTAGTTGAAGATGGCGCTGCCCCACTCGGGGTGCAGGCCCTGGCGCGGATCGGCGTGCTCGTAGACGTGGGTCCCGTCGAAGCGGGCCAGGGCGGCAGCGTCGGTGGGGAAGTGGCCGGGCACCCAGTCGAGCACGACGCCGATCCCCGCCTGGTGCATCGTGTCGATCAGCATCATGAGCTCTTGCGGCGTGCCGTACCGGCTCGTGGCCGCGAAGTAGCCCGTCGTCTGGTAGCCCCAGCTCGGGTAGAACGGGTGCTCGCTCACCGGCAGGAGCTCGACGTGCGTGAACCCGAGCTCCTTGACGTACTCGGCGAGCTTCGGGGCCGCCTCGGCGTAGGGCAGGAAGGAGCCGTCTTCGCGGCGGCGCCACGAACCGAGGTGCACCTCGTAGATCGAGATGGGGGAGTCGGGCTTGACGAGCAGGCCGCGCCTCGCCATCCAGGCGGCATCGTTCCACACGTAGTCGAGGTCCCAGGCGACCGAGGCCGCGCCCGGAGCACCTTCGTTGAAGATGCCGACCGGGTCCATCTTGTCGACGGCGCCACCGTGACCCGACACGATGTGGAACTTGTAGCGCTGCCCACGCTCGACGCCGGGCACGAAGCGCTCGAAGACGCCGGTGCCCTCGATGCGGCCCATCGCGTGGGCGTGGGGGTTCCAGTCGTTGAAGTCACCGACGACGGCGATCCACGAGGCGCTGGGCGCCCAGACCCGGAACAGGTAGCCGGGCTCGGGGGATCGCACGGGGTGGGCCCCCAGCTTGTGGTGAAGGCGATGGTGCGTCCCCTCGGCCAGCAGGTGCTTGTCGTGGTCGCCGAAGATTGCGGGGTCGAGTCCGTCCGCGCGAGGGTCCATCGGGGCTCCCGGAGTAGTGGACTTCTCCGTATGCTGTCCCTGGCAACCGACGACCCACCTTGGAGCGACCATGCGCGTGTGGCCCGGCCGACCAACGCCGTTGGGGGCCAACTATGACGGTTTCGGAACGAACTTTGCGATCCACTCCGGGGTGGCGTCGAAGATCGAGCTGTGCCTGTTCGACGAAGGCGGAGAGCGGCGGATCGCGCTCCCCGAGCGCCACGGTGAGATCTGGCACGGCTACCTCCCCGAGGTGCGACCGGGCCAGCGCTACGGCTACCGCGTACACGGCCCCTACGACCTCACGTCGGGCATGCGCTGCAACCCCGCCAAGCTGCTCGTCGACCCCTACGCCAAGGCGATCGCAGGTCCGGTGCGCTGGGGTCAGGCCGTGTTCGGCTACACGTTCGGCGATCCGTTCGGCCCCGCCAACCCGCTCGACTCCGCCGAGCACGTGCCGAAGTCGGTCGTGATCGATCCCCGCTTCGACTGGTCGGGCGACGTCCATCCGCAGATTCCCCTGCACGAGACCGTGATCTACGAGGCCCACGTCAAGGGTCTCACAATGCGTCACCCCGACGTGCCCGCAGAGAAGAGAGGCACCTACGCGGGGCTCTGCCACCCGGCGATCCTCGCTCACCTCGCGAAGCTCGGCGTCACCGCCATCGAGCTCATGCCGGTGCACCACTTCGTCCACGACCAGCACCTCCTCGACCAGGGGCTCCGCAACTACTGGGGCTACAACTCGATCGGCTACCTCGCCCCGCACGACGAGTACGCCAAGGCGACCGACCCGCAGGGGGTGGTGGACGAGTTCAAGCAGATGGTGAAGGTGCTCCACCGCGTGGGCATCGAGGTCATCCTCGACGTGGTCTACAACCACACCGCCGAGGGCAACCACCTGGGGCCCACGCTCTCGCTTCGGGGTCTCGACAACGCCCACTACTACCGGCTCGTTCCCGACGACCCCCGCTATTACTTCGACTACACGGGCACGGGCAACACGCTCAACATGCGGCATCCCTACCCGCTACGGCTGATGATGGACTCGCTGCGGTACTGGGTCCAGGAGATGCACGTCGACGGCTTTCGCTTCGATCTGGCCTCGACGCTCGCTCGCGGCCTGCACGATGTCGATCGGCTCTCGGCGTTCTTCGAGCTCATCCACCAGGACCCCGTCATCAACCAGGTGAAGCTCATCGCCGAGCCCTGGGACGTCGGCGAGGGCGGCTACCAGGTGGGCGAGTTCCCCGAGCAGTGGTCGGAGTGGAACGGCCGATACCGGGACTGGATCCGTGACTTCTGGCTCGGCCCCAGTCGCACGCTCGCCGAGCTCGGATACCGCGTGACCGGGAGCAGCGACCTCTACGAGGAGACGGGACGGCGCCCCTACGCGTCGGTCAACTTCGCGACGGCGCACGACGGCTTCACGCTGCACGATCTCGTGTCGTTCAACCAGAAGCACAACCACGCGAACGGCGAGCAGAACCGGGACGGGGCCAACGACAACCGGTCGTGGAACCACGGCCACGAGGGACCGACCGACGACGCCTGGATCAACGACCTGCGCACGCGACAGCGCAAGAACATCCTGACCACGCTGCTGCTGTCCCAGGGCATGCCCATGCTCGTGGCGGGCGACGAGATCGGCAGGACCCAGCGGGGGAACAACAACGCGTACGCCCAGGACAACGAGATCTCCTGGCTCGACTGGGAGAACGCCGACGAGGACTTTCTCACCTGGGTGCGCCGGCTGGTGGCCCTGCGGAACGCCCACCCGACGTTTCGCCGCCGCCACTTCTTCCACGGGCGCCGGATCCACGGCGTCGAGATCCGGGACATCCACTGGATCGCGGCCTCGGGCCGAGACATGACCGAGCGCGACTGGCGCGATGCCAAGGTGCTCACCGTGGGGCTCTACCTCAACGGCGACGCGATCCAGTACCGGGACGAGCGTGGTCGCGCGGTGCTCGACGACCACTTCCTCGTGGTGCTGCACGCCGGCGACCGGACCGTCGACTACGTCCTGCCGTCGGCAGACCTCGCGCCCTCCTGGCAGGTGGCGCTCTCGAGCTTTCCCGACCTCGACGAGGACCGACGCACCTTCGGCCCGGGCGACGTGGTGTCCATCCCGCCCCGGACCGTGGTGGTGCTCACCCACGAGGTACCGCGATAGCGGTCAGGGTCGCGTGGCCAGCCAGTACAGCGTGTTCGTCCTCGAGTTGCCGTTGTCGTAGGCCGTGAGCGTCTGGGCATCGGTCCAGGCCGCGTCGGGGTCGAGCACGCCCCGAGCCATGATCAGGAAGCCCCGCCAGCCCTCGGACAGGTTCTGGAAGTCGATGCGGGCCTCCGTCTCGGGCGACGCCTCGGCCACCCAGCTCGCGGGCAGCAAGAGCTCGTTGATCGGCGTGAACGGCAGCAGCTGGATCCCGTAGATGAACTCCGGGTTGCCTCCGAAGAACGTCCCGTACTCCACACGCTGCTCGAACAGGATGCCCACGACGTGGTTGCTCGCGAAGGGCTCGGCGTAGATCGGGCTGCCCGTCTCGATCTGCCAGTACGTCTGGGCGGCGCGGATCTCGGTCGCGGTCATGAGCCGGCCGATGTCACGCATGCGGTCGTCGCCCTTGGCCTCGCCCCACAGCGCGACGGCATAGTAGGCATTGACCGCCTCGGAGGTCGACTCCTGGTTCCGGTCGAACTCCACGATGCCCGCTGCCCAGCTGTGGCCCGCGAACCAGTCCTTGCTTCGCGCCACGGTGTAGTGGGGGTCGTCACTCGAGGGGTTCGCGTAGTCACGAACGAGGTGGTCCACGGCGTCGCCCCAGGTGTTCACCCAGCCCGGGTCGCCCTTGGCCACCGCGGCCGCCGCGTAGACGTGGTAGCCGTAGTGGAAGTGGTGGTCGTTGTAGTAGCCCTGCCCGAAGTTCACGCCCGAGTTGTCCTGCCCGCTCCGCGTGACCACGCCGCCCCAGGTGGGGTCGTACACGAGGGGATCGCTGTTGGTCCCGTCCAGCCAGGGCTGCAGCGCGTTGCGCAGGTTGGTGCGGTACTGGTCGGCCAGCGCGGTCTCGCCGAGCTCGTCGGCGATCAGGGCGTGCCGGCCGAGCAGCGCGAGCTCCTTGCCGCCGAAGTAGGGGTCCTGGCTCGGCACCCCGAGCCCGATGTCGCTCTGCAGCGCGCTACGAACCGCCTCCACCCGCTCGGACGCGATGCCCGAAGGTGCCTCGAAGCCGATGGTCGGGAGTGGCTCCACCATCTCCCAGCGGTCCCCGACCACCCCGACCACCGAACCGCGGAGCGTCGAGAAGGCGAGCCCGACCTCGGTCACCCCGGTGAGAACTGGCTCGTGGTGAGGGAGGCGCATCATGAGGAGGTCGCCCGACCCCTCGGTCTCCCAGTCGAAGACGAGGGTGGCCACGTCGCCCTCGACCGTGGCTTCGACCGCACCGCCGGTGGGGACCCGCGCCGCGTGGTCGTCGAGGATCTGCTCGGTGCTCGGGGTGAGAAACGCCGCCCGGAGGGTCCCGGTGAACGGCCCGTCGGCCACGAGCGAGTCCGTGCCGACCGTCAGCGTGAGGGTGTCAGATGCGTAGACCACCCAGGTGCGGCCGGGCAACGCCACCTCGAAGCGGGTTCCCGTCACCGTCTGCGGGCCGGGGGTTCCGTTGACCGACTGGATGGCATCGAGCGCCCCGACGGTCGGGATCACCCCGTCGTACTGCGCCGTCGCGTAGGGCATGCCGCGCACGATGGGCACGGTCATGGTGTTGCCCTCGGTGGTGAAGCGGAGCGTGACCGAGAGCGGATCGTAGTCCACGACCTCACGGGAGTCGAACGACCGGGTCGTGCCGAAGCCGAGGTCGGGCGTGAACGGGAGGAACACGCCGCCAGGCTGGGTGCTCGGGAGGGGGGCTGCGACGGCGACTCCCTGGAGGTTGACGAACACCTGGTAGGGAAGCGGATAGACCACCGCGTCGCCGTTGCCGAGCGTGAGCCGCTGCCACCACGCGTTCGTGGGCAGGGGAGCCGAGTCGTCGGCCCAGCGGGCGGTCGGCTGCAGCGGGTGGGCGCGTGTCGGCCACACGGGCGGCGTGGTCGACAGCGGAGCAGCGAGGATGGACTCTGCGGGCAGCTCCCCGGTCTCGCTGGTGGGGCCGGTCTCGGCGGTCGGGCCCGTCTCGGCGGTCGAGCCGGTCTCCGCCGGAGGGTCGTTCGTGTCGTCGGGCGACGGATCGGGTTCGGTGCAGCTCACGAGCCAGGCGGCGGCCACGACGAGACAGGAGAGGACGGCTGACGTGTGCTTCATGAGCTCCTCGGCGATGGTTGGCCCAGCTTACTGCGACTTCCCGAGCTGAGGGGCCGAGACCTACCGCACCACCGGGCCAGATGGCGCCGGCCACGGCGCGAGAGCCTCGTTGGCACGCTCGTCGTGGGACGGCAGGATCACCAGGTCCGGGAGCTGGTCTCGCAACGCCCTCACCCGGCGAAAGGAGTCGCGCAGTTGCGCGGGGTCGCCCGTGCCCGGCACCTGGTCACGCAAGAGGAGGTCGACGTCGTAGGTCAAGTCGCCCACGAGGAGCAGCGGCGGCCGACCCGGGCTGCGCAACAGCATCGACAGCGAACCCGGGGTGTGGCCAGGCGTGGGAAGCAGGACCATCGACCCGTCACCCGCCACGTCATGGGCGCCGTCGAAGGAGGCCAGAACGGGGTCGTCGGAGGGCTCGAAGGTGATCGGGCGCCACCGCGCGCCGGAAAGCTCGATGTGCTCGCGCAGGATGAAGTCCCGCTCCGGGTGGGGTCCGGCGAGCTGGGCCCACTCGGCCTCGGCCACGAGCAGCTCGGCGCCGGGTACCGCGCCACCAATCCCTACAGCTCGCACTCCGCCGCGGTGGCGGCGTCGTCCTCGTCGGCCTCGCAGCCCGAGACCCCGGAGAAGCGACAGACGCCGTCGAGGCAGTAGTTCGTCCCCGTTCCCTGACGGAAGAACTCGTCGAGCTGCCGGCGGGCCTCGTCGAGGCGTCGCACCTTCCCGTGGGGGTCCTCGCAGAAGTACATGGGGATCGGGCAGTCGGGAACCTCGGGCAGCTCGAAGTCGTACTCGGTGTAGAACGATCCGCTGGCCGTGCTGTCGATCCGGGTGAGCCCCCAGACGTCGCGGATGCCGCTGTCCAGGTGCACCGCGTTCATGGTGCGCGCCATGATGTGGGCGCCGAGGGTGGGCACCTGGTGGTCGCCGATGGCCACGCGCATCAGCACCTCCTTGGGCTCGGAGCCGGGGAGCGGGTTGGCGGTGACGTGGTGGCTGTACCCGGTGGGCTCCACCCGGTCCCACAGCGGCTGGGTGAGTGCGACGAGGAGCTGCTGCTGACGCAGATCCTGCCAGGTGAGCGCGATGAGGAGCAGGAACTGGTCGAAGTCCACGCTGCGCATGAGCAGGAGGCTGTAGGGCTGTCCCATCACGCCCAGCGCCCCGCGCTCCACGTCCTGCGACAGCGCGAGGTAGGGGGAACCCGAGATTCCGCCCTGGCTGATGCCGAGGTAATAGGCGGAGTCTCCGTCGATGTAGGCCCCGTAGGTCGCGTCGTCCGCGAACGACGTCTTCATCATGCGCATGGCGACCAGGGAGTTCAGGAAGCCCTGGTGCATGCGGTCGAACATGGTCTGCAGGCCGGCGAAGTCGGGCTTCAGGAGCGCCGCGGTGACCGGGTCGACGTCGGTCGAGGACATCCCCTGCAGGTCCACCCCGAAGATGACGTAGTTGTACTCGTTGATGAACGAGCGGAAGTGGCCCGACTCGATCTGGGTACGGCTGCCGAACAGCCCGTGACCGTACTGCAGCACCGGCGCCGGGGTGGTGAGCGCGCTGTTGGGGATCAGCACCTCGAAGGGCACCTGGGCAAACGGGGTCTCGGCGTTGATCTCGGGCAGGCCGTCGTCGCCGAAGAGGAGCACCGAGCCTGGCGCGTCGGCGTCCATGTAGAGCGGGACCTGCACCGTCCCGTTGATGCGGAAGGCGATGTTGTCGGGGTCGAAGTCCGTGTCGACCGAGTCGATCGTGTATTCGGGCCCGTCGCCGACGATCCCCATGGCTTCGTCGCGGATGTGGAGCATCCAGGCGGTGTTGTTCTCGTCGCTGGCGGTCGTGAAGTCCCAGGCCAGCTGCAGGTCCCCGCGGGAGACTCCCGCTGCTTCGAGCTGGCTGAAGATGTCCTCGTAGAGCTCGCGGCGCTCGTCGACGGAGGGCTCGTCGCTCGGCGTGTCGTCGCGCAGCGCCGCGAACACGGGCGATGGGGCGATCGCGGCGCCCGCGGCGTCGACCACGTCGCGAATGGCGACGATGTAGCGGCGGTTGTCCGCGAGCCGAACCGCGGGGTGGATGACCAGCGACCGCTCCTCCTCGGTGCGTGCCCGCACGTCGATCTCTGCCCAGTGGGCCACGCGTTCGCCGGTCTCCGTGTCGAGGATGATGGTGCTGGCATCGTCGAGCAGGGAGTCGGGGATTCGGGTCGAGGGCACGAGCCCGGTACCCACGGCGCCTGGGAGCTGGGTGAGGATCGGCGAGCCCGCGGAGAATCCGTCGCTGCGGTCCCAGGGGCCGCTGTCGCCGCCCTGCATCAGACCGGTGCCGAAGGAGGTCCGGCGTCCCGTGGGTGTGGTGTCGTCCTCGACGGTGTAGACGTTGGACGGAAAGGGATAGCCGCAGAACTCGGGCACGATGGGGTCGCAGTCGAGCGTCGGGTAGAGCGGCGCCTCGGGCTCGTCGGCCGGGGCGGGCTCCTCCCCCGAGCAACCACCGAACAGCAAGCTGGCCATGGCCAGATGGACGAATTTCACTGCAGCCTCCTCGCAGAAGCGCCAACGCTACCATCCGGGAGCCCGCGTTCGGTAGGCGCCTCGGCGACGGACGGGGAGATCCGACGTTCTCTCGCGGGCAAGCCGAAGGGGCACCACCCCTTCGAGACGATCGGAAGGCCCCGTGGACTCGCGTCTCGGCCGCCGAGCCGCGAGGGTCAGGGGCGCAACCAGACCCCACACTGCGACGGGTCTCCCCGCCACGGGTTCGCCAACCCCGTCCGTACCGAGATCAGCTGCCCACGAAGGCCCGCAGGATGTCGGTGAAGCTCGCGCCCATGCCCCCGCAGATCACCAACGCCGGAATGCCACTGCACAGGAAGGCGAAGGCCACGAACGCGACCACGGCGGCCTGCCCTCTCGATCCCGAACGGTCGTCGTCCATCCACCCTCCGACCTACTCCCTACCGTGAGCCGGTTCCGGCACGGTCGCCCTTCCCGTGGGCCCGGATCTCCGACCTGTCGCCCCCCTAAGGCGGCGGGCGGGAGAAGGACCGGACCAGCACGGTGTTGGACTGCGGTAACGATCGTCCCGGAGCGGCGGGGTAGCATGGCCCATCGCCCGGAGCCGTCATGCGGACCGTCCTCGTCGCCCTGACCCTCGGGGGCTGCCAGCTCCCCGAGCCCTCGGATCCACGCCCACCGCGCTGCCCCTCGGAGGTCGACCTCGTCGCCCCGGTGGGCGCCCCCTACGCCGTGAGCGGACCCGGCGCGGGCGTGCCCGCGGAGCTGCGGATCTTCGCCGAGAACGGCACCGAGATCACGCGCTTCCTCGCTTTCGAACACGAATACCGGGGCGGCGTCACCCTCGCGGAGGGCGACGTCAACGGCGACGACATCGCTGACCTCGTCGTCGGCATGAGGACGGGGCCGGGTCGCGTCAAGGTGTTCGACGGCGAGAAGCTCGACGAAGTGGACCTCTCCACCGCCACCTTCCCCGAGGAGGTCGTGCTGGCCGACCTCTACCCCTTCGGAGCCGCCGCCACCGCCGGCGTCGCCCTCGGGCTGGGCGACCTCGACAACGACCGCCGCGCCGATCTCGTCGTCGCCGCCCGGAGCGGCTCGGGACGCGTGCGGGTCATCGGCAGCCGCGAGCTGCTCGCGCTGTCGGGGGGCGCCGAGGTCGATGGCGGCGACGTGCTCACCGAGCTCGAGCCCCTCGGCTCGGGGTTCGACCAGGGACTCCAGGTGGCGGTCGGCGACGTCGACTGTGACGGCGACGACGAGATCGCCGTCATGGCCGCGGCAGGCTCCCCGCGGGTCGCGGTGGTCGACGCCGACGAGGACGGCACGCTCGCCGTGGCCGGCGAGTTCACCGCGTTCGCCGGATCGGACGTCGACGGCGGAACCATCGCGCTCGGCGACGTCGACGGCGACAACTCGGCCGACATCGTGGTGGGCGCCGGCCCGGGCGGACCGCCGCGCCTCGAGGTCTACGCCGGCCTCCTCACCGCCACCGCGCTCGACGGCGGCAGTCCGGAGAGGATCCTCGGCGGGTTCGCGTTCGACGAGGGCTTCACCGGCGGGGTCACCGTCGCCGCCATCGAGAGCGACGACGGCCGCGACGACATCGCGGTGGCCCAGACCACGGGAGGCACCGAGATTCGACTCGTCGACGGCACCGACCCGACCCGGCCGGCGTCCCGACCCACCACCGGGGCCCCGTGGGGCGGAGTCGAGACCGATGGGAAGGCCGACGGCGCCGCGGTGCTGGTGGGCCGCTTCGACCCGCTCCGGGTGGTCACCGACCCCGTCGCCAGCCTCGCGGTGGTCGGCGCGGGCCCGCTCACCCTCCCGCTCGTGGGCGTGTTCGACCGCAACGGCGTCCAGCGAGGCAACTTCTTCGCCTTCCCGTCGACCTACCTCGGCGGCGTGGACGTCGCGGCGGGTGACCTCAACGGCGACGGCATCGACGACATCGTCGTTGGGGCCTCGACGGGCACCGCCCGCGTCCTGGTGGTCGACGGCACCCGGCTCGACGACGTCCTCCCCGGATCCGGCACCCCCGCCCCCTCGGCCCTTCTCGCCGACTTCTTTGCCTTCGACGTGAGCTACACGGGCGGTGTGGACCTCGCGCTGGGCGACATCGACGACGACGGCAATCAGGACATCGTGATCGGCGTCGCGTCGGGGCTCGCCCAGGTTCGCGTGGTCGACGGCACCCGGCTCGGCGACCTCTCGGGGGTGGTCGACCAGTCCACGCCGGACGCCATCCTGGCCGACCTGTTCGCCTTCGACACCAACTACACCGGCGGCATCCACGTCGCAGCGGGAGACCTGCACGACGACGGCCGGGACGACATCGTGGTCGGGTCCCGCACGGGGCTCGCTGCAGTCCGGGTCATCGCGGGTGCGCGCGCCGGCCTCGTCGGCGGAGTGGTGGGACCCGGCGACCTGTTCGCCGACTTCTTGGCCTTCGACCTCTCGGACACCGGCGGGGTCCACCTGGCCGTCGGCGACCTGACCGGCGACGGCGTCGACGACCTCGCCGTGGGCACCGGCCCGGAGGCGTTGTCCATCGTGCGCCTCTACGACGGCTTCGCGCTCGCTGGTCCCGACGGCGATCCCGACTCGGCGCTGCTGTCGAGCGTGACCCCCTTCGGCGCCGACTTCTTCGGCGGCGTCGTGGTGGCCATGTCCCCCGGCCTCGACGGCTTCGCCGACCTCGGTGTGATGGCCGAGTCGGGTGACCCGACCCTCCGGATCTACGAGGGACTGGACGTGATCGACGAGAACGGAGAGCCTGATGCCCGCGCGCTCCTCGCCCAGTTCACCCCCCTCGACGGCGTCACGTCGCCCGACCTCGCGTTCGCCGCCGCCCCTCCCGAGGATGGCCCGCGCTGAGTCGACACCTCGGTCGGCCAAGAATATCGACGGACGCCAAGAGAGGAGAACATCGTGAAGCGTGCTCTGGCCTTCGGCATCGTCGCCGCCGTCGGGTTGACCCTGTCGACCCCCGCGCTGTCCGGCAAGCGCAACAAGAAGAAGAAGGAAGCGCCCCCTCCCGCCGCGCAGACCGAGGAGGCCGAGGAGGAAGCGGAGCCCGAGCCGGCCGACGGTCCCCACGCCGCGGTCGTGGCCTACCGCCACAACCTGCTCGAGGGCGTGGCCAAGCACTTCGGCCTCTCCAAGATGATCCTGCAGGGCAAGGTGGACCGTCCCGGTGACCTCGCCGGCCACGCCAAGGCCGTCGAGGCGGCGTTCGCCGACTTCGGCACGCTCTTCCCCGAGGGCTCGGGCCCCGATGCGTATCCGCAGACCGACGCGCTCGGCACCATCTGGACCGATGCCGAGGGCTTCGCCGCGGCGATCGAGCGCGTCCAGACCGAGGCGGCGGCCTTCACGAAGCTCGCCGAGGCCGGCGACATGGAAGGCGCCAAGGCGCAGTTCGGCAAGGTCGGGGCGTCCTGTGGCGGCTGCCACGAGTCGTTCCGCAAGGACGACGACTGATCACGCTCCTCGCCATCGCAGCCGCGTGGGCCGGCGACCCCGCGGTCGGCGAGCGACTCGCGGGCCTCGCGGGCTGCGCGGCGTGTCACACCGCGGAGGGCGGGGCGCCCTACGCGGGCGGCTACGCAATCACGACGGACTACGGCACCTTCTACGGGTGCAACCTCACCCCGGACCCCGAGCACGGGCTCGGTCGCTGGACGTTCGAGGACTTCCGACAGGCCATGCGACGGGGCAAGGCACCTGACGGTCGGCCCTATCCGCCGTCGTTCCCCTACGACCAGTTCACGGGCCTGACCGACACCGACCTCGAGCACCTGTGGGCCTACCTGCAGAGCCTCGAGCCGGTGGCTCGCGCGGACCAGCCTCACGACGTGAAGCGCCGGGCCAGGTCGCGGTTCTGGCTCGGGCTGTGGCGCCTGCTCTACTTCGACCGCGGTCCGCACGAGGCCGATGACGAGCTTTCGCCCCTCGAGGCGCGCGGCGCCTACCTCGGCGAGGCGGTCGGCCACTGCGGCGGCTGCCACACCCCCCGCAACGGCAACGGGGCGCGGCGCGAGAAGCGGGCCCTCGAAGGCAGCGACGCCGAGCCCGAGCCGGCGCCCGCCCTGGTCGGACTCGGGTGGACGGTGGACGACTGGCAGTGGTTCCTCGAGACGGGGACCACGGGAGAGGGCGACGTCGTGGGCGGCGAGATGTGGCGCATCGTCGAGCACGGCACGTCCACGCTGCCCCCCGAGGATCAGCAGGCCCTCGCCGCCTGGCTCGCCCGGGTCACCCGAGAGGAGTAGCCCGTGTCCGACGAGCCCTGGCAAGCCGCTCACGAGGCCGCTCTGCGAGCTGGCGACGACACCTACCCCGACCCCGCCACCGGCTACCGGGTGTTCACCGAGGCCTCCCTGGCCCGGCGGGGTCGCTGCTGCGGCTCTGGCTGCCGACACTGTCCCTACGCGCACGTCGCGGTCAGGGGCGAGCTCCCTCGTCGCGCGCCCGGGCGACCGAGCTTCCGCGTTCGCGCCGCCGTGCCCTCCACGAGGCCCGTCGACGTGCTGTTCTGGAGCGGGGGCAAGGATAGCTACCTGGCCTGGCTCGCACTGCTGGATGCCGGTCGGCGGGTGGTGCTGCTGACGACCTACGATCCCGAGCACGACCTCGTGGCCCACCAGGAGGTCTCCCGCGCCCACATCGAGGCGCAAGCGAAGACCCTCGACGCGGACCTGGTGATGGTGCCGCTCTCGCCTTCCGTGCCCTACGAGGTGGCGGTGGCCAGGGGCCTCGACGCGGTGGCCCGGGTCGCGCCGGTCGAGCGCCTGGCGTTCGGCGACCTGCACCTGGAAGAGATCCGAGGGTTTCGAGAGCAGACCCTCGGTCCCTGGGCGAGCCGACACGGGGCCACCCTCGTCTTTCCACTGTGGCACCGCCCGTATCCCGAGCTCGCCGAGCGACTGTGGGCGTCGGGCGCCCGCATCACCCTCTCGGCCGTCCCCGGGGGCCACGGCGTGGTGGGTCAGCCCTACGATCGCGCCTTCGTCGAGGCTCTGCCCCCGCATTGCGACGCGTTCGGCGAGAACGGCGAGTTTCACACCTACGTCGAGCCTCCGTCGTCCGGGATGCACGGAGTCGCGGAGTCCGGGTAGTCTCTGACGTAGACAATGGAGGAGACGTGGCCACCGCACGCGATTTGATGGATCCCACCCCCCTCACCGTGGGCCCCGAACAGGGGGTGACGAGCCTGGTGCGGCAGATGGCGGAGGTGGCGAGCTACGTGGCCTGTGTCATCGACGACGACGAGCTCGTCGGCGTGGTGAGCTCGCGCCAGCTCGCCCTCGCTCCGAGCGTGGTGGAGCGCCTCCTGGCTCGGGAGGAGCCTCCGACGCGGGCCCGAGACTTTCTGGAGACCGCGCCGGTCGTGGCCCCGGACCGCGACGCGTCCGAGGTGCTGATGCTCCTCCACGCGTCACCCGCCGAGTGTGTGGCGGTGGCCGACGACACCGGTTTTCTGGGGCTGGTGACCCGGCGCACCGTCATCACGGCGCTGGCCGGCGAGTCGATGGAGCCCCGGATCATCAAGTGAGCCTGGGTTACGGGAGCGGTTGCTGCTCGCCCGGAGGCACCGTGTCGAACGCCCGAATCGATTCCTTCGAGGAATTCTGGCCGTACTACCTCGGCGAACACCGCAACCCCACCTGTCGTGCGCTCCACTACCTCGGCACCACCCTGGCCCTCGGCTGGCTCGCCGCCGCGGTCGTGACCGCGAACCCCTGGCTGCTGCTCGCGGCGGTGTTCAGCGGATACTTCTTTGCGTGGATCGGCCACTTCTTCGTCGAGCGCAATCGGCCGGCCACCTTCAGCTACCCGCTGTGGTCGCTCCGAGCGGACTTCAAGCTCTACGGCTTGCTCGTCACCGGCCGCCTGAAGGACGATCCCGACTTCCAGCGCGTCTGCATCGAAGGCGCGCCGGCCTGACGAGGAGCGCTCATGGGTCGCCTGCCGCCGCCCCCCGTCCAGCAGTGGGTCCTCGACGAGCTCGCGGTGCTCATCGCGAACCAGGGCGAGGAGCCTTTCGTCTCCGGTCGCCTGTGGCTGCCCAGGGGCGAGGACTTCCCGGACCGCTGGGATGCCGACGTGCCCTCGCTCGAGCGGCTCCTGAAGCGACTCCTCGGCTACGTGGGTCTCTCCGACGTCGCGGTCTCCGTGGCCCCCTTCCGCGGCGACGCGTCGGTCGATCACGTCACGCCGGAGGGCGAAGCGCAGTACCGTCACCATGGCGCTGCGGCCTGGTTCGGCGGCCTGAATGGCAAGACCGCCTATTTCGGCTGCGCCGAGCGCCAGCTCGCGGAGGCTGGAGAGGCCCTGGTCGGGGTGCTCGCCCACGAGGTGGCTCACGCGTACCGGCACGTTCACGGGCTGGTGCGGAGCGATCGCGACGAGGAGGAGTGGCTCACCGACCTCACCACGATCTACCTCGGCTTTGGGATCTTCACCGTCAACAACACCGACCGGTACCGCACCGGCACCCTGCACCGGGGCGCCCGGATCTACAGCCAGGCGTCCCACTCGCGCGCCGGCTACCTCTCGCCCGAGGCCACGAGCTTCGCCTTCGCCGCGAACCTCCTCGCCCGCCGCACGACCTGCCTTCAGACCTGGCGGACCCTGCGGTGGCTGGAGCCGAACCAGCGGGGTCACACGCGCGCGGCGCTGCGACACCTCGCGCCCGCGGATCGCCTCTGGCAGCGTATTGGCCCCCACGAGCCGCCCCACGTCGACCTCTCGGACATGGTCGCCCAGGGTAGCCAACAGATCGAAGAGTGACCGCGCTGCTCCTGGCCGCGAGCGCCTGGGCCGGGCCCCCCGATGGCTGGGGACGTGCTGCCGACGGGGAGGTGTTGGTGCTCCGGCCCGTGGGCAACGCCTTCGAGGGGGGCTT
>CAZZLC010000081.1:0-26280 GCA_964655065.1 uncultured Enterobacteriaceae bacterium | reverse complement strand
CGCGATGGCGCGAGGCGAGCGAATGCGCCAGTCCATGCGGTTCATCACGTAGCCGATGGCGAGACCCGACGCGGGATCCGCCCACCCGAGCGCACCGCCGGCACCGGGGTGCCCGAAGGCACCGCCGTGGGGCGAGAAGAGTCCAGGGGACTCCTTCACGAAGCCCTGCGAGAACCCGACCGCCTTGTGAAGGACGCCATCCCGCTCCGACCACGACTGGCGCACCTCGAGCCGGGACACCGCCCCCGGGCTGACGAGACGCGCGCCGTCGACCTCACCGAGCACGGCGGCGTAGGCCCGAGACAGCGCGTCGGCGGTGGCCAAGGCCCCCATCCAGGGCAGCTCCAGCGCGGCGAAGTCGGGAGCGTTCACCGCCTCGAAGCGATCCGGTCCGAGGGTCGGGTTGAGGAGCGCCTGACCGACCAGCGTTCGCTTGCCGAGGAGGAACCGACGAAACACGCGCCCCTCGGCCGTGCCGAGGGTGAACAGCGCGGGGAGCCGGTACCGGATGCGCTCGAGCCGGGACAGCGGCACCAGCCGCGCCGCGCGCTCCGACACCTCGCGGGGCGCCCCGATCCAGGCGTCGAGGCCGAGCGGCTCGGCAAGGTGCTCGCGGAACCAGGTGCCCACGGTCTTGCCGGTGACCCGTCGCACGAGCTCGCCCACGAACGCTCCCCACGCGGTCGCTCCGTAAGCCTGTCTGGACCCCGGCGCCCACCGCGGCACCTGTGCCTCGAGCGCAGGGACCACCCGGTCGGGCTCCGCGAAGTCCTCCACGTGGAGGGGCGCGTCGATCACGGGCAGGCCGGCTCGGTGGTTGAGGAGCTGGCGCACGGTCACGTAGCTCTTGCCGTGAACCCCGAACCCGGGCCAGTAGTCGGCGACTGGCGCGTCGAGGACCAGCTCCCCGCGGTCCGCGAGCACCAGACAGACGATGGCGACGAGACCCTTGGTGGCCGAGAACACGATGACCGGGGTGTCGGGCTCCCAGTGCCGACCCGTGAGCGGATCCGCGAGGCCACCGTGGAGATCGGCGACCACCTTCCCGTGGTGGCGGACCACCAAGGCCGCGCCCACCTCCCCCCGCTCCCGGAAGTTCTCCAGAAACGCCCGACGGACCGCGTCGAAGCGCTCGTTCACCCATCCTCGAACGTGAGGCTCGCCCATGGCCGGTGCGTATCCCGGCTGCTGCGAGGTAGACAGAGGTCGTGAGCCCCCCGTCCCCGCTCCTCCCCGTTCCCGTCGACATGGACGCGCAGGTCCTCCACGATGGCGTTCACTGGAAGGTCGACGAACATCCTGCCGCGGGACCCGTCATCGTGCTGGCCCTCGCGTTCGCCGCCGCACTCGCCCTGGTCGCGGCTCTGGTGACCGGAGGCGTCTCGTGGGTGCTCGGGAGCCTCGGGTTCGTGCCCCTGACCCTCGTCGCGATGGCGGCGAGTCGGGTTCCGCTGTCGGCCAGCCTTCGCCTCACCGACCGGCAGGTCGTGCTGGAGCGCCGAAGGCTCCTACACCAGCAGCGCACCACCCTGCGGCTCGACGAGCTCGACGTGGTCGACCTCACCGATCCGCCGGAGCTCGGAGGCACCGGGCAGATCGTCCTCCGGGCGGGGCACGACGTGATCGTGTTCGGCCGCGATCTCCCCCGCGAGCACAACGCGTGGTTCGTGGCCGCCATCGAGGCGGCCCGGGCCGTGGTGGCGCGCCGAGAGGGTCGCGAGGGTCGGGAGTACAGCTTCCTCCGCCGGCCTCCCGAGGCCGTGGAGGTCCTCCGAGAGACGCCCGACCCGGACCTCACATCACGGTGAGGACCTCCGGCAGGCTCCGGATCACGTCGTAGACGTCCAGCACGTCCTCGGCAGACGCCATCTGGGCGAGCACGTGCACGGCCACGTAGCTTCCGTGCCGGGACTCGCGCTCCGACACGTCGAGGATCGCATCCTCTCCCGCGGAGGCCCCCACGGCGCTGACGACGGTGGGGCGGTCCTCGGGACGCACCACGATCCGGAAGCGATAGGGCCCCGGAAACTCGTGCTGCGAGCGAAGTAGCTCCAACACGCGGTCTCGCTCGTCCGACTCCGGATCCATCAGGGTGCCCTCCCACGGGTCCGAGGGTAGCGTGTGCGTATCCCCCCAGTCCCGGAACGACGGCCGAGGAGCCGAATGAGCGACACGATCACCGGCACGACGATCGCCGCCCGCTACCGCATCACGGGCCTCCTCAGACCGGGACGCATGGGGGACGTCTACCTCGCCAGGCGCATCGAGGACGGCGCGCTCGTGTGCGTGAAGCTCCTCGATCCGGCGTTCTTCGACCAGCAGGAGCGGGTCCGACGCTTCGAGCGCGAGCTCCGGATCACTCGCTCCATCCAGCACCCCGCGACCCTCGCGGTCCTCGATGCCGGTCGGGGAGAGCACGGACCGTTTCTGGTCACCGAATACGTGGAAGGCGACTCCCTCGCCGACGTCATCGCCGAGCAGGGAGCGCTGCCTGCCGAGCGCGCCGCCCGGATCGCAGCCCGCATCGCCTCGGCCCTGCAGGCGGCCCACAACGTGGGCGTCATCCACCGCGACCTGGCCCCCACGAACGTCCTCGTGAGCGAAGGCGACGCGGTCCGGGTCACCGACTTCGGACTGTCGGTGCTCAACGAGACCCTCGAGACCACCGCCAGCGACGAGGTCACCGCCACTGGCGTGAAGATCGGCACGCCCTGGTACATGGCTCCCGAGTACATCAACGAGTCGGGCCTCGAAGCGAGGTCGGACCTCTACGGTCTCGGCGTGGTGCTGTTCGAGATGCTCACTGGGCAACGCCCCTACACGGGACGCCCCTACGAGGTCATGGACATGCACGTCGAGGCCCCCATTCCCCACCCGCAGAGCCGCGAGGGCGCGATTCCGGGGTGGCTCGACGCCCTGACCGTGCAGCTGATGGCCAAGGAGCCGGGGCTGCGGCCCGGATCGGCCGCCGACGTCGTGCGGCGTATCGAGGAGGGACTCGGCACCTCGGTCATCGGGGGCCCCTCCCCGCTCACCCCGCTGCACGCGGGACATCCGTCGGATCCGCCGCCCCGGGTGGTGAGCCTCGTGGACGCCAACCGGCTCGCCGGACCGGTGACCGTGACCGCGGAGCTCGTCAGGGCGCGCTCGTTCGTGGTGCATCGGCTCGCCCACCCCTCGCTCGCCGACACGCTCGGCTGGCGTCCCGGCTGGCGGGTGATGCTCCCCGACGATGCCTCGGACGGCCTGCTCGACCCCGAGCTTCCGGCCGACGTCGATCGTCGCCGGACCCTCGCGTTCCCCCCCGAGCAGACCACGCAGGCGGTGGAGGCGGTGATCCGCGGCGCAGACCCCGGGGCGGCGCTCGTGCGGTCCCCCGAGAACGTCGAGGCCCACTTCGACCCCACCGAGCCCGAAGCCGACGCGCTCCTCGATCTGTGGTTCCAGGGCCGCTACGAGCTCCTCGAGCGGCTCTGTGAGGCGACCCTGAAGGGCCCGGCGTCCACACCGGCCGCGCTGGTGCTCAAGGGGGCGGCGCAGTTCGAGCGTGGTCGGCAGGGCGAGGGGCTCCGCTGGGTCCAGGAGTTCCACGACCATCACGCGGCGACCGCAGAGGCGATGTTCCGGGCCGTCGCCCACCTCTACCTGGGGCTCGACCGGCTGCAGTTCGGCCACCGTGCGCCCGCGGCCGAGCACTTTCGTCACGCCACGGTGCTCGGCGGGCTGCTCTCCGCCGCGAGCCGCCACGAGGAGATCACGGGGAGCCGACCCGACGTGACGCCCTGGGTCGGCCGATCGTTCGCTCCGGTGACGCTGCCCGTCGAGGCCACCGGCGAGCCCATCGACGTGAGGGCCCGGTGCGAGCGACTGGCCCCCGACCAGCGCATGGTCGTCGCCTTCGTGGGGGGGCGCCGCCGCACGGCAGACCACGCGCGCTTCGTGACCCGACTGACCCGCCACCTCCGAGGCTTCGAGCGCATCCTCCCCGAGGCGCTCGTCGTCACCGCCATCCACGAGGACGACGTCGGGGAGCCCGCGCACGATGCCGATGCCCGCCTGCGGGCCACGGACCTGCCGGTCACCTGGGTGGTCGACCCGGCCGCGGGCTGGCACCGGGCGGTCCACCCCGCGAATCTTCCCTGCGCCTACCTCCTCGACCACAGCTTCACCTGCGTCTACCAGGGCGCGCTCGCCGGAGTGACGCTGTGGGAGGGTTTTGCGGCCGGGGCCTGATTCACGGTTGCCGTTGCCACGGCGAGCTGGCACGTACTCGCCATGAATCTCGACGACTTCGACCCTGACGGCAGCGCCGCGACGGACGGCAACCTCTTCGGCCTCCCCCACAGCCCTTCCGAGGCGCGGGTCGTGGTCGTCCCCGTGCCCTTCGAGGCCACCACCACCTACGGCCACGGCACGTCGCGGGCGCCCCGGCGCATCCTCGACGCGAGCGTTCAGGTCGATCTCCGCGACGACTGGGTGGGCGAGGTCTGGCGCGAGGGGGTCGCCATGCTCCCGATTCCGGCCCACGTCGAGGCTCTCGACGCCCGCGCCAGCGCGCTGACTCGACGGCACGGGGACGAACCGCCGTCGCCCGCCGTGGTCGCCGAGGTCGACGCGGCGTGCGCCGAGGTGAACCACTGGGTCGAGTCCCAGGTGGACGCCATCTTCGAGGCGGGTCAGCTCCCCGGTCTCGTCGGGGGCGACCACTCCGTCAGTTTCGGCGCGATCGCCGCCGCCGCGCGTCGGGTGCCGAACCTCGGGCTGCTCCACATCGACGCTCACGCCGACCTCCGCGAGGCCTACGGCGGATTCACCTGGTCGCACGCTTCGATCCTCTACAACGTGTGGTCCCGCCTCGAGGTGGAGGCCGTGGTGAGCCTGGGGCTGCGCGACTACTCGACCATCGAGGCGCGCCGACTCGCCGAGTCACCGGTGCTGAATCCGGTCCCCGACCGGCAGATCACGGAGTGGACCCTCTCGGGACGACCCTTCCACGAGCTCGTCGACGACGTGCTCGCTCCGCTGCCCCAGGACGTCTGGATCACCTTCGACGTCGACGGGCTCGACCCGGGCCTCTGCCCCCACACCGGCACGCCGGTACCGGGTGGACTGTCCTTCGGGCAAGTCGGCGTGCTGCTGCACCGCCTCGCCGCCAGCCGTCGCGTCGTCGGCTTCGACCTCACCGAGGTGGGCGACGGGGAGTGGGACGCGAACGTCGGCGCGCGGCTGCTCTACCGGCTCGCCGGCTACGCCATCGCCACCAACCGGTGACACCGCCCGGAAACCCACCCCGGACCTGACGAGCCGAACCCCCCGGCACCGCGTGCAGGGGGATGGAGTTGTTCGCCGGGCTCTTCGTCGCTTCCACGGGTCTGGCGGGTCCTCCGACCGTCGACCCCTCGATCACCCGGACGCGGACGCCGGTGGTGACCGGCACCCTCGCTCGCGACTCCCGTGAGCTCCGACTCGAGCTCCGCGGGGTGGTCGTCTTCGACGGCGATCCCGGGCTGTCCCGGGAGGGCGGCCGCTGGCGCTACGACCTCGAAGAAGCCTGGCTCACCCTGCCCGAAGGGCGCCACGACGTCGTGGTGAAGACCCGGGACCGCGCGGGACGCTGGCAGGCCGACGTGACCCGGTTCGAGGTCGAGGTCGACCTCACCCCGCCGCCGCCACCCACCGTCGTGGCCCTGCGCACCACCGACCCGAGCCCCGTGCTCGAGGGCCACTACGCCCCACAGCAGACCGACCAGCTCGCGGTCACCGTCGCGGGTCGGCACTTCGCAGCCCCGGGCGACGGTCATCTCCGGGTCGACCGCGCGGCGCGGCGGTGGTGGCTCGACCTCCGGGAGGCCGGCTTGTCCCTTCCGTCCGGGCACTACGAGGTCACGGCGGTGGCCACCGACGCGGCCGGCTGGCCGAGTGTCGATCCGACCCGCGTGGAGCTCGTCGTCGCGAGGGACCACGACGGTGACGGCCTCACCGCCGAGGTCGAGCGACGCTACGGCGCCCGCGACGACCGATTCGACACCGACGGGGACGGCCTCTCCGATGCCGACGAGATCCGCTGGTGGGGCACCGACCCTCGGAGCTCCGACACCGACGGCGACGGGCTCTCCGACGGCGAGGAGGCCCGACACGAGACCGATCCCAGCCTCGCCGACACGGACGGCGACGGTCTGTCCGACGGCCTGGAGGTCACCTCCGGGCGCACCGATCCGACCCGATCCGATACCGACGGGGATGGGCTGGCGGACGGCGACGAGGACGTGAACGCGGACGGTCGGACCGCACCGGGGCGCGAGACGGATCCGACCCACCCCGACACCGACCGGGACGGTCTGCCCGACGGCGCCGAGTACGTGTTCGCGAGCCACCCCCTCTGGCCCGACACCGACGGCGGCGGCCAGACCGACGGCCTCGAGGTCGTGGAGGGACGCGACCCCACCGATCCCCGCGACGACCCCGTGGACAGCGACGGCGACGGACTGCCCGATCCCGACGAGCTGCACCTCGGCACGTCGCCCGCGTTCGCCGACAGCGACGGCGACGGACTCGACGACGGCGACGAGGTTCGCTCCGGGCTCGACCCCACCCGCCGTGACACCGACCACGATGGCCTCTCCGACGGGGACGAGCGGCGCGCGGGCACCGACCCGCGGCGCGCCGACACCGACGACGACGGCCTCTCCGATGCGGTCGAGGTGACGATCTGGTACACGGACCCGCGGCGCGCGGACACCGACCGCGATGGCGCGAGCGACGCCGAGGAGGTCGCGAGCCGGACCGATCCGACGGTTGCCGACACCGACGGAGACGGCATCATCGACCCCCAGGAGGCCGGCTTCGGGACCGACCCGCTCCATCCCGACACAGACCGGGACGGGCTTCTCGACGGCGACGAGGTCTTCACCTCGCTCACCGACCCCGGGGACTGGGACAGCGACGACGATCAGGTAGGAGATGGGGCCGAGGCGGCGATCGGTCGCGACCCACGGGCTCGGGAGCCCCGCGGTCTCCGGCCCGACTCCGACGGAGACGGCGTCTGGGACGCGGTCGAGCTCGCCTGGGGGACGGATCCCGGCCACCCCGACACCGACCGGGACGGGCTCTCGGACGGCGACGAGATCGACGTCATCGGCTCCGACCCGCGTCGGGTCGACACGGACGGCGACACCTGGCCCGACGCCCTCGAGTTCCTCGTCCACCTCACCGACCCCCGGCGCGCTGACTCCGACGGCGACGGGCTGTCCGACCCGAGCGAGGCCTTCGTGCACGGGACGTCGGCCCGCTTCGCGGACACCGACGGCGACGGACTCGACGACGCTGCCGAGCTGCGGATCCGCGGCTCCGATCCCCTCCGTGTCGACACGGACGGGGACGGTCTCGACGACGCCGCCGAGGTCGCCGCGCACGCAGATCCCCGGGCCCGAGACACCGATCACGACGGACTCTCCGACCATCAAGAGGTGCGGGTCACCTTCACGGATCCCGATGACGCCGACACCGACGACGGCTCGGTCCTCGACGGGGTGGAGCGGCAGCGGAACACCGATCCCCGCGATTACATCGACGACATCCGACCCGACAGCTGGGACGAAGACGGTGACGGGGTGTCCTGGGAGCGCGAGCGCCTCCTCGGGACGAGCCCCGTCATCGCCGACAGCGACGGCGACGGCCTCGACGATGGGTTCGAGCGCGGGGTGGGGCGCAGTCGACCACAGGATCCCGACTCCGACGACGACGGCTGGTCAGATCGGGAAGAGCGCCTCCACGGTACGCACCCGCTACGCGCCGACACCGACGGCGACGGGATCCCCGACCCGAGCGAGGGCGCACTCGGCGCCGATCCGCGCCGCGCCGACACCGACGGCGATCGCCTGCCCGATGGCGAGGAGCTCCTGGTCACCCGAACCGCGCCCGGCAACGCCGACACCGACCACGATGGACTCGCCGACGCGGCGGAGGCCCGACGCTGGCACAGCGACCCCCTGGCGCTCGACACGGACGGCGACGACATCCCCGATGGGGTGGAGGTCGACCGGGGAACCTGGCCCCCGTGAGGATCAGGGCCGCGGCTCCATCAGATCGTCCCCTGTCCCGAACTCCCGGTCCGGGCCGGCCGAGCGGACCTCGAGCTGACCACCGGACGCGCACGTGAGCTCGATCGGGGTGCCCCACGCGTCGGGGGGGCCCTCGGGGTGAGCGAACCGGATGCACGCCCGATAGCTTCCCTCGATGCCCTGCATTCGGGCGAGAGCCCTCAGCTGTACGAGCTCGAACCGCGTGAGCTCGATGTCGCGACTCGGCTGGGACTCTGGCGCGGTGTACGCGAGAATCGAGGGGAGGTTCTGGGCTCCGAACCAGGTGGCGACGAGGCCTGCGACCATCCACCCGGTGGCGGGTCGACGCCTGGGGATCCAGCGTCCCCGTCGGGGATCGTCAATGCCGAACAGCCCGTTCACGTAGCCCGCGAACGCGGCCACCCCGGCGCGGGCTGCGTCGGGCCGGTCCAGATCGACGAAGAGGTGGGCGTATTCGGGCCCGAGGGGGGAGTCGCCGGTCTGGGTCACCACGAGCATGCGCTCGGGGTGCACCATCGCCCGGCACTGCTCGACCACCCAGTCCGAACCGCCGTCGCCCGGTACCCCGGTCGTGTCCAGGATCACGGCTCGAGACCTCGCGATCGTCGAGACCACCCAGGTCGCCCAGTCCTCGTCGCCCACGGTCGAGAAGTCCGCCGACCACAACCGGGGGACCCCGGCCGCGAGCTCGCGCGTGCGGTGGTCCGCGTTCACGAGCCCCACGAAGGGACCGCGGCGGTGCAGCCCAGGACCGATCACGTCGGTGAACACCCGCGGCCCGCTGCGCGGCGCGTAGGGGCGCAGGTAGAGGAAGGGCTCGTCGAGGAGCTTCGCCCGAACCGCGTAGCGGACGAGCAGGAACCCCGGCCCCAGCTGACCGACCATCAGCAGCAGGTAGCGAAGGAACGAGACCGGATCCGGCCCCTGGATCGAGGTGACCCGCCAGTACCACCGACGGACCATCCCCTGCGCCCACGGGCCGCGCGGAGGAACGTCGGGCTGAAGGATGGCGACGATCCACAGCGTGCTCCCGGCGATGACCAGGAACGACGGCGCGATGACGCGGAGTGTCCAATCGAGGCCGAGGAGCTCGGCGAGCGCGCGATCCGAGCCGAAGGTGGTGCCGAACAGCGCGCCTCCCCCGAGGAACAGCGCGTACTTGAAGCCACGGCTGTGGCCGGGCGACCCGTGCATCGACCAGGCCGAGACCATCGCCACCAGTCCGACCCCGCAGGCGAGCCAGCGCTGGCTGGTGCCAGGGAGCGTGGCGCCCACGAGGAGGGCGGCCGTCACCAGCAGGGCGAGGCCGACCACCCGAGGCGCGATCCCGCCCGGCGGGTTGGCCCGGGGCCCGGGACGCGACAGGGGTTGTCGCTCGAGCCAGCCCGTCAGCGCGAGCACGAGGCCGTAGCCGACAAACGGGATCGCCGCGGCCAGCGCGATGCTCGGCAACCAGGTCAACCGCTCTCCCCGCTCGAGGTTGCCACCTCGGTGCCGAGTGGGGCACTGGGGTGACCATGACCGCGCTCACGTACCTCGATTCGGCTCGACCTTCCGTCAACCCGCCCACGATCTACTGCATCGGACGCAACTATCGGGCCCACGCCGCCGAACTCGGCAACCCCGTGCCCGACGAGCCGGTGGTCTTCCTCAAGGCGCCGTCCACGCTCCGGGGACTCGACCCGGCTCCCGTCGCCTTCGACACGGAGACGTTCTCGCACGAGCTCGAGCTCTGCGTGGTGCTCGGACGCCCCGTGCCGCTCGGCGCGGCCGCGGACTGGTCTGCCATCTCGGCCTTGACCCTCGGCATCGACCTCACCCGTCGCGGGGTGCAGCGGATCTGCAAGGACCGAAGCCTTCCCTGGACGCCCTCGAAGTCGTTCGCGGGGGCGGCCATCGTGGCGCCGCTGCTCCCGTCCGCATCGCTCGACCTCTCCCGTCTCGCGTTCTCGCTCGAGGTCGGCGGCGAGATGCGCCAGCAGGCGCACGTCGAGCGCATGATCTTCGACGTCCCGACCTTGCTGACCCACCTCGCGTCGCTGGCCCCGCTGCAAGAAGGCGACCTCGTGTTCACGGGCACCCCCGAGGGCGTCGGTCCCTTGTCGAAGGGAGAGCCGTACTCGCTCGCTCTCACCGATGGTCGAGGCCGCTGGGCGTTCTCCGGCCGACTCTGAGAGGTCCCCGGCGCCTCAGGAACGCCGCGAATGCTCCGATGAGCATCGTGGCGAGGAGGCCGCGCGATGGATCGGGGAATCGAGCTCGAGACCAGTCCCGACGCGACCGATCTCGCGTCGATGAGCACCCTCGTCGGTGCGGATCTGTCAGGACGGGATCTGTCCGGCGTCGACCTGTCGAACCGGGACCTCTCCCGGGCCGACCTCACCGGGGCGTCGCTGGTCGGCGCGAATCTCCGCGGCGCAGTCCTCTTTCAGGTGCGGCTCGACGGCGCCGAGCTCGCGGGAGCCGACCTGTCGGGGGCCAACCTCGCGGAGGCGAGCGCGGTGCGCGCTGGACTCGGTCGAACGGCGCTCCAGAACGCCAATCTCTCCGGCGCCCAGCTCCAGGGCTCCACGCTGTCGGGGGCCGACCTCACGGGCGCGGACCTCCGCACGGCCGAGCTGGACGACGCCCGCTTGCTGCGGACCACGCTGGTCCGCGCCGACCTCGGCCGGGCGAGCCTGCGCCGGGTGGAGATGGCCGACTGTGACGTGACGGGCGCGTCGTTTCGCCACGCGGACCTCCAGGACAGCCGCATTCGCGGCGCCACCGGCTACGACACCACCGACTGGGTGGGCGTGGACTTCCGCAACGCCGACCTCTGCGGGGCCTACCTGCTGCGCCGCTTCGCCCACGACCAGAACTTCATCGAGGAGTTTCGGTCGCAGTCGCCAGCCCACGCCGCGGCCTACCTCGTGTGGATGGTGACGAGCAACTGCGGCCGGTCGGTGTCCCGGTGGTCGTTGTGGACCTTCGGGTTCGTGATCGGCTTCGCCCTGCTCTACGCCCAGCTGCCCATCGACTATGGCCCCCACGAGACCGTGCTCTCGCCACTCTACCTGTCGGTGGCCACCCTCACGACCCTGGGCTCGGCCGTCGCCTTACCCACGAACACGACGTCCCAGCTGCTGATCATGACCGAGGCTTTCCTCGGGTACTTCATGCTCGGCGGACTGCTCACGCTTCTCTCCAACAAGATGGCCCGTCGGGCCGACTGAACCCCGGAGTCCCCATGCCAGGCGACGTCAAGGGATGGTTCGCGCGCACCCCCCGGGCTGAGCTCACCGAGGCCCTGGGCGAGGCCCACATCCCGAGCTTCAAGGTCAACGTCATGCGACTGCTCAAGCAGCTTCGCGACGAGAAGTCCACGCTCGCGACGATCGCGCGCACGGCGGAGGCCGATCCCGGGCTGTCGGTCAAGGTCCTGCGGACCGTCAACTCGTCGGCCTACGGGCTCCCGCGCAAGGTCGACAACGTGCAGCACGCGATCTCGCTCCTCGGCCGCTCCGAGCTGGAGACGCTGACGCTCACCATGGCGGTCCGCAACGCGATCCCGTCGCGGACGCGCGCCGACCTGAAGCTGTGGCAGCTCGCGTCGCGGCGTGCCGCCATCGCGCGGCACCTCGCCAAGCGGATCGATCCCTCGGTGGCGAGCATGTCGTTCTCGGCCGGACTGCTCCAGGACCTCGCGATTCCCCTGCTCTCCCAGGCTCGGCCGTCGTACCGGGAGCTCCTCGCGGACACCAAGGGCGCCGAGCTCGTGTTCGCCGAGCGCGCGGCCTACGGCTTCGATCACCCCCAGGTCGCAGGCTGGCTCTGCGAGAGCTGGGGGTTCCCCGAGGCTCTCCAGGAGGCGATCTCGGGTCACCACGGGCGTCGTGACGACGCACCGGTGCCGGTGCTCGTCGTCGGCACGATCGACGCGAGCGCGCTCGACAAGCCGGACGACGTCGTCGACGAGGCGCACGCCAAGTTCGGCCTCGCCACCGACGTGGTCAAGGCCGCGATCGAGATTGGCCGCCGCGAAGGCGACGCACTGGCTCGCGCCCTCGCCGCGGAGTGAGCGCCGCTCAGCCCAGGGGCCACGCCCCGAAGTGCTCGAGCCGGTGGAAGTCCGGGCCGGCCCCCGGCACCGGTGCCCACGCGTAGAACGTCCGCCCCGCCCCCTCCCCGGCGATGCGATAGGCGTTGGCGGTCAGGCGGACCGGGGGAAGGTGGCGACGCGCGATGCGGGCCCGCCCCGTCCACCGGTCCCCGTCGATGGAGGCCGTGAACGCGATGGCGATGCCCTTCTCCACCGCCTGGCGCCGGCCTTCGAGGCGGAGCACCCAGTGGTGGCCGTGGGGCGACAGCTCGATCTCGGTGTAGGTCTCGCCCTCACCGACCACGAAGAGCTCCACCACTTCGTGCTCCCACAGCCGGTCCGTGGGACCTGGCGACCCGCGGGGAGGAGGAGCGCCCGAGAACGGGGCGTCGACCTCGATCAGGAGGTCTTCGCCCTCGTAGGCGACCCTCAGCACCGCACGCTCGGTCTCGGGAACCGGAGTCCCGTCCCAGGTCTTGTCGATCGAGAGCTCGGTCATCGCTTCTCCTGCCGCACGGTGGCCACGGCGTCGGAGACGGCGAGCAGCTCGTCGCCGAACGCCTCCACGGCCGAGTCGTGGAGCACCGCCTCGTCGGTGCCCATCACCGGCAGGGGGGTGCTCGCGGTCACGGTCGTCTCGATCACTGGCTTGCGCGACGGGGGACAGAACAGCTGCACCGTCGCCTCGATGTCGGTGGCATTGCCGGATGGGTCGAGGGACGCCCCCACCGCCTCGTTGTACACGATGACCAACAAGCCGGTGTCGGGGGGCGCGCCGTAGGCGTCCTGCGGGTGAGGGGGCTCCGCCCCCCGCAGGTCGACCATGAGGGTGCGCAGGACCTCGAAATCGCGCCCCAGCTCCTTGCCGAGCGAGGCGTCCACCGTCTGGCGTACCGCGTAGGTGAGCGCGCGTCGCTCGTCGTCGTTGCCGGGGGCCTCGCCGAGCGCGACCACCGGCTGGATGCGCGACACCCGCAGACGAGCGAGCCAGTCGAGGGCGTCGAGTCGGTACAGCCCGTTCTCGAAGCGGTTCACGTAGCTCTCGTAGCCAGCGCGGGTGTCGTCCTCGACCGCCCGGCGCCACGCGGCTTCGTCCCGCGCGGTGCGCGCGTCGCCCGACCAGCGACCGTTCGGATAGCGCACCAGGTACTGGCCCCAGGCGTCCTCGGTGCCCTCGCGGATGGCCTTGTCGTGCCAGAGCTCCTCGATGCGCGCCTCCACGAGGGCCCTGCGGGCGGAGCGGGGGAACCGCACGAGGAACTCGGTGAGCGCCTCGGGAGTGCCGTTGGCATCGGCCTCGGCGAAGGCGAGCGCCTCGGCCCGCTCCCGAGCCTGCGCAGCGTGCGGCCCCTCGGGGTGCGCCCCCAGGTAGGCCCCGTACGCCTCGGCGGTGTCGGTGGCCCGAGCGGCGATCCAGTCGAGCTGCTCGGCTCTCTGCAGGGCGAGCGGCACGCGATGCGAGGTCGGCCTCGCCGAGACGAAGCTCCGGTAGGCCTCACCGGTCGACAGCCGCTCGGCCTGTCGCCACTCCCGACTCGCACAGCCTGCCAGCAGGCCGATCCCCAACCAGACGAACGCTCGCACCATGCTGCTCCCTCGGTTGCTCAGATTACCCAGGCGCAGGAGGTTGCCATTCCCCGTCCGCTCACGGTGCTCGCCGAGGGAGAGCGCTGGATCGTCATCGCGAAACCAGCGGGGATCCCGGTTCATCGGTCGGCGATGGTCAACGAGCGGCAGTCGCTCGTCCGGATCGCGCGTCGTCAGTTCGGGGCGTCCCTCTCCCCCGTCCACCGACTCGATCGGGCCACCTCGGGCTGCGTGCTGTTCTCGCGGGACTCTGCCACCACGGCGCGGCTCCAGGCGGCGATGGCGGCGGGGCAGAAGCGCTACCTGGCCCTGGTGCGCGGCGCCGTCCGCGACTTCGACGAGCAGCACGTCACCACCCCCGTGAAGGACGAGCGCAAGGGGCTGCAGCCCGCGGAGAGCTTCATCCGGCCGGTGGCCACGAGTCCCGATCCGCGGTGCTCGCTGTTCCTCGCTCGCCCGATCACGGGTCGGAACCACCAGGTGCGTCGCCACTGCCGCGACCTCGACCATCCGGTGATCGGCGACGCCAAGCACGGCGACTCCCGGGTCAACCGATGGTGGAAGGAGCACTACGCCATGCCCCGGCTCGGGCTTCACTGCCTGTCGCTCCGGCTCGAGACCGAGCAGGACGGCACGATCGACGCGGTGTGCCCCGTTCCTCCCGACCTGCTCGCCGTGTTCGAGCGGTTACCCTGGTACGAGGAGGCGATTCGGTCCGTACCGGAGATGGTGCCGAGCGAGCCCCCGGACCATACATCCCGGGCGTCATGACCGATCTCTTCGACCGCTTCGACCGCTTCGCCCAGGACCTGGTGGACCGTCCCTGGCCCTGGTGGCTCTGGCCGGCCCTCCTCGTGGGGGTGGGCGTGTTCTCGTGGGTGGCGAGCCTCGGGCTGCACCCCGGGCCCGACGAGTTCGTGTACTTCCCGAACGGCACCCGCTTCGGCGATACGTGCGGTGCCATCCTGCTCACCGGGCTCCCCTGCCCACAGTGCGGCATGACCCGCAGCTGGGTGTACGCAGCGCGCCTCGACCTCGTGCACGCCTTTCTGTACAGCCCCGGCGGGCTCGGGCTGTTCCTATGGGTCCAGGTGGGGGCGATCATCGGGCTCGTCCGGCTCGTGACCCGCGACCCCGCCGCCCTGACCCCGCCGTTCGCGCTGTCTGCGGCGTGGTCCGGGTTCTGGCTCGTCGGCCTGTACGGGCTGCCCTGGATCCTCAGGCTCGCGGGCATCAACCCCCTGCCGGGCTGATGTTCACGCCTCGGTGGTGCACCACGCCACCTTCAGGGGGGGATGGCCGTCGGGCGTGGGAAAGTCGTCGTCGGGAGGGAGCCACTCGATCGACGCGAGCGGGCGACCTGCCTTGGCGGCGCAGCGGCGGAGCACGTCGAACCAGGCCTCCCGATCCACCGAGGCCACGTTGTTCGTGGCCGCCACCACCCCACCGGGGCGCGTGGCCAGCACCGCCGGCTTGAACAGCGACGGGTAGTCCCCCACCGTGTCGACGGTCCCCGCCCGGGAGGTCGACCGGCGCGGAGGATCCAGCACCACGAGATCGAAGGTCCGCGGCGCGTAGGACGTCCAGCGCCCCCGTCTCCCCACGCGAAGCCCCGCGAGCTGGCGGGTCACCACGAAGCAGTCGTCGTGCACGAACCGCTGGGGGAGGCCGTTCCGCTCGGCGTTGCCCTCTCCCACCGAGAGGGCGCTGCGGGCAAAGTCGACGTTCCAGATCTCGGACGCGCCGCCCGCTGCCGCGAGCAGCCCCACCCCGCAGGTGTAGGCGAAGAGGTTGAGCACGCTGCAGCCTCGGCAGGTCGCGCGAACCCTCCGGCGCAGGGCGCGCAGATCGAGAAAGAGCAGGGGATCCTGGCCCCGGTGCCTCGGCCGTACGTCGAAGGTGAGCGACTGCTCGTGCGCGAGCACCAGCCCCCGCTCGGTCCACGGCCAGTGGCGTTCGAAGTCGATGGGCCTGGCGCGGTGGTTGACGACCGGCTCGAGGGAGACGCCCAGGCGTCCGGCGAGGTGCTCGGTCCACGCGAGCACCTCGTCGCGGGGTACGGGGTCCCGCCAGGTCTGCACGAGGAGCAGGGGGCCGTACCGGTCGATGGTGAGCCCCGGCGCGCCCTCGACCGCGCCGTGGAACAGCCGGTAGGCGTCGGTCCCTTCCTGGTGGAGCGCATCGAGGAGTTGCTCGCGACCTCCGAGGGCCACATCGAGGTTGCGTGTGTTCATGCTGGTCTGTACGTGGCCCGCGCATCGGAGCGACGCAAAGCACATGATCACGGTGGGGATGCTGACCCTGGTGGGTTGCGGGCTCTTCGCCCCCGACCTCGACTTCCTCGACGCCGAGGCTCCGGCTGGCGCTCCGCCTCCCGTGCGCGACCTCGCGCTCGCCCGCACGAGCGACGCCACGTTCCAGCTCCCTGCCACGAGCCGGCCCGATGCGGCCGCGGCCCCCGAGGTCTTCGAGCTCGTCGGAGAGTTCGAGAAGCACAAGACGGTCGACGATCTCGACGTCTACCGCATCCCCTTGCCGGTGCCCGTGCACCTGCTGCCCAACGCGACGGGCGGCTCGCACCTCATCGGGAGTGCGGAGCCTGCGGGATTCGTGGTCACGGGGCCCGACGCCGCCCTCGCCTGGCACTTCCCCCGGGCCCGGGCCCCCTACACCTGGGGCTTCGACCACCGGCGCCTCTTCGTGGGCCTCCCCGCGGGCGAGCCCGCACCGCGAGCGTCGGAGTTCCGGATCCAGTTCCCCCGCGCCACCGAGGCCGAGAATGGGCGGAACTTCGCGCTGAGCGGCCTCACCCCCGAGGCGTTCGTGCAGCGGGAGGTGACCGTGGGCCAGACCTCGCAGCACGGTCTCTTCCTGCCCGCTCCCGCCCGCGCCACCTTCCCCATCACCGTGCCCGAGGCGGCCCACCTGTCGCTGAGCGGCACCATCCTCACGCCGGCCATCCGCCACACCACCGAGAGCGACGGCGCCCGGCTGGAAGTGCGCGTCGAGGTCGACGGCGAGGCCTCTGCGCTCGGCAGCCTCGACCTTCGGGTCGGCGAGACGGAGCCGGCCGACTTCGACCTCTCCGCCTTCGCGGGTCGCCGGGTCGACCTCGTGATCGAGACGCTGCCCGGTGCGTCCCCGGACTTCGACTACGTGTTTCTCGCGTCTCCCGTGGTGGCCTCCCGTGAGCGCAAGCCCCAGCGCGTGCTCGCGATCTTCGTCGACACGCTGCGTCCCGACCACCTCGGCTTCATGGGGTACGAGCGCGACACCTCGCCCACCCTCGACCGGATGGCTCGACACGCCACCGTGTTCACCGAGGCCCGGTCCGTCGCCCCCTGGACGTTGCCCTCCGCGCGGGCCGCGCTCTCGGGACACCAGCCCGAGCAGTGGAGCGAGGTGACCACCCTCGCCGAGCACCTCGGGGCGCTCGGGTTTCGCACCGAGGGACTCGTGACCAACGCCTTCTTGTCCGCGCCCTTCGACGTGCAGCGGGGGTTCGACCGCTACCGCTACCGCCACCTCATGCCCGCCCACGACGTGGTGGCCGACGTCGAGTCCATCGTCGACGCGTGGCCCGACCGCGACCTGTTCGTGCTCGCCCACTTCATGGAGCCGCACCTGCCCTACGACGAGCCGTGGAGCCAGCGCTTCCGCTGGGCGGGGCTCCGACCCTCCGGCATCAGCTTCGTCCGGAACTCGCTCGTCGAGGTCGACACCGGCGACGAGAGCTTCGACGCCATCCGGCAGCACATCGTGGCTCGCTACGACCAGAACATCGCCGCCTTCGATCGAGCGATCGGTCGCGCCATCGCCGCGATGGGGCCCGAGGCCACCATCGTGGTGTTCTCGGACCATGGCGAGGAGTTCTGGGAGCACGGGGGCTTCGAGCACGGTCACGCCTTCTACGACGAGGTCCTTCGCGTCCCCCTGGTCGTTCGGTCGCCGGGGCTGCCGCCCGGGCGGGTGGACGCCCCCGTGTCGCTGCTCGATCTGACCCCCACCCTCCTCGAGCTCGTGGGGGCGCCGACCGAGACCCAGGGGCGCTCGCTCGTGGGCCTCGCCACGGACCCCGCGTCGCTTACGAGCGCCTTCGCCCTCCGGCCGCAGGCGTTCGGGCGCCCTCTCTACGACGGCGACGGCTGGGGCGTGCTCGTCGACGGGTCCAAGTGGTGGAGCCGCCACGGCGGCACCGTTCGCTACGACCTCGGGACCGATCCCGGGGAGACCACCAGCCAGATCGTCGAGGGTGACGACGAGCGCTTCAGCGCCCTCGCAGCGGAGGCGCTGGAGCGGGAGGTCGACCGGGTCTGGCGCTTTGCCTTCGAGGTGACGCGTCCCTGGCCCGACGACGTCGTGGTGACGGTCTCCCATCCCAACGGGATCGCGGGGGCCGAGCTCGCGTATGCCCCCCGCGCCGAAGACCCCATTCCGCCGCCCGTCGTACGCGAGAGCCAGGTCGAGCTGGTGATCCCCGCCCGGGCCGAGCCTCCGGAGGCCCTCTACGTACGCCCCTCCGACGAGCAAGCCGGGATCCGGGGTCTCGGCCTGTCGATCGTAGCGGATGGCCTCGTGCACGCGGCCCGGGTGACGTTCGATCTGCGCGACCGGTCCCCCGGCGAGCGGCAGCAGTTTCTCCGCATCGGCAAGCCCCAGTTCCAGATCGCCGCCGATCTCGCCTGGGTGCCCGAGCCCAGGGGCCAGGCGGTGGAGGGCTTCGACGCGAGCATGAAGGCACAGCTCGAGGAGCTCGGCTACATCGGTGATTGACCGCCCGAACCTTGCACCCTCGGTCCGACCGCTTACTCGAAGGGCTGCGGTCGGAGGGTAGCGTGTACGTCACCGAGCAGAGCATGATCGAGGCGGGCGTTCCCGCAGAGTACGCATCGTTGGCCGCGAACGGCGCCAGCCTCGCGATCGACGTCATCTTGGCCCTGTTGATCCTCGGCATCGGTCTGTGGCTGTCGCGCCGGGTCGAGAAGCTCGTGGTGAGGGCTCTCGAGAGCCGGAGCATCGACAAGGCTCTGACTCGCTTCCTCGCTGCGATCGCCCAGTGGACGGTCATCGTCGTGGCCGCCATCCAGGCCGTGGCCCAGCTCGGCTTCGCGCCGACCAGCTTCGTGGCGATCCTCGGCTCGGCGGGCATCGCCGTGGGTCTCGCTCTGCAGGGCACGCTCTCGCACTTCGCGAGCGGGGTGATGCTCCTGCTCTTTCGTCCGTTCACCATCGGCGACTGGGTGACGGCGGGAGGCGCGACGGGCTCCGTGCACGAGATCGGCTTGTTCGCGACCACGCTGATCACGGCCGACAACCAGACCATCATCGTGCCGAACGCGGCGATCACCGGCGGCACCATCGTCAACTCGACCACTCGGGGCACGCGGCGCGCCGACGTGACGGTCGGGGTCGGCTACGGAACCAACCTCGCCGAGGCCCAGCGCGTGCTGCTCGAGGCCCTGAAGAGCGTGCCCACCGTCCACGCCGAGCCCGAGCCCGCGGTCGCGCTGGCCGACCTCGGGGCGAGCTCGGTCGACTTCAAGCTCATGGGATGGTGCGCGACCAGTGACTTCCTGGGCACGCTCGCCGGAATCCGCGCCGCGGCGTACGACGCGCTCAATCGCGAGGGGATCGAGATCCCGTTCCCCCAGGTCACCGTGCACCGCGCCGATGCCGCCGCGGAGGCCGCCGCGAAGTGATCGAATCGTTTGCCGGAGACCGGGGTTCCGATACCCGGAGCGCAGGAGGTGGGCGGATGCGGTATCGGCGGGTACTGGTCAAGCTCTCGGGCGCGGCGATGGCCGGCGGCGACAAGACGACGACGTTTCAGCGGGTCGCGATCGAGCACATCGTGAGCGAGCTGCTGCAGCTGCGGCGCTCGGGGGTCGAGGTCGTCACCGTGGTCGGTGGCGGCAACATCTTCCGCGGCAACCTCGCGGAGGAGTGGGGCATCGAGCAAGCCGAGGCCGACAACATGGGCATGCTCGGCACCGTGATCAACGGAGTGCTCCTGCGGGCCGCACTCTCGGGCGCCGGCGACGACGTCGACGTGAGGCTCATGTCGGCGGTTCCGATCCCGTCCGTGGCCGAGCCCTACATCCGGCTCCGGGCCGTCCGGCACCTCGAGAAGGGCCGCGTGGTCATCCTCGCCGGGGGCATCGGCCAGCCCTACGTGACCACGGACTACCCCGCGGTCCAGCGGGCCATCGAGACGCGCTGCGACGCGGTGCTCGCCGCCAAGCACGGCATCGACGGGGTCTTCGACGCCGACCCCAAGACCAATCCCGACGCCCGCCAGTACGCCACGCTCGCCAGTGACGACGCCATTCGCAAGAACCTCCGGGCGATGGATCAGTCGGCGCTGCTGCTCGCCCGCGACCACGGTCTGCCCGTGCACGTCTTCAACTTCGACCTCGTCAACGCCCCGCTCCGCATCGCTCGGGGCGAGGACCTCGGCACGCTCGTTCGCCGCGACATCAGCTCGGGCCACGTCGACCGGCGCGGACCCGCGTGAGCTCGCTGTCGGGTCGCGTCGCGCTCGTCGCGGGGGCCACCCGGGGCGGCGGTCGCGGCATCGCGCTGGCCCTCGGAGAGGCCGGGGCGACGGTGTGGTGCACCGGTCGAAGCTCCCGGGCCGACGCGGGCCGTGGGGGCGCTGACCGCCGTCCCTTCGATCTGGGCCGTCGACCAGAGACGATCGAGCAGACCGCGGACCTCGTCACGGAGCTCGGCGGAGAGGGCGTCGCCCGGGTGGTCGACCACACCGACGACGCCGCGGTCGACGCGCTGGCCGAGGCGATCCGCGAGCGCCACGGTCGCCTCGACGTGCTGGTGAACAACGTGTGGGGCGCCGAGGATCTGGTCGAGTGGGGCAAGCCCCTCTGGGAGCAGTCGCCCGACCCTGGCTTCGCCATGGTCGACCGTGTGCTGCGCTCGCACGTCCTGACCCTGCGCCACGCCGTGCCGCTCGTGCTCGGAAGCGACCGGGGGCTCGTCGTCGAGGTCACCGACGGCAACTTCCTCGGCTACCGGGGCACCCTGTTCTACGACCTCGCCAAGGCGCTGCCCGTGAGGCTCGCGGTGGGGCTGACCGCCGACCTCCGCACCCGCGATCACACGCACGTGACCGCCTTGGCCATCACACCTGGGTTCCTCCGCTCCGAGGCGATGCTCGAGGCGATGGGCGTGACCGAGGAGCGGTGGCGTGACGGCATCGCCCAGGACCCGTTCTTTGCGGAGTCCGAGACCCCACGCTTCGTGGGGCGGGCGGTTGCGGCCCTCGCGGCGGACCCCGCGGTCGCTCGGTGGGCCGGCCGGGCGCTGTCGTCGTGGGAGCTCGCCCGGGACTACGGGTTCGCCGACGTCGACGGACGACGGCCCGACTGGGGCGCGTTCCTCGATGGCCGGGTGAACGAGTTGCTCTCCCGTCCCCTCACCGACGACGAGCGAGGCCTCGTGGGGCTGCGGTACTTTCAGCTCTTGCACGATCCCGGCCGCGCGGGCGAGCGCGAGAGGATGGCCCGCGCGCTCGGCTGGCCGACGTGAGGTCGACGGTGGCGAGGCACGCGCTCAGGGCAGCTCTCCGGTCACGAAGGCGTACGACAGCGGGTTGACGAAGAGCGGGCCCTCCAGCGACGTGCCCGGCGTTTCGGGTACCACGAGGTCGTCGCCCACCGCGAGCGCTCGTCCGTCGAGCCACAGCTCGGTGCCGAACACGTCGGGGGCCACGGGGGCTCGGACCTCGGCGTCGCGCAGGGCGAGGCCGTCGACCTCGAGGCGCCGCTCGGGATCGAGGTTGATCACGAGCACGGTCACCCGATCGCCGTCAGGGGTGCGGTGTGCGTAGACGCGAGCGCGATCCGAGCCCTCGGTCGCCACGGGCAGCACCTCGGTGCCCATCAGCCGCTTCCAGAGCACGGACGCCCAGTAGTCGGGGAGTGGCTCGAGGGTGTCGGCGGTGATCAGCTGGTAGTTCGAGCCGGCGAGGGTCTGGCGCACCACCACGTCGTGATCGTGGCGGGCGAGGAGCCCCAGCTGATCGAGCCACCACAGGCTCCCGACGTAGCGATCCGAGACGCCCGGTTCGCCCCCGAACTGCGCGTTGCCAGTCTCGCCCAGCCACAGCGGCACCCCAGGGGCGTGGGCATCGCGGAGTGCAGCGTTGAACCGGGCCCAGTGGGCGGCCTCGTCGAGGTGGTCGGGGTTCAGCAGGCGGGTCTCGGAGGCGCGCCGAGACGCGATGGGACCGCGGCGGCTCTGCTGGGGATAATAGTGCCAGCCGAGGTAGGCGGTGTCGGCGCCGATGGCGGCTGCGTACGGCCGCTGGACGCCGAAGAACAGCCCGAGCGGCTCGCCGAAGACCGGCCAGAACGCGGCGCTCTGGCCTGCCACCCGGGCGCCCGGGTCCTCGGCCGCCACCAGCGAGCGCAACCGGTCGACGTCGTTCGCGTAGACGTCGGCCGGTACCATCTCGTCGAGCCCGTGCACGAACCAGAAGATGTTGAGCTCGTTGCCGAGCTCCCACACGTCGACGTCGTAGCCCTGCTCGACGGTGTAGCGTACGAGGCCGGCCGCGTTGTCGGAGATCCAGTGTCCGTCGGCGTCCCGGCTCGCCGGTCCGGCGTTCAACGTCATCACGAGATCGAGCCCGTTGCGGGCGGCGAACCGATTGACGCCGTCCCACTGTTCGCGGGTGAGCACCGAGTCGAAGCCCTCGGGGGGCGACGTCACGGGGTCGTCGATGGCATAGAAGACCTTGTCGGCCTCGGAGCCGCCGATGCGGAGGACGGCCGGGGTCAGGGCCGAGACCAGCGCGTCGAGTCGCGGGCGCGCGAAGTCGAACACGGGCGCCTCGACGGAGCCTGTGCCGACCTCGGTGCGTTCCGCGGCGGGGTCCCACCACTTGCCGCCCACCACGGCTGAAGTGTCGATGGCGAAGGAGAGGTAGCGCGGATCGGTCTGCCGGACGGTGCGATCGCCCACCCCGACGGTGACCCGGAGCGGCGCCGTGTCGGGCGGGTTCTGGCTCACCCCTGGGTCGGGCCGCGGGATGCCCTCGTCGAGCTGCCCGGCCACGAACGCGGGCAAGTGGCCTCGCGAGCCCCACAGTCCGACGATCAGGACCGCCACCACCAGTCCCACGACGAGACCCAGCCCCCCTCTCAACCATCCCATCCTGGACCCCCGTGGCGGATTCTACGTCGAACTCGCGGCGGTGGAAGCCGGGCTACGATGTTCCGAGGAGACGGCCCATGACCACGAATCCCTTGCTGTTCGTCTGGGCAGCGTTCGCGAGCTCACAGCTGTTGCTGGTGCTGGTGGGCTGGGTGGCGTGGCCGGGGCCCGACCCCGAGATGGTGTCCACGGCGTGGGGGCTCGCGGGCCTCGGGGTGCTCAGCGGAGCAGCTTCGCTGGTGGTGCCCGCGATGCTCGTCACCGGAGATGGCGAGGAATCGGTGCGGGTGCGCTACTTCGTGCGGTGGGCCTTCGCGGAGTCCGCGACGCTGCTGGGCTTGGTGGGTGGGTTCCTCGGGGGCCCGCAGTGGCTCGTGGTCGTGCTGGCAGGCTGGGCGCTCGTGATGCTGTTCTTCGCGATTCCCCGCGCCACCTGAGCGCTGGAGGCCTGGCGCTCAGGGCGTTTCGTCGCCGTCGACGAGATCCTGCATCCACCGAGGGAAGTTGTCGGGCACGTCCAGGTCGCCGCGGCCGCTCACCTTGATCGAGAGCTCCTCGAACACGAGCCCCCAGCTGGCGAGCGAGTCGGCGACGCCGTCGCCGTCGGAGTCGGTACGGTCCGCGGACACCCAGCTCTGGAAGGTGTTGGTCTCGAGGTCGGCGACCTCGATCACCGCGTCGTAGTCGATGGCGAGGCTCCGCACGTCGTTGAGGGCGGCGACCAGGGTCGGCGCGTCGAGTGTGATCTCCTGCGTCTCACCCGGCTGCAGCACGAAGGTGTGCGCCTGGTCCTCGGGGGCTTCGGTCGCGCGAACGAGGCCGGTGCGGTCGAAGACGCTCTGCGAGTCGCCCATGAACAGCGAGAACCGGATGGGCACGCCCCACAGCTCGTCGGTGCGGTTGCGCACGCAGACGGTGAGCTCGACGCCGGTGAAGTCGACCACGCTCGCGATGGTCTGGCCGAGCTGCTCGTTCACGCCCACCGACAGCGGCTGGGAGTCGTAGATGCGCAGGGAGCCCGCGAGCTCCTCGGCCACCCACTGCTCGACGATCGCGATCTCGGCGACCGCGTCGTCGAACTGGTTGTAGATGGCGTTGCCGAGCACGTCAGCCAGGCAGAGATCGCCGCCGAGGGGGTTGGTGATGCAGATGTCGCCCGCGACCTCGTCGAGGGCCGAGCGGAGGGTGACGTCGGCGAGCTGCGTCGTGACGAGTTCGGTGAGCGACTCCGACGAGAACGCCTTTGGGTAGACGGGGAATCCGATGGGCAGCAGCTGGATGGCCTGCGACTCGAACTCGGGCGTGGGCAGCGTGGTGGGAAACTCGTCACAGCTCACCAGGGTCGTTGCTCCCAGCAGGAGAACGGCAACTTCGCGCTTCATCGACACCTCCGCCTCGGAGCATAGCGGAGCGCGCGGTCATCCGGACGGGTTCGCGACGAGCCAGGCGCCCACGACGTCGGCGCGAGTAACCCAGCCGATGGGCCGGTGGCCGTCGTCGACGACGGGGAGGCAGCCGATGTGGTGGGTGGTCAGCGCCTCGGCGGCGGCCCGCAGGGTGACGCCTGCGGTGACGGTGCGCGGGGGAACGCTCGCGACGGAGCCGGCGGTGGCGTCGGTGATGCGATCCTCGAGCGCGACGTCGCGGAAGGACAGCACCCCGTAGAGGCGATCCCCGTCGAGGACGAGGGCGTGGCGGGCTCGCTTGCGGGCCATGAGCGAGCGCACCTCGTCGGCGGGACGGTCTCTGTCGACGGCGAGCGCGGGCGCGACGGTTGCCGGTGCGTCGTCGAGGTCGGAGGCGCAGCGGGCGACCGCGAGCGCTTCGGTGAGGAGTCCCACGGGGCGGCGGTCCTCGTCCACGACCACCAGGGCGTCCTGGGTGGAGTCCACGAGCGCCTCCAGGGCGTTGGGGAGGGCGGCCTCGGGGCCGACCTCGATCTCGACGAGGCGGGTGAGCTGTTGGGCGGTCAGAGACGCATCGTCGGCATCGTAGGGGGTGAAGTCGTCGCCGGACATCGTGCCCCGTCTCCAGACCTCCGAGTCGCCCAGGATCCCGCAGAGGCGGCCGCCGGGGTCGACCACGATCAGGTGTTGGGCGTCGTAGGTGCGTAGGGCGACCGCGCAGGCGTGCAGGGCGGTGTCGCGGCGTACACGAGGGGGTTGGGGGGTCATCCAGTCGGCGACGGTGCGGGGCATCTGAGCCTCCGGGGGGTCCACGCGGTGTCAGTCGCCCGTAGGTCGGGCTATGGCCACCCCATCTTTGTGGAGGCCCCATGGCCCTTCAGGCCGGAATCGTCGGGCTGCCGAACGTCGGAAAGTCCACCCTGTTCAACGCGCTCACTGCGGCGGGTGCGGAGTCCGCGAACTACCCGTTCTGCACCATCGAGCCCAACGTGGGCATCGTCGAGGTCCCCGACCCGCGGCTGCAGGAGATCACGAGCAAGATCGAGACCCAGAAGGTGATCCCGGCCGCGGTCGAGATCGTCGACATCGCGGGGCTCGTGCGCGGGGCGTCCAAGGGTGAGGGGCTCGGCAACCAGTTCCTCGGCAACATTCGTGCGGTGGATGCGATCCTCCACGTGGTGCGCTGCTTCGACGACGCCGACATCACGCACGTCGACGGCGGCGTCGACCCGATCCGCGACATCGAGACGATCAACCTGGAGCTCGTGTTCAGCGACCTCGAGGCTGCAGAGCGCCGGCTCGACAAGTGGAGGAAGGCCGCGAAGTCGGGCAACAAGGAGGCGGTGAGGGAGAAGGACCTCGCCGAGAAGCTGGTGGCGATGCTGGAGGCGAACGAGCCGATTCGGTCGGGCGAGTTCACGGACGCCGAGCAGGAGGTCCTCAAGAACGCGCAGATGCTGACCGACAAGCCGGTCCTCTACGTGTGCAACGTCGACGAGGATGGGCTCGCGGAGGACAACGACTACGTGAAGGCGGTCCGCGCGCACGCCGAGGCCGAAGGCAGCGGGGTCGTGGTGTTGTGCGCGAAGGTGGAGGCAGAGCTCGCCGAGCTGGATGACGACGACCGTGAGGTCTTCCTGGCCGATCTGGGGCTCACGGAGCCGGGGCTGTCGGTGCTCGCGCGGGCGACCTACGACCTGCTGGGGCTTCAGACCTACTTCACGGCAGGCGAGAAGGAAGTCCGAGCGTGGACGATCGGCAAGGGGTGGACGGCGCCGAAGGCGGCGGGGGTCATCCACAGCGACTTCGAGCGCGGGTTCATCCGGGCGGAGGTGTACACGATCCCGGACCTGCTGGAGCACGGGTCGGAGGCGGCGATGAAAGCGGCGGGGAAGCTGCGGTCGGAGGGCAAGGAGTACGTCGTGAAGGACGGAGACGTGATGCACTTCCG
>CAZZLC010000080.1:0-26595 GCA_964655065.1 uncultured Enterobacteriaceae bacterium | reverse complement strand
AGGGTCACGTTGCGCTCGGTGAGCTGCTGCTCGAGCTCGACGAGGAACTTGTCGACGATGAGGAGGATGACCTCCTCGGGCAGGTTGTCGAAGACGACCATCGCGTCGAGACGGTTGCGGAACTCCGGCGGGAAGACGTTCTTGAGCACGGTGTCGGCCCGCGAGGCGCCCATCTGCTTGGTGAAGCCGACGTTGGCCTGTGCCTGCTCACGAGCGCCCGCGTTCGTGGTGAGGATGATGATCGCGTTGCGGAAGTCGGTCTTGCGGCCGTTGTTGTCGGTGAGCGACGCCGAGTCCATCACCTGGAGCAGGATGTTGAAGATGTCGGGATGGGCCTTCTCGATCTCGTCCAAGACGACGACGCAGTGCGGCGACTTGTGGACCGCGTCGGTCAGCAGGCCCCCCTGCTCGAAGCCGACGTAGCCGGGAGGCGCCCCGATGAGGCGGCTCACGCTGTGCTTCTCCATGTACTCGGACATGTCGAACTTGTGGAACTCGACGCCGAGATGAAGGGCGAGCTGCCGCGCGAGCTCGGTCTTCCCGACCCCCGTGGGACCGGCGAACAGGAAGCTGCCGACCGGCTTGCGGGGGCTGCCGATCCCCGCCCGAGAGAGCTTGATCGCGGCCACGACCTCTTCGATGGCCTTGTCCTGCCCGAAGATGACCTGCTGCAGGTCGGCGCCGAGGTTCTTGAGCTTGTCGCGGTCCTCGGTGGTCACCTGCTTCGGCGGGATGCGCGCGATGCGGGCGATGGTCTCCTCGACGTCGTTGAGCACGACCGCGCTCCGACCCGCGAGGTGCACCGCCGCCCCGACCTCGTCGAGCACGTCGATGGCCTTGTCGGGAAGCTGACGGTCGTTGATGTGTCGAGCGGCGAGCTTGGCCGACGCCTCGACGGACTCCTCGTCGTAGGTGAGCTGGTGGTGTTCCTCGTAGCGGGGCTGCAGCCCCTTGAGGATCTCGATGGCGTCGTCGACCGAGGGCTCGACGACCTCGATGGTCTGGAAGCGTCGGGCGAGCGCCTTGTCCTTGCCGAAGGACTGCCGGTAGTCCTCGTGGGTCGTGGACCCGATGCACCGCAGCGTTCCGGCTGCGAGCGCGGGCTTGAGCAGGTTGCTCGCGTCCATCGAGCCGCCGGCCGTGGCCCCGGCCCCCACGATGACGTGGATCTCGTCGATGAAGAGGACGGCCTTGTCGTTGTCCTCGAGGGCCTGGACGACCCCCTTGAGCCGGTCCTCGAAGTCGCCCCGATAGCGGGTGCCCGCCATCAAGGTGCCCATGTCGAGGGCGTAGATGCGGACACCCTTCAGGAGCTCGGGAACGTCACCCTCGTAGATGGCCTTGGCGAGACCCTCGACGATGGCGGTCTTGCCGACGCCGGAGTCCCCGATGAACAGCGGGTTGTTCTTGCGTCGCCGGGCCAGGACGTGCACGGCGCGCTGCAGCTCGCTCTGCCTCCCGATGAGGGGATCGATCTTGCCCTGCTCGGCCCGCTCGTAGAGATCCACGCAGAACTCGGCCAGCGCCTCGTTCGGGGAGCGCTTGCTCTCCTCGGCATCCCCGGTGCCCGCCGGAGCCCCCACATCCTTGCGCGCCCCCTTCTTGCGGATGCCGTGGCTGATGTAGGACACCACGTCGAGCCGCTCGACCCCTTGCTTTTTGAGCAGGAAGATCGCCTGGGACTCGGGCTCCGCATAGAGCGCCACGAGGACGTTGCCGCCATCGACTTCGCCGGCCTTCTGGGACTGGACGTGCATGAGCGCACGGCTGATCACCCGGCGGAAGCCCAGGGTCTGAATGGGCTCGTAGTCTCCGTCGATGTCGATGCCCTCGACGCCGTCGAGGTATTCCTTGAGCTGCTGCTCGAGCCGCGACAGGTCGGCCCCACAGGCCTCCAGGATCTCGGAGGCGCGAGGCTCGTGAAGCAGCCCGTAGAGCAGGTGTTCCAGCGTCAGGAACTCGTGGCGACGTTCCTTGGCGTCCTCGATCGCCATGCCCATCGCCATTCGGAGATTGTCAGTGAACATCTACTCGGGCTCCATGTTGCATTGGAGTGGGTGACCCGCTTCGCGAGCCGCCTGTTGAACCTGGGCCACGCGGGTCTCGGCGACCTCGCGACTGTAGATGCCGGCAATCCCCACACCGTTGTTGTGGATGTGGAGCATGATGCGCGTGGCCTGGGCCTGCGAGTGGTGGAAGATCGACACGAGCACCCAGACGACGAACTCCATGGTGGTGTAGTCGTCGTTGAGCAGGAGCACCTTGTATTTCTTGGGCTCCTCCACCCGCTCGCGGGTGAGCACGTCCTCCTTCTCTTCGTCCTTGCGTCGGGTACGGTCCGACATCTCGCCCCCGGGTCACGTGGTCACGGACGCCTCGTCCGTCCACCCTCGGTGACCGTACCGATAATTCCACTGCACATCCAACGCCCGGTATGGCGTTGGTGCCGCCAGCATCTGACTCGTTTTCTATGGTCACCACGGCGCGACTGGGCACTCCCCCGTCGGCCGCTCGAGCCTCCCCATCCGGGGAGGGACCCTCAACGACCCACCGAACGCTGGTCCAGGAGATCGGAGAGGATCTGCAGCGTCTCGTCGAGGACGAAGTCTTCGTCTCGCTCCTGACCCCGACCGTGCGGACCGCCCTGGGCCTCCGCGTCGTCCTCGTCGGCGCCGATGAGCGTCTTGCGAGCCTCGTACTCCGCCTCGCGGGTGGGGAGGTGAAGGCTCAACGAGGTCCGCGCGTTGTTCTTCGCGCGGTCTTCGAGCACACGCTCGAGGGTCTGGAAGTCTTCCGACGCCGCGACCCGCTTGGCCGACGCCGCCGCGAGTCGAGGCACGAGGTCGCCGTAGTCCTCGAGCCGCACGTAGGGCGCGGGCGGGATGCCGTCCCACGGCAGCGCGGTGGGGAGGTCGGACTCGAGGATGTCCAGGCCCTGCCACCGCGACGGAAGGACAATGTCGCTCGCGACCCCGCGGTTCTGGGTGGACGAACCGCTGATCCGGTAGAACTTCTGGATGGTGAGCTTGAGGGCGCCGCCCACAGCCTCGGTGTGACGACCGGAGAGCCGGTTGGTGAGCTGGAGCACCTGCTGCACCGTACCCTTGCCGTGGGTCTGCTCGGACCCCACCACCAGGGCCCGGCCGTAGTCCTGCAGTGCTCCAGCCACGATCTCGGAGGCAGAGGCCGATGTCTCGTCGACGAGCACCACCATCTCCTTGGTCCACGCGACCTGCGGATCGCCATCGCGCAGGGATTCGATGCGCCCAGGCCGCGTGCGGACCTGGACCACCGGACCGGTGGTCACGAAGAGGCCCGTGACCTCGATCGCCTCGAGCAGCGAGCCGCCGCCGTTGCCACGAAGGTCGAGGACGACCCCCTCCGCTCCCTTGCGGTTCAGGTCGAGCAGGGCAGCCGCAACGTCGACACTGGCGCGGTGAGGGCTGCCGTCGGGGGCGACGTAGAAGCTGGGCAGGCGGACGACACCGAGCGTGCGGTCACCGACCTTCTCGACGTGGTGCTCGGCGGCCGAGTCCTCGAGCGTGACGAGCTCACGGACAATGGTGACCTCCTCGCGCCCGCCGTCCGGGTGCTCGATCAACAGGCGAACCTTGGTCTTCACCTCGCCGCGGATGAGCTTCACGACCTTGTCGATGCGCCAACCGACCACGTCGACGAGCTCGCCCCGCGACCCCTGCCCGACGGCGAGGATGACGTCTTCCGGAGCAATCCGCCCGTCCTTCTCGGCCGGTCCGCCGGCGATGAGGTCGATGATGACCGTCTCGTCGTCTTCGTTGCGCAGCGACGCGCCGATGCCGGTGACCGAGTTCGTGATGTCGATGTCGAAGTCGTCGCTCTTGGCCGGCTTGAACCACTCGGAGTGCGGGTCGAAGGTCCGCGTGAGGGCGCTGAGCCAGCTCTCGAGCATGTCGGTGCTCTCTTCCTGCTCGAGGATCCGCTCCCAGTTCGCGTAGCGCTTCTTCAAGCGCTCCAGAATCTCCTCGTCGGAGTCGCCGGTGAGCTTCTCGTCGATGAACTCGTCCTCGATGCGCTGCCGCCAGAGCTCGTTGGCCTCGGCCTCGGTGGCCGGCCACGGCGCCTTGGTCTCGTGCCTGGCGAACACGAAACTCTCCTCGTTCGAGACGTCGATGCCTCGCTCGAGGAGCTTCTGGACGTACGCCAGCCGTGACCGCAGGCGCTCCCGGCTGAGGGTGAACATGCGCACGGGGGCCGAGAGCTCGGGCCGCCGCTGGTCGATGATGTCGTCGAACGTCAGGCGGTACGGCTCGAACGACGCGATGTCCTCGGCGAGGAAGATCGTACGCTGGTAATCGAGGCGATCGAGGTATGCGTCGAACCACTCACTCGACAACGTGTCGTCGATCTCGCGGTCGGTGTAGTGGAAGTGCTCGAGGTGGTCGGCCACCAGGCGAGCGACCTCGCGCTCGTACTGCGGCGGCATCAGCGTGCCCGAGCTCGGGCTGGTCGCCATCTCCACGCCGGAGACCGCAGCGACGTCGCGCCGGGGTCCAGCCAGCGCCACCCAGGCGAGGGCCAGGCAGGCCGGCACCATGGCCAGGCGAAGGATTCGTGTCGTCATCATCATCCCTCGGATGCTCCGTCGGACAGTGCGGCGGGGTCGTCCTGCGTCCACGGCGCGGGGCGACCGGTCGTCGCCTCCCAGTGCATGGCGACCAGTCGCTCGTGCTCGGCGTTCAGCGCCGTGTGCAGAAAGAAGGAGAGCAGCAGCAGCTCCCACTGCCACTTCAGGGCCCCCACCACGAGGAAGCCCCAGGCGAATACCCGACCAACCCGGACCGCCAGCCTCGATGCCCGCATCCACCCGAGACGACGCGCGAGCATGGCCCGAAGGACGCGCCCCCCGTCCATCGGGTAGGCAGGCAACAGGTTGAACAGACCCATCGCGCCGTTCATCAGCGCGAAGACGTAGGGAAGATGGTGGGACGTGACGAGCCACAGCCACGCCGACAGAATGGCCAGTGCAAGGTTGGTCGCGGGGCCAGCCAAGGCGATCACGGCCTCTTGGTCGGGCTCCTCGGGCATACGCTCGATCGCGGCGGCTCCCCCGAGCGGATAGAGCGTGATGTGGTGCGTGCCGATACCGAACCGGCGGGCGGCCAGGGCGTGGCCGTATTCGTGGAGCACCACCGACAGGAACAGCGTCGTGGTCGCCACCAGGCCCGCCACGACGCCCTCGGGCCAGCCCCGCACGGACACGCCGTAAGCGCAAAGCCCGACCACGAGAAAGGCAAAGCTCCAGTGGAGTCGGAGGGGAATGCCGAAGGGCTTTCCGATCTGCATGCAGTCTCCGCGACGAGGCGGGTCGTCCGCCCGCACGCCCCCTCGTATCTCCTCCCCCGGTCAACCGATGTCACAACCCGCACGACGACGGCGCCGCAGTCTGCCGTCCTCGTGGGGTGCGAATCCCAGCCACACGCGGAATCCGGTGATGCCTGTCAGGTGCTTGGAGAGCGATTGAGCTGCGGGTAGACCCGCGTTCACCGGATTCCGCGCAGTGGAGGACCGCCGTCGGGGTCGTTTGCGGAAGCCCCGCGACGAGACCGGGCGAGGCGCACGGAGCCTGGCCCAGTCGAGATCGAGCGTCAGGAGAAGAGGAGCGCCTGTGCCGAGGCGTTCATCTTCCGCGCCTGCGCCAGCACGGCGACGGTGGCGTCCTGTTGGATCTGGGCCTTCGCCATGTCGGCATACTCCATGGCGTAGTCAGTGTCGCGAATGCGCGACTCGGCCTCGAGCAGGTTCAGGTTGTAGTTGTCCATGGAGCGATAGGCGCTCTCGAGTCGGTTCTGTGCCGCACCGAAGCTGGATCGAACCGAGTTGACGGAGTCGATGGCGAGATCGATGTCGCCGAGCGCGGCCTGTGCCCCCGCCTGGCTGGTGAGGTCGATGCTCGCGGTGTCGACGGCGAGGTTCCCGGCGCTGAGATCGCTGAGCGTGATGGCGACCCGGCTGTTCGTCGTTCCATCCGTGCCCGCCTGCACGTTCAAGGTGGTTGTCGAGTTCCCTAGCGAGATTCCGTTGAACTCCGTCACCGCCGCGATGCTGTCGATCTCGCTCGACAGAGCCGTGAACTCGTCGTTCGCGTAGGAGCGCTCCTGGTTGGTCATCGTTCCCGAGGAGGACTGGAGGGCGAGCTCTCGCATCCGCTTTAGGATGTTCGTCACCTCCGAGGCCGCACCATCCGCGGTCTGGACGACAGAAATGCCGTCGTTCGTGTTCCGCATCGCCATCTGTGCGGAGCGGCTCATCGCCGAGAGATTCTCGGCCATGCCCAGCCCTGCAGGGTCGTCACCCGCACTCACGATACGCGTCCCCGCCGAGATTCGCTTGATCGAACGCGACAGGGATGCTCCGGTGCTCTGGAGGCTGGAGGAGGCAAAGAGCGAGGGGATGTAGGACCCGAATCCGAAGGGCATGAGGTCTCTCCAATACTGTGGTCACGAGTGCTCGTTCGGATCCGCCGACACGCGAGTCGAGCATTACAGTCTTCGATTGCTGGCGTTTACCGTACACGACAACCTCGTTCACCCGTGTCGGGGATGCAAGCATTCGCCCCGACAGGACCCGGACCACCCAGCCACGATGCCGGTCGGACCAACTCCGGGTGTCCAGAGTCGAGGCCTTGTCGTCCATGCAAGCTCGCGTCCGGGCGAAACCCCAGAGACACGAATCCACGTCGAAGACCTCGTCAACGAGGCCCTGGCGGACTCGGCCGTCCCACCTCCGGGCTCGGGACACCGCGAGTGCGCTTCGCGCGGTCTCCCGCGCCGACAATTTCCGTCACTCGTAAGGCGAGCCCGCGTCGGCGTACTGCGACCACCGACCCCGATGCCGCGCGGCTCGCACCAGCGAACGTCACGATGCGCGCGAGTGCCCCTCCGGGTTCGCCGAGGCTCCGGGAAGGACCTCCGCGATCCGGGGCACCACGCGAAAGGTCACGTGAGGGTTCCACCGTTGGTTCGCGAGCATCCTGGAGACGGGCTCCGGGTCCCGACCGACCTGCAACCGGCCCCCCTCGACGTCGTGACCCGAGTTCGGTATTTTCCCCCCGTGAGACGTAGCGGACCGCTGGTGATTGTCGCTGCCTCCGCGCTGGTGCTCGCGTGGGCCCTGGCCCCGCGCCCCCCCAACGTGGAGGGCGCGCCGTCGTCTCCGGAGACCACGACCGAGGCCGGGCTCGTCGCCACCGAGCCGCCGCCACGCATCCGGCCCCTCGTGATCGGCCGTCGTCGGCCCCCGGCGCCGGTGACGAGGGAGCCAGCGGGCCCGCGAGTAGAGCTCGGAGCACCCGCTCCGGACGACGACGCGACCGAGATCGCGACCGGCTTCGTCTCGGGCCACGTGGTCGACGATCACGGCTATCCCGTCAAGCACGCGGTGGTGCACCTGCACGGCCCCTCCGGAACCCTCGCCCACCGCACCGACGAAGAGGGGAGCTTCCACATCGCCGTCCCCGCCGGGAACTGGACCGCCGAGGCGGGCTGGTACGATGGCGACGAGGAGTGGCGGTCCCGACCGGTGGTCGCGAAGGTCGTGGCGGGGGAGAACGTTGCGCTGCCCTTCGAGATCCTCATGCAGGAAGCTGCCCACGGCGTCCACAGCGCCATCAAGGAGGCGATGGGCGTCGGATGGGAGATCGCGCACGACGACGGGCCACTGCTCGCGGGTGACGTGCTCGTCGAGGTGGACGGGATGTTCCTCGCCGACCTGCAGCCCGAGACCGTGAAGGCCGCGCTCCGCAGCCGCGTCGGCGAGCAGATCGCGGCGCTGGTGCTGCGCCGACGCGCCAACGGCGACTACGAAGAAGTCTCGGTCGTCCTCGACGCCCGGTGAGCCTCGTCGCCGGGCAACGCGTCGGGGCCTGGGTGGTCGAGGGACCCGCCCACCCGAACGCGCCGGCCGACCTCGGGCCGTGGCTCGCACACCGGAACGATGCCCCGTGGCGACGGGTCGAGCTGCGCCCGCTGGTGGGGGACCCGACGGAGACGGCGGCGCGAATCGACGCGCTGATCGCCCTCGAGCCACCGCATCTGGAGCGGCTGGTGGGTCTCGACGAGGCAGCGGGGCGATGGTTCGTGGTGGCCGAGCGTCGCCACGGCACCACGCTGGCCGAGGTCGCGCGGGCCGAGGGGCCTTCCCGCAGCCTCGCACTGTCGGTGGGCCTCGCGACGACCCAGGGGCTCTGGTTCGCCCACCAACACGGGGTCGCTCACGGAGGCGTGCGCGCCGCCGACATCTGGCTGTCCGAAGACGGACGGGTTCGCCTCACGGGCTGGTTCGGCACAGAGACGCCAACCCTCGCAGGCGATCGCGCCGCCCTCGCGGAGCTGCTGCGCTGGCTGTTCGCCGGGGTTCGGCCCGCGCTTCCGTCCGTCGACGCGTGGGTGGAGGGCACCCTCGACAATCCGGCCGCCGCGTCGTTGAACGAGCTTCGCCGCACGCTGTCGCAGCTCAGCGAGGGGTTTCTGGCCGCGACCCCCCACGCGACGCCTCCCCAGGTGGACTCCACCTACTTCGACGAGCGCGACGAAGAGGTTCCCACGGGACCGAGGGCTCCTCACCAGATCGGTCGGTACGTGGTGATCCGCGAGATTGGTCGTGGGGGCTCGGGCATCGTCTACGAAGCGGTGGATCCGGACCTCCAGCGTCGCGTCGCGGTCAAGGTCCTGCTCGCCGGTGACTTCGCCAAGTCCCGCGACCAGCAGCGGTTCCTCAACGAGGCACGTGCCGTCGCACAGCTCGACCATCCCAACATCGTGCAGATCCTGGAGTTCGCGCGACACGAGGGGCGCCCGTGGTACGCGATGGAGCTCGTCGAGGGTCCCAACCTGCTGCAGGTGATCCGCGAGCAGGGACGGCTACCCTGGCGCACCGCGGTGCGCCTGGCGGCGAGCCTGGCCCACGCTCTGCATCACGCCCACGACCAAGGTCTCGTGCACCGAGACGTCAAGCCCAACAACGTGCTCCTCGAGTCGGACCGGGAGCCTCGGCTCACCGACTTCGGTCTCGCGCTGTTCACCGACGACGGGAGCCAGGGGCGTCTCACCCGGACCGGTCAGGTCCTCGGGACCCCCTCGTACATGAGCCCCGAGCAGGCGAACGGCGAGCTCGAGCGCATCGGCCCCGCCACCGACGTGTACGGCGTGGGGGTCGTGCTCTACGAAGCGCTGACGGGACGGGTGCCCTTCGAGGGCGACCGTCCGCTGTCGATCATCGCAGCGGTGGTGGAGGGGCACCCCACTCCACCCCGCCAGATCGCGTCGGGCATTCCCCGGCAGGTCGAGGCCACCTGCCTCAAGGCCATGCAGGTGGACATCGACGACCGCTACGCGACCGCCGCCGACCTCGCCGAGGACCTCGAGCGCTGCCTCCGCGGCGAGCCAATCCTCGCGACGCCGCCGACCCTCACCGATCATGCCCGGTGGTTCGTGAGGCGCAACCGAGCCCAGCTGGGGATCGTCGTCACCGCGATCGGCGTCGCCCTGATCATCGTGCTCGCGAGCACCTTGGTGCTCGGGGCCCGCTCCGTTCGCCAGACGAACCTCGCCGAGGCCGAGGCAGAGGCCGCGCTGTCGAGCGTGAAGGCACGCATCGGGGAGCTCGAAGACGACGGACGGCTCACCGATGCCGACGAGAGCTGGCAGGCCTTCGCTCGCCAGCCCGCGCACCGCGGAACCCGAGCGCTGGTCGAGGGATGGTGGTGGCGGGCGGAGCGGCTGGCCGCGATGGGCGACGAAGACGGCCAGGTCGGCGCTCTCGGCATGGCCTACGCAGCGGCCGAGCGTCGTCGGGACCAGGAGCGCGCGCTCCTGCGTCTCGCAGATCAAGTCCGGACCAACGGCGACATCGGCCGGCTTCCCCGGATCGTGACCACCCTCGACCGGCGAGCCCCCCGTCTCGCCCGGACGGACGACATCCGTACCTTGTGGCGCGACGCGCTTGCGAGCGAGCGGCGACTCGCCGATGCCGCCGAGCTCGCCATCGGACCCGAGCGATCCGCCCTTCTCGCGCTGTCCCGGGCGACGCGGACGGACCATCGCGCGACGCGCGCCGAGCCCTGGACCGGGCCCGAAGCCGCATTCGTCCTGTGGGGAGAGCGGCCACCCGTGTTGGTGGGCCCCACCCCGACGCTGCCCGCCCTGCGTCGCCTCGACGGTCTGGCCTGGTCCCCTGACCAGGCGGTCATCGCGACCGAACGAAGGGGCGAATACTGGGTCGGAGAAGACGTCGAGGTGGTCCTGACCGCGCTTCGTGGTCCGCGACCGGTGCGACGTCGGGCCTACGCGGGCGGACCCTTGCGCGCGGCCACCCTCGTCTCCGACGACCGCGGTGCGTCGGTGACGCCCGTGCTCGCCCTCGGGGACCGACTCGTGGAGCCAGCCTCGTCCGGGAACGCCCTCCGTGATCTACACCTCGCGACCTCCGGAGCGGAGTCCTCCGTGAACGACGTCGTGGTGGCAGACCTCGACGGCGACGGGTCGGCAGAGATCGCGACCGCAGTCGGGGAGTGGGAAGCCTACGACGTCCGGATCTTCGAGCGGGTGAACCGGACCGCGACGCTCGTGGCCCGCCAGAAGCTCGGCGTGGTCGCGGATCTGGCGGTGCTGCCGCAGCCGGACGGTGGCGCGACGCTGATCGCGGCCAAGGTCGATCGGGCCCCCAATCCCGAGCTGTTCGGGGCGGAACAGCCTTACGGCGAGCCTCCTGGCTTGTGGAAGCTCGACCTCTCGCGGTCGGGCGGTCGCGCCGAGCTGCAGGCCGAGCGAATCGGCGATCGCACCTGCGACGGGCTGCGGGTCGGGGACGTCGACGGCGACGGCGACGCCGACCTCGTCGGTCAGTGTGGCGCCGAGCTCGGGCTGTGGATCCAGGACGGCGACCGATTGGTCGCGCTGCTGGTCCGCGACCTTCGGCTCCTCGGCATCGCCAACCTCGACGATGACCGGGCGGTGGAGGTGGTGGTCTCCGATCCCCACGACGGGTCGCGGGTGTGGGTGCTCGGCACGAGCGGTCCCCCGCTCCCACCGCTACGTTCCGAGACCTGGGTGGCGGCTCCGCCGCCGAAGCGAGCGAGCGACGCCTTCCGGGAGTCCTGGCAGCGTGCCGAGGAGCTTGCATTCATCGGGCAGCTCGGCCAGGCGGCCGACGCGATGGAGCAGCTGGCGGAGCTCAACTGGGGCGGGCCCCTGGGCTGGGCGGCCACCCTGCGGGCCGCGACGCTCCACGACCTGGCCGGACGGCCGGTGCACGCGGGGGAGCTCGCCCTGCGCGCAGCCGACGCGCTCGAAGGCCTCGAGCAGGTGGCCGCGCTGCGCGCCGCCGCCCGAGCCTGGCAGGACGCACGCGAGGTCGCCGCCGAGCTCGCGGTGCTCGAGCAGCTCCGCGATCTCGGAGCCCTCGACCGCCGCGACGTCGTTCGGCTCGATCAGCTGCAGGCGAGGGTAGGTCGTCCGAGCCTCGATCTGGACCTGCTCGCCGACCTCGACGACCTCTGGCACGTAGACCAGCCCCTCGCGGTGCTCCACGAGCCCGGGTCCGGGCTGGCGGTCGAGGCCTTCGGAAACCAGACGCTGGCCCACGTCCCGGTCCGGTGGGACGGCGAAGGGCTCGAGCTCGACGTCACGCTGGCCGTCGCGGCTGTGGAGTGGGACGGCGGGCTGCAGATCGGACTCGTCCCCGCCGGCACGGAGGCGCCGTTCTACGGGCTCGAGGTGCTCGGCGAGGCCGGACCCTCGGGAGTCCAGCCCGTGCTGCGGTGTCGGGCCGGCGGAGCGGCGCAGGCGACCCCCCTCCCCGCCGACGCGGTTCGAACGGCGCGCTTTCAGCTCTTCGAGGATTCGCGCGGCTTTGGCTGCAGCTTCGCGGGGGAGGACGGGTTCCGGACCGCGAGCGACCAGCCGACACCAGTGCTCGGGTTCGGCAGGTGGGACCTCGTCATCCGCGCTACCGGCGCCCCCGACACCGTCGCGCGAGCCACGCTGTCTCGGGTGCGCGTCTCGGGGGCCGAGGTCGACGCCGCGGTGCCGAGCGGAGATCCCGCTCGGCTCGCCTTCGCCAATGGCCGCACCTCCGAAGCGAGCGACCGCCTGGCGAAGGGCGAACCCGACCCCCTCCTCGCGGTGGCCATCGCGGCGGCGAGGGGCGACGGCGAGGCGCTTCGGGTCGCGATCGAGAGCGCGAACGATCTCCCCACCGACCTCGTCCTCGCGCACCTCCTCCACTGTCGGCTCGACGTCCTCGGCCCCAACCTCCAGCGCCTCCTCGGGGACGACTTCCCGTGGTGGTTTGCCCAGGCATGGCACACCGCGCTGTCCCGTTCCCGACCCGAGCCGGAGCTCGCCGAAGCACTCCTCTCGGCCCTCGACGGCATCGAAGACGATCGTCTGTCGACCGCCGCAGACCGAGCGGCCTGGGTCCGGCTCGGCGCTCGCCGGGCCACCGCCGCCCTCGCGCTCGGCGACCTGCCGCGAGCGTCCCGGGCGATCGAAGCCACCCTCCGGTGGTTCGAGCGTCTCCGCAGCGAAGACCGTGCCGACGCGGAGGTCTCGGCCCTGCGCTGGACCATCGCCACGCTGTACCTGGATCGAGCCGCCCTGGCCCTCCTCGAGGGCCATCCCCCCGCGGCGGCGCTGCGGGCGGTGGGGGAGGCGCTGCGGTGGGCCCCGGACCCCCTGTCGCTGCTGGACCGAGCGGTGGCCCGGGACGACCTCGCTCCGATTCGGGACGCCTCGTCGATGAAGCAGTGGTCGACCGCGCTCCTCGCCGGTCAGTCCGTGGGTTCGCCCTGACCCTCGGGCCCGGCCTCGCCCAGCAGAGCCCCCCGCCACACGCACCGGTGTCCCACGAAGACCCAGGCCTCGAGGGCCGGGTCGACGAGCAGACCGAGGGGGAGCTCGAGAACTACGTCGGTCACCACATCGTGGCGCACGGTGACCGACGTCTGGCGCACCACGTCCACGTCCACCCGGCGGCCCGCCCGTACGAGGAGGATCAAGAGGTCCTCGGCCCGTAGTCCGTCGCCATCCGGGCCCGCGACCTCGGCGACCACGCGGCGGCGCGACGCGTCGAAGCGCACGTGATCGACCATGCCCGACACCGTCGGGGGGAGGAGGGGCGCCACGGCAACCCGGCCCCGGCCCCGGACCTCGGGGGTGAGGCCTCGCCAGCGACTCGGGCTGAGCAGTCCCGACAGCGCGGCGACCCACCGGGGTGCGGCGCTCCCGAGGCCGCGGATCTGGCTGACGAGCTGCGCCGGCGTCGGCAGGTCGGCGGCCCTCACCTCCTCGAACACCCGTCGCATGGCGACGAACGGCTTGCCCGACCGCTCGACGAGTGCCGAGCCGTGAGCGGCCACGACCAGCGCTGCCGCGGGATCCGGGAGCGCGAAGCCGGGCGCGAGCTCCACGGTCCACGTGGCCTCGCCCGCGGCCTCGGGCAGGTCGAAGGTCGCCCCCAAGGAGAGCGGAACCGACGACACTCGCAGCGGCAGTCGGTCCGTGGTGAGCCTGCGGCCGTCGACGTCGAAGATGACCCATCCTGCACGACCGGGCTCCGACCTGTCGCGCCACTGACCGAGTCCCACCGACTCGGCCCCCAGGTCGACGAACGCGACGTCGATCTCGAGGGACACGCCCACGGCAGGGTCCAGCGCGCCAATCAGGGCCGGCTCGTCGAGGTGCAGACGAGACAGCCGGACTGGCCCGTCGCCAATCGCGGTCCCGCCGGAGGGGACTGGTTCCTCGTCCGACGACGCGTCGAGCGGGAGCACCGCGACCTCACCGGCAGTCGTGGCGACCACCACGCCCTGCTCGCCGAGCCCGAGCCCTCGCACCGCCGAGGGGACCGCTCCCGGGCCAGCCGCGAGTGTCCCGCGGGGTTCGAGGCTGGCGGTGTCGAACACGCGTACGCGGCCCGACTCGGTCGCCAGGACCACTGCGTCGCCAGCGACCACGGGCCCGCGCACGATGCGCTCGCCGATCTCCACCCGGGCCCGGGACCGTCCGGTGGCCGAGAGGAGGGCCAGCGACCCGTCGAGGGTGGCCACGACCCAGCCCTCGGTCATGCCGAGGCACGCTGGCGGTGCGACGAGAGGCCCTTCGAAGCTGCTCGTCCAGACGATGCGCCCTCTCGCGATGTCGAGACCCACGGCGCGGCCCCCCATGGTCGCGACCGCGGCGGTCCCGGCGCCGTCGGTCGCCACTCCGCCGATCACCCCGTGTCCCACGGCCCTTCGCCAGCGCACGCGTCCCGATGCCGCGTCGAGCCGGGTCACCGTGGCGTCCAGCCCGCCGACCAGGACGCCGCCGTCGACGTCCACCGCGGGCGCACCCCGGACCGGCAGCCCGAGCGGTGCAGCCCAGCGAAGGGTCCCGTCAGGCCGAATCGCATAGAGGTGGGTGTCGTCGCTCCCCGCCAGGATGGTGCCGTCGCTCCCCAGCACCAGCGGGGCCCTCAGCGCGCGAGTGGGGAGCAACGTGGGGGTCGTTCGCGCGACCGCCAGTCCGTACCGCCAGGCCACCGTGTCGTCCGCCCGCAGGGAGAGGACGGTGCCGTCCAACAGGGGCCACAGCGAGCCGCCCGCCCCATCCAGGCACCCCGCGGCGACGACGGGAGCTCCGAGGGAGATGCCGCGGGGCTCGTCGGCCGTGGCGTCGAGCCGCCAGACCCGCCCGTCGATCGTCGCGACGTGGACGACGCCCCCGGGACCCACGAGCGGCGAAGCAATCACCGGGCGACCCAGCGCCCAGCGGCGCGGATCTCCACCTCGAGGCTCGCGACCGCGAGCCAGGTTGCCGAGGCCTCCGCGAGCTGCGGGCCAGGGAGCCCCGGACAGGTACGGATCGGGCACGGCGCCACCTCCGAGTGGTTCGACGTCCTCCCGTATCTCTCAGGGGCTCGACAGAAGCGTCTCGAACCGCAGCAGGGCCACGTCACGTCGCTCGCAGAGGGCCCGCAGCTCCGTGGAGGGGCGGTCGCGGAGGTGCAAGGCCTCCAGCGAGCCGAGGCTGGCCACGAACCGGACATCCGGAGAGCGCCGCTGTCCCCAGCCGAGCACCCGCAGGCCAGGCACCGCCGACAACGGGGCGAGCTCCACGTGGTTCGCCGACGACAGCACCACCGTGCGCAGCTCCGAGCCGACGAGCGGCGAGAGGTCGTAGGTACCCTTCAGATCGAGCCGCTCGAGCTGCAGTTCGTGAACCCCCGAGAGGTCCCGCTCCGCGAGCGACAGGCTCCCCTCGAGCCGCAGGTGGCGAAGCCGAGGGTGGACCCGGAGCGAGGCCAGGTCGAGCGGACCGGCGGTGGGATGCAGGTCGAGCCGCAGCATCGTGAGCGAGGGCAGCGCCGGGATGCGATGCAGGGGCACCACCTCGTCCACGTCGATGCCCAGGACCTCGAGACAGGTGGACGCAGACCCGCCGAGCAGCCGCAGTACGGCCTCGGCCAGATCAGGAGCGAACACCGTTTGGCCCGGGATCCAGAACCGACGCAGAAACCCGTGACGCCAGGTCGAGACCGCCGGATCGGTGAGCCGGTCGTAGAGCTCGGAGCCGAGACCTTCCTGGCGAACGAAGCGCTTGAGGGCCTTGGACCACGCGCGCTTGCGCTGCTCGGCGCGATGGGGCACCACGGCAGCGGCCACGAGGGCCCCGTGCGGCTGGCTCGCCTGAAGCAGCCAGTCGCCGTACACGGCGGCCCGCTCGGGATCGTCGATGTCCTCGAGAACCAGCGCCTCGAGCTCGGCGTCACGTCGCGTGCCCGGACGCGTGCGCGCCACCAGCGCCCGAAGCCCCGACTCCCCCGTGCCGAAGGCAGCCCGGGCACACGCGCCGAGGTCGTGGCTACACTGGACCGCCTGCCAGACGAGCGCCGGGTCGAGATCGCAGGTGGCCGCGATCGCCTGCACGACAAGCCGGTCCAGACTCGGAGCCCGCAGCTGGTTGCCGGCGAGCTTGACCAGGAAGTCGGCTTCTTCCCGGGTGGTTGCCGCAAACAGCGTCCGCGCCTGGGCGAGCCGCTTCTCGGCGCCCATGCCGCGGCGCCCGCGCACCGCCCGGAGGCCCTCTGTAGCCTGGAGCACGGACACCCCGCCGCCCTCGCGCGAGCTTGCCCGGCCGGCGTGCTCCTGCAGGCGACGGACGCTGATGCCGAGCGGCCCGCAAGGGAGTCGCCCCGACATCACGAGGAGTCCGGGTACGCGCTCGCGGCCCGACATCGCGTGCAGGCACCGGGCCAGCGGGGTCGGGGAGAGTCGGCGCAGCGCGTCGCCGCGGGCGGCGATGAGCTCGGCAAGACGCATGTCAGCTCACGGCGTCGGCCTCTGGATCGTAGTCGGCCGCCTGGTGCCGGAAATACGTATCGTAGAGCTCCGCATAGGCTCCACCGGCCCGCACGAGCGAGCCGTGGTCGCCCGACTCCAGGATGCGACCCGCGTCGAGCACCACGATGCGGTCGGCCCGCTCGATGGTCGAGAGCCGGTGGGCGATGACGATGGCGGTGCGCCCCTCGAGGACCACGTCGAGTCCCTCCTGGATCTGCGCCTCGGTGAGCGGATCGACGGACGCCGTCGCCTCGTCGAGCACGAGGATGCGGGGGTCCTGAAGCAGCACCCGGGCCAGGGCCACGAGCTGCCGCTGCCCCATCGAGATGCCGCGTCCCGACTCCCCGACGTCGGTGTCGAGGCCCGCCGTCAGGGTCGCCAGCCAGTCCCCTTCCCCGATCCGCTTCGCCACCGCCAGCACCTCGTCGTCGGTGGCTTCGGGTCGACCGTAGCGGATGTTGTCGCCGACGGAGCCGCTGAACAAGAAGGGGCTCTGGGGCACGATGCCCACCGCCCGCCGAAAGGTGGGGAGGTGAAGCGTCCGGATGTCGTGACCGTCGATGGTGACCTTCCCGCCCTGGTACTCGTAGAAGCGAGCGACCACCTTGCCGATGCTGGACTTGCCCGCGCCGGTGTGTCCCACCAGAGCGAGCGTCTGCCCTGCATCGATCACGAGGTCGAAGTCCTGCAGCACCGGCTCGGTGGGGACGTAGCGAAAGCTCACCTCCTCGAACGCGATGCGCCCGTCGATCTCCGGGGTCAGATCCTCGCCGGTCTGCTGCACGGCGGGGTCTGCGTCGATCAAGGCGAACACGCGCTCCGCAGACGACAGACCCTGCTGGAACTGCGAGTAGAACGAGGCCACCCCGGTGAGGGGGAAGAGAAAGAGGCTCATGCTCTGCACGAAGAGGTACCAGGTGCCCGGTGACGTGTTTCCCTCGAGCGCCTGCTCGCCGCCGAAGACCACGACGGCAGCGGTACCGACACCGCCCACGAACCCGAGCACGGGGAAGATCGAGCTGAACACGACCCCCGACTGCAGGTTGAGGCCGAAGGACCGCCGGTTGACCGCGTCGAACGTCTCGTAGATCGCCTGCTCCTGCCGAAACGCCTTCGCGACGCGGATCCCCGTGATGGACTCCTGGACCGTGGCGTTGACCTCGGCCAGCACCCGACGGGCCTGACGCGTGGTCTGGCGCGCGACGCGACGGAAGGCGAAGGCCGCGAGCACCACGAACGGGGCAATCGAGAATGCGACCCCGGCGAGGAACGGGTCGACATAGACGAGGATGGCCGCGACCAGCAGCACCTGACCGACCTGGGAACCCAGGTTGAGCGTGAGGGTCACGACAGTCGCGAAGTCCTGGGTGTCGGAGGTGACGCGGCTGACGATTCGACCCGTCACGAACCGGTCGAAGAACGAGAGGTCACGCGAGAACACGGCCGACACCGCGTCCCGTCGAAGGTCGAGCACCACGTCGCCGACCGCCTCGGCGGTGTAGCGCTGACGCAGGAAGTTGAACGTCCACGACAGCACCGACGTGAGCAGGAGGAGCGCGAGCGTGGGCAGCGCACTCCAGAACAGCGCCACGTCGTCGGCGCCCTCGTCGAGGCCAACGGCGATCTGGTCGATACCGCGGGACACGAGCAGCGGGAGGGCCGCGTCCATCAGGGCGTTCAGGGCGATCGTCAAGGAGACGAGCCCCATGATACCGAGGTACGGACGGAAGTAACCGCCGATCCGCTGCAGCAGGTCCCGGTCCGAGTATGCACGGTCGTAGGCCTCGGCGTCGAGGCCATTCATGATGAAGCCCATGGGCGATGGGCTAACCCTTCGAGGGACCGTGGCTCGTCCGTCGCTCCGACGCGACCGCGAAGTGACGGTTCCGTGGCGTGACCGGTTCGTCGGCGCGCTGACGGTATGCTTTGCGACGAGGAGCGGCGATGGGGAAGGACCGCCAGGGAAAGGGTCACGACATCGAGGACGAGGATGCGCTGGTCACGATGGTGGACCACCCCGCGCTCTCGTTTCTCGACGACGAAGACGACTCCGACCTCGCCTCCACGCAGCTCGAGTGGGTGAGTCCCCTCGACTCGCGATTCGGCGACGGCAAGCCGGTCGATCCGCCCGAACGGTTCCCTGCCGACGAGCCGCTCACCCCACCACGGCGCCTCGCACCGGAGTTCGCCGCCCCCAAGAAGCTCCCCGAGGAGACCGACCCGACGCTCCCCAAGCCACCGGAGGCCGAGCAGACCTCGCTTCGCCCCGTCGCCCCCGGTGAGCCCCTCGACCTGGTGGAGAGCCGCGAGGACCTCGACGCGTCGGACCTCCAGCCGGACGACCCCGAGCCCGCGCCACGAGCCCCCGCGCCCCGAGCCCCGTCGGGGGCTCGTTCCGGCTCCCGGTCGCACCCCAGCGGCGGGCGCCCCGCGGTTCCCTCGCTCGAGCGACGCACGTACTTCGATCCGCCGCGCCGAGATCGGAAACGAACCCGGACGTCGTCGGGTTCGACAAAGCGCCCGACCCCTCCTCCGACTCCGGACCCGATGCGCGCTCTGCGTCTCATGGTCATCGGCCTGGTCGTGTCCCTGGCGGGGGCGTTACTCGTGCTCTCGGTCGCGGCGGCCTGGTGGTACACGATGGGGTGAGCGCCCGGCCCAGGGAAGCGAATCGTGATCCGCATCGAAGGGCTCCGCAAGTCGTACCCGCTCGGCGAAGGTGCCCTCACCGTGCTTCACGAGCTCGACCTCACCATCGGGGACGGTGAGTTCGTCGCCATCGTGGGCACCTCGGGGAGCGGCAAGTCCACGCTGCTCAACATCCTCGGGGTGCTCGATGGCTACGACGCCGGCACCTACCACCTCGCGGGCACCCTGGTGAAGGACCTCGACGAGGTCGAAGCCGCGCGCACCAGGAACCGCTTCGTGGGCTTCGTGTTCCAGTCCTTCCACCTCCTGCCCTACAAGACGGCTCGGGAGAACGTGGCGCTCCCGCTCTTCTACTCGGGCGTGTCCCGGAACGAGCGCCTGGAGCGCGCCGACGCGCTGCTCGACCGCGTGGGGCTCGCGGATCGCAAGGACCATCGCCCGGGACAGCTCTCGGGAGGTCAGAAACAGCGGGTCGCCATCGCCCGAGCGCTGGTCACCAAGCCCCGGGTGATCCTGGCCGACGAGCCCACCGGCGCGCTCGACAGCGGCACCTCGGACGAGATCATGGAGCTGCTGCTCGACGTCAACGCGCGCGAGGGGTCGACGGTGGTGGTGGTGACCCACGAGCCCACGGTGGCGGCTCGAGCCTCGCGCACCATCCGCCTGCACGACGGGCGCGTCGTGGCGGACGAATGATCGACGCGCTCGCCGACATCGCGGAGAACCTCTGGCGGCACCGGGTGCGAACCTTGCTCACCACGCTGTCGGTGGCCTGGGGCACCTTCGTGCTCGTCGTGCTGCTCGGGGCGGGGCGGGGGCTGCAGAACAGCGTGGCCCACCAGTTCCGCGACGATGCCACCAACTCGATCTGGCTGTACCGCGGCCAGACCAGTCTCCCTCACGAGGGTCACCCGGTCGGACGGGAGATTCGCTTCGACGACGACGACTTCGAGGCCATCGCGGGGCTGTCCGGCGTCGAGCGGATCACCGGGCGCTATTACCCTGGCCGGTCGGCGATGCTCGCCTACGGCGACCGGAGCGCCAGCTTCTCGATCCGCGCCGTGCACCCCGACCACCGGTACCTCGAAGGCACGCAGATCGTGCAGGGGCGCTTTCTCTCCGACCTCGATCTCGAGCGCCGGCGCAAGGTGATCGTGATCTCGGCGGAGATCGCCGAGTTCCTCTTCCGGGGCGCCGACCCCATCGGGGAGTGGGTGCAGGTCAGGGGCGTGCCCTTTCGGGTGGTCGGCGTCTTCGTCGACGAGGGGGCCACGTCGGAGATGCGGATCTTCTACGTGCCGGTCACCACGGCGCGAACCGCATTCGGCGCAGGCACCCGCGAGCTGAACCAGATCATGTTCACCCTGACCGACGCGACCCTCGCCGAGGCGGCGAGGCTCGAGGAGCGGTCCCGTCGTCTGCTCGCCGACGCGCACCACGCCTCCCCACGCGACCGAACGGCGGTGAGGGTACGCAACAACGTCGAGAGCTTCCAGCGCATCCAGCAGATCTTCGACCTCCTCGAGGCCTTCGTGTGGCTGGTGGGCATCGGGACCGTGACCGCGGGAATCGTCGGGGTGTCGAACATCATGCTCGTCACCGTGCGGGAGCGAACGGCCGAGATCGGGCTGCGCAAGGCGCTCGGTGCACGTCCCTCGCAGATCCTCGGCAGCATCGTGACCGAGGCGGTCCTGCTCACCGCAGCCGCGGGCTACGCGGGAATCGTGGCCGGTGTAGCCTCGATCGAGCTCGTGCGCGCCACCCTGCCCGAGAACGACTACCTCCGCGAGCCCGAGGTCACGCTGGCCCCCGCGGCCATCGCCGCGGTAGCGCTCGTCGTGTTCGGGGTGCTCGCGGGACTGGTCCCCGCGTGGCAGGCGGCGCGGGTCCACCCCGTCACCGCGCTGCGGGACGGCGCATGATCCGGGACACCCTGGTCGAGGTGGGTGATGCGCTCGTCGCGAACCCCGTACGCTCCGCGCTCACGATGGCCGGAGTCTTCTGGGGCACGCTGATTCTGGTGCTCATGCTCGGGTTCGCCGAGGGCATCGAGCAAGCGACCATCCAGACCATGCGCGGAACCGTGACCAACGCGGTCTACGTGTGGGGCGGACGCACCCGGCTGCCCTACGCGGGGCGTCGTCCCGGACGTCGGGTGAAGTACGACCTCGACGACGTCCCGGTGCTCGAGGCGATCCCCGGCGTGCGCCACCTCTCGCCGCGCAGCCAGCTCGGAGGCTACCGCGACGGGGTCACCATCACGCGGGGCACCGAGGTCGGGGCGTTCCAGGTCACGGGCGACGTGCCCAACTACCGCCACGTCCAGACCGTGGAGTGGGACCAGGGACGGTTCGTGAACGCCATCGACATCGCCGAGCGCCGCAAGGTCGCGGTGATCGGGCAGCAGGTCTACGAGCAGCTCTGGCCCGACGGCGGCGATCCCATCGGGCAGACCATCGCGATTCAGGGGGTGCACTTCCAGGTGGTGGGCCGCTTCCACTCGGCGACGTCCGACGATCGCGGGGACCGCGACGAGCAGACCGTCCACGTCCCGCTGTCGACCTACCTCTCCGCCTTTCGGCAGGGCAACGTCGTCGAGTGGTTCGCCTTCGTCGTCGAAGACGGGTTCTCCTCGTCCGAGGTGGAGACCCAGGTCAAGCAGGTCCTGGCCTCCCGGCACGAGGTTCACCCCGAGGACGCCGTCGCGCTCGGGTCGTTCAACGCCGACGAGGAGTACCGGCGCATCCAGGGTCTGTTCGCGGGGATCCGCGGGCTCACCTGGCTGGTCGGCCTGGCCACCTTGCTCTCGGGGGCCATCGGGGTGAGCAACGTGCTGCTCATCGTGGTCCGCGAGCGCACGGCGGAGATCGGCGTGCGGCGCGCGGTCGGGGCGACGCCGCTGCAGATCGTGGCCATGATCGGCATCGAAGCCCTCGCGATGACGAGCTTGGCCGGCATGGCGGGGATCGTGGTGGGGGCGGGGCTGCTCGAGCTCGCAGCCCTCGTCGTTGGTCCCGACAACCCCTCGATGGGGCAACCCTACGTCCACTGGACGGCCATGGTCGGTACCGCGGGGCTGCTCGCGGTCGCGGGGCTCGTGGCGGGCTACCTGCCCGCGCGTCGCGCCGTCGCCGTCGAGCCGGTGGACGCACTGCGTTCGGAGTAGACATGACGCGCACGACGGTTCTCGGCGGAGCGGCGGTCGTCGCCGTGATGTTCCTGCTCACGCTGGGCTTCTTGATCGCCCGTAGCCGGCCGCCGGCCGAGGTGGTGGAGACGACCGCGCCGCAGGTCACCGACATCGTGTTGAAGACGGTGGCCACGGGCGCGGTGGTGCCGCGGGTCGAGGTCGACATCAAGAGCCGCGTGTCGGGGGTGGTCGCGGCGCTCCACGTCGAGCCGGGCGATCCGATCGAGGCGGGGGCGCTGATCGCCCAGATCCGCATCATTCCGGACTCCGCGTCGCTCAACAACGCGCAGACCAACGTCCGCACCAGTCGCATCGAGCTCGACGACGCCGCGCGGGAGCTCGCCCGGGCGCGGGAGCTCTTTGCGAAGTCGGCGCTGTCCGCGGCCGAGCTCGAGCGTGCGGAGCGCGACCACCAGCTCGCGCAGCAGTCCTACGGGGCGGCCGTCGCGAACCTGCAGATCGTGAAGGAGGGGGCCACGCGAGGCACCGGCAACGTGAGCACCGAGGTGCGGAGCACGGTGGCCGGGATGGTGCTCGCCGTCGACGTCGAGGAGGGTGAGTCGGTGACCGAGACCTCGACGTTCTCCGAGGGCACGACCATCGCGTCGGTCGCGAACATGCAGGACATGGTGTTCGAGGGCAACATCGACGAGTCCGAGGTCGGGCGGCTCCGCGAGGGCATGGCGCTCACGATCACGGTCGGGGCCCTGGAGAACGCCCGCATCGACGGCACGCTCGAGTACATCAGCCCGAAGGGGGTGGTGGTCGACGGGACGGTTCAGTTCGCGATCCGGGCCGCGATTGCGTCCTCCGACACCTTCATCCGGGCTGGCTCGTCGGCGAACGCCGACATCGTGCTGGATCGGCGGGACCAGGTGCTGGCCATCGACGAGCGAGCCCTTCAGTTCGAAGGGGGCGAGCCGTTCGTCGAGATCGCGACGGGCGCGAACCGGTACGAGCGTCGGCCGGTCGAGGTCGGGTTGTCGGACGGCTTGACGATCGAGGTGCTCGACGGGCTCGAGGGAGACGAGGTGCTGAAGCTCGCCGGCTGAGCCCTCGAGCCCTCCTCACCCCTTGTGGACCACGAGCGGCCTCACCCTGCGGACCACGCGGGTGAGCGCACGCTGCGCCCGCATGGCCGCTGCGGTGGCGGCCGAGGCGCTCACACGAAGGGAGCGAGCGCCAGGGTCAGCAGCTGCCGAATCAGCCCGAGCCCCTCGCGCAACGCCTCCTCCAGCGGCGACCCCGGCGTCGCTGGCGCCCGCAGAATCGCCACCTTCTGCTGAGCCCTCGCATCCACTGGCTCACCGAAGATGATCGCCATCACCGCGGGGTCCTCGGTCCTTCGGTCCTTCCGGAACTCGAAGTGCAGGTGCGGCCCCGTCGACCGGCCCGTGTTCCCGACGGTGCCCACGGGGTCACCCGCCTGCACCTGCTGCCCCGCCTTCACCAGCAGCTGCGTCATGTGGGCGTACCGAGTGATGTGGCCGTCGGGATGCCGCACCTCGACCAGGTTCCCGTAGCCACCGCCACGCCCCGCGTAGCTGACCACTCCGACCCCCGCGGCCTTCACGCGGCGGCCCGGCGCGGCCGCGATGTCGATCCCGTGGTGCATCGTGCGGCCCCCGCGCCGGGGATCCACCCGCCAGCCGTAGTGGCTGCTCACCCGACCATACAGGGGCCACTGCCACTCGATGTCGGTCACCTCGGGCATGTCGATCTGTACGCCCGCCGTCCCGGGCACCACGAAGTCTTCGTAGTTCTCGTCGAAGAACTCGTCGTCCGACGCCGCGGTCAGCCCCTCACCTGCCAGGTCCTGGCTGGGCGAGGCCTCGCCCTCGACGGCCTCCGGCTCGGACAGATCGACGAGACTCGGGCTGTTCTGGGCGAGCCCGATGGGCAGCGCGATCCACCACATGGTCAGTCCCCCTTCGGTCCGTTCGGCCACCGAACGCCGACGTGTAGCACCAACCGAACGATCTCGCCTCCCGCGCGAAACGTCGTCGCCACTGCGACCTCTATACGGCAGTCATCGAGATCCCCGGAGGGAACCATGGCAAAGGCCACCTGGAACGGCGTCGTCATCGCGGAGTCCGACAGCACCGAGCTCGTCGAGGGCAACCACTACTTCCCCCGCGAGGCGATCAAGGCGGAGCTCTTCAGCCCCACCTCGCACACCACCGTCTGCCCCTGGAAGGGCACCGCGACCTACTTCGACGTCGAGGTCGACGGCGAGACGCTCGAGAACGCCGCCTGGACCTACGAGACGCCCAAGGATGCGGCGGCGAACATCAAGGGCCACGTCGCCTTCTACCGGGCGAAGGGCATCGAAGTCAGCGGCTAGTTGGTGCAGCGCAGGCGGCCGCCACGCACCACACAGCGTGCGCTGCCACCCGTCTCGGGCACCTCGACCCGGGTCCGCATCTCGACGCGGCCCACGAGCGTCAGGTCGCAGGCACCCGGCAGCGACCGGAAGCTCGCCACGGTGTTGCTGCCCGAGAGCCGCTCGCGCAGTCGATCGCCGCCGCACGAGAGCGCGACCTCGGCGATCGGCTGGTCGGCGTCGACCCGCACCTTGTAGTCCACGCGGGTGGTGGAGGTGCTCGCCTCGGGGACCTGGAAGGGCCCGCACTGATTCCGCACCAGACCCGTGACGAAGCTGATCTCGGCGTCATCGGGTAGGCGCGCGGCCCTCCGAGCGTAGGTTCGCAGGGCGTCTCCGCAGGGGCTGCCGCCGAGCGCCTGGGCGGTCAGGATGTCGGTCCACGCCATGAGCGCCATGCCCTTGTCCACGTTGTGGGTGCTCGCGTCGAGGAGCTTGCCGATCGTGGTCTTGAAGGTGCGAAGCTCGGGCTCCCCGGTCTCCGCGTTGCGATAGCGGATCTCGAGGCGGATCGCGTCATCGCGCACCGGCGCGCCCTTCATCCGCAGCTCCTGAAGGAAGAGCTGGCTCGTGCCGGCGTAATAGTTGATGGGCTGGATGTCGGACGCGTCGGTCGACGCCTCCTCGCCGTAGAATCGCTCGAGCGCGAGACTGTCGGGGAGCTCGAGGGCAAACTGGACGTCGTGCGCGATGGTCTGGGTGAGCGAGGCGAACCCCGCGGGGCCGAACAGCCGATCCACCACCACCTCCGACCCGACATAGACGTAGGCGCCCTTGCCCTTCTCGGTGAGCTTGTCGAGCACCTCGTCGTTGAAGTCGCGCCCGACCCCGACGCCGGTGATGCGGATGCCCTTGCGATCGAACGCGCGCCCCACCTCGGTCACCGTGGCAGGGTTGACGTCGCCCGTGTTGAGGAGCGCATCGGTGAGCACCATCACCCGGCGATTGCGGTGGCTCGACGACCGGTGCTCGAGCGCCACGCGGTAGGCCTCCTGCAAGCCGGCGTCGAGGTCGGTGGACCCCGCGGGCTGGATCTGGCGGATCATCCTGGTGAGCAGCCCGTTGTCGTCACGACCCACCACGAAGTTCTCGAGCGGGGTGCACGGCGCATGGTCGAACACGACCAGGTCGACGCGATCCCCCTGCACGAGCTGTTCCTGGAGCAGGAGGAGCCCGCGCCGAAGGTACTCCATGCGTCCGTCAGCGGCCATCGATCCCGACCGGTCGACGAGCAGCGTCAAGTCGAGCGGGCGACGCTCCGGGGTCGCCCCCTTGACGGCGAGGGCCACGGTGAGGCGCTCCCCCTCGACCCGGCCGCTCGCGAGCACGTCGAACCGGCGCTCGGGATCCGGGGTCACGGTATCGAAGCTGAAGTAGTTCAGAAGCTCGTGGGGCCGGATCTCCGAGAACGACGGCCGGCGACCGTTCATCGCCTGGTACAGCACCCGCTGGGCCGACGCGAGGCTCATGGAGTCGTCGTTCGAGAGGTAGACAGTGGCTCCCCACTCGAGTCCCGAGGTGCGTGGACGATCCGGCGGCCGGACCTCGTCGCGCTCCGAGGGTGCGGGCTCCGTCTGCGGCATCGCCACCCCGGCGCCCTGGGCCGCGCCGTCGTCCGCCATCGCCTGGACCTCCTTGCGGGGCGAGGGACGACGGGCCCGCTTTCCGGTGGAAGGCGACGCGTAGTTGGCCGACGGCGGAGGCGCGGCCCCCGCTGCCCCCCGGCCGCCCTGACCCATCCGCAACCCGCTGCTGCCGAACTCCTCGCTCACCTGTGTGAAGCACTGCTCCCGCACGACGAGCTTGTCATTGACGTCGCTCGGACCGGAACGGGCCGGCGTGGCCAACAATACGGTCAGGCCCGCAATGGCCAGTCCCGCAGCGACAATCCAGGTTCTCGGCATGAATCCTCCGGCAGTTTCCCGGCTAACGGAGCCGTGGGTCGCAGCTTACACCGCCGGCCGAGCCTCACCGCAATGTCCACTGGTCCCGCTCGCCGTCGCGAAGCGCGCTCCG
>CAZZLC010000079.1:16257-26628 GCA_964655065.1 uncultured Enterobacteriaceae bacterium | reverse complement strand
CACGAAGAGCATCGCGCTCGCTCCGGTGGCGATGACGGCTGCGTCGTCGGTGAACAGCGCCAGTATCGGAACGCGTTGGAAGTAATAAACCCCGCCCATGGTGGTCATGAATCCACCGACGACGAGGACCGCGGTGCGTGCGATGCGGTCTGCGAGGTCGGGTTGCCGCGCCCCCACCGCCGCGCCCACCAGGGTGAGTGCTGCGACGGCAATTCCCTCGGCCGGCAGGTACGAGAGCTGCATGCATCGGATGAGCACGGTCGTCGCAGCCTGATCTGCCGTGCCGAAAGATGCCACGAGCCAGGTGAGGATGAGCGCCCAGGAGGCCACGTCCACCATCACCTGCACCGCGGCGGGGAGGCCCACCCGGACGATCTGCCCGATCGAAGTCAGGCTGGGCCACGGGCGCGCCGTCCCGAGATCACGGCGGTAGCGGGCGGGTACCAGAAAGAACGTCAACACGACGAGCGCCTCGAGCACCGTCGCACACACCGTGCCGATGGCCGCACCTTCGAAGCCGAGCCTCGTCAGACCCAGCTCCCCGAAGATCAGCCCGTAGTTGATGACCACGTTGGTGACGAGCGCCAACAGCGAGCTGCCGATGATGATGACGTTGCGACGGATGCCGATGAAGAAGTTGGAGACGGCGAGGGTCACCATCGCGGCGGGGACCGCGAACACCGCCGTCTGGAAGTAGGCGATCTCGAGCGACAAGACCTCCTGGTCCGCCTGGCCGAAGCAGGAGAAGAGGATGGGTGCAACCGGTCGAAGACCCAGGGTGACCAGCCCGATGGCAAGGCCGATGTAGATGCCTTGCCAGGCGTACCGGCCGCTGAGGCGTTGGTCACCCCGGCCCGTGGACTGCGCCACGAAGGTCGTGATCATGGCGAGCAAGCCGTAGGCGAAGCTCTGGATGGTGAAGAGGACCATCGTGGGGGGGGTCAGCGCCGCAAGCGCCGAGGAACCCAGGTGACCGACCATCATGGCGTCGGTCACCTGCATCATCGTTGTCGTGGAGTTGACCGCGATGACGGGAAGACCCACCCACGCGAGCTGGCCGAGAATCGAAAACACGTCGCCTCGGAGCGCGTGACCCTCGCTCCCGAGCGCATCGGCGGGGACCTCCACCTCGTGAGGAGAAGGCTCGGCGCGTTCGGACATGGCCACAGTTAGCCAGCCGGCCTCTCGCCGCCCACTCGACCCGCTCCGTCAGCCGATGTCGATCACCAGTATGGTCGCGTCGTCGCGCGTCCGCAGGGGCCGCACGTGCTCCGTGACGAGCCGGGCGAGCTGGTCTCGCAACCGAGCGCCCGAGGGGTCGTCGGACCGTTGCTCGCAGACCTGCCGGATGGCTCGCTCGCCGAGCTGGTGACCCTGGGCGTCCTCGGCCTCCGGGACGCCGTCGGTGAACACCACCAGTCGATCGCCAGGAGCCACCGGAACCGTGAGGTCTGCGTACGCCACGGCGGGCTGGGAGCCGAGCGGCGGCTCCCGGTCGCTCTGCACGAGCTGCCAGTGACCCTCGGAGAGCAGCAGCGGGGCCCGGTGGCCGGCGTTGGCCAGGACGAGCGGTGCCCCCGACTCCGTGGTGAGCGCGATGCTCGTGGACATGAAGTCGTGGTGAGCCGCCTCGATGACCACCCGGTTGAGCATGCGGAGAAGCTGGCTCGGCTGGAGGCTCGATCGCATCCCCATGCGGGCCAGGTCGCAGGCTCCGCGAATGACGGCGGTGACGAGGGCCGCCGGGGCGCCGTGACCGGTGACGTCTCCGAGCACGACCAGCCCCCGCCGGTCGGACAGCGCCTGACTGAACCACCAGTCGCCCCCACAGGCCCCCGCAGGCTGCCACCAGGAGTGCACCAACGCCCCGGGCACCTCGACCTCGCTCGGCGGCACGAGCTTCTGCTGGACCTCGCCCGCGCGCACGAGCTCGTCGTGGCTCGCCCAGATCGGAACGGTGAGCCGCGTGAGGCTCTCGATCGCCTGCGCGAGGTGACCCACCTGCCGCCAGAGCGCGCGAACGGAGTCCGGGACGGGCGCGGCCACCGTGGGCTCCGCCGGCCACCCGAACCCGGGGCCCGCCAGAGCGACGGCATTGACCACCGCTTGTTGATCGTTGCGCTGCGCCGCGAGGTCGACGGCACCGACCGCACGGGTCAGCTCCTCGACCGCGGCCCGCAGGGCTTCCACGTGCGCAGGATCGCTCACGGCGTCCTCCCTTCGACGTAGTAGAGCGACCGAGGCAAGCCCCGTTGCTCGCGCTGGCCGACCGTGCGGTCCAGCGTCCACGACACCATGGTGAGCTGCCCAGTCACGACCTCCACGCGAAGCACCGCCGCCGAGCTGAACAGGTTGAACAGTCCGAGTCCCGCTCCGCCCTGCGAGACGTCGAGCACGTCCTCGGGTCGCTGGCCCTGTCCCCCCCGCCCCCGCAGGATGCCGCCGAACAGGCTCGTGCGCCCGAGCCGACCGAAGGGGTCGATGACGTCGAGGGACAGGTGCGAGCTGTCCACGGTGAGCCTGAGGGTGGGAACCTCGTCGGGCTCGAGCTCGATGTCGGCCCGCCGGTCGGAGGCGTACTTGGGAAGCCCGTGCGCGTCGACAGGGGCGTCGTACATGGCGTTCATGAGGAGCTCGTGCGCGGCGTCGGCTGCGGTCGCCGCGAGGCGGTTGCTGATCCCGAAGCGCATCGCGACGACCTCGACGGCGCGCACGGTCTGGTCACGGTCGTACGAGGTGCGCGGCCGCCACGTCACGGTGCTCGCCCCCCACAGCAGGAGGTCCGCCGACGAGGGCGGCGACTGACCGGGCGCGATGCACCGGCGCACGGCGTACGACAGCTCCCAGGGACGCACCCCCACTTGTCGCCAGGCGAGGAACCCCAGGACCTGCGGCGAGCGGGCGGCAACCGACAGCATGCCCTCGTCGATGGTCTGGGTGAGCACGAGCACCCGGGCGTCGGGAAGCCGGCCGAGCCAGTTCATGGCCTCGGGGAGCCGCGCCTGATCGGTCACGAGCAGCCGCAGAGGGCCACGGAGCTGGTCGAACACCGCCGCCAGTGACCCGCCACTCGACAGGGGGGCCCCGGACGCGGCACTGGTCATGCAACGACCCACCCCGGGAATGGCGGCATCGTCGATCGCGAGGGCGAGGTGGGGAGGCCCCTCAGCCACGCCAGCCTCCGGGCAACAACGAGGCGAGGCAGCCGCGAGGTTCGTTCGCGGAAACCGTCGCCGGAGTCGGCGGCGAGCGATCATCGGCCATCGAGAGCGACGCGAGCTCGAAACCCGAGAGGTCACTGTCGATGCCGAGGTCGCCCCCGCACCGTGTGCACCCGCCGCGGAAGACCACGGGCGACCGCCCTCGGAGGCTGCCGAGCTCCACGATCTGCTGGCGCGTCAGGGCGCACGACCGACAGGTCGCGGCGACCTGGAGCGAGACCACCCGGAGGACACCCCGCAGGCTCGGGCGTTGGCTCATCGCCTCGCAGACCGCAATGGGAGCGCCGACGAGCTCGAGCGCCACGATCTGGCTCGCAATGTTGTCGAAGGCATCCGCGAAGGCCTGGACGCCCGTGCGCGTGACCGTCGCACACTCGGTGAGGTCCAACCGCACGACCCCCTCGAGCCCCCTCACCACGCGGCTCCAGCGCGCGTCGCTCCGCAGGGGACGTCGGACGAACAGCGTGGAGACATTGCTCTCGACCGTCAGCTCCACGTCGAGCTTCCGCGCTCGCGCCTCGACTTGATCGATGGCCGGCCGCACGTGCTCGGGCGGGCGCGCCAGAAAGTCCTCGGCGAAGTGGAAGTACAGACGGGGGTCGTCGTCGAACTCGGCCGCCCGCGTAGGGTCGGAGGGGCTCGGAACGCGTGGGAGCTCGTGGTGCATCACCGCCCGCTCCGCGAGCTCGCCGGACAGCACCTCGGTGAAGCCGGAGCCGGTCACGGGATCGATGAACGGAGCCTGGAAGCTCACGATCTTCCCGCCGCCGAGCAGCCCGCGAATCATGGTGACCTGATTCACGAAGGGGACGGAGCAACGTACGAAGTAGAGGTTCTCGACGTTGTGTCGAGCCTGGGCGAGCATCCCGATGAGCGAGCGGATGCCGTAGCTCGTGATGCGCGTGACGTCCTGGGTGTCGACCACCACCTCGCCACGCAGGCCCTCCACGAGGGGCGTGGTGTCGAAGCGCTCGTCGAGCACCCCGTGGAGCGTGAGCACCACGACTCCTTGCTCGCGGCGAAGGGTGGCGTGCTCGGTGTCGACGGGCGCGAGGACGACGGGAGGCGCGGGAACCTCGACCTCGGTGAGCTCCCGGGCCGGGGCCTCGACGTCGAGGGGACGGGGCACCGAAGGGTCGGGTACGACGAACTCGGCAGCATCGAGGCGCGGACGGGGGCCGAGCACCTTCTCGACGAGGTTCGAGAATCCCACCGTGGACACGAAGAGTCCGTGCTGCTGGGCGAAGGACTCGACGTCCTCGAGCATGGCGCGAGCGGTGGGGTAGCGGTCCTGGGGACGCTTCTCGAGCGCCCGCAACACGATGCGCTCGAGCTCTGGCGGCAGCTTGGGGTTCAACCGGCGGGGGTCGGGGACGGGGTCGTCGATGATGCTGCGCATCGTGTCGTAGGCGTTCTTCCCTCGGTGGGGCACCGTTCCGGTCAGGAGCTGGTAGAAGACGACCCCGAGGGCGTAGATGTCAGTGCGCCGGTCGATCGATCCGCCACCGCACTGCTCGGGCGCCATGTAGAGCACCTTGCCCTTGAGGACTCCCGAGTCGGTGCCGGCCGACATCTGCGTCGACTTCGCGATACCGAAGTCGAGCAGCTTCACGCCACCGTCGTAGGTGAGGAACACGTTCTGGGGCGACACGTCGCGATGCACGATGCCCTGGAGGTTCCGCCCGTCCGGCCGCGCCCGGTCGTGGGCGTAGTGCAGACCCGAGAGCAGCCCCCGCACGATGTAGAGCACCTGATCGAGCGTCAGCGCCTGGCCCTGGGTGTGGGCCTGCCGCCTGAACTGCTGCAGATCTGCGCCTTCGAGGAACTCCATCACCATGACGAGCTCGGATCCGCTCTGAATGACGTCGTAGGTCTGCACGATGTTGGGGTGCTGGAGCGTGCTCGCGAGGCGGGCTTCGTCCAGGAACATCTGGATGAACTCGCGGTCGTCGGCGTGCGCGGGCAGCATGCGCTTGAGCGCGACCCGCTTCGTCACGCCACCCACCCCGCTGGCCTCACCCAAGTAGAGCTCCGCCATGCCGCCCGTCGCGATGCGTCGGAGGAAGCGGTACTGGGAGCGTCCGGACATGCCCGGCTCCGTGGTCGTTGGCGTCATGGACGCCCTTCGTAGGGGAGCAGATCGCCCGCGGCCGAGCCGGCCTCGGGCTCGGGAGCAGCATCCTCGGAAGGCGTCCGATCGAACTCGAGAGGGACCAGGTTCCCCCGGTGGAACAGCTGCATCTGGAGGGACTCGCCCTCCTCGAGGGTCTTCCAGGCCCGGACCGCGGCCCGCCGGAACTCGTAGGGCGTCTCGACCGTCTGCTCGTCGACGCTGACGAAGCCATCGCCGACCCGCGCCGTGAACCACGAGGCGACGCGAATCACCACGAGCGGCGTGCGCTCGTGCAACGCGGTGCCGTAGTCGGTGGGAAAGCGCCGGGCCACCGACAGACCCCGGAAGCTCGCGCCGTCGCCATAGTGCTTCACCAGCTTGTCCCAGGTCTCGCGCGTCAGCCGGTGCTGGGTGACCACGGTCTGCATGGGGCCGACCCTCTTGATGGCCGAGTTCGTGCGGACGGGCTCCGCCCAGTCGCCGACCTCGTCGAGGAACTGCCGCGAGATCGTGGCGGCATCGGTGATCAGGGGTTCGTCGCGGAGGGCGGGTCCCGCAGCCCGGCCCGACACTTCCGAACGAAGGTGGTCGACGAGCCGCGCTACTGCGTCGCTGCGGGCTCGCTCGCTGGTGGGTTCGATCTCGGTTCCGTCGGCCTCTCCGACCACGAGCACCTGCTCGTCGTCGAGCACGAATCGCTGGTCGACCCACGGAGGAGGCACCGGCTCACCGCCGTTCCAGCCGTCGACCGGGCCTTCGACCACCTCGGGCTCGGGCTCGGTGCTCGCGAGGCGCTGAGTGACGAATACGTAGCCCACGCCGACGAGGGCGATGAGCGCGACGGCGAACATCACGATCGAGAACAGGATCGCGAAGTTCCGGAACTGCTGATTCGGAGCGGCGGGCCGGGTGAGCGGCGGCTCGGATGGGTACACCGTCTGGGGCGCGCGGGGCAGCGTGTCGAGGGGCCGCGACCGGTGCTGGTCCGGAGGCGGAGCCAGGGCCACCGCGGCCTCGAAGAGCACGTCTGTATCGGCCAGATCGACGTTGCCCATCGCCCAGTTGGCCTCGACGGGCGGGAGCTGCTGCTTCTCGAGGAGTGCCCGACGCCGGTCGACGTCGACCAGTACCGGCCTCTCGATGCCGTTGGCGAGGCACCGGGCCCGGAGGAACATGCTCGAGAGGTACACCCGGTCGACCGGCTGGGCGACCAGGCGGCGCACGAGATCGACCGACGCGCCGTCGACCCAGAGCTCCGACACCTCGGGTCCGAGATCCCGGAGCGCGTCGACGAGGTTGGCGACGCCCTCGGCGTCGGATCGAGGCACCACCGACAGGTCGAGGGTGACCCGGCCCTCGAGCCCGGCGAACGCCCTGCGCAGCCGAAGGCGAGCGTCGAGCGGCGCGTTGAAGCGGATCCGGGTCTCCTGCTCGGAGATGAACTTCTCGATCGGGTCGATCCGCGCCGAGCTGGTGAGGTGGTCGACGACCTGCTGGAGCTCGAAGGGCACGGCATCGAGCAGGTGCTCGTCGATCGCGAAGTAGCTCCACGGATCGTCGTCCATCTCGGCGGCCTGGTGGCAGTTCGGGCACTCGACCAGCACGGGGCTCCGGTTGAGGATGACCTCCCGGTCGGCCACCGCCTCGTAGAGCGCACCGAACTCCTCCCCGCAGTGGTTGCAGGTGTAGGGCACCATCAGCGAGTGGATGCGGCCCGGGCCGCAGAAGTTCCGCATCATCGTGATCTGGTTGACGACGGCTTCGCTGCAGCGGAGGAACGTGCAGCTCGCGACCCGAGCTTGCTCCAGCATCTGCAGCCACCCCTTCACCCCGAAGGAGCTGACACGGTCGACCTCGGCCAGATCGAAGACGACGTGTCCCGACAGGGTCTGCCCGAGCTCCGCGCCGCGAAAGGACTCGTTGATGCGACCGCGGAGGGTGACCACGGTCATCTGGCCGATGGGACGGGTGTCGACGACCACGTCGGTCGGAGGAAGGTAGCTCCGACGCATGATCTTGCGCTGCTCCGGAGCCGAGGTGGGCCGACGCCGCTGGCGCTCGGCCTCCTCCTGGGCCCGGGCGAGCGCATCGGCCTCGCTCTTCGCGAAGTTCGAGAACTCGAAGCCGACGGCGGACGCGCGGTCCTCGCCGTCGAACGAGGGGATGGAGGGGTTCTCGTCAGATGGACCGTGGTTCTTGCCCGACATGACGGGGCTCCTTGCTCCGGGGGTCCCGGGGGAGGGAACGGACGCCGGAATGTAGTCCGAGCGCCTGCTCGTGGCAGGTCACCGCTCCTCGATGATTTCGGGGGCGGGAGGCACGTCCTGTGAAGTGGCCGTGCTCTCGTCGGGCTCTCGGGGAGGGGGCCCCGGGGAGCGACGCCGAGACTTGGTCCGCATCTCGACCTGCAGACTGGTCGCGGACTTCTCGAGCTGCGCCGGGGTGGGGGTGAAGCCCGCCATGACCAGGACCAGCTGGCGAACTGCCGGAGCGTGCTCGGGCTGCTCGATCGTGCAGGGCGTTCGGTCACACAGCCGCGTCTCTTCCTCCCAGACCTGCGCCCCGGGCGGGATCGAGTCGACCCGAACGAGGGCGGCGCTCGGCTCGGGAGGATCGAGCTGCTGCGGCTTGGAGCGCGGCTCGAGGTCGTCCTCGACCGCACCGACGGGAGGAGGAGGCTCGCCGCCGCCCTCGGAGGACTGGAGGCTCACCACGTAGATGACGCCCACCACGACGAGCGGTGTCGTCACGACGAGCAGCACGCCCAGGAGGACGAGCGGAACCACTCTCGAGCGCTGGGGGCGCAGCGCGGGGGGCGGCGCGAGACCGGGGGTGGCGGCCGAAGTGGCGAGCTGGGAAAGCTCGGTGCCGTCGACGAAGCAGAACTCGACATGGTTGTCGTATTCCGCGCCGCACTGGGGGCATCGCTTCATGACGGCCTCGGGGATACGTTCGGGGGCCAGGTGTACGCCAACCCTCCTTCATCGTCAAGTCAGCCGGAGGGAGCCAGCATGGACGCCCACGCCTTTGATCGGGCCGCCTTCCATCAGGGGGCCGTCGCCGAACACGGCCTTCCCCCGTCGCAAGCGTGGGTACACAGCGGTTTCCTGTTTGGCTGGGCCGCCGAGCGCGACCTCGTGGCCGACTGGCTGCGGGATCGGACTCCGGCGGCCTTTCGGGAGTTCGCGGATCGCGAACGCACGGGACCAGAGCTGCTGGCAGTGTGGGACGGGAACCTGCTCGACGACATGTTCTCCGACGAGGGGCTCGCGTTCGTGGCCGCCTACTGGCGAGGCGGTGCCGGTCTCGGAAGCTACATCGACGACTACCGGGAGGCGCTGTGTCAGGGCCTCCCGTCGGACTACCACGTCGCGGACACCTGGCCGAACTACGAGCGGGTGTGCGCGTTCCTCGACGAGCGCCACCAGAGGTTCCGCGAGACCTTCGACCCATCTGCGCCGCGGGTCGACCTTCGAGGCGGTTCGAGGCCTGGCGCGTCCCTGGACGGCCCGAGAGCCCTGCCCGTGGTCCCGCTTCCCGAAGGGATCGCGCTCCCTCGCACGACGATCGGGATCGTGGCCGCGAGGCCGGAGACCCGTCACGCCATCGACGTGGCTCGCGAGTCCACGGGTTGGTTCGTGCTCCGCATGCCCGGGACGCCGATCGGGGTCGCGGCTCGCGTGATTCGCAGCGAGAGCGCGGAGGCCAGCGCCCACCATCTCGCGGAGCTCCACGCGAGGGTCCGCGAGGTCGGCTCCGACACCGGGATCTTCGAGCTGGTTCCCGACCCCGAGTGGACCTCGTCGTGCGAGGGGTGGGCCGCCGAGATTCGGAGTCGGGTCGGGGCGATCGTCTCCCGGCGACGCGGTGCGGGGGAGCCCCCTGGGGCGCTCGCTCTCGCCCTCGCGCACTCGCAGTGGGCCCTCGTCGATGCGGTGGCTGGGGCTCTGCTCCACGATCCGGTGGACCGGCGGCGGGTGCTGGAGGCTTCGCAGGCCGAAGATCGTGTCCACGTCGTCCTGGAGGCGCTTCGAACGGCCTCGTGGGGTTGAGCGTGCTACGGACTTCGACAGGCCCAGCGAGGTCTTCGGTCAGTTACGGATCTCATCGCCCGCCGGGTGCGCGCTCGATCTTCGGGTCGGGAATGCAAGCCACGCGGGTGAAGGCGAGGGTTCAGCCGCGCCGCAGGAGTCGAAGGTGACGAAGCTCCAAGCGCCCTCCGGCAATGCAGCGAGCGAAGCCGGTCGGGACGAAGCGGACGACGGGCCGCTACCCCCGAGTCCCCGCGTTCTTGCGGCCCGGATGCTGGGCTGAGGTGGCCGTGCTGTTTCCCGGAACCTCAACCGGTAGCTGGCTGATCGACGACCTCGTCGGCCTGGGGATGCCCCGGACCTACAAGGCCCGGCATCTCGACCTCGGCTCCGAGTGCCGCCTCAAGGTCCTGCCGAGGACCGCGAGCACCGTGGCGGCGCAGCAGCGCGAGACGACCGCGCTCGGCCAGCTCCAGCACGACGCTCTCGCCGAGATCGTGGAGTACGGCGCCGACGACGAACAGAACCTCGTCTGGACCGCCTTTGCGTGGTTCGAGGCCGACGAGCTCGAGGACGTGCTGCTCTCCGGCCCGATGTCGTGGACCGAGGCCTGCCTGCTGTTTCGCACCGTCGCCGACGCGTTGGCCTTCGTTCATGCGAACGGCGTGCTGCACCGCGACATCCGGCCCAAAAACGTGCTCGTGGCCCCCGAGGGCGTGGGCGCGTTCGGCGGGGCCTGGCTCACCGGCTTCGACTTCGCGATGACCCAGGCACAGCTGGAGCGGGCGTCGCAGGCCCCCGTCGGCGAGCTCGCGTACCTCGCCCCCGAGGTCCTGCGCGACCCGGCCCACCACGGCCCCCGGGCCGACGTCTACGCTTTCGGCTGCTTGATGTACGAGGTGCTCACCGCCGAGCCGGCCTTCCCTGCCGCGGCGTTCGGCGGGGATCGCAGCAGCGAAGCGCTCGCGATGTTCGACTGGAAGGCGCGGGCCGATGCCCTCGATCC
>CAZZLC010000079.1:0-16157 GCA_964655065.1 uncultured Enterobacteriaceae bacterium | reverse complement strand
GCGAGGGAGGGGTCGTCGAGCAGGGTCTGGATGTGCCGGCGGTCGATGGCCACCACCTCGCCCCGGGTGGGAAGGGCGAGCGCCTTGCGCCCGGTGGCCTCTGCTTCGGCGAGCAACTGCGCATCGTCCGTCTTCTGGGCCAGACACATCTGGCTGACCATGAGCTCCTTGTGGTTCTGGACGGAGAGCGGCTTGCACTGGGTCGACAGGCGGTTGTAGTGGACGGCCTTCTCCATGTCGCCGCGCGTGCCCGAGAGCACCTTCACGATCCACCAGTCCGGCACGAGGCGGTAGAAGATGCCCAGGCCATGGTACGCGTCGCACGGGAGCTGCTCGTATCCGCCCACGCTCGCGTACCGGAAGGTGGGGTGCTCCGCCGGCACCAAGAAGCCCCGCTCGACCTCCTTGGCGAGGAACAGGCTCGCCATGACCCCTCGCGTGGTGCCCAGCCGGCCGGCGGCCACGGCAAGCGCAAAGTGCAGGTGGGGATCCTCGGGTGCGATCTTCAGCCCCGCTTCGGCCGCGCTCTTCATCGCCTTGTAGTGGCCGACCTTGTCGATCGAGGGATCGTCGGGATCGAAGCGCTCGCCGATCTCGTACATGAACCGGACCTTGTGCCAGTACAGGTCGCTGTCGCCCGGGGTGGCGGCGATGCGCGCCTCGGTCTGCGCGAGGCCCTGATCGAATTTCCGCTCGAAGTAGTAAAGCTCGAGGTCGTAGTGGGGTGACGCCGGGGTGACCAGGCCCTCGGGAGCGCCGAAGGCCGCTACTGCGGCGAGCAACCAGAAGAGGACGGGCATCAAAGCTCCTGGGCGAGATCGCGGTCCGCGTGCAGAGCGGTGACGGCGTCGGCGAGCTCGTCGAGGATCGGATGCGACCAGCCGTCGGCGAGGGCCTCCGCCACCGCGCGGTAATACCACAGCGTCCCCTCGCGCCCGCCGTTGAAGCGGTCCAGGGTGCCGAGTCCGTGCGCCTTGAGCTCCCGGCGCAGCGACTGTACGTTGTGGAGCTTGTCGGCTGCGCAGACGAGCTTCACCTCGCCGGGCTCGGACCTGATGCGTGCCACGAAGGCCTCCTTCCGCGCCTGCCACGGCGGCTTCGGACGAACCGCCACCGCGTCGGACAGCGCCACGACGAGGCGACGCACGCGCGGACCAAACGCGAGCTCGAGCGCGTCGGGATCGGCCCCCTCGACGTCTTCGAGCCAGTCGTGGAGCAGGGCCGCGATCAGCTGATCCTCGTCTCCGCCGTGCTCGCCCACGATCGCCGTCACGGCGAAGAGGTGCGTGACGTACGGAATCGACGATCCCTTGCGTCGGATGCCGCGAAAGTCACGAACCGCCATGGCCACGGCGCGGTCGAAGCGTTCGCTGTAGGTTGCAAGAGCACGGTCGGGCACTGGACCTCCGGTGGAGTTCGGCGATATCGCACTCCTGTCCTGGTGTCCGCCGGGCATCCGGACACCGGTGCGTAACTGTCCACCCCGTGAAGGCTGCTACGGCCAACACATGCAACTCTCCGAAGCAGACTCCGTGCGTGACCTGCGTCCGCCCCGACTGAACGGGCGCTACGTGGTGACCCGTCTGCTCGGCAAGGGGGCCCAGGCGCGGGTCTACCTCGCGATGGATGCCCGGCTCCGCCAGTGGCGGGCGGTGAAGGTCCTGGCTCCCGATCTCGCCGCGGACGAGCTCGTTCGGCAGCGGTTCGAGAAGGAGGCCGAGGCCATGGCCCGGCTCTCCCACAAGAACCTCCTGCGCATCCTCGACATCGACGCTGACGGTGAGTTGCCCTTCATCGTGATGGAGCTCGCCCGCGCGGGTGCCGTCACCGACTGGCTGAAGCGGCACGGGGTCATGTCACCGCACCTGGCGGTCGACGTGATCGCGCAGGCCTGCGATGGCCTCGCGCACGCTCACGCACAGGGGGTCGTCCACCGAGACGTGAAGCCCCACAACTTGCTCGTCTCGGACGACGGGCGGGTCCTGCTCACCGACTTCGGGATCGCCCAGCTCGGCTCCGACGAGTCGATGACGCAGACCGGCTCGGTGCTGGGGACGTTCGCCTACATGGCGCCGGAGCAGCGCAACGACACCAAGTCGGTCGACGCCCGCACCGACGTCTACGCGCTCGGGGCCACGCTCTACACCTGTCTCACCCTGCGCACGTCGGCCGAGCTGTTCTTCGCCGAGAATCGCGACGAGATTCTCGACGGCATTCCGGAGGAACTCGCCCTCGCGATCCTCGATGCCTGTCGCTACGATCGGGACGACCGCATCGGCTCGGTGACGCTGCTGAAGGAGCGTCTCGAGGCCTGCCTTCCCCACTTGACCGAGGTCGAGAGCCCGCCGCTCAACAGCCAGGTCATGCCGGTCCCCGAACGTCCCCCGCGGATCCTGCCTCCCGACAGCGGCGTGGGCGAGCTGGCCCAGCTGCTCGGAAGCAAGCCGCTCGACGTCGAGGCGCACCTGCCGCGCAATCGCGCCGAGATGCTCTTCGAGGAGCAGTCGACCACGCTGTACAGTGACACTGGCTACGAGGAAGAGGACTCCGACTTCGCCTTCGCGGACGAGGGAGGCCCCGCGGACGAGCAAGAGGACCCCGGGGTGACCCAGCCGAGCGAGATCCCAGACGCCGCGTGGGCCCGGAGGAATGCCGACGAGCACACGGACCCGAGCGGCGGGCGGCCCGAACCCTCCGGTGGCTACGATCAGACCACCCAGACACACGGCTTCCGCCGCACCTCGTTCGACTCGCAGCCGATCCGTCGACCATTGGCGGAGCTCTCGGAGGAGGATGGCCCCTCCTACGTCGACGTGTCGACGCTTGACGGACCGTCACCCGCGATCGACGACGGACGGTCGAGCCGCAGCGGTCCGCTCGCCGTGATTCCCGGACGGGATGCCAAGCGCAGCCCGGTCACCGCGCCCGCGCTCCACACTGCCGAGCCCGCCTCGCGACGACAGCACCGCGACCGCAAGGCCAAGGACGACCGGCCGCCCCTCCTCCTCTACGCGGCCACGGCGCTCATGTTCGTCGTGACCATGCTGGCGAGCTGGAGCGTGCTCGAGAAGGCCACCACCAGCTACGCGGCCCAGGAGTCCTGGGACATCCTGCAGCTCTCGATCGCCGAGAATCGCGACGCGCTCATCGACGCGGTGCCCGAGCAGCGACGAGAGCTCACGGACATGTGGTTCGCGGTGAGGGAGGCGCCAGCGTCGCACAAGCGGCAGCAGATGGAGACCTTTGCCATCGCCTTGGTGGATCGGGCGAGCTCCCGCGAGCTCACGCCGCTCGCCCACGCCCACCTGCAGCGGCTCCGAGCCGCGGTGCACGAACGAGCCTACGCGAAGCGCGCGGCGGACGAAGCACGCGCATCCTGGCTCGGCCGGCTCACCGGCCCCTTGGGCGTGTTCCGCTACTGATCGACTGCAACGAGTCGCACCCCGTCGAGCGACAGGTGGGTGTCGGGCTCTTCCTCACCACTGTTGTCGCGAAGCTCGACCCACTGGTCACCCCCCTCGGCGAACGTGAAGGTCCCCAGCACGCGGAAACCGGTCTCGCCGCGTTGGTCGACGCTGCCCGCAGTCTCCCCTCCGGCGTGGCGAACCACGAAGGGCACCGCTGCGGAGCGGTTCCGCGGGGACACCACGTGGATCTCCACCCGGTAGTCGCCGGCCTCGTCGAAGCTCAGCCGCGTGCGGGCGAAGTTGGAGGGAAATCCACCGTCGTGGGCGTTGGTCCAGGTCAGGACGCCGTCCAGCGCTCCCTCGGCCCGCTCCCGTCGCCAGAATCGGGGATCGCCAAAGTACTCGACGCAGGCCTCGGTGTCCGCGATGGTGCGTCCTGCGGGGCCGATCGGTGCACACTGGCCCTCGGGAGAGCGCAGCAGGGCCTGGTAGCTCGCGACGAGGCTCGCGTACGGCGACACGAACAGGTTGCGGCCGTCGAGGTTCTGCTGGATGTCGTAGTGCAGGTGGATGGTGGTGGGAACACGGTTGCCGTCACGGTCGAAGAAGGTGTTGGACACCCGACCGATGCGGTCGCCGCGAATCACCCGGTCCCCCTCGCGGACCACGAGGGACGAGGGCTCGAGGTGGAGGTAGCGATGCTCCGTCCCGTCCTCGCCGATGAGCGTCACCGAGAAGCTCCCGATGCGGACGATCGTGCCGCTGACCGAGGCGACGGCCCAGTGGACGTCGGGCTCACAGCTCGAGGGACGGATGTCCTGGCCCTGGTGACCGGTACCCGCCGGACACAACGGAACGCGGAAGCGGCGCTCCTCGCAGAAGTTGTCGCGCCACGGGTACGCGTAGTTCTCGGCATCGCACTCCCGACCGCCCGGGCCCAGGAAGCCGCCCCGCCCGTGGACCTGGGAGTTCAGGTAGGCCGGCGCTCGCTCGAGGGGGAACCTCAGGCCGGGAACGTAGACGGTGTCGTCTTCGAAGCCCTCTCCAGAGCCGTCGATGAGCTGACCGGCTGGCTCGAAGGTGAAGGTGGCCTCTTCGCCGAGAGGCTCCGCCATCGCGAGTGACACGAGCACGAACATCACGGCATGTCCCCGGCGAGTCCGAGCTTCTCGACGTACTGTCGCGCCGTGGCTTCGTCTCGGCAGGCATCGCCAGCTTCGCCGCGGGTGCACTCGATCTCGAGGTTGTAGGCCGCACCGTACAGCGAGAAGCTGGCCGTCACGATGCCCTCCGTGCTCGTGAACACGACCTCGCCGAGGGCGCCCGTGCGGGCCTTCTGCTCCACGGTCCAGGCGACCGAGCGGGCGGCTCGGCTGCCCCGAATCATGATCTGGTGGGCATCGTCGGCTACGGTCGCCGAGTACCAGCCTTTGCCGCTGTAGATCTTCAGGTCGCCGAGCATCGCGGGCTCGTTTGGCAACAGGATCGGAACGTCGCTCTCGGCCCTCGCGCGGGTCACCGCATCGGTGACATAGGCGGGGTCGATGCGCTGGCGCTCGAACGCTGCCTTCCAGTCGATGGGGTCGAGGTGGACCTCGCCAGGCTGCTTCACGGCCTTCTTCGCGGCCATCTCGGCCATGGCCTCGGGCGCTTCTGGGGTGGGCTCGGGGGCGGGGCGAACCGACCCGCATCCTGCAGCGAGGAGCAGGGACGGCAACACGGGCAGGAGCATGGGTTCCTCCGGGGGCGGCGGAGGGTCCGTACCATGCGAGCAGGATGCTACGGTGGTCCAGACGGCAGGAGACGCTGACGCATGGCCGCTCCCTCGCTGGTCGTGGGTACGGCCGGCCACATCGACCACGGCAAGACCACGCTCGTGAGGATGCTCACGGGCGAGGATCTGGATCGGCTCCCCGAGGAGAAGGAGCGCGGGATCACCATCGCGCTCGGCTTCGCCTCGCTCGACCTGCCGGACGGTCGCCGGGTCGGCCTCGTCGACGTTCCTGGCCACGAGCGGCTCGTGCGGACCATGATCGCAGGGGCCACCGGAATCGATGCGGTCTTGCTCTGCGTGAGCGCCGTGGACGGGGTCATGCCGCAGACTCGCGAGCACCTGTCCATCCTCACGTTGCTCGGTGTGAAGGCGGGCGCGATCGCGGTCACGATGGCCGACTTGGTCGACGAGGAGATGCTCGAGCTCGTCGTCGACGACGTCTCCGATGCCGTGGAGGGAACCTTTCTCCAGGGTGCCGAGCCCGTCGTGGTCAGCGCCAAGGAGGGCCGCGGGCGTGACGAGCTGGTCGCCGCGATCTCGGCGCTCCCGGTCCTCGAGCGAGCGCTCGACGGGCCCTTTCGGTTGCCCGTGGACCGCACGTTCACCCGACCCGGCTTCGGTACCGTGGTCACCGGAACCGTGTGGTCCGGGACCCTCCGCGACGGGGACAAGGTGAGGATCCTGCCCGACGGCGGCACCGCGAGGGTCCGCGGCATCGAGGTCCACGGCGACAAGGTGCAGACCGCCGAGGCGGGGCGGCGCACCGCGCTGAACTTGGCCGGGCTCGAGGGCGAGATCACGCGAGGTCAGGTGGTGAGCTCGGGAGCGGTGCCCGTGGCTTCGATCCTCGACGTGCGGTACCACCACCTGCCGGCTGCGCCGCAGCTCGCGGACGGAGCGGGGGTGGTGGTGCTGCACGGGACCACCGAGCGGCACGCCCGACTCGCCATCGTGGAGCCCGGTGTCGACGAGTTGAGCCCCGGCACGTCCACGTGGGTGCAGCTCCGCCTCGACCGCCCCCTCGCCTGCCTGGTGGGCGACCGCTTCGTGGTGCGGCGGCCCTCGCCGGTCGAGACCCTGGGGGGCGGCCACGTGGTGGACCCCTGGGCGCCGCGGCTTCGCCGCAAGGACCGGGAACGGGCCGTCGACCAGCTGGCCCGGCTCGATGGAGGCGATGCCACGGTCTGGCTCGAGCGGGCCGGCGACGTCGGGATTGCGGCGAGCGAGTGGGCGGACCGGAGCGATCAGGACGTCGGGGAGATCCTGGGTGACCGCCGGGTGGCGCCCTCGGTCCTCCTCCGACTCCAGGGGGCGCTACTCGAGGCCCTCGCTGCCTACCACCACGACAACCCGCTGTCGCTCGGGGCCCATCGCCGAGAGCTCCGACGGGGCCGCCTGGCCCATCTCCCGGAGAAGCCCTTCGATGCCCTGGTGATGCGACTCGCGGATGACCACGCCGTCGTGGTGGAGGGCGCTCTGGTACGGATCTCCCACTTCGAGGTCGAGCTCACGGCGGAACAGCGGGCGATCCACGATCGGATCGTCGCGGCCGTCGCGGGGGCGGGGCTCAACGGCCGCACGGAGCCAGAGCTCTCGGCGGAGCTCCACACCGACGAGGTCCCCGCGCTGCTGCGGCTGGCCGAGGCCGAGGGTACGGTGCGCGAGGTCACGGGGATCGGCTGGCTCGCGCTGTCGGCCCTCGACGAGCTGCGGAGCCAGATCCGCAGCTGGTTCGCGTCTCACGAGGACCTCACGCCCGGCGACTTCAAGGAGCTCACGGGCCTGACGCGGAAGCACGCCATCCCGCTCCTCGAGTGGCTCGACACGCAGCAGGTGACCCTGCGCACGCCCGACCGCCGCATGCCGGGGCCCGCCCTGTGATCAGCGGCGCCACACGGTGTAGCGAAGTGTGCCCCCTCGGACGATCACGAAGAGCACGGGGCCTTCGGTTCGCGCGACGAGCCGGCGCACGTCCGAGGGACTGCTCACGGCCTTGCGATCGACCTCGACGATGACGTCTCCGGGCCGCAGCCCGATCGCCGCCGCGGGGCTGCCGCGCTGCACCCCCTCGACGAGGGCGCCGTCGCGGATCCGCTCGGGGATGCTGAACTGCTGGCGAGCCGCGGGCGTGATCTGCGACAACGAGAGGCCGCCGAGCACGTCGTCCGTGGCCTCGCCGGACGCGTCGTCGTCGTCGCTGGGCGTGTCACGCGATCCCAGCGTACCCGAGAGCTTCTTTCGCCGTCCGTCGCGAAGCACCACGGCGGTGAAGGGCTCACCACTGCCCGCAGTGGCGACGTCGAGTCTGAACCCGGCTGCGTCGCGCACGGGTTCCTTGTTGAACTCGACCACCACGTCGCCGCGGGCGAACCCAGCCTTGTCGGCCGCGCTGCCCGGGCCGACGTCCGAGATGAGGACGCCCTTCTGGTCGTCGTCGAGCTCCATCGCCATGCGGAGGTCGTCGCTCAGGTCCTGAATCCCCACCCCGAGGAAGCCGCGGTCGACCTTCCCGTCGCCGAGCAGGTCCTCCATGATCGCCGTGGCGAGCTTGGTGGGAATGGCGAACCCGATGCCCTGCGAGCCACCGCTCCGGCTGAAGATCGCGGTGTTGATGCCGACGAGCTCCCCATCGAGGTTGACCAGGGCCCCGCCGGAGTTGCCCGGGTTGATCGAGGCGTCCGTCTGAATGAAGTCCTCGTAGTCGAGGATGCCGAGGTTCGCCCGTCCAGTCGCGCTCACGATGCCCATGGTGACCGTCTGGCCAATTCCGAAGGGATTGCCGATGGCGAGCACGAGCTCACCAAGCCGCAGCGACTGGGACTCGCCGATCGGCAAGGGGACGAGGTCTTTGGGGGCGTCGGTGAGCTTGAGCACCGCGAGGTCGGACTGCGCGTCCGTGCCGACGCGGGTGGCCTCGAACTCACGGCCGTCGGAGAGCGTGACCGTGATCTCGTCGGCCTCGCCGGCGACGTGGTGGTTGGTGAGCACGATGCCCGAGGCATCGACGATCACGCCGGAACCGAGGCTGTTCTGCTTCTGTTCGCGCGGCGCCTGGGGCAGGTTTCGGCCGAAGAACTCGCGGAAGAACGGGTCCTCGAACATCGGATTGGTCCGCGTGGCCACCACCCGGGTCGTCGAGATGTTGACGACGCTCCGAACCGCCGCCTCGGCGATGTCCGGGATGCGCGCGAGGTCGGCGGAGATGGGGACTCGCGACGACACGGTGGGCGGGGGCGTCACGGCGGGTGCGGCGACCAACGCATCCTCCACCGGGTCGGGGGACTGCGCCAGCGGCGCGGCCTGGCACGAGGCGAGCAGCAGGCTCGCGAACAGGGGGTGCATGAGCGACTCCTTCGAGACGAACGCCGTCAAGACAACCACCCGGTGTGGGGACGTCAACGGTCAGGTGGATCCCCAAATGCCAGCGCGCGTCACGAACCGTGACCGTCACGATAGGCAACGCCAGGGTCGTTGGAGGATCGAGCGTGTCGTCTACTCCGCTGGTCGTGATTGCGGGCTTGCCGGGCTCGGTCGGGAGGGCCCTCGTCACGGCGGTGCAGGCCGCCGATGGCCTGTCGCTCGCGCCCTTTGGCCTCACGAGCCCGCGACACGCGGGGTCCGTCCATCGCCAGGACGGAGCGGACATCGAGCTCGAGGATGCGGCCAACCTCTCGCGACGGGGGGTGCCGCCCGGGTCCGTGGTCGTGGACTTCTCGGTGCCCGAGGCCGTGATCCCGAACGTCGAGCGCTACTGTGCCGCCGGCGTGCCGTTCGTGCTCGGCACGAGCGGGGACCGTAGCGCCGAGGCGGCGGCGTTGGTGCAGAACAGCGCCTCCGCGGCGGTGATCGGTGCGAACATGGCCATCCCCGTCATCCTCCTCCAGGCCGCGGTGGCCCACCTCGCGGAGCGCTTTCCGGGCGCGATGCGAGGGGGGGCGCTGTCGATTGTCGAGTCCCACCAGGTGGCGAAGCGCGACGTCAGCGGCACGGCTCGGGCGATGCTCCCCGACCTCGCCGCGCTCGGGCTCCCCGCCAGCGTCGACGTCATCGAGGCGATCCGCGACGAGGCGCGCGCCCGCGAGTGGGGGGTCCCCGAGGCCCACCTCGCGGGACACGCCTACCACGACCTCGTGCTGGACGATGCCTCGGGGGAGGCGTCGCTGATCCTCTCGACTCGGGTGCACGGGCGCGCGGTCTACGCGTCGGGGGCCCTCGCCGCGGTGCGCTACCTCGTGGACCGGGTCGCCGAGGGAGCGCGCGCGCGAGTGTTCTCGATGATCGACGTGCTGACCGGCGCTCCTGCCGGGAACGGCTAAGCCAGCTGGACCACGGTGAAGGCGTCGCCCCCCTGGTCCTCGCTGGCTGGGCGCCAGCCGCGGACGTAGCCGGAGCTCCGGAGCCAGCGGCGCAGTCCATCCTTGAGCGCGCCCGTGCCGTGGCCGTGCAGGAGGAACACCGCGTCCCACCCGCCCCGCATCGCCTTGTCGAAGAACTGCTCGGCGGCCTCCTGTCCCTCGTCCACCCGCATGCCTCGCATGTCGAGGGTGTTGCCGGGCACCCGGACCGCCACCTCGAGGTCGTCGCTCGCTTCGCGCACCGGTCGAGTCCGGACGGGCTCCGCGAGCTCGGGTGCCGGCTTGCCTCCCACGCGCTCGAGATCGGCGACCCTCGCCTTGACGGTGAGCCCTCCGACACGGACCTGGGCGTGCTTGCCGTTGAGGCTCACGATCTCCCCCCGATTGTGTGAGCCCGCGATGCGGACGCGGTCGCCGACCTGAAGCTCGCGAGGTCCCTCGGGGGCACGCTCGGGAGCGCTCGACGGAGCCAGTCCACGCAAGGCCTCGATCGTCGCCCGCGCAGCCTGGGCCTGGCGGTGCGACGGCGCTCGCTGGAGCTCCGCCACCACCTGGCCCACCGCTCGCTCCGCGTCGGAGAGCCGCTTGAGGAACTTGGCTGCCCCCTCCGCCTCGAGCTCCTTCGCCCGCTCCTTCACCCGCGCCTCCCGGGCGGCGAGCGATGCCGCCCGCGCATCGGCCTCGGCCACGAGGCGCTGCACCTCCTCGCGCGCGGCCTCGGCCCTCGAGCGCTCCTGCTCCAGGGCCACGAGGAGTCGGCCGAGCTCGGCCTCCTGCTCCCCGAGCACCGCCTGCGCTCTCGCGAGCACGCGGTCGGGCAGCCCCATGCGGGCCGCGATCTCCATGGCGTGCGACTCCCCCGTGGCCCCCTGCAGCACGCGGTACGTCGCGCGACCGTCCCGGTACTGGACCGCCGCCACCGAGAACCGCGGGTCGGCGGCCCCCAGGGCCTTGAGCGCCGCGAAGTGGGTCGTCACCACCACGCGGGGTCCTGCCTCGGCCAGGTGCTCGCAGATCGCCTGCGCGATCGCGGCACCCTGCGCGGGATCGGTGCCGCTCGCGACCTCGTCGAGCAGGACGAGCTGACGGGGGCCCGCAGCGTCGATCACGTGCCGCAGGGTGAGGAGCTGGGCCGAGAACGACGAGAGGTCGCCCTCGACGGTCTGCTGGTCGCCGATCGAGGCGTAGACCGCGTCGAAGAGGTCCACCCGCGAGTCCTCGCCGCAGGGGACGTGACAGCCGTGACGCACGAGGAGGGCACACAGCCCCATGGTCTTCATGGCCACGGTCTTGCCGCCCGCGTTGGGCCCCGAGAGCACGAGCACGGGATGATCGGTGCCCACCGACAGGTCGTTGGCCACCACCTCGACCCCGCGGAGCACCAGCACGGGGTGGCGAGCGCGTACGACCTCGATGCGCTCGCCCTCTCCGACGCGGGGCCGGGTAGCATCGAGCTGGTGGACGAGATGGGCACGCGCCGCGGTCACGTCGAGCCGTACCGCCGCCTCGATCGCGAGCTCGGTCGCATCGGCCTGGGTCCCCAGCTCGGAGGAGAGCTCGGCGTGGATGGCGTGCTCGGCGGCGAGCAGGCGGCCCTCGGCGAGCCGGAGCTGGTTGTTGAGCTGGATGACGGCGTGCGGCTCCACGAAGACGGTCCGCCCCGTGCCGCTCGTGCCGTGCACGAGGCCGAGGTCCCAGCGCTTCGCGTGCGACTTGATGGGGAGCACGTACCGATCGTCGCGCACCGTCCAGTAGCGATCCTGCAGCAGATCGTCGCCGAGATCCTCGCTCTTCACGAGCCGATCGAGGGTGGAGCGGACCTCGGTGTGCAGCGACTGGATCGCCTGCCGTAGCTCCCCGAGCTCGGGGTAGCGTGCGGCGGACAGCCGGCCGCTCGGCTCGAACGCGGAGAGTACGTCGTCCACGACCACACCGTCGATCTCGACGACCTCGGCGATGGTCGAGAGCGTCGGCGTGTCGTCGAGTGTTCGGTCGAGGACCTTGCGGACCTGGCGCAGGGCGTCGAGCGTCCGAGCGGCCGCGAGGAGCTCCCCGCCTTCGAGCACCTGCCCCTTCGCGGCTCGTCGCACCTCGGAGCGGACGTCTTCGACGGCGCCGACGGGAAGGTCGATGCCCTGTGCTTCGAGCCACAGCATCTCGTCGGTCGCGTCCAGCGCCTCGACCACGGCGGCGCGGTCGTCGAGTGGCCGAATGCCGCGGACGGCCGCGGCGCCGAGCGCGGTGCGGGCACCCTTGGCCCAGTGTTCGACGATGTAGGGCCAGTCCAGCCCCTCGCGGGTGGCGTGCTCCAGCATCTCCCTGCCTCGTGCGGGCGGGTGGTCTCCGCCGCGTCGTCGCGAACTAGCTCCGGAACGGCCGATAGTGGGCCTCGTCGGCCATGGCGAGGAGCTCGGCGTCGCCAGAGCTGTCCCCGAAGGCCACGACGGTCCCGTAGCTCGACAGGTCGAAGGCCTCACGCACCCGACGGACCTTCTCCGGGCCGTAGCAGTTCGGGCTCGCGAGCTCACCCGCGAACACGCCGTCGTCCCCGTAGGCGGCCCTCGTGCTCAGGCACGTCAGGCCCCGGGCGGCGCAGAAAGGACCGATCCAGAGGTCGAGCGAAGCGCTGACGACGGCGATCTCGGCACCGTCCTCGCGGTACTGGGCGAGCCGCGCCCGCCCTTGCGGGCGCAAGTAGCCCTCCAGGTGGTCGGCAAAGGTCCGGGCCGCCGCCTCCAGGTCGTCTCGACGGAGCCCCCCCAGGAAGTGGCGGAGAAACATGCGCTTCGCGTCGGTCCGCGCCACGAGACCCAGCCGCAGCCCCACGAACAGGGGCAGCAGCCAGACCATCCCGAGCCAGAAGCGGTAGGGCCCACGAACCTTCTCGGCGAACGCGAGCATGGTGTCGCGGTCGGTCAGGGTGCCGTCGAAGTCGAACAACACGAGTGTGCGCAAGGGCTTGCCCGCTCCCTTGTGGTTGTCGGGTCGCCGAACAATAAGCCATGGGTAGGCAGAGGCCAGGCGACAGGGGGTACGGTGAGCAACGAGCGCTGCAGAGTTGTCGTGGTCGGCGGCGGTTTCGCCGGCCTGGAGGTCGCGCGCGGCCTCCGGCGGGACAACGTCGACATCGTCCTCGTGGATCGCACCAACCACCACCTGTTCCAGCCGCTGCTCTACCAGGTCGCGACCGCGGGGCTCGCGCCCTCGGACATCGCCGCGCCCATCCGGTCGATCCTGCGCAAGCAGGAGAACGTGACGGTGCGGCTCGCCGAGGTCACCGACATCGACCTGGCCTCTCGCGAGGTGGTGGTCAAGCCTCCCGAAGGCAACGTCGAGCGGCTGCCCTACGACCGGCTGGTCCTCGCGGCGGGGGCGAGCCACTCCTACTTCGGCAACGACGAGTGGTCCGAGCACGCGCCCGGGCTCAAGACGCTGCCCGACGCGCTCCGGATTCGCCAGCGGCTGCTCGCGGCGTTCGAGCGGGCCGACTGGGTCGAAGACCCCGAGGAGCGAGAGGCGCTGATGACCTTCGTGGTCGTGGGCGGCGGCCCCACCGGCGTCGAGATGGCGGGGGCGATCAGCGAGATCGCGTGCCGGACGCTCCGGAAGGACTACCGGACGATCAACACCCGGCAGGCACGCACGCTGCTCGTCGAGGGAGGCTCGTCCGTGCTCGCCGCGTACCCCGAGTCGCTCCGCCAGAGCGCACTGCGGCAGCTCGAGTCGCTCGGGGTCGAGACGATGCTCGACTCGCGGGTCACCAAGGTGACCGGCGACGGGGTCTACATCGGTGACACCTTCATTGCCTCCCGCACGGTGGTGTGGGCAGCCGGTGTCGCCGCCTCCCCCCTGGCCAAGGCCCTCGGGGTGGAGCTCGACCGCGCGGGCCGGGTCAAGGTGGAGCCCGACCTCTCGATCCCTGGCCATCCCGAGGTCTTCGTCGTCGGAGACCTCGCCGTGTCGCACGACCCGAAGACGGGCGAGCAGGTCCCTGGCGTAGCCCAGGGCGCCATCCAGATGGGCAAGCACGCAGCGAAGAGCATCCGCAACGATCTCCGGAGCCGCGAGCGCACGGTGTTCCGCTACTTCGACCGCGGCAACATGGCGACGATCGGTCGGAGCCGCGCGGTGGCCGACGTGATGGGGCTACGCCTCTCGGGACTCCTCGCGTGGACACTGTGGGTCATCGTTCACGTCTGGTTCCTCGTGTCGTTCCGGAACCGTCTGCTCGTGATGATCAAGTGGGCCTGGGCGTGGTTCACGCACGATCGCGCGACCCGCCTCGTCTGGCCGCTGGTGGGCCCGAACGCCACGGCGACCGTGGTTCCGTTTCCGGAGAGCGAGGCGCGGTCGGCCTGAGCCTACGGGTCGGGGCAGAAGCGGGCGAGCGCGCCGAGCGCACGCTCCATCCCACGCACGTCGAAGATGGCCATCACCGACTCGGACGCGAAGGGCGTGTAGGCGACGTAGAGCGACTCCGACCGCGGCGCCTCGGCGAGGAGCGCCCGGGGTCCTCGAACGGTGAGGTCCGGGGCGTCGGGTCGGAAGTCCGCGTCGAGGTGCTGGGTGGGGAACCCCTCCCAGGTGAAGGCGAGGTCGGCGTGCTTCGCGTAGGTCGCGTCCTCGGCGACGAAGGCCTCGACCGTGTCGACGCCGGGGGCCACCTCGACGGCGAGTCGCTCCTCCGAGCACAGGATGCGCAGCTCCGGCCGGCCAGCGCGCTCGAGCCGGTCGTAGATGACGTTCTCGGCCTCGATCGTGGCCACCATCGTGGGGTGACGGGTGCCGTCCTCTCGGTGGACCCGCCACTTGCCGAGGCCCTCCACCCGCGGGGGAGCCTCCGTCGGGGGCTCGTCGGCGAGCGCGAACTCGACCGGACCCTCGGGGGTCAGGGCAACGACCTCGGACGGGCGCTCTTCCACGCCCATGGCGGCGATCAGCCCGATGGTGGCGATCGCTCCGGTGCCGGCGGCGAACCACTGCAGCATCTTGCGGTCGTCGGCGCGTCGTTGGAGGTCGAGCTCGTCGCCAGTCGGCCAGCCGAAGTCGAAGTCGTCCTCCGACTCGGAGAGGTCCTCGACGTCGGCCTCGAGGGGGGCCTCGCCAAAGATCTCGTCCATGGCGCCTTCGCTCTCGAAGTCGTCTTCGCTGACGAGATCCCGGAGGCGCTCGACGAGCTTGCTGCAGTCGCGCAGCTTGCCGCTCCGCAGATCGTGGACCAGCGCACTGGACTCCTCGTTCGGCGTCTGGATGGCGCGGACCATGACCTCCGCGAGCGCCTCGAAGTCCATGTCGGGCAGGGCCTCGCGGGCCCCCGCTCCCACGAGCCAGCCCCGGTCGTCCTCGTCGATGACGATCGCCTGGGCATTGATGCCCCCGTGGCCCATGAACAGCTCGTGCATGGACCCGAGCGAGTACACGATCGGGGTGAAGAGCTTCACCAGCTCGGGGATGGTGAGCAGCTCGTCCCGGGCGAGCCGCGCCGAGAGGGGCTCCCCCTCGACGTAGTCCTCGACCAGGGTGAGCGTTCGTTCCTCTTCGCCGACGGCGACGAGCCGGGGCAAGGCGCTCCGAGAGATCTGCGCGAGGTCGCGGAATCGCTCTCGGGCCTCCTCCCACTCGGACCGGGGCAGGTTCCAGAGCCGGCGACGCACGCGCGGGCACTGGTACAGGGTGTCCCAGACCTTCTCGACCGAGCCGTCCTCGGTCAGGATTTCCGAATCGACAAATCTCGGCTCGACCATGCCCAGAGCTTACCCTGACCTACCAGAACCGCCACCAGCGGCGCCTGGGTCGAGCCCGAGGGCGGGACGGGGCGACGGGCCGCGGGTCGTCGCCAGGCAGCACCATGGTCCTCTGCGGGGCGACCAGCACCGTTGCGCCACCCCCCTCGCTGGGCAGGCCGGTCGCGGTCTCGACGACGGATCGGCCCAGTCCGGCGGAATCGAGGGGCCAGGCGCCCCCGCGAGCGCGCACGGTGGTCGGCGCAGCCGGGGGGTGAAACCTCACGAGGCCCTCGACTGCGCCCATCCAGACAGGGAGGGCCCCGCTCGCGCCGGAGATGCGGATGTTGCCGCGCTTCATGGGGCGATTGTCGTCGTACCCGACGTAGGAAGCCACCACGACGCCCTCGGCCGCCACGAAGCCGCGCGCTCTGCCTCCGGGCACGAAGCCCACGAACGCCGAGTTCTTGAAGTCGTTGGTGGTTCCTGTCTTGCCGCCGATCGGGATCCGCGAGCCGTCGACGGTGGCGATGCCCTTCGCCCGGCGGCCGGTCCCGTGTTCGACCACGTTGCGAAGGATGTCGGCGGTCATGGCGCCGGTCGCGGAGGAGGTCACCCGCAATGGCGAGGGAACCGCCCGGAAGACCACCCGACCGTCGCGGTCGCGGATCTCGGTCACCAGGGTCGGGGTGGGTGGCGGCGGAAGCTCCTCGCCATCGACGCCGGTGGCCCTCGCCGCCGCGGCCTCACCCGAGACGAGGCCCGCGTACAGGGACGCCGCTTCGGACAACGAGATCTCCACGGAACCCAGAGGGAGGGACATCACGTCGGGCAGGTCCGAGGTGACCCCGTAGCTCCGGGCGAGCCTCTGCACGTAGCGCAGGGCGAGGAGCCAGCG
>CAZZLC010000078.1:0-26721 GCA_964655065.1 uncultured Enterobacteriaceae bacterium | reverse complement strand
GTCCCCGCCACGCTCCTTCCGAGCGTCAGAGCTCCTCGGGAAGGACGATCCCCAGCTCGCGACGCTGTTGGCGCCAGCGCCGAAGCGATCGTGCCCGCACGGCTGGCTCGTCGACCGAGCGGTCCCGCGTCTCCCCGGGATCGGCGACCAGGTCGTGCAGCACGGTGGCTTCGTCGTCGGGATGAACGGGTCCGGGCTCATCCCGCAGGACGGTCCCAGGGCCACTCCTCGCATGGGCGGGGAGCCAGCGTCGATCCCCGCGACCTCGAGCACGGTCGGCGCGATGTCCACGACCGTGAGATAGCGGTGGTCGATGGTCCCGCGCGGGGTCACCCTGCACCGGCCAGGACGAGCGGCGCGGTGATGCCGCCCTCGGGCGACGAGGTCTGGATGCCGCGAAACGGCGCCGAGCCCGCCTCGGCCCAGGCTCGGCCGTACGAGACCCAGGAGCGCGAGCCACCTACGACCGTGGTTGTTCGATCGAGCTGAGCGCCCTTGCCGCTACGTCGGGTGGCCTCCGCTGTCCTACGATCGTCTCCGACTGCGCGACGACGGAGCGGTCGAGGTCCGCCTGAAGCGCCCATGGTCCGACGGCACCCACACGATGGCTCTCCCGGACGTGGCGTTCATCGCGCCCCTCGCGGCATTGATCCCACCGAAGCGCGCACAGTACAGCTGGCGGTCAAGGCGGTGAGAGCGTCGAAGGACGGATGGCCGAGAATCGGCGGACACGAGCCTCGGTCCGCAGAGCCCTCGTGCCGGGAGGTCGCTGAACGAGGGCCGCGCCAGGAGAGCGCTGTCGCAAGGTGCTTTCCCGGACCGGCTTTGGAAAGACTATCCCCTGCGCATGTATCGCAAATGGTCCGTTCCTCTCGCTTCCGACTGCGTCCTCGAATCGAAGGTTTTCGTCAACTGTGAATTCACGCCGGATCGGCAAATCGTGCGATGATTCACAATGGACAATCAGTCTGTGCCGAATAAGGTGGGGTCGCCCGAAAAACCAAGGGAGAGCATATGCAGTTCACCTTTCTTGCCGTGGTGTTCGCTTCGCTACAGACGGCGTCCGCCGACGGTGGAACTTGCTATGAGTGGGAAGTCATCAACGTCGACGGAAACCTGCCCACCACGTGGTGGGGCGTCAACGACTTCGGACTCGCATCTGGCAACTTCTGCGTCGAAGCCGACTGTGACCCCTTCGATGTCGAGGCCGCGGTGCTGAACCTCCGCACCGGCAAGATCACCAAGATCCCCAAGGTGCTGGGAACGCCCGGGTTCACCCAGGAGGGCGGAATCAACAACCGTGGACAGGTGGCCGGGTACTCCTTCGACTTCACCGAGGAGCGCGGTGTCGGCTACGTTCGCAACATCTTCGGCAAGGTCGACATCATTCCCGACTTTGCGGACGGACTGCGTCAACAGGGTGCCTGGGACATCAACATCTTCGGCACTGTCGTGGGATTCAGCGAGCAGGCTTCCGACAGGTCCAACACGAGCTGGACGTGGAACAAGCGCCGGGGCTTCACCGTGATCGAGACCGAGCTCGACGGCTTCACGGTCGAGATCGTCGAGGCCATCAACAGTCAGGGTACCGTGGCGGGTGTGCTGTCGGACGACCAGGGGCAGCAGATCGGCTTCTTCAAGCAGAAGAACGGCTCCACGACCACGTTCGGCGATCGCGGCGCGTTCGTGCGGGTGGGCGACATCAACGAGCGCGGCCAGATCACGTTCACTGTGTTCGATGAGCAGTTCCTCGGCACCCCGTACCTGTACGATCCGTCCGAGGGCGTGGTGGCCCTCGACATCCCGACCCAGCTCGGGGATGCGTGGGCCGAAGGCATCAACAACCGGGGCATCATCGCCGCGACCGCGGACGTCGCCGAAGTGGGCGTAATTGGCCGTCCCTGCGACGACTGACGCCCTCGAACGCCACCATGGTCGGTGATGCGCCAGCGGGCGGCGCACAGGCAGCGGTAGGACCACCAGCCACGGATGCGGTCACGGTCGACGTCGGCGCCGTATCCGAGCAGCAGGTCGTCGAGGTGTTCGCGATGGCCGACCGTCAGCGACACCAGGTCGTACATCGGGTCACCCCGCCGAGCCTCGGACCAGTCGATGAAGCCGCTTACCTCGTCGACGAAGACGTGCTCCAGGTGCAAATCGCCGTGGATGAACGCCTGACGCGCTGGCTGCAGAGCCTGCTCGGCGAGCCGGCAGTTCGGCTCGAGCACTCCTCGCGTCAGCATGTCCTGTCAGCGAGCCAGGCGCACTCCTTCGCCAGCCGTCCGGCCAGCGCGTCCGCGGTGTCGCCAGCCCACGGCGGCAATGGCGCCTCGTGCCACCGACGAACCGCCGCGCCCACCGCTGCCCACGCCCCGGGCGAGCCTGTCGACGGCTCACCCAGTCGGTCGAGGGTTCGGCCAGGCAGTGCGGCCAGGGCAAGGACCGTCGGCCGGTGCCCGAGGATCTCGGGCGTAGGCACGGGTGCGCGCTCGATCGCCGCGACCTCCTTGGCCGACCGCTCGGCGTCGGCGTCGATCTTCAGGAATGTGTCGCCGACGCGCAACGTGACCCGGTCGTTGTTCGCCGATGCGATCTCGACACCGTGCATACCCGTCACCCCTCGCGTCGCTGCCGGGTCGACGTCTCGCCGAGCCGGATGCGGAGGATGGCCTCTTGCACTGAACCGACACGGTGGATGAACTGGACGTCATCGAGGTTGATCTTACCAGCTCGGAGCATCGTGTCCTCCAGGAAGGTCGCGAGCGGACGCCAGAACTCCTCGCCCATGGGGATGATGGGAAAGTGGTCGAGCTTGCCGGACTGCATCAGCGTGTTCTGTTGCAGCCTTCGATCCGGACTGCGGCCCCTGGTCGCGCCTGCGCTGCCTCGAGCAGGTCGAACCCACACGCTCACCGCCGACAGCCGGGTAGCGATGATCTACTTCCTCGCCGAGTCGCTCGAGGAAGACATCGAGAAACGGGTCACCCATCCCGGTTGGCGCTCGAACGAGTCGGTCCGGGTCGCCGTGTGGCGGCGCTCCGCCCGGCACGAGGGACCGCGCAAACTCGAGGCGCTCCTCCACAGCATCCGGGCGGAGCTCCGCGGAGCGCAGCTGGACCCCTGGTGCCTCGAGAAGCGCCGGTGCTTCGTGCGCCTCCGGGTGCGCCAGGTCGAGGTCAGCTGACGGCGCACGTGTCGGCGTCGAGACCGCCGAGGCCGCTCAGTCGAGCACCTGCGCCACCTCGAGCCCCGAGGGATGGGGGCCCGCGAGCACCGCCCGCTCCTGTCTACCCGAAGTGGACCGCCGAGACCCGCTTGCCGAAGATGGACCCGCTGAACGGCACAGTGGCGGCGTCGTCACCCGCGGCGCCCGCCACCACCATGAGGGGCAGGAGGTGCTCTTCGCGGGGGTGCACATCGCGCGCATCGGGGGCCTTCGTCCACTCCGCGAGAGCGGCGTCGCGGTCCGCGCGGGGCTTGGCCACGGTGGCCTGTAGCCACGCGTCGAAGCGCTCGTCGGCCGACGCCTGACCCTCGCCGCGGAAGAAGCCGCGCATGTTGTGGTAGCTCATGCCGCTGCCCAGGATGAGTACGCCCTCGTCGCGCAGGGGGGCGAGCGCCCGACCGATGGCGAGGTGGCGCTCGGGGTCGAGGTCGCTGCGGAGCGACAGCTGCAGGGTCGGCACGTCGGCGTCGGGGAACGAGCGCCCCAGCGGGACGAAGGTGCCGTGGTCGAAGCCGCGGTCGTCGTCGGTCGCGGTCTCGATCCCTGCCGCTCCGAGGAGCTCGCGGACCCGGGCCGCCACGTCGGGGGCCCCCGGGGCCGGCCACTGGATTTCGTAGGAGGCCGGCGGGAAGTTGTAGTAGTCGTAGAGCATGGGCGGTCGCGACGACGTCATCACGGTGGGCACCGTCGCTTCCCAGTGGGCGGAGATCACGACCAGGGCACGCGGCTTCTCGGGGAGCGAGGTCGCGATGTTGCGCCAGTAGTCGACCACGGCGTCGACCTCCTCGCGGGGGCGGCCGAGATCGACGTAGGAGTAGGGGCCGCCGGCATGGGGCAGGTATACGACGGGCATGCGGGTGGATGGCACGATTCCTCCGACCCTGGCCTCGTAGCGTCGACCCGTGCCGAATCAGCGGGCGGTCACGAGCATCAGTTGTTCGCGGCCCCTCGAGCGGCGCCGAGCAGGTCCACCCTCGCGTCCGCCTCGTAGCCGATCGACAGATCGAGCGTGAGCGTGACGTCGCTCGGCGTCTCGGGCAGGGTGTCCTGGATCGTCGCGAAGTAGGCGCCACCCAGGACGTAGAGGTCCTGGGCCCCGTTCGCGAAGGCCTGGTTGAAGACGTCGGCGACGGCCGTGGCGTCGCCCGGCATGGCGGACTCGTCGATCACCTGCTGGGCGAGTTGATCGAGGGGCAGCGGCGTGGCCAGGGCAGCCTCGGACTCGACCAGGAGCAGCGATCCGGGAGTCCCGAGCCGAACCTGGCCCAACATGTCACGGCCGACGAATCCGTTCTCGCCGAGGTCATTGGGCTCGAGGAGCTCGAAGTCGAGGAGGCGGTCTTCGGACGTGGCGGCGAGGCCGAGCCCGAAGAATCCGCCCGTAGGAAGCTCGGTGATGTTGTCGACATCGACGGCGAGCTCGTCGATGGTGACGTCGACGCTGGACCAGGTCACCTCTTCCACCCCCTCGGGGAGGTCGTTGCGGAGCTCGTCGAAGTTCAAGACAGGACCGCGGTAGTAGCCAAAGACGACGCAGTAGGTCTCCCCATCGAAGGGAACGTCGGCATCCACGCTGCCGGAGATGCGCTCCATCGTCTCTTCGTCCACGATCTCGCTCACGTCGTCCGTGCAGCTCACGTCGACGTTCTCGACCGTGAGATCGACGGTGGTGCGGATGGTGTCGTTGACGGACTGCGTGGTGGTGCAGGCGTTGGCGAGCAGGGCGAGGGGAGCCAGGGCGAGCAGGGGCGTGGTCTTCATGATGTCCTCCGTGATGGAGGCTTAGGCGTCGAGGGGGTCTGCTTCCTTCGCGCAGGCTTCGCGCACCTTTCGCGTCACTCCGTCTCCATCGTCAAGCCGCCGAGGAAGCCGCCCTTCATCGACATCAGGGTCGTGGGCGCGCTCCTCGCGCCCCGCCACACCCCTCCGCCGCGGCCCTCACGGCATCAGTCCGCGCCCTCGTCGCGCTCCGCCAGTCTTGCCCGGAGCTCTTCGAGCTCCGCTTCGGCGGCGAGGCGAAGGGCTCGCTCACGCTCCTTGTCGGCGCGCTCCCGCTCCTTCGCGGCCCGTTCGGCCTCCTTCGCGGCCCGCTCGGCCTCCTTCGCAGCCCGTTCCTGCTCCTTCTCCGAGCGTTCGGCGCCCTCGGCCTCCTCTGCGGTCGGAACCAGCTCCTCGCCCTCGGGCCCCACCCCGAGGCGGACCCGCGGCTGCCCGTCCTCCCCTTCGACGCAGCGAAGGTGGCAGCCGAGCACCCCGCTCGGAACTCGATCCCCGGTCGTGGACTGCGTCTGTACCAAGTCTCCTTCGGCGTCCCGCACGTAGACCTGCCAGCGCAGCCGGCCTGGGCCCTCGGCGGGATCGAAGATCACGAGCTCGCGGACGCCCGCCTCGGCGTAGCGCACCGGCCCCACCTCGTAGTCCTCGTCGACATCGTCGGAGACGATCTCGATGGCGAGCTCGGGCACTCTGCCCTCCCGCCAGGTCTGCCAGCTGCGGACGTCGTAGTGGGGAGACACCCCCAACACCACGTAGACGTCGGGCGCGAGCGAGCGCAGCGGGTTGTCCTCGACCCAGTACAGGAACTGCTCGGAGCCGGTGAGCGCCTCGACGCCCTGCTGGGCGAGGTAGCGGCGAACCAGCTCGTACAACAAGGTCCGGATGCGCAGGTGCAGGAGGGTCTCGGGCACGTCGTCCTCGGCGGGGTACGCCCAGTCGGGAAGATTCGTGCGCCGCGGTTCCATCGCTCTCTCCGTGCGTCGAGATCGTAGCGCGCGGCCTGGCGTGCGGCGCGGAAATCCGAGGAGGGGCGTGGCGGGGGTGCCGCGGGACCGGTCGAAGTGGGCGGAGCCGGTGGTAGGCTGGGCGGCAGGATGGAGGTCCTGATGCGCCGTTCCGTGCTCTGTTGTGTCGTGCTTTCAACCTCGGTCGGTTGTGGCGGAAAGGAAGACGAACCCGAGGAAGGCGAGATTCCGTTCAGCTGTGAGGACGGCGCCGACAACGACGGCGACGGTCTCTTCGACTGCGACGACCCCGGATGCGCCGGGTCGCCGGACTGCGCGGACACCACGACCGCGATGTCCACGGGCACGACGGGCGACACGGGCCACACGGGCACCACGGGCACCACGGGCACCACCGATCCCGATCCTCTCTGCCTGCAGGAGGACGCCGTCGCGTCGTCGTCGGTCGCCGTGCAGCAGACCTTGGTCATCCTGGATTCGTCGACCCTGGCGCTCTCCACGCCGTCGACGACCCCAGCGGGCCCGCTGCCGCCCGGCGTGTCGGAGGAGAACTACATCGGTGCGGTCGACCCCTCGGCCGCCCTCCCATGGTGGCTGGGCTGGACCTACACGAACTCGTTCGTCGACGCGAACCTGCCGGCCATCGACCAACACCCCCTCGCCGACGACTTCGGCACCGACATTCTCGCGTCCACGACGAGCCAGTGCACCGCCATCGACGCGAGCTTCGGCGATGGCGGCACCGTCCAGATCGGCGGCGAGGCCTTTCCCGTCTGCGTGGTCTCCGGGCGCATCACGGCGACCCAGAGCTGGCCGAACAGCCACGTCTTCCTGCTCGACGGAACCGTCAATGTGGGCAACGGCGATGTCGGCGGTGGCGTGACCCCGATCTCGGTGACGCTCACGCTTCAGGCGGGCACCCAGATCTACGCGGTCAACGGAACGGAGACCTCGCTGGTCATCACGCGGGGGTCGGAGCTCAATGCCTTTGGTACTTTCGACCTGCCCATCATCTTCGGAGCGGTCGAGGCCGACTCCAGCGGCACACCGGCCATTGCGTTCGACGACCCGACCGACCTCACGAGTCGCGGTGAGTGGGGCGGCGTCGTCCTCTCGGGGTTCGGACAGATCAACGATGGAGACGCCAACAACGAGCGGCTGACGGACTTCAATGCGACCGGACAGGAGCGCTACTTCGGCGGCACGAACGACGGGGACTCGAGCGGCAGCCTGCAGTACGTCGTCATCGCCGAAGCCGGCATCGACTCCGCCCAGGGACTCGGGGTCCCCGGACTGTCGCTGGAGGCCGTGGGCAACGGCACGACGCTCGAGTACGTGCAGGTCATCGGCTCCGAGGGCGACGGCATCGCGTTCGTGGGTGGAGCCGTCGGCGGCCGGTGGCTGATCACCCAGGCTGCCGATGACGACGGCATCGACATCGACTCGGGCTACCGAGGCCGACTGCAGAACGTACTCGTGATGTTGGGCGACCCCAACGGCGACCGGGGGATCGAGTCCGACAACCTCGTCTCGGACTTCGACGCGACGCCCCGTACGGACCCCGACCTCGTGAACTTCACGATCATCGGTGGATCCGGGGGGTCGGTCGACGACACCGTGGGCATCCTGCACCGAACGGGCGCCACGGCCGGCGTCTACCGATCGGTGGTCACGGACGGATCCGCGACCCGGTTCGAGGCCGGATGCTTCGACATCGACGACCAGCTTCCGCCGGACCTGGTCTACGAAGACGTTCTGTTCGACTGCTCGCCCCAGTCGATCGTCTGCGACGACGACACACCGTAGCGATCCCGTGCACGGCAGCACGAGTCGCCATTCCGCGCTTCTGCCGCGCGCCCGCCCAGCAGGTCGACGTCAGAATGCAAGGGCGATGCACGCCATGGAGCCGCGCCCCGTCGAAGAGCTCTCGGCATCGCTGACCATCGGGCGCGCCGGGATAGTCCGGGGATCGCGTCCGATCGGACCGCTGGGAGCCCCATGGACTACCACGAGTTCCTCGCCTGCTGGATCGCAGCCCTCCGCCATGCTCCGTTCGAGAACCTTTGGGGGCTGGACCCCGTGCGCGAGTCAATCGACACGCGGACACTCGACCGACCGGTCGAGTCCGTCGTCCTTCCGGCCCGCCAGCACGGGGATCCGTTCTGGGTCAGCGGTCGGCTCGAGTGGCGATGGTCCGCCGCGCACGCGGCTCGCACCACGACGACGGAGGAGGACTTCCTCGCGGACGTCCTCGCTGTCGACTATGACCACCTGTCGCGCGTCCAGAGTCGACCGCCCTGGATCCGGGTCGACGTGAAGCTGACGGCGAGTCTGCAGGACACCCATATGATTCCGCTCCCCTCCAGCTCCGCCTGGTCGGCATTCGCCACGGAGGCCACCACGCGGCTCGAGCACGTCGAGCGGCTCGTGTCCGAGGAGGTTCAGCTCGACGAGGCAGGGCAGGTGGAGATCCTCGCGTGGTCGGGTCAGCCACGCCTCGAGGCCGAGTGCCGACCCGATGGCTCTTTGTGGCTCCGGTCCGTCTCCGTCTCAGCGTGGCAGGGGGTCGACCTTCCGAGGCGATGGGACGACCCTTCGCGGGATCGGGACCCGGACCCGCGAGCGGCCCTCGACGCGATGCTCGAGCGCGTCGCCTCGGCCATGCACCTGTGGACCGAGCTCACGGACCACCTGCGCCCGACCGCCACTCCGAAATAGCGATGCACGCGACACCAGCGCGCGAGCTACCGGGACGTGCCGGACACAACGGAGCGACGATGGGGGTGACGATCTGGTGGTTCGTGGTGGATCCGGACGGGGAGATGCACCGCGCCGCGGCCTCTCGGATGCAGGAGGCGCTCGACGGCGAGCGGCCCGCTCCGCATCGTGGCAGACGTGGACGTGGAGTTGACCCCCATCGTAGTCGATGCGGGAGCCTATCCAATTCGGGAATCTGCTCGTTTCCCCTGCCTCTCGGTTTGCGGTCGACCAACCGACGCGTCTCGGGCTCAGGTTCGACGTGCGACCACGATCTCGTCAAAGGCGTGCATCATCCGGGCGAGGTCCGGACAGGTCTCCAGCTCCTTGACGATGTGGCCGACCGCTCCGAGCGCGTAGGCCCGGTCGACGTCCCGTTCGTCGACGCTCGAGGAGAGGACGAGCCTCACGACCGCGGAGGTCACGATGGAGGATCGGACGTGCCCGATGTTCGTGCCGTCGTCACGGGGATCACGCCGTCACCCACCACACTTCGTCGACGATTCCGCAACGGCACGGGCCCGGGAGCTCCGTTGGGGCTAGGTCCCGCCGCGATGCTTCGTAGGAGTTGAACATGCGATGGATTTCGTGGATGGCGCTGGCCGGCGTCGGTGCCTGTACGGGTGATCTCCCCAAGGAGAGCCTTCCGATCGACGGTGACGCCGACACCGACACCGACACCGACACCGACTCGGACACGGACAGCGACACCGACTCGGACACTGATGCGGACACGTCGACCACCGGCGACACGGGCATGCCGATGCCGGCGGGTCCGGTCGTGATCACCGCCGTCTATGACGGGCCCCTTGGGTTCGATGAGCCCAGGGGCGTCGAGCTCTATGTGCTCCAGGACATCCCGGACTTCAGCGTCTGTGGCATGGCTTCGCTGAACAACGGGGCGCCATCGACAGGGGCGCCGGAGTTCAACTTCCCCGCCGTTCCGGTGACCGCGGGCCAGTTCTACTATGCCTCCAACAGCGCCTTCTGGTTCGGTGATTTCTTCGGCTTCTCGCACGACCTGCAGGACGGCAACCTTTCCATCAGTGGTGACGACGCTGTGGAGCTGTGGTGTAGCGGCGTGCTCGTGGACGTCTTTGGTGAGGCGGGCGTAGACGGTACCGGCGAGCCCTGGGAGTACCTTGATGGTTGGGCGTACCGTGTCAGCGGGACGGGACCGGATGGCGCGACCTTCCAACCGAATGCGTGGACATACAGCGGAGTCGGCGCCCTGACCACGGCCATCGACAACGCGACCGCTGCTACACCCGTTCCAGTGGGGACCTATGCCCCCTAAGCGAAGCGCTCCCAGGCTTCCATGCAACTCCCTTTCCGGATTTCCTCGCGCAGCAAACGGTCAATGAATAATCGTGGCTCCGAGCAGCACCCGGGGGGCCGGTGATCGCGAGATCGTGCTTTGCGACCAGATTCCATCCTTCGTCGCTTGGCGCAGCTTGGATTCTTGTCCTTTCGGTGGGTGTCGTGCAGGCGGGTTGCGGGGCGGACCCCCTCCTGCCGGGCCCGCCGTTTTGCGGGGACGGCCTTGCCCAGTTCGAGGAAGAGTGCGATAACGGCAGGGCCAATGCGGATAATCGCGGCTGCACCGAACGGTGTCGGGTCGCCACCTGCGGCGATGGGCTGGTTCTGGATGGCGTAGAAGAGTGTGATGACGGACCAGCAAACGCTGACGATTCCCCGTGCACGTCGAGCTGCAAGTTCGCGTTCTGTGGAGACGGTCTCGTGCGGCTCGGCATCGAGGAATGCGACAACGGAGCATTGAACAGCGACGAGGGCTCTTGCTTGTCGAACTGCCAGCTTGCAGCGTGTGGCGACGGATTCGTTCACGTGGGAGTAGAAGACTGCGATGACGGCAACGTTCAGGGTGGCGATCGTTGCTCACCGACGTGCAGATCCCCTGTTTCACTCGCCCGAGGAAGCTCTGATCCGCAGATTGTGGATCTTCCGATCTGGCGATTGCCTATCTCGAGGTTGATACCCGACACGGATGGTGATGGTGTCGATGACCTGATAGTCGGCACCTCGTTCCAGCCGGCTTCGGGGACGGACGAAGGCTCATACTTCGTCTTCTCTGGTGCAAAGCTGGTGAATTCCGCCGAGCCGCTCGCCCCTGACGATGCTCTCGGCACGTTTTCGACCGAACTGGACGGGCTCGAGCTCGGCCCAACCGCAGATATCGATGGGGATGGCACCATCGACATCACCTTCATCGGGGGCGGCAAGATTCGGGTGTTCTTCGGGCCACACAACGGCCACCGATCGATTGATGTTCCGGACTCCACAATTGAAGGCAGGAAGTCTGCTATTGGCGATACCGACGGTGACGGAGTACCTGAACTGATCGTCGGCGACCTGGGCCACCGTGATGCAGCCGGTAGCTTTGTCGGTGCGATTCGCGTCTACCGTCAACCCCTGGATGTCTACAACTCCGCTACATCAGCGACCGTGCGCATTGTCGGGGAGATACCTGACGGCGAGCTCGGCCAGAGCGTAGCGGTGCCGGGTGACGTGAACGGTGACGGTAACGATGATGTGATTGCGGTCGCCCCCTTCGGCTTGGGGAGAAAGGGAATCGCGTATCTGTTCCTCGGGCCGTTGAGCCCTGGAACCGACCTCTCTGACGCGGCGACGGTATTCAACGGCGTCAACACTCACCTGACGAGAATCGGAGACGTCAACGGGGACGGTCGGAGCGACATCCTCATCAAGTCCCTTCGCATCAATCTCTTCTTCGAGGTTCCGCCAGGGGTCGTCGGCGAGAGTGCCGCCGACGCAACCGTCAGCGACTTCTTCGATCCCGTGGGCCCGTGCGACATCGATGGCAACGGTGTCGATGACATCGTCTCCTGGCGCGCCGACGAAGTCCGGGTCTTGCTCGCTCCCCTTCCGGCAGCATCGACGTTGCTGAACTGGGACCTGCGACTCGAAAGAGCGAAGGCTCCAAACCCCGCATTCGTAAACGCGAGCCGGGGCTCTTGCTCAGGTGATGTCGACGCCGACGGCCGTGACGATCTCGTCTTCGTTCAGAGCAACAGCAAGGACGGAGTTTCGCGCGTCTTCGTGCAGCCCGGCGCCTCCTTCGCTCCCATCGTCCCCTGATCCGCACCCTGCCGTGCCGCCCGCCCCGTCCCGGGTAGCGCGACCGCCGCCGAGCTAACCCCCTCCGCATGGCACGCACCACCATCCTGAGTCTGCGCAGCGACGCTCCCGGCAACCTCCCCAGCGACGCGCCGCTGACCGTCGGGGTGAGTCGGACGTCGCGCCACCTGCACCTCGACATCCTCTTCCCGCGCGGCACCCACTTCTACGGCGTCGGAGAGCGCGGCGGTCCGCTGCTGCGCTCCGGCAGCGTCACCAACCTCTGGGCCACCGACATCCCCGGGTACTCCGGCACCAATCGCAGCCTCTACAAGGTCGTGCCCTGGGTGCTCGCCGTCCTCGCCGACGGTCGCGCGGTGGGCATGCTCCTCGACAGCACCTGGCCCACCCGCGTCGCCTGCGGCGTCACCACCGCGCCGCGGGTCGAGTTCGACACCGTCGACGTGCCCACCCGGCTCGTCGTGTTCGACGAGGACGATCCCGCCGGCGTGGTCGCCGAGTTCACCGCGTTCGGCGGGCTGCCGCCACGTCCGCCGCGCTGGGCGCTCGGCTACCACCAGTGCCGCTACAGCTACTCGCCCGCCGACCGCGTCCGCGAGGTCGTGAAGTCCCTCGACGAGCGCGAGCTCCCCTGCGACGCCATCTGGCTCGACATCGGCGCGATGGACGCCTTCCAACCCTTCACCTGGGACCCGGAGGGGTTCGGGGACCTGCCGGAGCTCGTGCGCGAGCTGCACCTCCGCGGCCTCAACGTCGTCGCGATCGTCGACCCCGCGCAGCCTGCGGGTGGCGAGGTCGCGAGAGCCCTCCAGGCCGAAGCCGACGTCGTCACCAACCCCGACGGGACGCCCTACCTCGGACACGTCTGGGGAGGCGCCTCGGTCTTCCCGGACTTCTCGAGCCCACGCACCCGCGACTGGTGGGCCGCTCGCTGCGCGGACTTCGTCCGGCAGACCGGCCTCGACGGCCTGTGGTGCGACATGAACGAGCCCGCCGACCTCCGCTCGCCCACCGGCACCCTTCCCCTCGACGCTCGCCACGTCGCGGGCACCCACGAGCAAGAGCACAACCGCTACGGCCTGCTGATGACCGAGGCCACCCAGCAGGGCCTGCTCAGCGCTCGCTCCGACCGCCGACCGTTCGTGCTCACCCGGGCCACGTTCGCCGGCGGCCAGCGCTTCGCCTTCGTCTGGACCGGCGACAACCGCTCGACGTGGGAGGACCTCGCCGCGTCCGTGCCCATGCTCCTGAACCTCGGGCTGTCGGGCCTCGCGTTCGCGGGCGCCGACGTCGGCGGGTTCGAAGGCGACGCCGACGCGGAGCTCTTCGTCCGGTGGATGGAGCTGGCGGCATTCACCCCGTTCTTTCGGGCCCACAGCATCAAGGGCTCGGTCGAGAACGCGCCCTACAACTTCGGGCCCGGATGCGAGGCGGCCTGCCGGAGCGTGCTCGGCTGGCGTCGCCGCCTCCTCCCCTACCTGGAGGCCCTCGCCGACGAAGCTGCCCGCACCGGCGTCCCGCCCATGCGGCCGCGCTTCTTCAGCGAGCCCGCCAACATCGACGTTCGCGGGGAGGACGAGTCCTTCCTCCTCGGCGACGATCTTCTCGTGGTGCCGGTGCTCGCGCCGGGCATCGCCTGGCACGCCGTGCCGCTTCCCCCCGGACGCTGGGTCCACCTGCCCACGGGAGCCTCCTTCGAAGACGAGGCGCACGTCGACGTTCCCTGGGGCGTGCCCGCGATCTTCCAGCGCGCGGGCAGCGCGATCCCCATGCTCCCCGACGCCCCCCTGCGCGCTCCGCTGGGACCGCACGCCGCGATCGAGCTGTCCGTGGTCCCCGACGACGACGGTCGCGCGGTCGGGGTCGTCGTCGACGATGACGGCGAGGATCCGTCCGTGGCCCCCGCCCGCGTGACCGTGGACGTCCACGTCGACCCGCGGGGCGCGCTGGCCCTCACGCCCGACGGAGCGCTCCGCCCGGCGCTCACGGGTCGCGTCGTCGGGTGACCGCATTCCTCGGGTCTGGCGGTTACCTGGCGTCCCCCGAACGGCCCGAGCCCTCTGGAGACGCTGACCCATGTCGGAACCCGCCCCGAAGAACCCCGACGAGGAGCCCCACTACACCCCCGCTCCCGGCGAGCGGCAGCTCACCGTCCGCGCGGTGCTCACCGGTTGCCTCCTCGGCGGCGCCGTCTGCGCGATGAACATCTACTTCGGCCTGCTCACCGGCTGGAGCATCGCCGGCTCGCTGATCGCGGCCATCCTCTCGTTCTCGCTGTTCCGGGGCATCGGCGCCGTCCTGCCCGGCATCGCCCCGTTCACCCCCCTCGAGACGAACATCGCCCAGACCTCGGGGTCGGCCGCCGGCTCGATGACGTCCGCCGCGGGCCTGCTGTCGGCGATCCCGGCCATGGGGCTGCTCGGCCACGAGCTCGGGTACGCCGAGCTCACGATCTGGGCCGCGAGCATCGCCTGGCTCGGCATCTTCTACGCGGTACCCCTCCGTCGGCAGATGGTGCTCGTCGAGCGCCTGCGGTTTCCCACCGGCACCGCCACCGCGGCCACCATCGTGGCCATGTTCTCCACGGGCGCCGAAGCGACCCGCAAGGCCCGGTGGCTCGTGGGCACCGCCGTCTTCGCCGCCGCGTTCACCCTCGCGGGGCACTTCTTCCCCGTGATCGGACATCCCCCCATCGAGGAGTGGCTGGGCATCACCGCCCTCGTCGTGGCCGCCAGCTACGGCTTCTCGCTCCTCGTGAGCCCGCTGATGACCGGCGCGGGCATCCTGATCGGCCCCCGGGTCGGCGCCTCGCTGCTCCTCGGCGCCATTCTGTCCTGGGGCGTGGCGGCCCCCCTCGTGGAGTCGTGGGGCTGGGTGAGCGGGCCCACGATGAGCTACGCCGAGGGCGCCCGCGGCTGGATCCTCTGGCCCGGCGTCGCGATCATGGTCGCCGACGCGCTGACCAGCCTCGCGCTCAGCTGGCGTACGCTGCTGAACACGTTCCGCAGCGCCTCCGCGGGCTCCGAGGCGGCGGACACCTCCGACGACGCCATCCCCAACCACTGGTGGATGATCGGCCTCGGCATCGCCTCGATCCTCACCGTGATCTCGGCGTGGTCGCTCTTCTCGATCCCCCCGTGGATGACCATCGTGGCGGTGGCGCTCTCGAGCGTGCTGGCCGCGATCGCGGTGCGGTCGACCGGGGAGACCGACATCAACCCGATTGGAGGCATGGGCAAGGTCACGCAGCTGGTCTACGGCGGGCTCGCGCCGGGCATGGCCACGACCAACCTCATGTCCGCCGCCATCACGAGCGCCGGGGCGAGCCAGGCCGGCGACATGATGCACGACCTCAAGGCCGGCTATCTCCTGGGGGCCTCGCCGCGAAAGCAGCTCATTGCCCAGCTCGTGGGCGTGAGCGCGGGCATCTTGGTCGCGGTCCCGATCTACGTGCTCTTCGACACCGTCTACGACATCGGCGGCGAGCAGTTCCCGGCTCCGGCCGCCCACGCGTGGAAGGCCATGGCCGAGGTCCTGTCGGTCGGCTTCGAGGCCCTGCCCACGAACGCGACAGGCGCCGTGCTGGTGGGACTGGCCATCGGGATCGCCCTGCCCGTGCTGCGGTCGCTGGTACCGGAGCGGCTAGCCAACGTCCTGCCGTCGGGCATGGCGATGGGCATCGCCTTCATCGTGCCCGCCTACTACAGCGTCGCGATGTTCCTCGGCGCCATGACGTTCGCCCTGTGGAAGGCGGTGAACCGGGAGCAGGCCACGGCGCTCGGCTTCGCGGTGGCCTCGGGTCTCATCGCCGGCGAGGGCCTGATGGGCGTGGTCAACGCGCTACTCGTGTTGTTCGGCGTCTCGGGCGGCTGACCGAGGCTCGCGTCAACCGCTCGACCGCCCACCCCGCCGCGACCAGCTCCCGAACAGCCACTGCCACCAGGTCCGCCGCTGGGGCCTCTGCGCCGCGATTCGGTCGCGCAGGTGCGTCAGGACGGCATCGTCGGGCTCGAGCTCGAGCCCCTGCTCCACCAGCTCGGCCGCCTCGGCGAACTCCCCCACGAACATCAGCGTGGCGGCCAGATTGCCGATCGCGGGCACCGAGCGGGGCTCGAGGGCGAGCGCCTTGCGCGCGGGCTCCAGGGCGTCGTGATGGCGCTGCTGCTCGCCGAGCGCCCAGGTGAGGTCGAGCCAGCCGCCCGGGAAGTCGGGCTGAAGCGCGGTCAGCCGCCGAAACGCCTGCTCCGCCGCCGGCCAGTTCCCCATCCGCCGGTTCGCGACCCCGCGCAGCAGCGGGACCTGGGGATGGCTCGGCATGGCGGCCTCGAGCTCCGCGAGCTGGGCGATGGCCCCCTGGAGCCGCATCAGCGCCGTCGCGTCGAGCGGCGCGTCGTGAGGCTCGGCCAGCGACCACACGAGGGACGACACGCGGTCCAGGATCTCGCTGAGTCGCTCTCCCCCGTCGACCTGAGCGCGGCCGACGTAGCGCAGGTCGCCGGTCTGCAGGTGTCGCCACGTCTCGATCCCGTCCTTGGTCTCGACGAGCTCGTGCGTGGCGAGGAAGTCGGCCGTGCTCATCCACTGGACGCGATCGGGCGCGTAGTCGGGCGGCGCCTCGAGCGCGCCCGGCTCCCTCCCGGCCAGCCAGACGGCCGGTACGTCGACCGCATCGTCGTCGCCGGTCGGCCAGGGCGCCACGCCCCCGGTGAGCCAAGACGACGTGAACCAGTCGCCGTTCCGGTCGTCGTAGATGGTCGCATCGTCGGTCTGGCCGGGCCCTGGAGGCTGCAGCCCCTCCCCGTCGAGCTTCGACGCCCACACGCGCGCATCGTCGGAGTCCATGAACGCGACGCGGCACACCCGACCGTCGGTGCAGAACGTCCGCGTGGGCACCCGCTGCGCGAAGCCGGCCAGCCCGCCGACCGACTTGCGGTTGATCGCGTCGCAACGGAGCACGACGCAGAACGACTCGACGACGACGGCCAAGGTTCCTCCAGACGCCTCCTATGACCTGGCGAGCACCACGAGTGAAACGCCGCCCAGGATCTTGGCCGACAGATCCGGGGCCATCGCGGACAGCCCGCGGCGGACCTGCGCCATCAGGTGGCCACGAAAGGTCACCTTCGCGACGGGCACGTGGTGGTACGCGGTGCCCACCACGGTGAGTCCCGCTCGCCGCGCGAGGTCGAGCGCGAGGTCTCGCGAGTAGTAGTGCAGGTGCCCGTACTGCTCCCGCATCTCGAGGAGCCGCGAGGGCCGCAGAACGTCGAGCGCGGACAGATCGAGGGGGATTCGCAGGAGGTGCCAGGGCGCGCGCGGGGCCACGGCGGCGAGGAACCCCTCGTCGTCGACGACGTGCTCGATCACGTCGATGGTGAGGCAGAGGTCGGCGGTGACGTCGGCCACGAGCACGTCCCCGTCGACGAAGCGCAGGCGCGGGGCTTGCCTCTCCCGGGCCCGCCGGATCGCCTCGGCCGCGATGTCCCAGCCCTCCCAGCGGGTGGTGGGCCAGCGCGCGTCGAACCGAGCCTTCAGCCTGGCCAGCACGCCCCCCGCTCCGCACCCCACCTCGAGCACCCGCGCGGGCACGGTCGGCAGGCGCTCGAGCCACGGCGCCAGACCATCGGCCTTCGCCTCGGCGTCCCCGTCGTGCCAGTCGGGGTTCGCCTCGGCGTAGGCGCCGCTTCGATAGCGGTCGTCGTGGCCCACGCTCTTCACCGGATCAAGATAGCGCCCGCCCTCGTGGGATACCCTGGCCGGCCGGAGGCACCGTGACGGCTTGGCTGCTGCTCTCGCCCCTCGCATCGGCGGGCGGCTACTTCTATTCGGACAGCGGCATCGTGGCGACGGGCCGCGGCGGCGCGTTCGTCGCCGGCGCGGACACCCAGTTCGCCCAGCACTACAACCCCGCGGGCCTCATCCGCGTGGACCGTCCCACGCTCAACGTGGGCGCGTCGTTCATCCAGCAGAACGTCGGCTTCACGCGACTTCGCCCCGATGCCGCGCCCGGCGATCCGGACGCGTTCTTTCCCGAGGTCGAGAACGAGGCCGCTCCGTTCGTCATCCCGCAGGGCGGCTTCGTGACGCCGATCGGCGACCGCTTCGCCCTGGCGGTCGGGTTCTACAGCCCGTTCGCTCCGTCGTCGCTCTACGACGAGGAGGGCCCCCAGCGCTACTCCATCAAGGACACCCTGATCTACAAGTTCTCCGTCGGTCCGAGCCTCGCGTGGCAGCCCATCCCGCAGCTCACCATCGGGGTTGGGCTGCAGTGGCAGTACCTGCAGGTCGGCGAGGCCGTCGACATCACCTTCAACGGCGCCGACGACCCCTCGGGCGACATCGCCGTCGACGCCAGCGTCGTCGACCCCTTCACCCCGAGCGCCAACGTCGGCCTGCTCGTCGAGCCGGTGCCCGAGCTCTCGATCGGGGCCTCGGTGCAGCCGGGGAGCTCGTTCTTGGGCCGCGGCACGGGCACCCTCGACTTCACGGGCAACTTCTTCCAGGAAGCCGGACTCATCGACCCGGCGGTCTACACCGACGACGAGATCAGCCTGGCCATCCGACTCCCCACGATCGTTCGCGCAGGCGTCGCGGTACGGCCCATCGAGCAACTCGAGATCGAGGCCGCGGTGGTCTGGCAGGGCTGGCGGGTGCTCGGCGACCTCGTGGTCAGCGACGTCGACATCGTGGTGCAGCCCGAGACGCTGCCGAAAGAGCAGCGCACCATCGCGAGCCAGTTCGAGCTCCCGGCGGGCTTCGACAACACCACCTCGCTGCGCCTCGGCGTCGAGTGGCAGCCCGCCGACGAGCTCGCCCTGCGCGCGGGCGGCTTCTACGAGGACGGCTCGCTGTCGCCCGAGAACCTCTCCGTCGCGCTCGTCGACCCGCAGAAGTGGCAGATCGGGGCCGGGGCGTCCGTCCTCCTCGCCGACCGCGTCACCATCGATGCCGCCGTGGCCTACCTCGGCTTCCCCGACCTCCAGATCCGCGACAGCACCGTCGACCAGATCGACGCGGGCGTCATCGACGGCCTCGAGACCACCATCGTGGGCAACGGAGACCTCCGGAGCAACGGCTGGATCGTCGGGGTACAGGCCCAGCTGGCATTCGGAAACCGGAGAACAGATGGCTGACGAAGCGCCGAGGCCCGTACCTGCGCTCATCCTGGCGGGCTGGCTCGGCTCCGGGAAGACCACGATGGTCGACCACCTGCTGCGCGAGGCCCAGAAGACGGGGGTGCGGCTCGCGATCATCAGCAACGAGTTCGGCGACACCGGCATCGACCGCGCCCTGCTCGACGCTGGCGAGGAGGGCTTCGTCGAGCTCGACGGGGGCTGCGTGTGCTGCCGGCTGTCCGACGCGCTGTCCGAGACGGTGGAGCAGATCGTTCGCGTGGCCAAGCCCGATCGCGTGGTGCTCGAGTGCTCGGGCGTCGCGCTGCCCGGCGAGGTCGTGATCCAGTTCTGGCGCCCGCCCCTCGACACCATGGTCTCCGAGGAGGTCGTGGTGGTCGTGGTGGACGCCGAGCGCGCGGCCGCGGTCCCCCCGCCCGACGACCCCACCTTCGTGGAGCAGCTCGAGGCGGCCGACCTCGTCGTCCTGAACAAGCGCGACCTGGTCGACGAGGCGGGCCTCGAGCGCGCCAAGGCGGTGATCGCGGAGCACACCGGCGGTCGGGACGTGCTGGTCACCGAGCGCAGCCTCGTCGATCCTGCCCTGTTGTTCCCCCCCGACCCCGAGGGACTGCGCCAGGAGCGCCGCGACCCCAAGGCCCACGAGGCCCCGCACGAGCACCTGCACGAGCGCTTCGTGACCTCGGAGCTCACCTTCGACGACGTCGTCGACGAGGCCACCCTCCGCGACCGCGTGCTCGCGGAGGCCGCGCTGCGCACCAAGGGCTTCGTGCGCACGCCCGACGGCATCCGGGTCGTGCAAGGCGTGGGGCCCCGACTCGAGATCCGTCCCCCCGACCGTCCCGTGCCTCCGCATCTCGTGGGCAAGGTGGTCGTCATCCACCGCGAGGAGGCCCCGTGATTCCCGTCGCGCTCACCATTGCGGGCTCGGACTCCGGCGGGGGCGCCGGCATCCAGGCCGACCTCAAGACGTTCGCGGACCTCGGGGTGTTCGGCACCACCGCGATCGCCGCGATCACCGCCCAGAACAGCCGCGGGGTCACCCAGGTGGACCCAGTGCCCGTGGGGGGCCTCGTCGCGCAGCTCGAGGCGGTGTTCGACGACTTCGACGTCGCCGCGGTCAAGATCGGGATGCTGGGCTCGGCCGAGCACGTCGCCACCACGGCGGCCTTCCTCGCCGGCCTGGAGTCGCGGCCGCCCGTCGTGCTCGACCCGGTGATGGTCGCGAGCACCGGCCACCGGCTCCTCGAGCCCGCCGCCGAGGACGCGATGCGCACCATGCTGCTCCCGGTGGCCACCCTCGTGACCCCGAACCTCGACGAGGCGATGGTGCTGGCCCGCACCGAGGACCGCGAGGCGCTGGAGCGCTGGGCCCTCGAGCTGCCCGTGGCCGCGCTGATCACCGGCGGCGACGTGGTCGGCGACACCATCCACGACACGCTGGTCCTCGAGGGCCAGGTCCACCACTGGCGGCACCCCCGCCGCGGCGATCGCCCGTTCCACGGCACGGGCTGCACGACCTCGTCGGCCATCGCGGCGCGGCTGGCCCGCGGCGCCCCCCTGCTCGACGCGGTGACGGACGGCCTGGCCTACGTGCAGGAGCGGATCGCGGACGCCGCCGCGCACGGCTCGGTGGGCCAGGGCAACCCTTCGCTCATCCACGGTCGGGGACGTCACCCCGCGTGGTCCGACGGCTGAACGCCATCCGGAGCTCCACCGCCACTCGGCGCGCCTGACTCCAGTAGAGCGCGCCCACGACCGTGCCGAGCAGCAGCAGAATGGGCACCATGTAGGAGCCCTCCCCGCGCCCCACCGCGATGAGCGCGGCCCACGCGATCGCGGCGAACAGCGTCCACGGTGGCGACCACTGCACGTTCATCTGGACCCCGCGTGGCGTGTCGCGGAACCGCACCGTGCCGTGGAGCCCCGCGGGCACCCGACGCTCGCGAGGACGAGCCGCGAAGCGCACCCGGCCCCCGTGGACCGTCCACGCCACCGAGGGCGTGTCCCCCGCGCCCTCGGGACGCTCCTGGACCGGAGGCAGCGCGACCCCCAGGGGGAGCCCGATGTCGTGGTAGACGGGCACCCAGGTGCCGGGGAGCACGCGCGTCTCGACCACCAGGCCGCCGAGGAGCAGCAGGGTGGCGCCGATGGCGACCTCCACGGACTCGAGTACGGCGAGGTCCACGTCAGCCCCCGCGCAGGGCGAGGAACGTCCGATAGTCGGGCGCCTGCAGCATCGCGTTGGTCCGACGCACCTCGCCGAGCTCGGCGTGGGGCCGGTCCCCGTAGTCGTGGCCGGGGTAGAGCACGAGATCCGCCGGCAGCGCGAGCAGTCGCTCCGAGAGCGTCCGCCACATCTCCTCGACGTCGCCGCCCGGCAGATCGGTCCGCCCGCAGCCCTGCAGGAACAGGGTGTCGCCCGAGACGAGCGCCTGGCCGCAGCGGAAGCACTGGGAACCCTCGGTGTGCCCGGGGGTGTGCAGGCACTCCACCTCCACGGCTCCGACCGTCACGCGGTGCCCGTTCTGCACCGGGGCCAGGTCGCTGCCCGCGAGCCCCGTCATGGCCTGGACCCACGGCACGTCGGCCTCGTGCACGTAGACCGGCACGTCGACGAGCTCCTTGAAGCGGGACAGCCCCTGCACGTCGTGGCCCATCATGTTCCCGCCGACGTGATCGGGGTGCCAGTGGCTGATCAACACGCCGCGGATCGTCATGTCGTCGGCCTGTGCGCACTGCACGATGCCGTCGACGTCCCAGGCGGGGTCGACGACGAGGCACTCGCGGCTCTCGCCGTCGCCGAGCAGGTAGACGAAGTTCTCCATCTGGCGCGCCACGGGATCGCCGGTCGCGAAGTCGTGGCCCGCGTGCAGCTGACGCAGGTAGGTAGGGTGTTTCATGCGGCCCCCGTAGCGTGCGCTTCGGGGGGCGGCACCGAGGAGGACGCGGTGGAGCAGCGGCAGTTGGGGGAGGGGGGACCGCGCGTGGGCGCGCTGGGACTCGGCTGCATGGGCATGAGCGAGAGCTACGGGACCTCCGATCCGACGGAGGCGATCGCGGTGATCCACCGCGCGCTGGACGCCGGCGCCAACCTCCTCGACACGGCGGACACCTACGGGCCGCACGACAACGAGGAGCTCGTGGGGCGGGCCATCGCGGATCGCCGGCACCAGGCGTTCGTGTCCACGAAGTTCGGCGCCCTCCGCGGCCCGGACGGGAGCTTCCGAGGCCTCCGTGGCGACGCGGCCTACGTCCACGAAGCCTGCGAGGCGTCCCTGAAGCGCCTGGGCGTCGACTACGTCGACCTGTACTTCGTGCACCGCATCGACCCGCAGATCCCGATCGAGGAGACGGTGGGGGCGATGTCGATGCTCGTGGACCAGGGCAAGGTCCGGCACCTCGGGCTCGTCGAGGCGGGGGCGAGCACCCTGCGCCGCGCCGCCGCGGTCCACCCCATCGCGGCGCTGCAGTCCGAGTGGTCGCTGTGGTCGCGCGACATCGAAGACGAGGTCGTCTCCACCTGCCGAGAGCTCGGGATCGGCATCGTGGCTGCCTCGCCGCTCGGTCGCGGGTTCCTCACGGGACGGTTTCGCGCGCCCACCGACTTCGAGCCTGGCGACTACCGCGTCACCAACCCGCGATTCTCCGACGACGCCTTCGCGAGGAACCTCGCCGTCGTGCAGACGATTCGCGAGATTGCCGACGCCCACGGCGCGAGTCCCGCTCAGGTCGCGATCGCCTGGGTCCTTGCCCGCGGCGACGACGTGGTGCCCATTCCCGGCACCAAGCGGCAGGCGTTCCTCCTCGACAACCTGCGCGCGGTCGAGCTCGAGCTCGCGCCCGACGATCTCGCACGTCTCGAGCCCCTGGCCCGGCGGGTGGTCGGCGAGCGCTACGCGGACATGTCGACCATCGGGCGGTGAGCGCTTACGCCATCCTCGCATCACCCGGGCGCCCCGCGCCCCTGGAGGACCCATGGCTGGCCCCGACCGTCGCACCCCCATCCGCCGTCTGCTCTCCGAGGCCGTCGAGGGGAATCCGGTGGTGGTGAACGGCTGGGTCAAGACGTCGCGGTTCTCGAAGAACGTGAGCTTCGTGCACCTCTTCGACGGCTCCACGCCGAAGACGCTGCAGATCGTGCTCGACGCGGACACCGACGAGGCCCTCACGAGCCGGCTCGGGGTGGGGGCCGCCATCGCGGTCACCGGCACCTGGGTGGCGTCGGAGGGGGCCGAGCAGGCGCTCGAGGTCAAGGCCGAGTCGATCGAGGTCGTCGGCGACTGCGACGCCACCGCCTACCCCATCCGCAAGAGCGGCAAGAAGGCCAAGCCGATGACGCTCGAGGCGCTGCGGGCCCTGCCTCACCTCCGTCCGCGCACGAACACGCTGCAAGCAGTGTTTCGCGTGCGCAACAGCCTCGCGTGGCATATCCACCGCTTCTTCCAGGAGCGGGGCTTCCTGTGGATCCACACCCCGATCCTCACCCGGGCCGACGCCGAGGGAGCCGGCGAGGTCTTTCCGATCGGCAATGCCCAGGACTTCTTCGGCCACCCGGCGTTCCTGACCGTGTCGGGTCAGCTCGACGTCGAGGCGTTCGCCCAGTCGCACACCGACGTCTACACCTTCGGCCCCACCTTCCGCGCCGAGAACTCGAACACGCCCCGGCACGTGGCCGAGTTCTGGATGATCGAGCCCGAGATGGCGTTCGCCGACCTGGGTGACGTCATCGCGCTGGCCGAGGAGTTCATCCGCGAGGTCACGCTCGCGGTTCACGAACAGTGCGCCGACGACATGGAGTTCTTCGACCTCCGCATCTCGAAGGGGATCGTCGAGCAGGTGAAGGGGGCGGTGAGCAAGCCGTTCGCCCGCATGACCCACCGGGAGGCGATGGACACGCTCGCGAAGTCCGGCCGGGAGTTCGAGTACCCGGTGGGCCCGGGCGCCGCGATCCAGACGGAGCACGAGCGCTTTCTCGCCGACGAGGTGGTGAAGGGCCCGGTGTTCGTGACGGACTACCCGCTCGAGCACAAGGCGTTCTACATGCGGCTGAACGACGACGGCGAGACGGTGGCGGCCACCGACCTGCTGATGCCGCGGCTCGGCGAGATCATCGGGGGCAGCCAGCGCGAGGAGCGTCTGGACGTGTTGGTCGACCAGATGGGCAAGCGCGGGATGGATCCTGCCCACCTCGACTGGTACCTCGACCTGCGCCGCTTCGGGACCACGCCCCACGGTGGGTTCGGGCTCGGCTTCGAGCGGATGCTGATGTGGCTCACCGGCATGGCGAACATCCGCGACGTCATCGCGTTCCCCCGCACCCCGGGGCCGTTCGAGCTGTGATCGGGGGCGAGCTGTTCGAGCGGGTCGTCCGGGACCCCGCGGCCCCTCCGGCCCGCTCGATCTACGCCGACTGGCTCGCGGAGACGGGTCAGCCGGTCGCGTCGCGGTTCCTGCGGCTCGAAGACCGCTGGCTCGTCGACCCCGTACCCGGTCCGATGCTGCTCGAGCTGAGCCAGCTCGCCGAGTCGCTCGACCCGGCGTGGGCTTGCGCGGTGAGCGCGGTTCGCGCCGAGCTGCGGAGGTTGCTCCGCCAGTTCGCCGCAGCGGTGCCGTGGGCGTGCGACCCGGCGTCCCTCGGCGACCGGGCGTGGCCCGAGTCCGAGCCGCTCCGTGCGTTCTTTGCCTCGAAGGTCGGGACCGCGGCGTCCCGGTTCTGCTGGCCGCTCGATCACCGGCTGCAGCTGACCCTCGCCCCGGGGATCGGATCGACGACCCGGGGACCTCCGCGGGCGGGCGATCGGGTCGGGGACACGCAGGAGGTGGTGGAGCGCACGCTCGAGCAGGGGACGTACAGCGATCTGCCGGTTCCGCGGCTCGTCGGTCGGGGACTGTGGGTGTACGCCGAGACCGACGAGTGGGGCCGGCCCATCTTCGTCAGCGCCGACGCGACCCGGCAGGACTTCGGTGCCGCGAGGCGCAGCGCGGCCCATCCGTGGTTCCGGCTGCGGTTCGCGCCGCAGGCGATTCGCCAGACCACGCTCGCGCGCTGGCGGCACCGGGTCACCCGGTTCGCGTGAGCCGGCTCACCCGTCGCGGTGGCGCTCACCGAGCAGTCGCTCGACCTGGGAGCGGCGCTCGGCGGACTGCGCCGCCGAGGGTGCCCCCTCGCGCACGCGCTGCCAGATCTCCCGCAGGCGTTCCTCGAGGGTCCGGGCCGCTTCGGCGTCGAGCCGCGTGAGCTCGCGGGCGCGCCCGTCGCGCTCGGTGATGCGGACGGTCCCCAGCCCGACGCGCTCGATGGCGGACACGTCCTCCCAGCGGACTCGCTGGGGACGCCGGCCCCGACTGTCGAGGAGCTGGTCGCCCCGGGGGGGACGGTCGAGCTCGTCGAGCCAGTCGACCTGCAAGCCGGCACCGTCCACGAGGACGCGCCGGTAGCGCAGGAGACGTCCCGCCCGCCGCGACGGGTCGACCGACGTCGTGAGCAGCACGACGAGCACCGCCACGAACCCGAGCGGCCCGAGCAGGCAGGTCGTGGCCACGAGCACGCCGACGGGCACGATCGTCCACGCGGTCAGGGGCCCGAGACCGACGACCCTTCGCGACTCGTCTTCGAGGGCCCAGGCCTCGCGGCTCCCGTCGCTGGCGTGAATCACGGTCCGTCCGGGTCGGGGGGCGAAGGCGACGGGCCAGGGCCGACCTCGTCCGGTGGGATCTCGGGCGCGAACAGGAGCGGGAGGTTCGCGATCATCAGGCCTTCCGCGGGCGGGTCGAACCGGAGCTTCCCGAAGGGCTCGAGGACGCACTGTCGTAGGGCGTCGTCCTGCAGTGTGCCGGTCCTGACCCTCGCCTGGCTCACCGTGCCGTCCTCACCGATGGTGATGCGGACGACGAGCTTGCCGGTAAGCTGGGGGTCGGCCTCGAGCCGTGGCGCGTAGCAGGCCTCGATCTCGCCGAGCACGAGGCTGGCCTTCGCGTTCAGCGTCGCCCCATCGAGCCGGCCCAAGATGATCGGCACCCCCAGCCTCACGAGTCCTTCGGGGCTCGTGTGGGAGAGCTCGAAGCGGGAGGGGCGAGCGGGGCCACCCGACCCCTCCAAGGGGTACTGGCCGACCGCGCGCCCGCCCTTGGGTCCGCCGGTGGCGGCTCCCACGATGGCGTGGAGGGACCCGTCCTGCGGTCGTGGCGACGGCGCCGGTACGTCCCAGGTCAGCCGGAGGTCAGCCGGCTCTCCCGAGCCCACGATGACGTCGAAGCCACCATCGTTGCGTTCGCGGCGCTCGATCTCGTGGGTGTGGGAACGCGGGGCGGAGCCCGCCTCCGGCGTGAACCTGACGACCATCTCACGGACCGCGTCGCCCTGGTCGACCGGCCAGGTCAGCGTCGCGACCCCGTCGGTGACCTCGGTCTCGGTGGACAGGGTCACCGTGGCCTCGAGGGGATCGCGGCAGCGGCCGACGGTCAGGTCCACGAAGCGTTGCCCGGTCGCGTCGTCCTCCTCGACTGGCGGCAAGGCGAAGTCCGCCCGCACCTCGCCGCAGTGCAGGGTGACGAGGTCCACCACATCGTCGTCGCCGACAGGGAGCCGGTACACGCCGCCCTTCCTCCCCAGACGCCTCGAGCGGGCGAAGCGCTGGGTGAGCCGCATCGATACGGTCGGCGCCGAGTTGTCCACCCCGCCACCTCGGGGCGCCCGGACCTTCGCGTCCACGCGCACCGACGTGAGCGCGACGATGCGCCCGCG
>CAZZLC010000077.1:0-26927 GCA_964655065.1 uncultured Enterobacteriaceae bacterium | reverse complement strand
CTGGGGATCGTCCTTCCCGAGGAGCTCTGACGCTCGGAAGGAGCGTGGCGGGGACCCGCCCGCTCGCCTTTGCGCGGTCGTCTCCCCCACTGAGAACGCAGAATCGTTGGAACGTGGTCGAAAATGAACGGACGATCGGTCCAACTCGCACGTGCCACGCGAACGGGAGCGGGCGTTCGACGCTCTTGATCAAGGAACAGAGTTTGCACCTCGCGATCGCATGACGGTCGGCTCTCTCCTCACCACTGTGCTCGCCGTTGTCCTGGTCGGGGCTGCGGTCCTGCTCCTCTTGGTGCTCTTCGTTCCGATCGGGTTCGTCGCCAGTGGCCACGTGGCCGGGCTCTCTGGCGAGGCGCGCGTGGCGGCGTGGTGGGCAGGGGGCCTGCTGGGCGTGGTCGTGGCGCCACTGGCGCCCCTGGAGGTCCGGATCGTGGGCCGAACCGTCACCCGGGTGCGGCTCCGGGAATCGACGAACGGCACGAAGAGGGAGCGCGCGCGCGAGCCAAAGGGGGGCCGCTTCAGGCCGGGGTGGCGGCTGGTGCTGCGCATCGCCCGTCGCGCGATCCGGTCGCTCGGACTCCGGGCCCAGGTGCGCGGGCGACTCGGGACCGGAGACCCCGCGGACACCGCACAGCTCTACCTGGCTCTGACCGCACTCCGCCGGCTCGCCCCGGGGATCGACGCCCGCGCATTGACGGTCGACTGGGTCGAGCCGGTGGCCGACGTGGACGGCATGGTCGAGGGACGGGTGTGGCCGTTGGCCCTGCTGTGGATCGTCGGCAGCGAGATGATCAGCGAACGACGTGGATTGCCGCGTCGACAAACCCGGGACGGGAGGGAACAACCGTGAGCAACGTGAACGGAAGTCTGCTCGACAGCGTCGCGCCAAAGCTGGAGGCGCTGGTCGGGTCGAATGCGGTGGTGGGCCGGGTGCTCTCGGTCGACGGTCGACACGTGGTGCCGCTGGTCGAGCTGAGCCTCTCGCTCGGTGGCGCAGGGGGACAGGGCGAGGGCGACGATCCAGAGACCGGCCTCCACGGCTCGGGCTCGGGTGGCGCGGCTGGCGGAGGGGCGCGCGCCACTCCCGTCGCCGTACTCGTCGTCGAAGACGGCGACGTTCGGCTCGAGACACTCGGACACTGAGGGAGGACGAGATGCAGTCGATTCAGGAGCTGATGGACTCCCTGGTGGAGCACGTGAGCGACGTGGCCAACAGCAAGGCGGTGATGGGGGACCCGATCCAGCTCGGCGACAGCCAGGTGGTGATCCTGTCGATGCTCAGCGGGGGCATGGGGGCCGGTGGCGGCTCGGGCCACGGAGAGCCGACCCGTCGGAGCAAGCGTGGCTCGATGCCCGGAGACGGCGCGGGCGAAGGCGCGGGAGGGGCCGTGAAGGTGCGTCCGGCCGCTGTGATCGCGTTCACGAAGGCCGGGGTGAAGGTGCTTCCGATCCCTGCCGAGCCCGGGGTGTTCGACAAGGTGGTCGAGAAGGTGCCCCAGGTCGTCGACATGGTCGAGCAGGCGCGGAACGCGCTGGACTGAGGCGTCCCCCCGCTACGGTCGGCGGAACGCGATCCAGACGTGGCCGCCGCCGAAGAACCGGACGTCGATGAGCTGCTGCTCGCTCGTGAACTCGAGCCCGGACCCCTGGAGGAAACCGCGGCTCCGGGCCTCGCCGATGCTCGCCGACGCGAGCTCGAGATCGGCACCGAGCGACCAGCCGCCTCCGACGGAGACCGACAACGATGGCCCGGTCCACAGTGCGCCGGTGGCCGACCACTGGGGGCTCACATCGGGGTCGGGGCTGCTGGTGCGCAAATGGGCCGCGCGGCCGCCCAACGCCCAGAGGACGCGCGACGGCGCATCCGAGAGCGCCAGACGACCGACGACGTCGAGCTGGCCGCCCAGCTGTGTGGTTCGTGTGATGGCGTCGTCGTCGGGGACCAGCGAGCTGCCCTCCGCGACGACCGACGACCGCTGACGGGTCCAGCCGAGGATCGGCTGGACCAGGAGGTCCACCTGCGCGTCGTCGCCGACCCGCACCCCCGCTCCAGGGGCCAGCGGGCGCACGACCCAGGCCGGTCCCGCCGTCGCCTCCAGCATCACGGTCCACCACAGCATCTTGCCTCCTCGGCGAGCGAGCCCTCCGTTCCCACGACGGTAGCCGAGGCAGCGCTCACGTGCGAGGGACGTGGAGCGTCACCCGGGCTCCGCCGAGCGGACCTTCGCCGAGCGTGAGCGCGCCTCCGTGAGCACGCGCCACCCGAGCCGCGATGGGCAGCCCGAGACCGGCCCCCCTGGGATCGAGCGACCGAGCCCCGGTGCCTCGCTGGAAGGGCTGGAGGATGCGCTCGCGCTCCTCGGCGGGAATGCCGGGCCCGTCGTCGTCGACGTGGAAGGCCACGGTGGCCTCGGTGGTCACGACGCGCACGGCGACCTTCGACGCGGCGTGTCGGGCGGCGTTGGCCACGAGGTTCCGCAGCGCTCGGCGAAGCAGGCGGGGCTCGACCGACGCCTCGCCCGCGCCGCTCACCTCCACGGTGACGGCCACGTCGCCCTCTACGACGACCTCCCGGGCCAGTGCGCCGAGATCCGTGGGCTGGGTGGCGAGCTCCTGGAGTGCATCCAGACGCAGGTAGGCCAACAGCTCGTCGAGGAGCCGCTCCATCTGATCGAGGTTGCCCGACGCCTTCTCGGCGAGCTCGGCCCGTCGCTCGGGGGCCTCGGTGTCCGCGACGAGCTCCAGCGCGAACCGCGCCCGGGTCAGCGGGGTCCGCAGCTCGTGCGACACTCCCTGGAGCGTCTCCTGCTGGACGCGGAGGAGCCCGTGGATGCGGTCGGCCATCGCATCGAAGGCCTCGCCGACCTCCGTGAGCTCGACCGGTCCGCTCACGCGCGCCCGTGCGGTGAGGTCCCCCTGCCCGAAGGCCTTGGCGACGCGAGCGAGGCGCACCAGGGTGCGACGGACCGGGCGCAGGGCCAGCCACGCTCCAGTCCCGATGCCGATGGTCGCGAGCAAGGCGAGGGCGATCCACCGCAGCTGCGCTCCGGCTGGGACGAGGGGGAGCGGCCCGAGCGCGAGCGAGGTCTGGTCGTCGATCGGCTGGTAGACCGTGACGTCCGGATAGGCCACGTCGAAGTGGAGCGCTTCGTCCGCGAGCTCGGGGACGCGGGGGGTCAGCGAGAGCCGTCGGTCTCCGAGCTCGGCGAGGATGCGGGCGCGCCCTTCCTCGTCGGCCGGAGCCAGTCGATCCGCCAGCGCCGACATCGGGGTGGCGAGCACGATGGCGAGGTGTTCCTCGGCGACGCGTGGCACGAGCACCGCCGCCGCGAGGACCCACACGAGGATGCCCACGCCGTGCCCCACCCCGAGCGCCAGGGCGAAGCGAGCGAACAGCGAGGCCGGTACTGACGGACTCATGGGTCGACCGCGAGCTGGTAGCCGACCCCGCGCACGGTCTTGACGAGTCGCCGATCGGCATCGCCGAGTCGCTGGCGCAGCTTGGCCACTCGGACGTCGAGGGACCGGTCGAGCCCGTCATAGTCGATGCCGCGGCACGCCTGCATGAGCTCCTGGCGCGACATCGGGCGTCCGGCGTTTCGGGCGAGCGCCCACAGCAGGTCGAACTCCGCGGTGGTCAGCTCCACGGGCTCTCCGTTCACCGTCACGCTCCGCGCGGCGGCGTTGATCGACAGGGGCCCGACCTCGACCCTCGGCGCACGGGGCTCCCGGCGACGGAGCACCGCTCGCAGCCGTGCCACGAGGAGGCGAGGGCTCGCGGGCTTCGGTACGTAGTCGTCGGCGCCGAGCTCCAGCCCGATGGTCTGGTCGACCTCGTCGCCCCGGGCCGAGTAGATCACGATCGGACCGTCGTAGTGGTCGCGAACGCGGCGACACACCGTGAGTCCGTCCACCCCCTGCAGGCCCACGTCGAGGATGACCGCGTCGGGAACCTCGGCCCTGATTCTGGAGATCGCACGCTCTCCATCGTGCTCCACGCCCACGACGAACCCCTGCCGCGCGAGGTACTCCGACAACAGCTCCGTGAGCTCGACGTCGTCCTCGACGATCAGCAGGGTCTCCGCCATGTCGTCCCGATATCCCGGAGGCGGGAAGGGGCTCTCGGGGACGGCCGGCGCGGCCCGCTTACAGTCGCTAACCCTCGGACACGCAAAGCTGACGTCCCTGTCGACGTCGCGTGGGTACGAAGCCCACGGAGGGCGGCGGAGTGAGGGTACGCATCACGGGAACGGGCTGGACGGCCCCAGGCACGGTTCAGACGGCCGAGGATCTCGCTCCCCACATCGGACGCTCGCCAGACTGGATCCGCAAGCGCACCGGCGTCGCCGAGCGCCGCGTCTCGGACCTGCCGATGGAGGAGATGGCAGCCGAGGCGGCGCGACAGGCGCTCGGGAAGGGCCCGCCCCCGGACCTCGTCCTCAACGCCTCGCTCACCCCGGTGCAACTCATCCCCGACAGCTCGGTGTTCGTGCAACAGGCGCTGGGTTTCGAGGGGATTCCGTCGTTCTCGGTGCACGCCACCTGCCTGTCGTTCCTCGTGGGGCTCCACACGGCGGCCCACTTCGTCGCAGCGGGAACCTGGGAGCGGGTGCTGCTCGTGTCCGCCGAGAAGGGAACCGGGTTCCGGGCCTTCGACGAGCCCGAGTCGGCGGCGCTCATCGGTGATGGTGCAGCGGCCGCGCTCATCGAGCCGGGTGGGGGACGCTTCGTCGACTTCGCGTTCCAGACCTGGCCCCAGGGAGCCGCCTACGCCGAGCTCAAGGGAGCCGGGACGCGGCTGCCGCCCGAGGAGGCGTCGCTCGACGACTACCGCTTCCGCATGGAGGGAACGCGCATCTATCGGCTCGGTCGGACCAAGATGGCGGAGATGATGTTCGGGATCCTCGCCAAGAACGGCTTGACCCTCGCCGACATCGACCTCGTCGTGCCCCACCAGATGTCGGGTCCCGGCCTCCAGGCGTTCCGGCGCGTCGGGGTGAGCGACGAGCAGCTCGTCGACATCGTCGGCACGTACGGCAACTGCGTCGCCGCGTCGCTGCCCATGGCCCTCGCGATCGCCCGCGAAGACGGCCGCCTGCGTGACGGATCGCGCGTGCTGTTCGTCGGTCTCGGTGCGGGGCTGTCGCTCGCGGCGGGCATTCTCGAGTGGTGAGGCGTCCTGTAAGGGACGCGTAGCGCAGCGTCGGACGCGTGCTGGGTACCTCCCTGCTGTCAGGAGGACCGGCGCATGTCACGCGACGAAGAGCTTCGTCCCACCGAGCGGCTGGACCGTGAGCCCGCCGAGCTCAGGGCGCTTCGCGAGCGGCTCGCGCGATCCCAGGTGTGCGACGTGCTGCGCCCGCTCTTGAGCGAGGAGCCGCCGCGTGGGCTTCTCGAAGAGCTGGAGATCGTGAACCTCCGGCCGGGGGAGCGGCTGTTCGAGGCGGACGACCCTGCCGATGCACTGTACGTCGTCATCGATGGGCGGCTGCGACGCGACGGTGACGACCGGGGGACCACCGAGGCGGTGAGAGGGGACCTGATCGGCGCGTCCGGGGTGTTGCGCCGGCGGCGGCGCCGCGACACGGTCACGGCGGTGCGCGAGAGTCAGCTGGTGCGGATTGGCAAGGCCCAGCTGGGCGCGTGGTCGATCCGCTTTCCGGCCTTCTTGTTGGCGATAGCCGGTCGGGTGATCGCGCAGGTCGAGTCGGCGGGGGAGCGGCCCCGGGCCTGCCGGGTGCTCGCGTTGATCCGCCACCGCGACGTGGAGCCCGTCCAGGCCCTCGTTCATGGCCTCCCCGACGCCCTGCACCGGCACGGGAGGGCCCTCGTGCTCACCGCTCAGGCCTTCGAGGCTCGCTTCGACGGTCTCGTCACCGTGAGTGTGCCTTCCAGCGATGCTGACCACCAGCTGGTGGCGCGGGCGCTCGCGGAGCTCGAGGTCCACCACGACGTGCTCGTCCTCGTGGCCGACGCAGCCCCCACCGAGTGGACGCGCCGGTGTCTCGATCGGGCCGACACGGTGGTCGTGGTGGCCGACGCGACCGACGATCCGTCGCCCGGCAGGCTCGAGGCCCTGGCGGCCGAGGAGGCACCAGGTCGCCCGGTGGAGCTCGTGCTGCTCCACCCGAGCGCCACCCAGGAGCCGTCGGGCACCGCGCGCTGGCTCGACCCTCCCGAGCGCTTCGAGCGTCACCACCACCTGCGTCGCGGGGAGCGGCGTCACCTCCTCTCGCTGGCTCGCCGGCTCACCGGAAGGGCCATCGGGCTCGTGCTCTCGGGCGGCGGGGCCCGGGGCTACGCTCACGTCGGCGTGTGGCGTGCGATCCTCGAGTCGGGGGTCGACGTCGACCACTTTGGCGGGACCTCGATGGGAGCCCTGCTCGCGGCCGCGTTCGCGATGGGCATCCCCTACGACGAGGCCATGCGGCTCTCCGCGCGGATGACCAACCCCCGGCGGCTCTTCGACTTCACCCTGCCCGTCGCCGCGCTCTTCCGGTCCAAGAAGCTCCACCGTTTCGTCACCGAGCTGTACGGGGAGCGCCAGATCGAGGACCTCTGGACGCCCTTCTTCTGCATGGCGTGCAACCTCACCACGGCAGAGCGCCTGCTGATCCGTCGGGGATCGCTCGCGGCGGCGATCCGGGCCTCGATCTCGATCCCCGGGGTCTTCACGCCCGTGATCATCGACGGACAGTTGGTGGTCGACGGCGGGGTGATGGACAACTTCCCCGTCGACGTGATGCGCGCGGAGGCCAGGTCGGAGCGCATCATCGCGGTGAACGTGGCCCCGCCCGTCCTCAAGTCGCGCACCTTCGACATCGTCGACCACGTCTCGGGTTGGTGGGTGCTCGCCCGGCGTCTGAGCCCATTCGCGAAGTCACCCCGCGTGCCGCCGCTCGGGGCCACCCTGATGCGCTCGCTCGAAGTGAACAGCGCGCGATCGAGCCTCGAGCAGCGCACGCGGGCGCACCTGCTGCTGGAGCCGAGCGTCAAGTCGGTCGGGATCCTGGACTTCGCCAGGTACGAGCGCGCGGCCGAGATCGGCTACGAGACGGCGCGCGGTCGCATCTACAGCTGGGCGTCCGAGCACGCCCCCACCGTGTTTCCCGGGGAGCCGGTGCCCGAGGCGTGGCAGTCGGGCGAGTGGTCGGCGCTGGTGTCCTCGGACGGCCGCTAGATGGCGTGACGCCGCCGAAGGAGCAGCAGTGCGGCGGCGCCTGCCACGGCGCCGAGGGGCGTGCCCCCGGTGTGGTCACAGCCGCTCGCTGGCTCGTCGTCTCCGGTGTCGAGGGTGTCCATCGGGTCGGGGTCGGCCTCGCCGGGATCGTTGGCGTCGCCGGGGTTGGACACGGAGCCCCCGCCCGGGGTGCCGTCACCGTCGGGATCGGCGAGCTCCTCACCGTTGGTGAGGCCGTCACCGTCGGCATCGAGCGGCGCCACGGCAGGCCAGTCCACCGTCGCGGTTGACCCCGAGCCGATCAGGGTCTGCTCGACCTGGAGGCCGAAGGCATTGCGCGTGCCCCCGTTGGACTGCTCGTGGCAGGTGAGGCAGCGGAACACGTCCCCGTTCGGGATCTGATTCACGCGCGCGGGCCGCGCCAGCGCGGCGCTCTCGAGGGTGATGGCGACCGCGAGCGCGCCGAGGAAGAGCGACGGACGACGGAGCATGGACTCTCCTGTGTGAACGGTGTCGGGCAGGAGGGCTGTAATGATCGTCACCCGTGCATTCGAAAACGCACGAGGTGGATGCGAAATCGGCCGTGAGCTCCGCGAGAATGGATGGCTAATCGGGAGGTGTCGAACGAACCACACAAGGAGAATTCACCATGCCCCTGAACAACCGGCAGCTCCATGCCGCGGCGGCCTCCATGTACCTGGCGATCATCGCCCTCGGCGTCTGGAGCGAGGTCTTCGCGCGAGGCAGCCTCATCGTCGGTGGCGACGCCGAGGCTACCGCGGCCGCGGTGGTCGCTCGCGAGGGGTTGCTGCGAGCGAGCTTCGCAGCCGACGTCGGCATGGCGTTGTGCGATGTCGGCGTCGGGGTCGCGCTGTTCGCGCTTCTCCAGGAAGCGGGGTGGGTGACGGCACTCGCCGCGACCGCCTTCCGCTTCGTGCAGGCCACCCTGATCGGGACGAGCCTCCTCGGCATGCAGGCCGCCCTGCGCTTCCTCGACGGTTCGCTTCCCCCAGAGGTCGCCGAGCCGCTGGCAGCGCTCGCCCTGGACATCCACGGTCTCGGCTACGACCTCGGGCTGGTGTTCTTTGCCGTGAACTGCGCGCTCACCGGGCTGCTCGTGGTGCGCTCGACACGGTTCCCCGGATGGCTCGGCTGGGCGCTCGGGGCGAGCGGCGCGGTCTACCTCCTGGGGAGCGGCGCCGCGCTGCTCGCGCCCGAGCTCAGCGCGCTCGTCGAGCCCCTCTACGTCATTCCGCTGGTCGCCGAGACTGCCTTCTGCATCGCCTTGTTCCGGGGGGCCCTGCGGCGCCGAGATCACCCGGCGCGCTCCAGATCGTCGATGAAGTAGTAGAGCGCCGGCCAGATCACGATCTCGAGCGCGGCGAGGCGAGCCTCGCGCTGCTCGTCGTCGGGAAGCCGCTGTTCGAAGGTCTCGATGAGCGCGTGACCAAAGTGCCGATAGTCGTCGCCGGTGAGCCCGCGGGGGCGGTGGGACGCCCGAATGGCGGAGAGCGTGGTGGGCTCGCGTTGCTGCTCCCGGTAGTTCAGCAGCTGTCCGAGCGCGCCGTCGAGACGGGCGGCCTGGGCCTCGGGGGTCTCGCCCATGGGGAAGATGGCCTTCAGGTGGGGAGCCCGCGTGAACAGCCGGCCGTAGAACTCGTTGTAGAAGCCCTCGTTCCCATGGCAGACCTCGTGATAGGCGGCCTTGACTCCGCGCTCGACCTCCGCTCCCGCCTGCTCGCCCTCGAGCGCACCGAGCAGGTGGGACACCTGGGTCATGTCGGTCCAGCGCTCCTCGGGCCGAAACCGGACCATCCGCTCGATGACGCGGAACAGCGCCTGCCCTTCGCTTCGCCAGGGCGCCTCGGCCACCCGCTGCGAGAAGCTCGGTGCCTCCTGCTCGAACCTTCGCATGCGGTGGTAGGCGCTCTCCCCCTCGACGCCCAGGAAGGGCTGTCGGCCCTCGAGCATGGTCCAGCCGAGCATGCCGAGCGAGAACTGGTTCGCTCGGTCGATCGCCCACTGCTCCTCGTCGCGCGTGGTCGGGGGCGCGAGCAGTCCGACAACGAAGCGCTCCGGCGCCGTGAAAGGCCCCTTCTCGAGGGTGAAGAGCACGTTGGTGTCGGCGGCCAGCTGGGCGAGGAAGTACGCGAAGTTGAGCGGCGTGAGCTGGGCCCGCGCCTCGCCCGACGTCTCGTCGTGGTTGAGGTAGACCTCACTCGGGTTGACGGCGAGGAATCGCAGTCCGCAGCGCTGGCCGTCGATCAGCGCCTCGGCGAGCTGGTGGAGGATGCCCACGGTCGAGACCACGTCGAACCGGCCCCCGGCCCTCGTCTCGTCGCCCATCACCGCCCGAATGGTCCGCGAGGGAGCGAAGTCGGTGACCACGTAGAAGTTCTCGGCATGGTGGAACGCATCGGCGATGCGCAGGAAGCAGGGGTGCTCGAGGTGCGCGGACTTGTCGATCTCGCGCAGGGCGGTGTCGCGTGCCTCGGCGGCGGAGGGCGTGCCCGAAGCGAGTCGCCCGTCCCGGATCATCTTGACCGTGACGAGGCGCCGGTTGAGCCGACCGAGGTAGACCCTCGACACCTCGCCGATCGCGAGCCGCCGCAGGATCGTGAAGTTGGTGCGGTTGCGGGCGACGTCCGCGACCTGTTCGAGCAGCGGATCGTCGGGGTCGGGCTCCGGGTCGTCGTTGGCGCGGAGCGCGTGCGCCGCCTCGACGATGCGGGTCACGTCGGGACTGCCGCCTTCGGTCCAGTCGGACAGGTCGATGCAGTTCTCCTGCTTGTAGCGGAGGGGAAGGCGCGCGGACGCGACCTTGTCGATGCGCACCGAGATGGCCTTGCCGAGCTCGAGGGCGAGCGCCGCCTCCGCGCGAACCCACTGCGACTGGACCGCCGACTCCGACCACACCACGATCACCGCCACTGCTCGGTGGATCTGGTTCTCGATCTCGAGCTCGAACTCGCCGGTGGTCAGCTCGCGATCGTACCAGACGGCCAGCCCGTGCTCGCGCAGGATGGCGGTGAGCTCGGCGACGCGCACCTTGTCCGCGCGACTGTAGGAGACGACGACCATGGGGGCTCCGGCGTCGCAGCAGCGACAGAGGTGCCATATCGCGGGTCGACGACCCGGTCGTCAGCCGACGAGCACGCCGTAGCGCAGGCCGCGGTCGCTCACGAGCATCTGATCTGCGCGCAGGTTGACGAGCAGCCGGTGGAGGACGGTGGCCCCCGCGAACAGGAAGTCGGCTCGCGCGGGCTCGATGCGGGCCATCTCGAGGCGCTCGGCGCGGGTGGCCGCGCCGAGCCGGTCGGCGAAGTCGCGCAGGTCACGCTTGGACAGTGACATCCCGTGCACGAGCTCTCCGTCGTAGCGTTCGAGGCCGCGACGCATGGCCGCGAGCGTGGTGACGGTGCCCGCGACTCCGATGACGCGACAGTCGGGCGGCAGCGCGAACGGAATCCGGCGGATCTCGACGTCGAGGTACTCGACGAGCGGCGCGAGCGACTCGGGAAGCACGCGTCCGTCGGGCCCCTCGCTGATGAAGCGCTCGGTGAGCCGCACGGTACCGAACTCGAGGGAGACACGCTGGCGCACCTCACCCGCGTGCCCCACGACGACCTCCGTGCTCCCTCCGCCGAGGTCCACGACCACGCGGGGCTCGGCGTGCTCGGGAAGGTCGACCAGCGCACCGAGCCAGGTCAGACGGGCTTCCTCCTCGCCCGAGATGACCCGCACGCGCAGCCCGAGGGTGCGCTGGAGCTTCGCGAAGAACGTGTCCGCGTTCATGGCCCTGCGCGACGCCGAGGTCGCCACCGCCTTGATCGACCATGGCTCGACGCCGTACTGCCTCGCGACCGCGACGTAGTCCGTGAGCGCCTTCTCCGCGGCGTCCATGCGGTCGGGCTGGAACAACCCCCGTTCGCCGAGACCCTTGCCGAGACCGACCACCCGCGCCTCGTCGTGCAGGCGGCGCCCCTGGTCGTCGACGACCAGCAAGAGGACCGAGTTCGAGCCGATGTCGACGCTCGCCTTCGGCATCACGGATTCGCGAAGGTCCACGACGGCTGGGTCCAGCCGCCGCCCTTCGTCACCTGGGTCTGGTGGCGACCGTCGGCGGTGGAGAGCCACAGCTCGGAGCGTCCAGTGCGCGTCGAGCTGAACATCACGTAGCGGCCGTCGGGCGTCCAGGTGGGGTCCTCGTTGTCGCCCTGGCCCTGGGTCAGGCGCACCACGTTGCGGCCCGAGAGGTCGGCCACATAGACGTCGAAGCCGCCCTCGGAGCGGCCGACGAACGCGAACCGCTTGCCGTCGGGCGAGATCGCGGGGTCGATGTTGAAGTCGCCCACGAAGGTGAGCCGCTTGGCGCTGCCGCCCTCGACGGGAACACGGTAGACCTGTGCGCCTCCTCCCCGCTCCGAGGCGAAGAGCACCGTGCCGCCATCGGGCGTGAACACGGGCGACACGTCGATGCCCCCGCCGCGGGTGAGCTGGCGCACCGTGGCGCCGGTCTGGGCATCGAGCAGGAAGATGTCGGACTCGCCGGCCACGCTTCGCGACATCGCGACGAGTGAGCCGTCGGGCGAGAACGAGGGCGAGGTGTTGACGCCCTTCACGTTCGACAGCGTTCGCGTCTGCCCGGTGCGGAGGTTCTTCACGTAGAGGTCCGGGTTCGCCTTCTTGTAGGACGTCCAGGCGATCTCGTTGTTGTCAGCGGAGAACGCCGGGGAGAGGTTGATGGCCCCGTTTCGGGTCACGGCGAGCACGTTGCGCCCGTCGCTGTCCATCACGTAGATCTCCTTGTTGCCGGACTGGCTGCTCACCGCGGTCAGCCGGCTGCCGAACCACCCCTTCGACCCGGTGGTGACCTCGATGACGTGATTGGCCATCGCGTGGCCGAGGTAGCGCGCGGCGCGCGGTACGCCGCGGTACTGCTTCGAGGACAGCAGATCGCCGGTGTCGGCGTTGTAGACGAAGACGTCCACGCAGATGCGCTTGCCCTCGGGGTCACAGGCGGCGTGGCCCAGGCCGTACATCCGGGTCTTCACGAGGACCGTGGTGTCGAGCAGGCGCCACGCGTCGAAGTCGAAGGCGCCGGGCTCGACGCCCTTGCCCTTCTCCACGTAGCCCTTCGGATCCAACATCTTGAAGTAGCCGGACATCGTGAGATCGACCCACAGTGCGTCCCACATCTGATCGGCCTCGCCCTGACCCGTCTCGGTCATGAGCTGGACCTTGGGCGCCGCCAGCGGCACGTCCGCCGACCCGGCCACCCGGATGCGGATGCTCTGGGCGAGCGCGGGGGAGGACGACAGGGTGACCACGAGCAGGCCTAGGCAACAGAGCATCCGAGCGATCATGGAGTCCTTCGTCGTGTTCTCGGGGAGGGGGCAGACCCGTGGGTCACGGAACCATCTCGACCTCGACGTATTCCGCGTCGAAGAGAGCTTGGTACTTGGGTGGCGGCGTGGGAATCGTACCCGCTGCGGCAATCGCCCGCTCGGCGGCCTTGTCGAAGGACAGCACGCCGCTGCTCTCCGCGACGGTCCACCGTTCGATGCGACCGGAGCGCGGGTCGAACCAGACGTGCATCACGACGACGAGGCTCTCGGGGGCGCCGATGGGCTTGAACCTCGCGCGGAACCGGTCGGTGACCTGTTGCTTCCAGCGCAGGATCGCGGGGTCGCCCGTGGCCTGTGTGCCGAGCGCGGCCAGCGCCGGATCCGCGTCGGGATCGCCGTCGGGGTTGGTGGGCAGGCGATCGACCTCCCCCTCGGGCGCGTCGGCGAGCACGTCGAGCAGCGCCTGCTCACGAAGGAGCTCGTCGATGGCCCGCTGTCGTTCGGCCTCGAGGTCATCGACATTGCCCTCCGGCTCCGGCTCGGGCTCGTCCTTCGTCTTCACGACGAGGTCGGACTCCTTGACCGGCTCGGGCTCGGGCGTCTTCTTCCGGGGCACGGGGCGCTCGGGCTTCCTGCGTCGCTTGGCGCGCTCGGCCTTGTCCGGCACGTCGAGCCGCTTGGCGCTGACCATGCTGACCTCGACGCTGTCCGTGATCAGCAGCTCGTCGGGCTGGCAACCAGGGAAGAGCGCCATCAGCAGCGGCCCGAGCCACGAGACCGCGAGGGCGAAGACGCCGAGGCCGCCGTGGAGGAACACGCTGCACCCGAGCCCCGTCCACAGCGACTGGGGATCCGGCTGTAGCGCGCTCTTGACCGGCGGACGGTTCATGCGCCGGGCCTCAGCGGTCTCGGTCGCTGATGGGGTCGAAGACGAGCCCCACCCTCGGCATGCCCGCGGCCTTCGCGACCGAGAGGAGCCGCGCGATCTCGCGGTAGGGCACCGACTCGTCGGCCCGCAAGAAGATGGGCCGCTCGGGATTCGCCTCGGCAATGGCGGCGAGGCGGTCGGGGAGCTCCTCGACGGCAAAGGGGGTGTCGAGGTCTCCGAGGAACACCTCGAGGTCGGCGTTCATCGTGAGGATCAGCTGCTCCTCCTCGGCCATCTCGAGAGGCGCCGCGTCTTCCTTGGGCAGGTCCACGTCGACACCGGCGTTGTCGAGCATCGGCGCGGTCACCATGAAGATGATGAGCAGCACGAGCATCACGTCGACGAGGGGCGTGACGTTGATGTCCGCCATGGTCTCGCTGCCGTTCGAGCCTCCTCCCATCGCCACGACGAACCTCCGATCAGCCGACGTGGCGCTTGACGATGTTGAGGAAGTCCGCCGAGAAGTTGTCCATCTCGGTGTTGAGCACCCGAATGCTCGAGTTGAAGTAGTTGAAGGCGATGACGGCGGGGATGGCGGCGGCGAGCCCCACCGCAGTGGCGATCAGTGCGTGAGCGATGTCGGGACCGACGACGTCGATCGTCGCGGGGCCTCCGCCGCCGAGCTTCTGGAACGCCCGCAGGATGCCCCACACCGTGCCGAACAGCCCGATGAACGGGGCAGTGGACCCGGTGGTGCCCAGGAACGTGATGTAGCGCTGGAGGTTGGTCGACTCGACCGAGGTGGCCCGGCGCAGCGTGCGATTGATGTTCTCGGTCGCCCCTTCGGCCCGGCCCTCGGAGCGGTTCACCTTGGCGAGCTCCTGGTAGCCGGCGCGAAAGACCTCGGAGACAGGGGAGTTCGGAAAGAGCTTGGTCTTCTCGTACACGTCGGCCAGGCGCTTGCTCGACCAGAACAGGTCGAGGAAGCGGGCCGACTGGCCAGACGCCGACGACACCCGCAGGTACTTGGTGACGATGATGGCCCAGCTGACGAGGCTCATCCCGACGAGGACGAGCAGGACGAACTGGACGATCAGGTCGGCCTTCAAGAGCAAGGCCCACACCGAGTCCTGATTGGTCGCCTGCACGGATGCGAGGCTGACTTCGACCACCGATTCCACGAATGGGCCTCCTGACGCACCGCTCGGCTAGCGATGCCCGCATATCACACAGCGCGATCCGGACCGCCATCGACCCGACCTCCGCTCAGACACCCCGCGCGGCGACTTCCCACACCTCGGTGCGCACTTCGGCGCGGACGAGACAGTCCAGCCAGAGCCGCTGGTCGTCCCGCAGGCGGTCTCCGGGACCCTTGACCTCGACGAGGTGGAGTCCCTCGGTGAGTCGTCCCGGCAGCGCGTCGGGCAGTCGGACGGGCGGGCCGGGGAACACGACGAGGTCGGGCAGACCTCGGCGCCGCGACAGCCCGTGCTCGAGCATGGGCTCGAGGATGGCCCGCAGCCCGGCCGGGCCCAGGTGGTCGGCCAGGATCTCGAGCTCGGGCAGGGTCACTCGATGCCAGCGGGCGCCGACGATCCTCACGCCACGAAGCCGTCCCCAGGCCTCGCGGACCCGCGCCGACCCCTCGCCGCGCGAGATGCCCTGCCACACCGCGTCGATCGCACTGCTCCGACGCTCGCGGAACCCGGGTCGCCCGAGGTCGAGGGGGCCGGCGAGCCAGCGCACGGGCAGCGCCCCGGGGACCTCGAGGAACAGGACGTCGGCGAACAGGAGCGCGAACAGGGTCGTGAAGTAGCGACCTTCGCTGAAGCAGGCCCTGCGACCCTGATCCCGCAGCCACCCGCAGATCGCGGCCTCGATGGGCAGAGCGTCGGGGCCCCAGCGCGGCCGGACCGCCGACGCGGAGGCCCGCTCGAGGCGAACCTCGCGTCGGATGGGCTTGCGGAGCGGGGGATCCGGGGCCACGCTGCGACCGAGTCTGCGGGCGATCCGGCGCAGCGCTCGCACGATGACCAGTCGTTCGACGGGTCCGGCGCCGGGGCGAGCCTCGGTGAGCAGCGCGTGGGCCTCGGTCCAGCGGTCCTCGGCGACGAGCGCCTGCGCCCAGCGGAAGGCCACGCGGGGGAGTCGAGCTCCGCAATCCTCGACCAGACGGGCATAGAGCTCACGCGCTTCGGTGGGGCGGCCTTCGCGCTCGAGGGCCTGCCCGACCCGGATGACCTCGCGACGCAGGGTCTCCTGCAGGTCGAGGCGCCCGGGAGCGCGAGCCGTGCCGTCCCGGAGGGCGGAGAGCGCCTCGTCGGGGCCGATCGGCGCCCCGAGTCCCGCCATCCGGTCGGCCAGGCGTTCGTAGGCGAGCCAGGCGCGTCGACGCGTCGGGAGCGCGGCGCCGGCGGTCGGCGTGTAGTCGGGCCACCGCACGACGCCGATCCGCTCGCGAACCAGCGTGCTGCGGTCGGGAAACGGCGACAGAAATGCCCAGCGCTCGAGTCGGCGCAGCAACCCCCGGTGGCGTACCCGCACGAACCGCTCGCGCGTGAACCCGCGGGCGCCGCGAAGCCGCTCGAGCAGCGCCTCTCGGCGTCCGCTCGTGGGCAGCCCGACGGCGCGCACGGCGGCGATCAGATCGGCCTTGCGAAGGGCCCGCGCCCGATCGTCCCAGGTGACGAGGGGATCCACGAGCTCGGCTCGCGTGAGTACCCCCAGGGCGCCGGGCACGTCGTGGACGTCGGCGAGGGTGAGCCGCGACACCTCGAAGACGGTCGGCACGCGGACGGTGAGCCGCGCCCACGCCACCGCCGCCTCACCCTCGAGCGCCCGCATGCGGTCCACGACCCGGCGCTCCCCGGCGGTGAGCAGCCCCCCGGCCCGATCCACCGCGCGGTCCAGCACGTCGAACAGATCCGAGACCACGGGCAGCGTCAACGCTCGGCCACCTCGATCGCGTCCTCGAGGCGGTCTCGGGTCGAGCCCGGCACCTCGGACAGTCGGCGCAGCACCGCGATCATCTGTTCACCGTCCGCGAGGGTGCGCTGCCGGGCGAGCAGGGCCTGGCGCGGCGCTCCGACCACGGGGATCCACCGGCGCCGTGTAGTGAGCGCGAAGCGTGCGGTCCAGCGGGTCATCGCTCGGGTGAGGCGAGCGCTCGCGCTGGCGGGGAGGCTGCGCTCCCGCGCTAGGGCCACGAGTTCGGTCGCGCGGAAGCCCTCGGGGCCCGTGTCGGGGAGATCCACGTCATAGGCGGCGGCGAGCGCCTGGCAGAGGGCCATGCGGCCCCGATCGGAGTGGGGGTCGAAGCCGTAGACCACACAGAGTCGCTGCGCGAGTCGCAGCGCCCCGATCGTGTTCACGACCACCTCGGTCGGGAGGGAGATCGCACCGACCAGACCGGCGATGCCGGACCGTCGGCCCGCTTCCTCTGCCGCCGACCGCAGGATTCGACGCGCGGTCCGGTCGATGTCCGCGAGGACGGGCCGTCCTTCCGCGCGATCGCCGGTCGCCGCTCGCGGATCGACGAAAGCCGCGTGTTGTTCCCGAAGCTCCTCGCGCAGCCGAGCCACGCGCACGCTCGCCGCCCGGTAGCCCGCCCAGAGCACCCGGTGATCGGCCCTTTCGAGCCACTCGTTGACGATGGTTCCGACGCTGGCCATGGACAGTTCGGCTATCGTCACCGAGCCCGGGCGGCACCGACCCGGAGTGGAGAGCCGATGCGCGCCCCCTTCTTCCTCGCCCTGGTCGCGACCCTCCTGCTCACCTCCTGCCAGAAGGTCCCCGTGACGGGCCGGCGCCAGTTCAACCTGATCCCCGACGGCATCATGCGTGGGGTGGGCAAGTCGTCCTACACGTCCATGCTGAAGGACGCGAACGTCCAGCGGAAGGGGGAGAACAGCCAGGTCCTCAACCGGGTGGGGCGCCGGATCTCGAAGGTCGCGGACAAGCCGAAGTACGACTGGACGTTCTCCCTCGTCCGCGAGGACTCCGTGAACGCCTGGGCGCTACCCGGAGGCTACATCGCGTTCTACACGGGGATTCTGCCCGTGCTGAAGAACGAGGCCGGCATGGCCTTCGTCATGGGGCACGAGGTGGCTCACGCGACCGCGCGTCACGGCTCCGAGCGTCTGTCCCAGCAGGCGGCGCTCGTGGGCGGGCTGGTGGGCCTCGAGCTCTACATGGCGAATGCCACCGAGCTGAAGGCGGAGCAGCGCCTCGCCATCCTGGGGGCGCTCGGGGTCGGGGGCACGCTCGGGGTGATCCTCCCCTTCTCGCGCAAGCACGAGTCGGAGGCCGACGTCATCGGCATGATGTACATGGCCGAGGCGGGCTACCCCCCGGAGGAGAGCCGTCGCGTGTGGGACCGGATGGCGCAGGCGTCGGGCGGCAAGGGGCCGCCGGTGTTCCTCTCGACCCACCCCTCGCACGGCCAGCGCAAGAAGAACCTCACGAAGTGGATGCCGCAGGCGAAGAAGAAGTATGCGCGGCACAAGCGGACTTCGGGCAATCCGCTCGCGACGATCTTCACGAACTGACTGCGGCGTTGGTCGCACCGGGCCCGAGCCGATAACGTCGGGGGTCCAGGGAGACAGCATGGGTCTGTTGGAGCAGATGCGGTCGAGCTCGGACTCGACCGGGATGCAGGTCATTCTCGTCATCGTGGTGGCGGCGTTCATTCTCGTGTACGCCTCACCGCAGGGAGACCGCAGCGCGATCGTGGCCGAGGTCAACGGCGAGCGCATCATGGATACCGAGTACACGCGCGCCTACCAAGATGCTTCGCGCCTCCGCGAGCAGCAGCTGCAGAAGACGCTCGACGAGTCCGAGCGGCAGCAGCTGCAGGACGAGGTGAAGCAGCAGCTCATCGACCGCGAGCTCCTGCTCCAGCGGGCCGACGACCTCGGCGTCCACGTCTCGGACTACGAGGTCGGTCGCACCATCGCGATGCGGTTCCAGGAGGACGACGGCAAGTACAGCGAGAAGCTCTACGAGCGCTCGCTCAAGATGCGCCAGATGTCTCGTGGGGCCTACGAAGAGGAGCTCCGCGAGAACCTCACCGTGAGCAAGGTCATCGAGCTCGTTTCGCTCGGCGTCACTCTCTCGGATCGGGCCCTGAAGGACGAGTACGTCCGGAATCGAACCCAGGTCGATCTCGAGCTGGTCGAGATCCGCCCTCTGCGCATGCAGGCCGATGTCGAGGTCACCCCCGAGGACGTGAAGACCTGGCTCGCCGACGAGGACAACCTCTCGCTGGTCAAGCAGGCCTACGACGACGACTTCGATCGGCTGTACAGCCGTCCCGAGCGGGTTCGCTACTCCATGATCCGCCTCGCGGTGGAGCCCGACGGCCCCAACAAGTCCGACCTCGTGGCGCTGTTGAGCAAGGTGCGGCAGGAGGCCGAGCAGGGTGCGGACTTCGCGGAGCTCGCGAAGAAATGGTCCGAAGACCCGTCCGCGCTGCAAGGGGGAGAGAAGGGCATCCAGGCGGTGAAGTTCCTCGCGCCCCAGGACGCCGTGGCGCTCGATGGTCTCGAAGTAGGCTCGCTCACCAAGGTCTACACCACGGAGGCCGACGTTCGGCTCCTGAAGCTCGAGGAGCGCATCGAAGCCGACCAGGACGAGCTCGAGGATGTTCAGGACCAGATCGCGGAGCGGCTCCTCCAGAAGGAGCGGGCTGACGAGCGGGCCAACGCCGCGCGACGCGAGGTCCTGGCCGAGTGGTCCGAGACGGGCGAGCTGCCCCAGGACGTGCTCGACACCTACGGCCTGACTGCCCGGACCACCGGGCTCATTCCGACGACCCGCTCGAGCCCCCTGTCGCCGCCGCAGGCGCTCCTCGATTGGAGCCGCACCGCCGAGGTCGGTGCCGTGCGTCCCGACGCCTACGAGGAGAACGGCACCTGGACCATCGTCCAGCTCGAGTCGCGCGAGGAGCCCGACATGGAGAGCTTCGAGGAGAACAAGGAGCAGGAGCGCGAGCGCCTGTTGTTCCAGCGTCGCCAGGAGTTCCTCGGCCAGTACGTCGAGGGGCTGCGCAGCCAGGCCACGATCGTCAACTGACGCCGGGCGCGACCTCGTCGAGCAACGCCAGGATCTCCTCGCCGAAGTCCGCCACCTGCCACTTCCGGACCTCGGGCACCTGTTCGAGCTCCTCGAGGCTCTGGGGCCTCAGGCTCGCAATCCACTTCAGGGTCGAGTTGGAGGCGACCGTGAATGGCGTGAGACCCGGCTCTCGCTCGACGAGCTCGTTGCGCCACTGCTTGAGGCTCGCCATCACGCGCTCGGCCTGACGGCCGCGCAGACGCGTGCGCAGCGCCGTTCGTGGGCGGGTCTTCTTCCGGCGGCGCTTCTGAGGAATCTCGACGTCCGGATCGTCGAGTCCCTTGCGGATCGCCGACAGCAGTCCGCTTCCGTAGCGCCGACGCATCGCCTGCTTGCGGGGAAAGAGCTTGTCGAGGGCCTCGCGATCGTCGGGCCGGTGCTCGGCCAGGTCGACCAGGACGCCGTCCGGAATGACCTTGTAGACGGGCCGATCCTGCCTGCGCGCCTGGCCGTCACGAAACTCGTAGAGCCGTCGTAGAACGCGCATCCCGGTCGCGTCGAGATCCGACGCGCCCTTGAGGTCGACCCACCCTTCGGGATCGTGGCCGCGTCCCGTCCAGCGCTTGTGCTGGAGCAGCCGACACTCCTCCCGGAGGTGCCGCAGGCGGCCCCGTCGCTTCACGGTGCGCAGCATGATCTCGTGGAGTGCGAGCAGGAAGTGGGTGTCGCCCCGCGCGTAGGCCACGTGCTCGGGCTCGAGGGGACGCAGTCCCCAGTTGTGCCGTTGGTACTGCTTGTCGATGGTGATGCCGAAGTACCGGTCGATCAAATCGGCGAGTCCGATGCGCTCCATGCCGATGAGCTGTGCCGCGACGAGAGTGTCGAACAGCCCGCGGAAGCGAAAGCCGTAGTCTCGGTCGAGGCACGCGATGTCGTAGTCGGCGCCGTGGAGGACCTTGACGATCTCGGGATTGGCGAGCACCGGCCCGAGCGAGCTGGTGTCGTCAATGGCCAGCGGATCGATGATGTAGTCGTACTCGAGGTCACTCACCTGGATGAGGCAGACCTTCTCCTGGTAGGCGTACGAGGAATCGCTCTCGGTATCGATGCCGATGACGCGGGATCGCTCCAGTCTGTCCACCACCTCGCGCAGCGTGGGCTCGTCTTCGACCATGACGAGCGGCGTGTCGTCGAACAATGGTTTCCCTTTCGGTGATGATGTACTCGATGGCACCCTAACCAGTGGCCTGTCCCTACTTGCAACGAGGATTGCCGTGAGATTCGTACAGACCGACGATGCGCCCGCTGCTATCGGCCCCTACAGCCAGGCTGTCGTGACCGACGGTTGGGTCTGGTGCTCCGGACAGATCGCGATGGATCCCGTCAGCGGCAAGGTCATCGACGGCGACGTGACCGCGCAGACCCACCAGGTGTTCCGTAACCTGAAGGCGGTCCTCGACGCCGCAGGCAGCGGCCTGCCTCGGGTCGTCAAGTGTACCGTGTTCCTGAGGTCGATGGACGACTTCGCGGCGGTCAACGCCGTCTACGCCGAGTGGTTCGGTGAGCACCGACCTGCTCGCGCTGCCGTGGAGGTCTCTCGCCTGCCCAAGGACGTGGACGTCGAGATCGAGGCCGTGGCGCGGGTCGGGTGAGTCAGTCGAAGAGATAGCGCAGGCCGGCGGTGAGGCCGGTCGAGTGCGACACCGTCTTGCGGAAGCGAGCCTGGTAGGTCAGGTCGGCGAAGAACTGGGTCTGCCGGTTGAGCCGATAGGTCACACCCGGACCGATCTGGGCCATGAAGAACTCGGTGTGGTCGAGGGTGACGAGAGCCGTGCCGACGTGGCCGACCGCCGCGAGCTGCAGTCCGTTCGGATCGCCCGCGATTCCCCAGGACAGACCGACCATGGCGAACCCGAGGTGGCGAACACCGGTGCGGTACGCGCCGACCACATCCTCCTCGCGCAGGTTGCCCGTGATGCTCGTCTCGTCGGTCGCCCGGACGTTGCCGCCGATGCGATCGGCCGGGTTCGCCTGCGGGAAGTCCCCGTTGTAGAACACCCGCACACTGCCGACGATCTTGTCGTCTCGCGCGTCGCCGAGCAGGAACTCGAAGCCGCCGCCGATGTGACCGAGGAACTGGTTGGTGCGGAACTGCTCGTACTGCTGGAGCTCGTTGTAGGGCTGGCCGTTGATCGTGCTGCTGCTGGAGTAGAAGTAGACCTGCTCGTTGTGCAGGCCGCCCGTGCCCATGATCCCGAAGCCACCCGCGAGTGCGGGAGCGGGAGCAAGGAGGACGAGGACAGCACCGATGAAGCGACGCATTGAAGGACTCCAGTGGCTCCAGTTCCCGACCGGAGCGTCGCACGTTGTACCCCGACGGCCGTCGGGACTCAAGCGCGGCAGTGGGAGAGGACGGTCGAAGGAGGTGTGTACGGTGGACCCCTCCCGTTAACCGCTCGTCGAGCTCAGGGCGTCGCGCCGCCCGTGTCGCCGGTGCTCCCGGTCGGGATCACGGGCTTCGCCCCCGCCTCGATGGTAAACGGCACCGGACGGCTGGTGCCGATCTCGCCGATCACCCAGACCTCGGTCGGGCCGGCGGGCAGGTCGGGGACCACGAACTCGACGGAGGGCTCGCATCGGGCGCAGAAGCCCGGCTCCTCTCCGGTGGCGAAGCACTCCTGGCGCCGCTCCTCGTCCAGGTCGTCGCTCGGATCGTCACAGGTGCCGCACAACGAGCACTCGGCTTCGGACTTGCACGCCTGACACGCGAGGCAGTCCGTCGAGCCGCCGTTCACCGAGACCACCGACGCACGGACGCCCCCCACGAACACCGCGGTGTCACGCTCGTCGCGGAAGGGGCCGCCGCCCGTGGCGAGTACCGTGTCTCCGGGGCGGCCCGACTCGGACGCGAGCTGCCCGACCTCGAGCGAGCACCGGTCCGTCGTCGGGATGATCGTGCCCGTGCAGCCCAGCACGAGTCCCCACCAGGTGGCCATTTCCGGAACTCCCTTCTCTGGTCCTCTGCCATGTCGAGAGCAGCCCCGACGGATCAGAGCTCGACGCCGACCTCGGTCATGGTGACGTCGCCCTCTTCGAGGCCCGTCGCCTCGGGCGTCGTACCCTCGATGAAGGGATAGAGCACCCCGCCGGACTCGAGCCGACCGCCCGTGCTCTCGTCGATGTTGACCCACGACAGCCCGGACGCGAACTCGAAGGGACGGTCGTTCGCCTTGGGGGCGGCCAGCGACATGTAGTCGATCCAGATCGGAAGGGCCGTGCCGCCGCCGGTGAACGCCACCCCCATGGGTCGGGGCTGGTCGAAGCCGACCCACACCGCGGTGATGACGTCGTTCGTGAAGCCCACGAACCACGCGTCCTTCTCTTCGTTCGTGGTTCCCGTCTTGCCGGCGAGGCCCTCGAGCCCGAGCTTGCGCTTGGCGCTCACCCCGGTGCCGTACAGCACGACGCCCTGAAGCAGCCACTTGCCGACCGAGGCGACCTCGGGGTCGAGCACCTGGATGGGCGGCTCGTGCTCCACGACCTCGAGCGTGTTGCCGTCGCGATCGAGGACCTCTTCGAGGTAGTAGGGCTCCACCAGCTTGCCGGCGGTCGGGAAGACCGAGTAGGCTCGGACCATCTCCTCCATGGTCAGCGAGGCCGACCCCAGCGCCATGGAGTAGTCGCAGGCTCGGCACACGTAGTCGGTCTGGCCGGGAGAGAGGCGGCGTCGGTGCTGGTCGTCGGTGACGCCCTGCGGCAGCGGTGGCTCGCGATCCATGCAGATGGTGGTCTTGGGCGTCTCGGGAACCCACGGACAGAGCTTGTCGTTCTCTGGCGTGGCCTTGTGTCCGTCGGGCAGCTTGTCCGTGGGGGGGCCGCCGATGCCCAGCTTGCGGCCGAACTTGTAGATGACATCGTCGTTCAGCCCGGGGTCCGCGGCGTCGAGCACGCGGACGGTGCAGGTGTTCTTCGACTTCGCCAGCGCCTGCCGGAGCGTGAGGTTGCCCTCGTACTGGTGACCATAGTTCGACGGCTTCCACAGCCAGTCCTGCGAGGTCTCGAAGGTGATCGGCGCGTCGGGGATGAGCGTGGCCGCGGTCACCCGCTTGGACTCGATGGCGGCGGTGTAGACGAGCGGCTTGAAGGTGGACCCGACCTGGCGGCGGGCCTGCACGGCGCGGTTGAACTGCGTCTTCTCGAAGCTGGAGCCCCCGACCATGGCACGGACCGCCCCGGTGGCGACGTCCATCGACAGCAGCGCCGCCTCGACCTCGGGCTCCTGCCAAAGCCGCGCGGCGACCATGCCCTGCTTGTCGCCGGGGGTGCCGCGGAACGCCTTGCGTACGAGTTTCTCGCGGGTCGACTTCGCCGCGACCTTCACGAGGACGACGTCACCTGCCTGGAGGATGGGCTCCCAGGTGGCCTTGGTCTTGCCTTCGCTGCCTTCGACCGGGCGCTCGACCCGGACCTTCTGCGTCAGGTTGGTGGCCTTGCGACGACGCCAGGACTTGCGGGGATCGGGGTCGTAGACCCACTCGCTCCACGCGATGGGGATGACCGCCTCGTGGGACCCGATCGCCGCGATCGCGTAGTTCCTCGCCACCTTGGTGAGGACGGCCTCGTAGACCTCGTCGACCTCCACCTCCGAGCGCTCGGGAGGCTCGTCACGACGTGCGGGATCATGGATGGCGATCCACCGGTCGATCATGGCCTGCTCGAGCTCCTGTCGCTTGGCCTCGATGCCCTTGGTGCCGACGTTCTCGACCCCCTCCCGCCGGAAGCCCATCTTCTGGTCGACCCCGAACACGCCGTCGTACACGGCCTGCTGGGCCTTCAGCTGAAGCTCCATGTCGCAGGTGGTCTTCACCCGGAGCCCATCCTTGAGGACCCTCTCCTCGCCGTACTCCTCGACGAGGTACCGGCGGACGTGCTCGGTGAAGTACGGCGCCTGCTCGAGGAAGGTGTTGGTGCGGGGAAAGATCTGGACTTCCTCGGCCAGCGCGGCGTCGTGCTCCGCCTGCGTGATGTGCCCGTTCCGGAGCATCTGGCCCAGCACGTACTTCTGCCGCATCGTGGTCTTGTCCCAGTTCCGGTACGGGTTGTACAGGGACGGTGCCGGAGGCAGTCCAGCCAGGATCGCGGCTTCGGCCAGCGTGACCTCGCTCACGTGCTTCTTGAAGAAGGTGCGGGAGGCCGCCTCGACGCCGTAGGACTGGCTGCCGAGGAAGATCTCGTTGAGGTAGAGGTAGAGGATGTGGTCTTTGTCGTAGGCGCTCTCGATCCGCCACGACAAGATGATCTCCTTGATCTTCCGCACGATGGTCTTGTCTTTCGTGAGGAGGAAGTTCCGCGCCACCTGCTGGGTGATGGTGGAGGCGCCCTGCGCCTTCTTGCCGGCGAGGACGTTCCGCCCGAGCGCGCGAACGATCCCGAAGAAGTCGACGCCCCCGTGGTTGTAGAAGTTGGCGTCCTCGGCCGAGAGGAAGGCCTTGCGGACGTGGTCCGGGATCTCCTCGGTGGGCACCACGTAGCGGCGCTGCTCGTAGATCTCCCCCAGCACGACGTCGTTGATGTCGAGCAACACCGTGACGGTGGCCGGCTGGTAGGAGCGCAGCTTGTCGACGGTGGGGAGGTCCTTCGAGAAGTACCAGTAGCCGCCGCCCGCCGCGATGATGCCGACGATGCCGAGCAGGAAGGCGCCGCCGAGGCCGATCAGCCCGAAGGAGCCGAGGCACCCGAGGGCGGACACGAGGCGTCGCCGGTTGTCGGAGCCTCCGCCCCCACCGGGCCGGCGGGGACCCGGGGGCGTGGTGCGCCGAATACGGGCACTGGAGCGCTCACGCTTGGGAGGCCCGCCGCTGGGCGACAGCCCCCCGCCCCGCGGGGGCCGACCGAGCGACGGTCCCCGCGCAGGCTGCGGCGGGCTCGGGGTTCCTCGGGGGGGGCCCGAGCCCCGAGGCGCGCCCGCGCTGGACGCCCGAGGTGCGCCCGGGTTCGACGCCCGAGGCGCGCCAGCGTGGGAGGGGCGAGGTTGGTTCGAGGGCCGTGCGCCAGGATGGGCGGCTGCCGGCCCCGGGATGTCGACGTCGTCGGCGAAACGCTTGCCGCGCGCGCGAAGCTTGTCCATCACGCCGGCTGGGTAGCTGACGGCGACGGCCTTTCCACAGCCCGTACAGGTGACCGTTCCGCCCGGCAGCGGGAGGGGCTCGGTGAGGGCGACTTCCGTGCGGCAGTTGGGGCAGGTCAGTTTCAACGGCATCGGCACGACCCGAGGAGGTGGGGGTGTGGGGGGTCCGCCAGGTGATGAACCCGAGGGAGTCTCTTCTCCTGAACGGCCCTGCAACGCGAGCGTCCATGCGTCTACGCCGTACGTCTACTCGCGGTGTGTGCCGTTGTAGCCCGTTCGGTACATCTCCGTCGGCGATCGACAAATGATGGAGCCCGGGCCGCCGTCGCGAGATCCGACGTTCGGTTCCCACCTGTCGCACTTCATCGCAGCTTGCAGGGTTGTTGACTTGCTCGGGGGGGAGCCCTACGGTGATGGGTGGAGTCGGCCGTCTCCGGACCGGCTGGAGGATCCCTGATGCGTCGTGTCTTTCGGCCGCTGGCCGTGTTCAGCATCGCCAGCGGGGTGAGCCTGGCCGTCGCCCTCCAGCTGTTGGTAGGAGGGGCGCGCGGGCACGACGGGGGCGGAAGTATCGGCGCCGTGTCGTTCTTCCCCGGCTACGACCTCGCTCGCCTCGACCTCGTGGACCCCACGCTGTACCACGTCTCCGAAGAGTACGTCGATCAGCGGCGGCTCGACTGGGACGCCATGTTCAGCGCCGCGCTCGACGCAATCGAGCACGACGTCCCCGTCTGCCTGTTCACGCGGGAGCCCGGCGGTAAGCTGCTCTCGGTCGAGATCGGCGAGTTCCGGACGGTGCTCGAGATCAGCCCCATTCGGCGCCGCCAGGACCTGCAGAGCGAGCTGCGCAAGGTCGCGGGTCTGCTCTCCGAGCACCTCGACCCGAGTGACGTTCCGGGCACCGAGGGGCTGGACCATCCACTGGCTCGCGTCGAGTACAGCCTGATCAACGGGATGCTCTCGACGCTCGACCCTCACTCGGTGCTGCTCCTGCCAGAGGACGCCCGCCAGATGGACGTCGAGAACCAGGGAGAGTTCGGCGGGCTCGGGATCCGGGTGTCGGTCGACCCGGACAGCAATCAGCTCATCGTCGACGCTCCCGTCAAGGGCACGCCGGCCGAGCGCGCCGGGCTGCGCAGCGACGACCGGATCGTTCGAATCGATGGCGAGTCCACCATCAACATGTCGCTCGACGACGCGGTTCGGCGACTTCGAGGGCCGGTCGGAGCGGAAGTCGTGATCGAGGTCGTCCGTGCCGACCAGCTCAAGCCGATCCGGTTGGTGATCGAGCGAGAGCTCATCAGCATCAACCCTGTCGAGGGCTCGCTGTTGCCGGGGACCGACATCGGG
>CAZZLC010000076.1:0-27077 GCA_964655065.1 uncultured Enterobacteriaceae bacterium | reverse complement strand
TGCTCCGCGCTCGGCTTCGCCAAGCGCGCCGGCACAGAGACCGAGACCGCACTGTCGACCGGTCCCGCTCGCCGTCGCGAAGCGCGCTCCGCGCGATTCGCTCGGTCGTCTCCCCCTCGCTTCGCTCACGCGAGAACGCGGGACCGGACGAAGCGCGCGAAGCGCTTACAGTAAGGGCGGGGGAGGGTGGGATTCGTATCGAGCGAGCCAACAGCAGTCAGCGGTCATCACCAGGCTCCAAACACCGTTGTCCGCTGATCACTGTCCGCTGACAGCCAGACCCGGCACACCAGTTCGTGAATCACCCCCGCGGGGACCGGTAGACAGTGAGGTCTAAGGGTGACCATTTCCGTCGATACGCTCGTCAACGCCCTTCCGGGCTTTTTGAGACCGCCCTCCCGAGATTACGCGGGTGACCTCGTCCGGGCGCGACTCACCTACTGGGTCATGGTGGTCTTCGGGGTCTGCTGCCTGTTCGGGACCGCCGTCTCGCCGTTCGTGGCCGCACTGCCCTGGCTCGCGGTCGGCATGTACATCGCGCTGCTCCTGCTGTGCGTCGGATTGCTCCGGGTGGTCCACGCCGGGCGCGCCGAGATGGCGGGAGCCGTCATGTCCTCGTCGTGCTTTGTGTTGACCACGGCGGGGGTCCTGCTGAACCGCGGAATGCACAGCCCCGCGGTGGTGGCCTACCCAGTGGCCATCGTCATGGCCGGCCTGTTGTGGAACGGTCGCGCCGCGGCGTTCCTGACCCTGGCGAGCCTCGCGATCACGGGCGCCCTCGCCCTCGACGAGCCCGCGCATCCCGGCATTCCGACCCCGGCGGACATGTGGGCGTCGTTCGTGGTCAGCATGGTCACGATGCTCACGCTGACCCAGATGGCGCTGATCGTGATTCGCAACGGGCTCGCCCGCAGTCAGCAAGCGGAGCAAAGGCTCGGCGCGGTACTGGAGCAGTCCGCGGACGGGGTGTTGCTGTTGTCGGAGGAAGGCGAGATCCGACGGGCGAACCGGGTCGCCAGGAAGCTCCTCGACGCCTCCGACCCTCAAGGTCCCTTGACCGCGAGCGATCTACCGGGCCCGCTGTCCGACGCAGTGCTCGATTTCATCCAGGCATCCCACCACGGCGAGGTCGCTCGGGGGCCCAACACGCTTCAGCTCGGTCCCGACCTTCCCGTCGACCTCCTGATGAGTGTGTTTCGCCACGAGGAGCGCGGCATCTACGTATCGCTACGCGACGTCTCGGCCCGGCTCGCCGCCGAGCAGGCCTTGGCCCAGATGCGAGAAGAGCTTCTGCAGTCGCAGAAGATGGAGTTCGTCGGACAGCTCGCGAGTGGAATTGCTCACGACTTCAACAACTACCTGACCGTGGTCCTCGGATCGTCGATGCTGGCCCTCGAGAGGCCTGGTCTGCCGAAGGAGACGCGCGCCGAGCTGCAGGAGATCCACGACGCGGCCCAGCGGGCGGCGCAGGTGGCGAGGGGACTCCTGGACTTCTCACGCCAGCGCCCGCCGGCCGACGCCGTCCAGGACGTCGACGGCACCCTCTCGGCGCTCTCGCCGTTGCTCCAGCGGCTCGTGGGAGACGGGAACCCGGTCGAGCTCGATCTCGGTGGCCCGCCCGGCATCTCGATCGACAAGTCGCAGCTCGAGGTCGCGATCGTCAACCTCCTCGCCAACGCACGCGACGCGAGCCCGCCTGGGGCGGTGATTCGAATCACGACCGCCGTGGCTGAGCTCACGACCCCGGACCGCATGGCCCGGCCCGCCCTCGGACCGGGCACCTACGTGCAGATCGCGGTCGACGATCAGGGCGCGGGCGTCCCCCCGGACCGCATCGACCAGCTGTTCGAGCCGTTCTACACGACGAAGGCGCCCGGCGCCGGCACCGGTCTCGGACTCTCGACCGTACTGCACATCACGCGGGATGCCGGTGGAGGGGTCCGCGTGAAGACCGACCCGGAGACGGGAACGCGGTTCGAGCTTCTGTTCCCGGTGTCTCGGGAGCACCCTAGAGCCCCGCTCGGGGAGGATCGGACCGCGGTGTCCGAACGCACCCCAGCTCAGCCGGTCGACGACTCCGTCGTGCGCTCTCGACCCGCCATCGTGCTCGCTGTCGACGACGAGCCCGGGGTGCTGCGCCTCGTCGAGCAATTCCTCCGCAAGGCCGGGCACCAGGTGGTGGCCGCTGCCGGCGGACCCGTAGCGCTGGATGCCCTCGAGGCAGGGACCCCTTTCGACCTCCTGCTGACCGACATCACCATGCCCGGGGTGAGCGGGCTCGAGGTCGCGACGCGCTTCCGGGCTCTCCACCCCGACGTGCCCGTGGTGTTCGTGTCGGGCAACGTGGCCAACGCCCGGCAGCAGCTCGGCCCGGACGAAGCCTTCGTGGCGAAGCCCTTCGACGAGGCCGTCCTCGTCGCAGCCGTGGCCCGGGCGCTCCGGAGCTCCAAGCGGGCAGCCAGGGTCTGACCCGGTCTCACTGCAGGGCAGCCCGCGCCCCGTCGATCTTCTCGGATGTCGAGCGGAGACCGGGCTCGAACTCGCAGCCTCCCTCGGCCCACCAGCCCGTGCCCTGGCGCCGGACCGGGCGGACCAGAATCCTCGGCCGAAGCCCCTCCCAGCGGATTCGGATCTCGTTGAACCCATACGAATCGTCGTCGTGGGAGCCGCCCGTCGCCGCCGCCCCGGCACTGCGCAGCATCCAGCTACTCCGCAGCGGCGTCGCCAGCTCCTCGAACCAGGCCTGGTGGCAGTGCCCGTGCAGCGCGAGCGACACGTGGTTCGCGGTGAGCACCTCGCGGACCTGGCCCGCGTTGGCGAGGTGGGGGGTGCCGACGTTGCGATCGAAGGGGGTGACGGTCAGCGGGTGGTGAAGCACGGCGAGCCGAACCTCTTCCGCGTGGCGGGGTCGCTCGGTGAGGGTCTCGTGCAGCTGCGCGAGCGTGCCCTGCGAGACGTACCCGGGCTCGAGCTCCTGGGCCCCCCGGCGCACCACGTGCTCCTCGACCCACTCGACGAGCGACGCAGGCATGCCCGACACGTCGATGGTCCCCGCGCCGATCGCGTCGAGCAGCCTCCACACGGGCGGCCGCGGCTCTCCCTCGATCCCGAAGCAGCAGGAGTCCAGCAGCGCGATGACCAGGGGGCCAATGCGAACCTCGCGGTGAAAGGAGCGTGAGCCATCGGGACAACGTTCGTCGTCGTAGGGATGGCTCGCGCGGATCTGTCTGCAGAAGGAAGCCAGCAGCTCCCGCCTCCGCGCCGCCCGCCGGCAGGGCAGCTCGAGGGCCCGGGGAGGCCCTGTCGAGCCGACCTCGTGGTTCCCGCCCACGACGAGGATGCGCTGCACGGCGCCAATGTCCACGTAAGGGTGGCGTCGCTCGACGAGCACGCCCCTCACCTTGTCGAACCACTCGACGAGGGCGCTGGGGACCCGGGTGGCCTCGCCGGTCTCGGGACTCCGTCCGAAGAGGTCTCCCGAGATCACGAGCAAGTCCGGGCAGCTCTGGCTGTCGCGTACGATCTCGCGGAGGTAGGCCTCGAGGATGGGCGGGACCTCGTTCGCATCGAGAGAAACGTGCAGGTCCGAGAGGTGGTGCACGACGACCGGCGGGACCAGGTACTGGTACAGCGTGCGGTCGGCCACCGCGAAGCCGGTGCCGATCGACTGCAGCACCCTGCACCCTGTCAGCATGCGCGCGGTTTCCAGCTGCTGCCCTTCGGGCGACCACCCCTTGCCGAACCGAACCACGTTGCGCACGAGCGCCCGCTGGCCCGGGTCGAGAGACTGGTGGAACGCCCGCTCGACGTAGCGCTCCTGCCACGGGAACAGCTCTGGCAATCCGGTCGCCGCACGGAACCGGGGCTTGCGATGGACCTCCCGGACCCACCGCTCCACCTCGTACATGCTCACCGTGAAGCCGAGACGCTGGAGCTTCGACCAGGGCATCTCGTCACGCTCGGTGGGCCGACGATCCGTGGGCGGAAAGCGGCGAGCGAACGGCTGGGGTCGGTCGATGAGGCCCGGATTGCGCTCCGGATCGACGGGGACCCAGAAGCGCTCGATCACGCGGAGCGCGACGTCGAAGGCCTCGTCGGCATCGTAGGGCGTCGACGGCCCGTCGCCGGTCCGCCCCGTCGCATCCCGGTGCAGGCCCGAGACCCGGTGCTGGAACAGCTCGTCCTTGGCAAATCCACGCATGACGTTCAGCGTTCGGCGGAGGTCGAGGCCCTCGAGGTGGTGCTCCTGGTAGCGAAGCCCGTGGGCGCGGAGTTGGTGCCGGACCTCACGGACCAGCGATGGTCGACAGGCGACGACCAGGAAAGGGCGCGCTCGGTCGTCGTCGCAGGTCTCGCAGCTGTCGAGCACCGTGATCAGATCGTGGACGTCGGACACCCCGTCGATCATCATGGTCTCCACCACCACGTCTCGCACCCGCTGGGCGAGCGGAGGGTCACGACGCGAGAGATCGATGCGCGTCGCGTCGGGGGAGTGGGCCTGAAGCCAACGAAGCGCGTTGGTCTTTCCTCCCGCCCCGAGACCCACGACGACCATGGCATCGACCGCGGGATCCGAGAACGCGTCCCGGTAGTCCAGCTCCAGGACCTGGAACACGTCGCGGAAGGCCTCCCACATCATCCGCCGGTTGGCGGCCTCGGGCTCCGCCTCGTTCGCCATGCCCACCGGATCCTTGATCTCGCTCCGCCAGTGGTGTTGGATGGCTCGGACGAGACGACCGAGCTCCGAGAGACTGGGCGCGGCACGCTCGACCGGCACCCACAAGCGCTCCTCGAGCACCTCGTACCAGGAGGCGCGCAGTACCTGCTGCGGGTCCTGGTGGGGCCCTTCGATCACGACCACGGGCATCAGCCGATTCGGCTTCGTGGATTCCGCGCGCTGCCACTCCCAGAACTCGTCGTACATCCAACGCGAGCGCATCGCGTGCTCGGAGACGACGGGAATCATGAAGCTCGCGTGCTGGATGGCTCGGCGAACCCGAGGAGCGAGGTGCTCTCCCGCGGCCATCTGGGCGTGATCGATCCAGCACGGGACCCCGTTGACCTCGAGGAGGTAGCGGACCTTGTCGGCGACGTCGCGGTCGTGGTGGCTATAGCTCAGGAACGCGTAGGGACCTTCCACGTGCCCTCCCCGAGATGTGTGTCCGAACAGGCGTTGCCGTCACGCCCGTAGACTGACGCCCTCGGCAATGCGATTGACGCATCGGGCGAGGGTATCCAGGACGGCGCCATGCGAAAGACTCCACGTCGTCATCCGGAGGGACCATGTCCGCACTATCGATCGACACGAGCAAGCCCGTCCTCGTCACCGGCGCCACCGGCTACGTGGCCGGTCACGTCGTCAAGCGGCTCCTCGAAGAGGGGCTCACCGTGCACGCCACCGTCCGCGATCCCAGCAAGGAGGACCGCCTCGCGTACCTCCGCGAGCTTGCCGACGGCAGCCCGGGCACGCTCGTGTTCTTCGGGGCCGATCTGCTCGACGAGGGAAGCTTCGACGCGGCGATGGCCGGCTGCCAGGTCGTGTTCCACATCGCCTCCCCCTATGTCATCGACGTGAAGGACGCCCAGAAGGAGCTCGTCGACCCGGCCCTGAAGGGCACCCGCAACGTGCTCGAGGCGGTGGACCGCACCGAGAGCGTCGGGCGCGTGGTGCTCACGTCGAGCTGCGCCGCGATCTTCGGAGAGAGCGCGGATCTCGCGGACACGCCGCGAGGGGTGTTCGACGAGGAGGTGTGGAACACCACCTCGTCGCTGACCAACAACCCCTACGCCTACTCCAAGACGGTGGCCGAGCAAGAAGCGTGGAAGATCCACGACGCCCAGTCCCGCTGGGGCCTGGTGGTGGTGAATCCCCCGGGCATCTACGGCCCTGGCGTCAAGGTGCACGAGGGCGCCGAGAGCTTTCGGCAAATCAAGGGCTTCGGCGACGGCACGCTGAGCTCGGGCGCTCCCGACCTGAACATCGGCATCGTCGACGTGCGCGACGTCGCCGAGGCACAGCTCCGGGGGGCGTTCCTGCCCGGCGCGAGCGGTCGCTACGTGATCAGCGGTCACGACTCTGGTTTCCTCGAGATCGCGAGGATTCTGCGGGAGCGCTTTCCTGGTGCCCCGGTGCCGAAGAACTCGATCCCGAAGTGGCTGCTCTGGCTGGTGGGGCCGCTGGTCAACCCAGCGCTCACGCGCCGCTTCGTGAGCCGCAACATCGGGTGGCCCTGGAAGGCCGACAATGGCAAGAGCGTGCGCGAGCTCGGCATGACCTACCGCCCGCTCGAAGAGACGTTGACCGAGCACTTTCAGCAGCTGGCCGACGCCGGGCTCGTGAAGGTCGCCTGATCGACGTGCGCGCGAGGGCCGACCCATCAACCACGCGGATGGCGGATTCGTTCGCTAAGCTGGCGGCGGAGGTGGGGGATGGTCGCACTGTGTCGAATGCTGGTGTTGGGATGGGCTGTGGTGGGTTGCGACGTCGGGTCTGACGAACCGATTCCCCTCGACCCAGCGGAGCCGGTGCCCCAGGCGGCTCCGGCCCCCGAGGGCGACTGCAACGACACCTGGGAGCAGGCCCCGACGCCAGGCGACCTCTGCTGTGACGGTGCCTACGGCGTCTACCTGTTCAGCGCCCCCGACGGTCGCTCCTGGACGCTCGACTACCGCGCCTCCGGCGATTGCTCGGTCGACGGCGAGGTGCAGACGTGCTTCGCGGGGCACGGCGAGATGTTCGTCCACCTCGACGAGTCGGTGCTCGGCCCCCAGATCCGCTTCAGCCAAACGGGTTGCGTTGGCGACGGCGAGGACTACGCCCGGTTCGAGGAAGACGACTGCAGGATCCCGCTTCACCTCGAGGCCCTCGGCTGCTACTGACCGCTCCTCGACAGCCGTCGCGTGGCCTCCGGGTGGCCCGAGCGAGCGGCAAGCTCGACCCACCGCCTCGCCGCTGACGGGCTCTTTCGGACCCCGATCCCCATCGCGCGGGCATCGCCCACGCCGGCGGGTTCGCCAGCGGTGAACCTTCGGGCAGACCTGCGGGGACGGGACGCCGGTCCGGGCGGGTCAGCGCCGACCCGTTCCCTCCGCCCGGCTACCCGAAGACGACCCGGCGGCCACGCTCCGTCAGCGCGACCTTGTGGTCGACGAGACCCGCCTCGATCAGCGAAGCCACCCACGCCCAGGGGGGATTCGCCGCCTCGTTCGCAACGAAGTTGCGCAAGGCGTCGAGCGCGGCAAGGGCGACCTCGACGAAGACGCGGCCGTTCACCACGACCCGGGAGGTAGACGTCCACGTCGCTTCGCACACGACACCGTCGAGGCGGACGACCACGCCTCGTTCTCCTGTCCGACTCACTTCGACGCACTGGCCGTCGTTCGACACGCCCACGAAGAAGGGTTGCCGGCCCGACGACGTCTCGTCAGGGGTCGTCAGGTCGTGGTGTTCGGGTTCGGCCTCGAGAGATTCCATTGTTGATCCTCCGTTAACGGAGGACCGCCCTGCAAGGGGTGTGCCGGTATCCGAGCACCGCTGGATGCGATCCCAGGTACGAGCCCCAGATCTCGGGAGGGCGAGCATCAACGCCCCATTGTTCAATTTCGCCCAACACGATGGCTCGCATTCGAGACCGTCGTCGAGGAGGCCTCGACGTGAGCGACCACCCGCTCGGCCGAGCCGAGCTCAAGCAGGCATCGCGGCCGCTCGCCCTGCACTCGCCGCGGGGCGAGTCATGAATCGCTGGACGTAGGCGTCGACGTTCTCGAACTCGTCGTACCCCAGGAGGTGGTTGCCACCGTAGTACTCGAGTGTGGCCACCCAGGGGACGATCGCGATGTCCGCGACGCTGAAGTCGCCGACGATCCACTGTCGTCCCTCGAGGCGTTGCTCCAGCACCCCGAGGAGTCGCCGCGTCTCGGTCGCGTAGCGCTCCTCGGCGTAGGCCGAGCCGACCTTCTCCTGGCCCGTGGTGAAGAAGTGCCCGAACTGTCCGAACATCGGTCCGATGTGGCCCACCTGGAAGAACAGCCACTGAAGGACCTCGGACCGGCCACGAGCATCCGCGGGCAGCAGCCTTCCGCTCTTCTCGGCGATGTGGAGCAGCATCGCGCCAGACTCCATGATGGCCAGCGGTGCTCCGTCGGGACCCTCGGGGTCGACGAGCGCCGGGTCTTGCCGTTCGGCGAGATGTTCGCCAGGTAGTCCGGGTCTCGCTGGTCACCCCGGCCGAGGTCGAGGTGATGGACTTCGTAGGGCAGGCCCGCCTCCTCGAGCGCAATGGTCGCTTTCACGCCGTTCGGCGTTCCGGCCGTGAAGACCTGCAGGCGATCGGGATGCGCAAGTTCGTAGCGGCGGGGAACAAGCTGGCGCAGGAGACTGGTGTTCACGAGAACCGTCCTTGGAACGTTCAGGGCAACCTACGATCTGCTGACGGAGATGACCCTCGCCCGATGCGACAACCCGCTTGCCGGATGCGACGCGAGCTCCGGACGCGCTCACCGCTGGCCTCGGTCGAGGTGGGTCGTCGCGTCGGCAGCCAGCTCCGCCGCACCCCGATGCACAGCGATGTCGCGAATGCAGGCCAGCAGGTCGTCACAGGCGGCAAAGCGATCGGCGCACATCGCCACGACCTCCCGCAGGGGGGCCCGGATCTCGGAGGCGAGCGCGCCCCGACCGTAGCGCGCCGCCACCCGAAGCAGCTCGAGGTGCTGCTGCGACATCGGGTGCGGGCGGCGCTCGGCAATCCGCTCCGGATCGACGAGGTTCCAAGCATCGCGGTAGTGCCCGTCGAGCACCCAGAGCTGCGCGAGCGCCATACGGGACTGCATCGAGCTACCGTCGTACCGGTCGGCGAGCTTGATGCTCTCGGCGAGGGCCTCCTCGGCCTCGACCCGCTGCCCACGCTTCAGCAGCGTGCGCCCCAGCATGCTCCACCCCGTGGCCTCCCGATGGCCGTGGTGGGCGTCCCGGGCTCGGGCGATGAGTGCACGACAGGTGGCCACCGCCTGGTCGGTGTGGCCCGCGATGAGCAACGCAGACGCGATCGAGCGCAGGACCAGCGACGCGTCGCGTGGGTTGAGCTCGTCGAGGAGCTCCAGGGCCGCTCGGCCGTGAGCCGACGTGTCGTCGTCGTCACCGAGCTTGCTGCACAAGGCCGCCAGCTCGCCGTGGATGATGGCCACGTTCGCGACACGGAGCCGCTCGTGTAGCTGCGCCGCGAGGTCGAGGGCCCCGAGGAACGCGGTCCGGGCCTCGTGGAGGCGCAGACGTCTCATGAGCTCGGACGCCGCCAGTCGTTGCGCCTCGACCTGCAACTCCGTCAACCCGTGTCGTGCCGCGAGCGCGGCCCCGTCCCACAGGCGCTCGACGGTGTCACTCCTGCCCGGATCCATGGCTCCCGTCAGCACGGCCTCGTCGAGGAGGAATCGGCACTCGAGATCGACCCAGCCTCGCTGGTGGGCAACCTGCCGGAGCTCCCGCATCATGGCGATCTCCCGCTGCCGGCCGCCCTCCATCAGATCGCGGATCGACACCGACATGGCCCGAACAAAGAGGTGGTCCGTCCTCGGCACCCCCGAGTCGCGAAGGACCTCCCGGAGACGGCGGCCCGCTCGGTGCTCCACGTCGCGGCGCCCACCGGATGCCGCTTCGTGGATCGCCGCAATCAGAGCCTCGATCGCGCCGCGCTCGTCGCCATCCTCCAGACGTGCGTCCGCCTCGAGCTCGTGCGGGGTCCGCTGACGGCCGTCCGCAGGGATGACGTCCAGGTCGTCCGTGGGTCGAAAGCCGACCGGACCCGACACGAGCTGTCCGTCGGCGACCCACGCCCGGAGCATCTGGAGCGCTCGGCCCGGGTTCCCGGACGCCGCCACGGCCACCGTCCTCGCCGAGTCGTGGTCGAGGTAGATCGCGTCGGAGACCAGCCGCTCGAGGTCCACGAGCGACAGCGGACCCAGGCTCTGGACCGTCACCGCGGGGTGCGTCCACGTCGTGGAGGTGGGGACTCGCGCCACCACTGCGAACCAGGACCCCGTCACCTCGTCGAGCGCTCGCTCGAGGCACTCGATGTCGCTCGCGTCGGCCTCGTCGAGCACCAGCACCACGGGCCGCTGCGAGACCGCATCCCGGAGAACCTCGACCAGTTGGGCGGGCTCGGCGCCGAGGCGGCAGCGAACGTGGCGCCGCCACTGCTCCTCCACGCCGTCGAGGCCCCCGTACAACACCTCGTGGGTACCGAGCTCGTGGGCGCGGGTCGCCAACCAGCGGGCGAGCCTCCGCCGACCGATCCCGGACTCCCCCTGCAGCACGAAGGCTCGGGGGGTTCGCTCTCGGGTCGTCAGGGTCAGCGCTTCCCACAGTCGACGACGTTCGGTCTCGCGAGCGGTGAACGGCGGCGTGCGGTAGGCGAGCAACCCGAGCCCCGCGTCGCGGACGATGGGCACGGGCCAGGGGCTCCGGCGGACGATCCAGCCGTCCTCGGGCACGGAGGGAGAATCGACGCCATGACGCTCGAGGATCGGCTCGTCGTCGGGCGGGGTTCCCGGGCTCGAGCGGGGTCCCCAGAGGACCGTCGTGAGCGGTTCGAACACGACATTGGTGGGCTCGAGCGCGTCGGAGGTCGGACCCCTGGGCGCTTCCCCGGGCACCTCGTCGGGCAACGAGGCCAGGGCCCGGGCTGCCTCGGCGGCCGAGTCAGGTCGTCGGGCCGGCTCGGCGTGAGCGAGCCACGCGCACCAGCCCTCGATCTCGGATGGCACGCGGTTCACGGCAGAGATGGCGAGCAGGTGCCGCGCGACGGCGCCCACCGCGTAGAGATCGGTCCACGGCCCGGCCGCGCAGGAGACGTCGCGTTGCTCTGGCGCCATGAAGCCCGGGGTGCCGCCGGCCAACGCCGCCGAGCCGTGGTGCGAGGCCAGCCCGAAGTCGGCGATGACCAGCCCGTCGATGGGGTGGTCGGGCTCGCGAAGCGCGTCGAGCGCACACCCGAGCAGCACGTTGCTCGGCTTGAGATCCCGGTGGACCACGCCTCGGGCATGCACGTGGGCCAGCCCGTCCAGGACGTGGAGCAGGGCATGCCGAACCAACGTCCAGGGTGCCCCGGTCAGGTCGTTCAAGGTGCCGCGGGCGAGGGCCATCGCGAGCCAGGGTCGTCCCGGCGCCAGGTCCTCGCCGTCTCGGGCCACCCCGTGATCGAACACGCGAATCACGCGGGGATGGTCGAGGGCGGCGACGGCCCGCACCTCCTCGGCGAACGCACGGACGTCGAGGTCGTGTCGATCCGCCATCGACTTCACGGCCACCGGCAGACCGGACCCCCGGTGGATGGCCCGCCACACGCGGCCCATCCCCCCCTCGCCGAGAAGCTCCTGGAGCTCGAACGGCCCCGGCACCGTGTCCTCCCCTCGTTGTGCACGTACCGGCGGTGCATATCCGGCCGATGGGTCGATGGTGAGCGCCCGCGGGCTCCGTGAAGTGGGACAGCTCTCGAGCGGTGACTTCGCGGCCACGAAGCGTCGCACCTTCCCGGTGCCGGTGGCCGCCCTCTACGCCGCGTTCGGAGACCCCGAACGCGAGTCGTGGATGGGGGAGCGAACGGTGGTCCACACCGCCACGGAGAACCGCTCGATGCGGCTCACCTGGCCCGATGGCACCGTGGTGGCCGCTTGGTTCACCGACAAGGGGCCCGACCGGAGCTCGGTCAGCATCCCGCACGGCAAGCTCGACTCGGAAGCCCGGCGCCAGCACGAGAAGGACCGCTGGACCGAGCACTTCGATGCGCTGGTGGCGCGGTCCCCGAGCTGATCGCTCAGAAGGGCGCGCCCGTGGTGTAGAGGTCGGCACGAGCCAGCTCGTACAGTCCTTCGTCGACGAGCAGTCCACCCTCGAACTTCTCGATGTCGCTGCCCCAGTAGGCATAGGCGGTGACGGCCCGGGGACGGAAGGCGCGTACGCACGCCGCCGCCTCCTCCTCGCTCATCGTGGTGGGGCCCATCGGCAAGAACGCGTGGTCGATGCCCTTCAGCGCCTTCACCTCGTCGGTGCACTCGGTGTCGCCGGCCACGTACACGGCTTTCCCGCCCATCCGGAGCACGTAGCCGTTGCCCCGACCCTTCTCGTGGAACACGCCCCCCGAGTCGGGACCACGCTCGACGTTGTACATCGGCACCGCTTCGACCTCGAAGGGTCCGATGGTCTCGCGGTCTCCGTTGGCCAGGACGTGAGCGACCGTGAGCTCGGCCATGGTCTCGTGGTCGGCGACCGCCTTCGGGGCGACAATCCGGGTACGCTCGCCGCTCACCCGCCGAATGGCATCGGGGTCGAGGCGATCGGGGTCGACGTCGGTGACGAAGACGTAGTCCGCCTCGAAGTCACCGAGCCCCGCCTTCGTCCACGGGTCGACGACTGCCACGACCTCGCCGAACGTCAGCCGCAGGGTGCCGTGGTAGACGGGCAGGATGCCGAGCTGCCCCGCGTCGGTGGAGACGGTCAGCAACGTGCGCTGGGGCTCGGGCTCGGGCTCGGCCGCCACCGGAGCGGGCTCGGGAGCGGTCGTCTCGGATGCGCCGAAGCACCCGACCAGCGACAAGACGATCAGCAGCATGGAGGCCTCCGCCGCGGAGGGTATCGCGTCCCTCCGCGGCGGGTCTCACCTCACGTGCGAATACCGAGCGAGGACCGCGCGGTGATGCTCGAGCGCCGCGACCACCCGCGCGTCCGCCGCCCACTGTGGGTCTTCGGTCACCCGGACCTCGAGCCGCTCGAGATCGTCCAGGGTGTCCGAAAACGCGGGACCGGCGTCGGGAGCCCGACGGGTGCGCCGCAGGGTCTCGACCACGTCCCCGAGATCCTCGGCGAGCACCGAAGCCGCTTCGTCGCCAGCGCTCGACGCGACGACGGTGCGGATCGTGGACCACGGCACGACGAGCTCGCCCGCCACCACTGCCGACGGCTGCCGGCGCGCCCGAGCGGCCGCGGGATCCCCCTCCACGGGGCGATGCTCGACGACCTGCGACACGGGCACCGCCGGAGGCACGACGCGAGCCTCCGGTCGCGGACTGACCAGCGCCACCAAGACGATCAGGCCCACGACTCCGAGCGGAATCCCGAGCTGGATCATCGTCGACGGGGCAGGCAGCTTCACGGAACCGGCCCACCGGTGTTGAGGAGGCGAATCGGAGCGCTGGTCTCGCCGAGCGGGTCCCCGTTCGCATCGACCACCACGGCAACGAACGCGATGGGAAGCACGTCGTCGCCCGTGAAGTCGTCGGCGCCGGCGATGGCATCGGCGATGTTCACGTAGTCGAACGACGAGGTCAGGTCCGCCGTGCCCCCGGCGGGCAGCGTGGTGGTGACGTGCTGCCACTCGACCGCGTTGTTGACGGGGAAGTCGGGGTACTGCGCGAGCAGACGGGCCTGGACGAGGGCGTCGACGCTGATCGCCCCCGCGGCGACGGTCGCGGTGTTCCCGGTCGGGTCGAACCCCTTCACCATGCTGACGCGCACGGTGTCGCCCGCCGTACCGGTGAGCGTGATCGTCGGACGGGTCCCGCCGTAGGCGCCGTTGCTCCCGGCCGCCACGCCGCCCACGACGAGTCCGGGTGCGGGCGCGTTCGCGCCGAGCACCGCGACCGCCCCCGACTGTGAGCCATCGAGCGCGAGCACCGCACTGTCGGTGCTGCCGTCGCCGAAGAGGACGGTGATCACGCTGCCGACCATCTCGGCGCCAGAGACGCCGCCGACATCGAAGTTGTTGCCCGTACCCGCGGGATTGGACAGCGTGTCGACCGACGACTTCGTGAGCCCCGCGATGGAGTTCGGATCCATGTCGCCGCTGAATCCGACGGTCTCCCCGGGATCGAAGCCGGTGAACAGGAGCAGCTCTCCGCGGAACCCGCCGCCCGCCTTGGGGCTCGGCTTGTTGCTGTTCGACGTCGCGTCGACGAAGAGGTTGTCGACGACGCCGAGCGCGAGCGGGTCGAACGCGGCCGTGGCCACGAACGTGCCCGAGCGCGCGGGCGCCCACAGCCAGGGGTACTGCCCGTGACCGATCGCGCCGACCGCCGAGGCGCCGGTGTTGTAGGTGAGGTTCTTGGCCACGCTGTCGCCGCCGGTTCCGTCACCGTCGAAGACGACGTCCGCGAACAGCGCGGAGGTCACGTCGATGAACACGGCGGCGATGCGCTTGGTGCCGGTGTTCTGGATCTGGAACGAGTTGTTGCCGTAGTTCGACTTCTGGACGTTGTTGCCCGGCGTGATGGTGATGCGCGCCCCCCCGGTGCCGGTAGCGCCGTCGTTGGTGTCGATGAGCCCCTGGACGGTCGGATCGGCGAAGGCGGCGGCGGCTGCCGTCGGCGTCGGGGTGGGAGTCGGCGTCGGCGTGGGGGTGGGAGTCGGCGTCGGCGTCGGCGCCGAGCCGGAATCCCGCCACACCGAGAACGCGCTGAGCTTCGGGTTCTGCACCACCGGCGAGGTCGTGATGGTCAGCGAGCCGTCGGTGACGGTGGCGAGTACGTCCACGACGTGCGCGGTCAGCGGGGCGCCGGCCGCCGCGACCACGTCGAGGTCGTCGGCTACGAGCTGACCCTCGACCAGCACGTCGAACACGCGCTGACCCGGGTTGAAGGCCCCCGTCCAGATCTCGGCGAAGTGCAGCTCCACCGAGTAGTCACCGTTGTCGACCGGCACCTCGTAGGTGAAGCCGCCCGTCTGCCACCGCTCGCTCTGGTACAGCGTCGGGTCGCTCGTGTTCGCGATGGCCGAGCTGTTCGTGTAGGACTTGCCGTTGGCGAAGGTGTCGGCTTGGTACACCACACCGAGGCTGTCGGTGTAGGCGGGTCCACCCGCGTTCACGGCGACGACGAACGGGTCGACGTAGTTCGAGTAGCTGTCGGACAGCGCGGGGCTACCGTTGCCCGCGAGGTCCTGGACGGCCCCGGCTGCAATGTCGATGGTGACGGTGTCGTTGTTCCAACCGCCGATCGGCCGAACGTCCCAGGTCGCCACGGCCGACGTCCCGTCCGAAGAGGCGGTGACCACGAAGTTCAGGAGCTCGATCGCGGCCCCGTCTCCGACGAACACCGCGTCGCCCTGCGTGATCGACGCCACGTCGATCGCCTGGTCGTCTGTGAAGGTCGCGGTGACCGAGAGCGGGTCGTCCGCGACCACGGGCTCGACCTTGGTGAGACTCGCCGCGGGCGGCTGGGTGTCGGGCGTCGCCGCCGACCAGATCGTGAAGCCAGCGATCTTCGGGTTCTGAGCCACGGGGGTGGTGGTGATGGTGAGCGACCCGTCCGTGACGTCGACCTGGTGCGCAGTGGTGTAGGCCGCCTGCTGCCCGACCTCGGCGTAGATGTCGAGGTCGTTCAGCACGAGCTGCCCCTCGAGCGCGACGTCGAACACGCGGGTTCCGACCGAGAACGCCCCCGACCAGATCTCCGCGAAGTGCAGCTCGACGTAGTAGGTGCCGTTCGGCACCGCGACGTCATAGGTGAAGCCGCCCGACTTCCAGTTCTCGGACTGGTAGATGGTGTCGTCCAGGGTGCCCGAGATGCCCGAGCCCGTCGAGTACGCGTTGCCGACGTTGTAGGTGTCGGCCTCGTAGAAGATGCCGCTGCTGTCGGTGAACGCACCACCGCCCGCGTTGACCGCCTTGACCAGGCTGCCGGGAACCAGGGCGCCGTTGCCGATGATCTTGAGATCGTCGTAGTCGGCGGCGAAGGTGCCCGACGTACCGTCGCGCGAGGTCACGAACCCGACGGCGAGACCCATGGGAAGCAGGTTGCCCTGGCTGTCGCCCATCGTGAGGGTGCCCTGGACCGCGGCCAGGGCGTCGCCCGTCAGCGTCACCGGCGTCGCCGAGCCGTAGGTCTGGGTGTTGGCGAGGGTGTAGGTCCACCACGGGGTCACCTGGTTGGTCGCCATGTCGACGTCGAGGCCGAGCACGGCCGTGTCCAGGTTGCCGGCCAGCGCGAGGTCGGGCACCTCGACGAAGTCGAACACGGAGGGAGCCGCACCCTGATAGGCCTGGGCAAACTGGTACTCGACCTCGAAGCCCACCCGACCGTCGGACAGGCGCACCATCGAGACCGCGACGAAGCTGTTCTGGTCGCCCGATCCGATGAACAGGCCCTGCGAGAGGTACTCGGACGCCGGCACCGACGCGACCTCGTCGAGGAAGTTGTCGATCGTCGTCTCGACCGTGAAGTCCGACAGCGTGGCTCCGGGCTTGAACCCGAGCTGGAACCCGTTGCGCTGGGTGTCGTCGGTCGCCGAGCCGGGCTCGACCTCCTTGATCTGCAGCACGCCGGGGGCGCCCCCGAAGATGATGTTGTTCGCGTCGTACAGCGTCTCGGGGAGCCCGGCCCGGTTCGTCATGATGCCGGTGAAGCCAATCGCGCCGCCCGAGAAGTACCCGCCGGTGCCGTCGTAGAGGTCCGGGCTCGCGTTGGGCGGGGTGTCGTCGGGTCCGTTCGCGAACGTGAACGTCATCACGTCACCCGCCTGCAGCACGTCCTGGGTCCCGTTGTGGGGGTCGACGCTGAACGGATCCATCGTGTCGTCGATGCCGTCGAGGTCACGATCGTTCGGGTCGGGACTCACCCCGAGTCCGTCCTCCGGCGACAGGATCACCACCTGGTCGGCCCCGTAGGCGGCCACGAAGATCACGCCGGGCCAGGGGTCGTTGTCGCCCTGGGCGACGACGTCGAGCGGCTTGTTGGTGAGGTTGCGGGACTCGACGCTCTGCACGGAACCGCCAGGGGCGACGTCGAGCGCGTAGATGCTCCCGTTGAACGCGACCGTGATCAGCTGCCCCTGCAGGCCGCCGGCCGCGGTGTACTCGTCGATCCCGTTCGTGGAAGGGCTCCAGACGTACAGCGATCCGTCGGGATTGTTGGACGGAAAGCCGGTGGACCGCCCCGGAGCGAGGAACATGGCCTCGCGCGGGTCGGTGATGGGGTTGCCGCTGGCGTCGATGCCCGTGAGCAGGTTCGCGTTGGGAATCGCAAACGCGAGGTCGACCGGGGCCGACGCTCCGACCAGCTGGTTGCCGGCGCCGAGCTGCAGCGGGGTGCCGGTGGCGAGCCCGAGCGAGTTGTTGGACGCAGCGTACAGGTAGAAGCCCGCTGCCGCACCGTAGGCCCGGTAGAGGTTGGGATGTCCGCCGTAGAACATCGGATTCGGCGGAACGTTCACGTTGGCCATGATGCGGTGGAGCTGGTCGCCCTTGTTGACGTTCCCCGACTCGTTCGAGAGGTACACCGCAGGCCCGTTGTCGGGCAGGCCATCGCCGTTCGAGTCGACGATCACGGCCCCGCTCGCGTTGACGGGGACGCCGCCCCAGCCGCTGTTCGAGCCATTGTCGACCGTGAAGACCTCACCGTTGGAGGCCACGACCACGTCGTACTGGTTGCGGAAGCCCGTGGCTGCGATGGTGACGATGCCCGACGGATCGAAGATGGCCTGGTTCAGGCCATCGTTGCCGCCGAACACGTCGGAGGTCGTGTTGCCCGACCCCGAGAGGTCACCGTTCGGGCCGTTGGTGCGCGTGGGGTCGTCGAGCGTGGGGAGGTCGTGCAGGTAGTACTGGTCTGGCGCCCCCGAGGTGACGTAGGTGCCGTAGCCCTGGCTGGACAGCTGGCTGTCCAGCAGGTCCAGGTTCACCCAGATCATCGAGCCCGAGTAGTAATACTCGGGCGTGTAGGCGAAGTTGTTCCCCTGGGTGCCGGCGTTGGTGTGGCCGCCCACCGCGACGAGCAGCCGATTGGGGGTGCCCGGCACGATCTCGATTCCGTTGACGGCGTGGTTCTCCTCCGAGCGAGGAAGCCCGCGGACGAGGTCGATCTTCGTCCAGATGGGGTCCCCCGAAGCGTCGAGGACCACCTGCCCGTTGGCGTCGACCACCTGCTCCAGGCGGGAGATGACCCCCGAGTTGGTGTCGAGGTTCTTGTCAGCTCCGCCGCCGCCGCCGCCGATCCGCGGATCCGAGGACGAGACGTAGAGCATCACGTTGCCGTTGGCGTCGACGTCAGCCGCGATGCCCGTCACCTGACGGTTCTTGGTGTTGGGCAGGTAGTTGCCCTGGTCGTCGTGGTTCGGCATGTCCTGGACGAGATGAATCTCGTCGCGGTCGACCACCGACCACGTCTCCGTGAACACGTTGTTCTGGGTCGAGAACGAGCGCGAGACCGTCAACGCGACGATGAGGCCGTTCTGCTGTGTCACGTAGATCTTTCCGTCGGCCCCGATGGCCACCGACGTCGGATTGTTCACGTTGGCGCCGGGGAGGGCCAACTGGGTGAAATCGGACAGCGACGAGACTGTTGATTGCGCCGAGCTCTCGGAGCTCGACGAGGCAGTTATGGTCGCGGCGAGCGCGAAGGCGTAAATCACGGGCAATCTCCCACAGGTGACGGGGCGAATTACCGAAATCGGTGGGATTTCTCAACTCGCGCCGCCACGACCCGTCGCTGGCCTCGTCTTTCCCAGACCGCCGTTCGCACTTGATTCGGGGCGCCCGCCCACCATGCCGTCACGCGAACCCGTCGTTCACGCGTTACAGGCCGCGCGAAGCGCTCCGGAGCCCTCATGTCCGCCCCGCCCCGTGCGACACCCAGCGAGTTTCGGCGTGCCTTCGAGGGCCCGCTGGTTCGCCTGGGGGTCTCGCTCGACGCGCTGCGAGGCCGTTGGGAGCCTTCGAGCGGCTCGCCCATCCAGTTCTACCGGGCCTTCGCCCAGGTGCGGCGACCGCTGGGCGACCTGGCCCGCCAGCCGCTCGAGCCCAGCGGCGCCGAGCTCGAAGCCCTCGGCGGGATCTACCCGGGCTTCGAACCCTCCACCTGGTCGGTGACGACGCTGGCCCGCGCGTGGCTCGCGCTGGAGATTCCCGATGAGCACGTCGAGCCCTGGCTACACCAGCTGCTCCGTCACGCGGAGCTCGGGGAGCAGGTCGCCGTCTACCGCAGCCTCTACGCCCTGGCGGAGCCCCAGCGCTTCGCCGTCCAGGTCGCCGAAGGCGTTCGCACCAACATGGTCGACGTCTTCGACTCGGTCGCCCTGCACAATCCCATCGCACCGTGGCTGCTCGACGAGGCGGGGTGGCTCCAGCTGGTCCTCAAGGCCGTCTTCATGGCCCGGCCCCTGTACCGCATCGTCGGTCTCGATGCGCGGTGGACGCCAGCCATCGCCAGCGCGGCCGTCGACTACGCCAACGAGCGTTGGTCGGCCGGGCGAGACGTCCATCCCGAGCTGTGGCGGCTGGTGGCCCCGAGCCGCGAGCCGCAGGCAGTGGCCGCGCTCGAGCGCGCCCGGGCCTCGTCCGACGCGGCAACCTCGCGCGCTGCGGCCTGGGCGCTCGGCGACCGTGACCCTGCCCACTGGCCTGATTCGCCCGTGCCCGACAGCGAGCCCGAGGGCTGGCGACGCATCGGGCGCGACGCCGAGCAGCGCGCGCAGGCTACGCCGAAGCGCGACGTGCTCTACCCGAGCCCTCTCTCCAAGGACCCGCGGTGAACCCGATGATGTACTTCGACCCGCACATCCACATGACGTCGCGCACCACCGACGACTACGAGCGCATGCGCGCGGCTGGCATCGTCGGCCTCATCGAGCCGGCGTTCTGGCTCGGCCAGCCGCGGACCACCTCGGGCGCCTACCAGGACTACCTCTCGTCGCTGGTGGGCTGGGAGCGGTTTCGGGCCCAACAGTTCGGCATCCGCCACTACTGCACCATCGGTCTCAACAGCAAGGAGGCCAACAACGAGGCCCTCGCCGAGCAGGTCATGGAGCTGTTGCCGCTGTATGCGGTCAAGGAGGGCGTCGTGGCCATCGGGGAGATCGGCTACGACGACCAGACGGCGCTCGAGGACAAGTACCTGCGCCTGCAGATCGAGCTCGCGAAGGAGCTCGAGCTCCCGATCCAGATCCACACCCCCCACCGCGACAAGCTGGCGGGGACCATCCGCACCATGGACGTCCTCGAGGAGCACGGGTTCGACCCGGCCCTGGTGTGCATCGACCACAACAACGAGGAGACGGTGAAGACGGTGCTGGACCGGGGCTACTGGGCCGCGTTCACGATCTACCCGCACACCAAGATGGGCTCCGAGCGGATGGTCGAGATCGTGCGGCAGTACGGCAGCACCCGCATCTTCGTCGACAGCTCCGCCGACTGGGGGGTCAGCGACCCGCTGGCCGTGCCGCGCACCGCCACCCTGATGCGGCAGCGCGGCATCGACGAAGCCGACATCGATGCCACCTGCTACCGCAACGCGGTCACCATGTACGCGCAGTCCGGCAACCTGTCCGAGAGCGACTGGCTCCAGGCCTTCGACGTCGACCAGGCGGAGCTGTACAGCGGCAACAGCGTGCTCCGCGGCCAGGAGGCCCGCCAGGGCGCCTCGACCGGCGACGGGCTGGCCCACCAAGCCAGCCCTGACGGCCTCGGGCCGGTCGAGAACTGATGGCACCGAGCCCCTGGCTGGTCCTCGTGCGGCCGGCAAACCTCGTGACCTCCGCCGCGGACGCCCTCGCCGGCATGGCCCTCGCCGGCGCGAGCCTGCCGCTGATCGCGGAGCACGGGCTGCTCGTGGGGGCGTCGGTGGCGCTGTACGCCGGGGGCATCGTCTTCAACGACGTCTTCGACGCGGACCTCGATGCGGTCGAGCGTCCCGAGCGCCCCATCCCGAGCGGCCAGGTCAGTCGATCGTCGGCCGCAGTTTATGGGGCTGCGTGGCTCCTCGTGGGCGTGGGGCTCGCCGGTGCGGTCGGGCCCGTCAGCGCCGCCCTCGCCGCGGCGATTGCAGGGTCCGCGCTCCTCTACGACCGCTTCGCCAAGCACCACCTGGTGCTGGGGCCGCTCGTGATGGGCGCCTGCCGAGGACTGAACCTCTTGCTCGGCGTCTCGCTCGTCCCCGAGGCGCTGGGGTCCGTGGGAGCGGTGGCGCTGCTTCCCGTTGCCTTCGTCGCCGCCATCACCCTCACGAGCCAGGGCGAGGTCCGTGGCGGCAACCGGCCCGCGCTCGCGGCGGCCATGGGTCTCGACGCGACCATCCTGATCGGGTTTGCGTTGCTGCACGCAGCGGGGATCCTCGACGGGCTGCGCGCCGCTCCGTTCCTCCTCGCGTGGGCGGTCGCCAACGGTCGCGCCAAGGCGCGCGCCTACCAGGACCCCCGGCCCGCCAACGTGATGAACGCGGTGCGCACGGGGGTGCTGTCGCTGATCCCGCTCGACGCCGCCTACGTCGCGGGCGCCGCCGGGGTGATTCCGGGCCTCGCCGTGCTCGCGCTGCTTCCCCTCTCGCTCTGGCTCGGCCAGCGCTTCCGGGTGACCTGATGGACGTCCTGGACCTGCGGTTCTCCGTAGACTTCGCCTGCAGAGTGGTGTTCACCCGTGACCTCTTCGACCCCGGCAACTCGTCGTGGGCCGATGCCGTGGTGACCGGCCCCCGGGGCCCGGCCCGCTGCGCGGTGGTCGTCGATCAGGCGGTGGCCGAGCACCACCCCGAGCTCCTCGGCGCCATCGCGGCCAACGCGGACGCCCACCCCGAGCGCCTGGAGCTCGCGGGTCCTGCCCTCGTGATGCCTGGCGGCGAGGCCTGCAAGAACGATCCCGCGGCCGTCGACCAGGTGCTCGAGCTCCTTCACGTCCAGGCGATCGACCGTCACGCCTACGTGATGGCGGTGGGCGGAGGCGCCCTGCTCGACATGGTCGGGTTCGCGGCCGGCACCTGCCACCGCGGGGTCCGGCTCGTGCGGGTTCCCACCACCGTGCTCGCCCAGAACGACTCCGGCGTCGGGGTCAAGAACAGCGTCAACCGCTTCGGCAAGAAGAACTTCCTGGGCACGTTCGCGCCCGCCAACGCAGTGCTCGTCGACCCCACGTTCCTCCTCACCCTGCACCCTCGGGACTGGCGCGCGGGCACCGCGGAGGCCGTGAAGGTCGCGCTGCTGAAGGACGCCGCGTTCTTCGAGTGGATGGAGCGCCACGCCACCGCGATCCGTCTCGGTGACCTCGACCTGATGGAGCGCCTGGTGCGGGACTGTGCGCGGCTGCACGCGACCCACATCGTCTCCAACGGCGACCCCTTCGAGATGGGGTCGTCGCGTCCGCTCGACTTCGGCCACTGGGCCGCCCACAAGCTCGAGCAGCAGACCGACTTCGCGCTGCGGCACGGCGAGGCCGTGGGCATCGGGCTCGCCCTCGACGTCGCCTACTCGCACCTGCGGTTCGGGCTGCCGTTCAGCGCCGTGGAGCGCATCCTCGGCACGCTGTCGCGACTGGGCCTGGCCCTCACCCACCCGAGCCTCTTCGCGAGCCCCGAGCGCCGCGCCATCGCCCCGGAGGTGCTGGGAGGGCTCGAGGAGTTCCGCCAGCACCTCGGCGGGGAGCTCACCATCACCTTGCTTCGGACCATCGGCGAGGGCTTCGACGTCCACGAGATGGACCCGGCCCTGCTCGACGAGGCGGTGCGGCTCGTCGACGACCTCGAGTCCCGCCTGTCGCGAACCCAGTCTTCGACGGGAACGAGTCTCCAGGCCCCGCCATGAGGATCGACGACCGCTCCCACCTCTCCTACTGCACCAACGTCCACCCCGCCCAGACCGCCGACGAGGTCCTCCGCGTGGTGCAGCACGACGTGCCGGCGGTTCGCCGCGCGCTCGGGGACCGTGCACCCGCCGGCTCCTTCGGGGTGGGACTGCGGATCTCCGACGAGGCGAGCCGCCCCCTCGCCACGCCCGGCGGGCTCGAGGCGCTCCAGCAGCGTCTCGACGAGCACGACCTCTACGTGTTCACGGTCAACGGGTTCCCCTACGGCAGGTTCCACGGCGAGGCGGTCAAGGATGCCGTGCACCGACCCGACTGGACCGAGCCCGAGCGGCTCGACTACCTCGTCCGCCTGGCGGGCCTCCTCGCTCGGCTGCGGCTACCCGACAACGAAGGCAGCATCTCGACCTCGCCGCTCGCCTACCGGGGCCACCACCCGGACGCCGCGGCGGCGAGGCAGGTGAGCGCTCGCGCTCTCGCCGAGCTGTGTGGGGCCCTCCGGGATCTCGAAGAGCGCACCGGACAGTGGATCCACGTCGACCTCGAGCCCGAGCCCGACGGCATCCTCGAGCAGCTGCACGAGGCCCGGCGCTTCTTCGTCGACGAGCTGTTCCTGCACGGCCGGGATCACCTCGCGGAGCAGGCCCACATCGCACGGGGCGAAGCCGAGGCCTGGCTCCGTCGCTACCTCGGGGTCTGTCTCGACGTCTGCCACGCCGCGGTGGTCTTCGAGTCCGTCGACGACGGTATCGCCGGCCTGGCCGGCGAGGGCATCGCCATCGGCAAGATCCAGCTGTCGTCGGCGCTCGAGGCGCGCTTCGACGACGCCGAGTCCGCCTCGGCCGTGGCCCGGGCGCTCACCCCCTTCGACGAGCCCGTGTACCTGCACCAGGTGGCCATCCGAGACGAGCGCACCGGGCGGATCGACCGCCACCCCGACCTCGGCCCGGCGCTCGACACGCTCGCCACCTCGCCCGTAGGCCTCTCCACGCTGCGCACGCACTTCCACGTGCCGCTGTTCCTCGAGGACTACGGCCCGCTGACCAGCACGCAGGCCGCCGTGCGGCGCGTGCTCGCGCGAAACGACCGTGGCGCCCTGTGCCGCCATCTCGAGGTCGAGACCTACACCTGGGGCGTCCTGCCCGAGGGCATCCGGACCGAGCTGCACGCCTCGATCGCCCGGGAGCTCGCGTGGGTGCTCGACCGACCCGACCTGGAGCAACCGTGAGCGAACGCGCACGCCCCACCGCCGTGATCGACGTCGTGGGCCTCTCGCCGGGGCATCTGGGCGACGCCATGCCCTTCTTGACCGAGTGGGCATCCCGTCGCGCGGTGCGCCCGGTCCGGCCCGCGCTGCCCGCGGTCACCACCACCGCTCAGTCGACCTACCTCACCGGCAGGTGGCCGTCCGAGCACGGCATCGTGGCCAACGGGTGGTACTTCCGCGACGAGTGCGAGGTGAAGTTCTGGCGCCAGAGCAACCACCTCGTCCAGGCGCCCAAGCTCTGGCAGGTGGCGCGGGAGCGCGACCCCTCGCTCACCGTGGCGAACCTGTTCTGGTGGTACGCGATGTACGCCGACGTCGACTACACCGTGACCCCGCGGCCCCAGTACCACTCCGACGGGCTCAAGCTGCCCGACATCTACACCAAGCCCGCCGAGCTGCGCGACACCCTCCAGGACGAGCTCGGCATGTTCCCGCTCTTCAACTTCTGGGGTCCCAACACCTCGATCGTGTCGAGCCGCTGGATCGCGGACGCCGCGATGTGGGTGCACCGAAACCACGCCCCGACGCTCAACCTCGTCTACCTGCCCCACCTCGACTACAACCTGCAGCGTCACGGCGAGGCCCATCCGAGCGTGCGGTCCGACCTCGCCGAGATCGACGACGTGCTCCGGGACCTGATCGGGTACTACGAGGGCGCGGGCGTCGAGGTGGTCGTGCTGTCCGAGTACGGCATCACCAGCGTCTCGCGGCCCGTCCATCTCAACCGGGTGCTTCGGCGTGCAGGCCTCGTCCAGGTGCGGGTCGAGTCGGGATGGGAGCTGCTCGATGCCGGGGCGTCGGCCGCCTTCGCCATGGCCGACCATCAGGTCGCGCACGTCTATGTGAACGACCCGTCGCGACTCGACGAGGTGCGCGCGCTCGTCGAGGCGGAGCCAGGCGTCGAGCGGGTCCTCGACGAGGAGGGCAAGCGGGCCGAGCACCTCGATCACCCGCGCTCCGGCGAGCTCGTGGCCATCGCCGACGCCGACAGCTGGTTCACCTACTACTACTGGCTCGACGACGCGCGCGCCCCCGACTTCGCCCGGACGGTCGACATCCACCGCAAGCCCGGGTTCGACCCGGTGGAGATGTTCGTCGATCCCGCGCTCTCCTTCCCCTTGGGCAAGGTCGCCTACACCCTCGCCCGCAAGGCGCTCGGGTTCCGCTACCGCATGGACGTCATCCCCCTCGATGCGACCCTCGTGTCCGGGTCTCACGGTCGGGTCGGGTCCGACGCGGCGCGGGGGCCTCTGCTCGTCGAGCCGCAGGCCGACGGCGGATCGATCGACGCCGTGGACGTCCGAGACCGCCTGCTCGACGTGCTGTTCCGCGGGTAGCCGTCGCGGGGCGGGCGAGCTAATCGGGCCGCTCGCGGAGGTCGCGTGCGACTGTTTCAGATCCTGTCCGCCATCGTCGGTTTCGTGTTCGTCGGCTTCTGCTACGTCCAGCTCAACGACGTCGACTCCGCACTGTGGATCGTGACGTACGGCGCGGTCGCGGCGGTGTCGTTCCTGGCCGCCTTCGGCTGGGGGCACTTCGTCGTCCCGCTCGGGGTGGCGCTCGGAATGACGGCCCTCCTCGCTTCGATCTTCGACGCCGGGCTGGCCTTCGACTTCGGCAACGAGGTGATCCGCGAGGAGATGGGCCTCGCGGTGGCCATCGCCTGGATGCTCGTGGTGGCCGCGGTGCAGCGGCGGACTGCGCCCGCCAACTGAGCCACTACTCCGACGCCGCCACCGACTGCCCACCGGATGCCGTCCACGCCATCAGGTACACCGCCTGGCGGGCGGGGTGCTCCCGAAGCTCGGCGACGGTGGCCGTGGCGGCCTCGGTCTGACCAGCCGCCGCCTGGGCCTTGGCCAGGTCGAGACGGCACTCGAGGGCGACGTCCGGACAGGTGGCCAGCGTCGCGATGCCTGGGTCGGTGTAGCCTGCGGCGAGATCCACGACGCCGTGCAGGTGGGTGATCGAGTTCTTCAGGGTCGGCTGGACGGCCAGCTTGGCCGAGATCTCGTCGAGGGCCGCGCGAGCCACGTCCACCTCGCCCTTCCGTGCCGCGACGTGGGCCTTGCCGAGGGCGGCCTCGTTGCGGAGGACCTCCGCGGGGTTCCCCTCGAGCTCGACCTCGTCGAGGCGCGCCAGGGCTTCGTCGAACGCCTCGGCGGCATCGTCCCACGCCTCCAGCGTCAGGAGCAGCTGTCCGCGGGTCAGCGACGCGAACGCATAGGCGTTGTCGAGGCCCTTGTTCTTGGCCTCGTCGCCGGCCGCGACCAGGGTCGCCTCGGCTCCCACGCGGTTGCCCTGTGCCGCGAGCGCCCAGGCCCTGACGGTGCGGGCCTGGATCTTGTCGACGGGTCGCTGCGCGGCCTCGCGGCCCTTGTCGACCGCCTCGAGCCCGCCGGCCCAGTCGCCCCGCAGAAACCGCGTCTGGGCCACTCCGTACCAGCCGGCGTAGAACGAGGGGTCCACCTTGGTGGACTCGAGGAACGCAGCCTCGGACTCCGCGAACCGGCCGGCCTGCAGCAAGATCTCGCCCTTGGAGTCGTAGGGGTTGGCCTCGCCTGGTGCGACGGCGATGTACTTGTCGAAGCTGGCCACGGCGGCATCGAAGTCGCCGGTCTGCGCCTGGGCGTACCCGAGCACGTTCCACGCGGCCCCTGCCCCGGGCTCGAGCTCCGTTGCCCGCTCCAGGTGGGTCAGGGCGGCGGCGTAGTCGTCCTGAAAGAAGGCGACGACGCCGAGCTGCATCTGGACCCGCCAGTCCCCCGGTGCCAGCTCCGCGACCTTGGCGAGCAGCGCGTTGCTCTCGGCCTGCTCACCTCGCGCACCCGCGAGCATCGACCGGATCAAGGTGCGCTCGGCCTCGGGAAGCTCGCTGGCGGCGGCGTTCGCCTCCGTCAGCAGGGCCAGGCCCTCTTTGCCGGGCTTCAGGGTCCCGAGCATCGCCTTCGCGCGGACGAAGCCCGGGTCGAGCTCGAGGGCCTGCTCGAAGTCGAAGATCGCCTCTGCGGCGCGGAAGTTGTCCAGGGCCACCATTCCGCCCTCGAACGCCTCGCGGGCCTCCTCGGAGGACGTCGTGACCGACACCTCCGCGAGCTGGGCCGGAGCCTGCTCGGTTTCCACGTCGACCAGGCCCTGGAGCGCATCACACCCTCCGAGGGCCAGTATCGGGATCCACACGAGTCTCGTCATCTTTCCACCCTGCTTCCGTAGTGGGCCTCTGAACGCTACCACAGGCGTTCGGGGTAGGGCGGACCGCCCGCGGA
>CAZZLC010000075.1:16926-27215 GCA_964655065.1 uncultured Enterobacteriaceae bacterium | reverse complement strand
ACGGCTGCGGGGCCCAGGTCTCGCGACACCCGACCCTCCCAGCTCGCGCGCACCCACGCCTCGACCTCCGCCGCCAGCTCGAGCGCGCTGCCGTACCGGTGCGCGGCCTCCCGCTCCATCGCCCGCTCACAGATCGCCACCAGCTCGGGGGGGAGCGGCGGGCCTGCCCGTCGTGGCGACTCGCCCAGGAACGAGTCGAACCCGAGCGTCGTGGACCGGGCCTGCCCCACCTCCGGCGGAGGCCCCGCGAGCACCTGCAACAACACGGCGTCGGCACGCGACCCCTCGTAGGGCGGATGCCCCGACAGGATCTCGTACAGCATCGCGCCCAGTGCGTACACGTCGCTCCGGGCGTCGATCCGGTCGACCTCCCCCCGCGCCTGCTCCGGCGGCATGTACGCCGGCGTGCCGACCACACGCCCCATCGCCGTGTCGTACGCGTCCGACGAGCCGAGCGTCCGCGCGGTCTGCACCACGTCGACCTCCCTGCCCTCCGCCACGTGCTCCGCCCGCCCCAGCACCTTCGCGAGCCCCCAGTCGAGCACGTAGACCTCGCCGAGTGTCCCGATCATCACGTTGTTCGGCTTCAGATCCCGGTGCACCACCCCCCGCTCGTGCGCGTACGCCACGGCGCGACACACCGACAGATAGGCGTCCATCAGCCGGCGGAACGTCCACCCGTGCTCCCCCCGCATCCACTCGTGGGTCGAGGCCGCGTGAAGCTCCTTCACCACCTCCGACAACGTCCGTCCGTGCACCTCCCGCATCGTGAACCACAGCCGGCCGTCCGGCAATGCGCCCACGTCGTGGACCGGAACGATGTTCTGGTGCTGGAGCTGTGCGCTCGTCTGCGCCTCGTCGAGGAAACGTGCCATCGCGCCGGGCTTCGAGGTCAGCGAACCGTGCAGCATCTTCATCGCGAGCGTACGGTTCAGCTCCACGTCGCGCACCCGACGCACCTCGCCCATGCCACCGGTGCCGAGCAGGCCGAGATCCTCGAACCGGCCGGCGATCCGCTGCTCGGGCGCGACGTTCGGTCGGGATGACGGCTCGCCGCCGAGGTCGACCGGCGTTCGGTCGGGCAGGGATTGGTCGACCGCGTTCGAGAGGCTCCCGCTCGGGCTCGATCCGCCGAGCTCGGAGAACAACGCCAGCAGCTCGGGAACCAGGGAAGCCGGCAGGCCCCGCGTCCGCGTGAACTCCAGGATTCTCGTTTCCACTCGCTCTCCAGCCCACCCAGGGTAGCGCACCCTCGGAGGATCCGGCTGCCTCGGGCACCGGCGGTGTCACTGACCCTTCACCTGCCTCGTCCTGCTCGTAGGGACGGAGGACGACATGGAAGCAGCGGTGGTCGGAGGCACGGGGCTGATCGGTCGGCAGGTGGTACGCGAGCTTCGGAAGAGGGGCCACCAGGTTCGGGTCCTCGCGCGCTCGCAGGGCGTCGACGTGGTGCGGGTGTCGGGCTGGCCCGCGTGCGCATCGGCCGCGAACGACCCGACGCGCCGTCGTGATCGAGCCGACGCGTCAACGAAGCGCGGCGTGCTCCCCGGGCTCGGGCAGCAGCGCCCGAATGGCCGCGACGTAGCGCTCCTGGTCGGCGAACCACAGCGAGGAGTGCCGTCCGTCTTCGAAGATCTCGAGCCGCTTCGGCCCGGGGTGGGCTGCGTGGAGCGCCCTGGTGTGGCCGACATCGACGATGTGGTCGACCTCGCTGTGGAGGAAGACGATGGGCACGGCGTCCACGCCTGCGAGCGCCTGCACGGCCGAGCGCTCGGCGTGGAATCCCCCGCGGGTCCTGGCCAGCGCGCCGACGGCCTTGCGGAACCACCCCGGCAGGAACGCTGGAGCGGCCGGCGTGTCGGCGATGAACCGGTCGAAGTCCGCGATGCCGTTCTCGAGGACGGCGAGCCGCGGCGGCGGACGCATCTCGGGCAGGGCGAGAGCGATGGAGGTCGCGCCGACCGAGCCCCCGATCACGACGAGGTCGTCGTGGGACTGGGCGAGCCACGAGTAGGCGCTCGACGCGGCCTCCGACTCCCGGTCGCCGAAGGACAGCCCCTCCACCGCACAGTCCGACTCGCCGTGGCAGGGGAGGTCGAACAGCACGACGTCCATGCCGAGGTCGGTGAAGAAGTCGACGAAGCGGTAGCCCTCGCGCCGATCCGCGCCACCCCCGTGCACGTGCAGGACGGCCCAGCCCTCGTAGGGACCGGGCCCGCCCTCGACCTTCCAGCCGCGGAGCGTCACGCCGCTCGGCGTCGAGGTCTCGATCTCCCGGAAGGCGTGCGTCCCCAACTCACGCAGGTTCCCGCAGGCAGGGCCCCAGGTCTGGCGCCAGGCCTGCTCGCAGGTGGAGATGCCCTCGACGCGCCACGACGGGTAGAGCATCTCGGTCGAGAACGTCCACACGCCATACCCGACCCCCGCCGCGGTCAGGGTCAGTCCACCGAGCACCGCCCACACCATGAATCGCACGGCTCCTCCCGGCCGCGACGTATCCGCCAGAGGCCCCGGCGGTCACACCACGCGTCGAGGGATCGTCCCCGGGTGGGCTCCCGACCTCGCGAGGGGTCACTCGAGGCCGAGAAGGTACAGCGAAGCTCGTTCGTCGGTCATCGCCGACCCGAGCACCACCAGGCGGGGGGGCGTCGCCTGGGCGACGGTCGCGACCGCGAGCTCGTCTTGGCCCGGCTCGCCGACGACGATCGCCCCGTCCTCCCCGAAGGTGCGGTCGAGCGTGCCGTCGGGTCGCAGACGGGCGACGAAGACGTCGAGATCCGGGCAGGCGGTCTGTCCAACGACCACGATCCCGCCGTCCGCGTGCACCACGGTCGAGGTGATCGTGACGTTCGGAAGCTCGACGAGACCGCCGTCGAACGTCTCGTCGAGCCGACCGTCGGGTGTGAGTCGCACGGTCAAGCCACGGGGCCCCTCGGCCAAGGTCCCGGCGGCATAGCCCGCGGCCACGATCCGGCCGCGCGCGTCCACGACCACCGAGGTGGCGTGCACGGGATCGTCTCCCATCGCGATCCGCGCGGTGCCATCACGGCCGAAGTGAGGTTGACGTTCGCCCTTCGCCGAGAGCCTCGTGATCGCCAGCTCCCGGGGCGGCCCGCCAGGCTGGTCGGGGATCGTCGACGCCACGAGAAGGACCTCACCACGACGACCCGGCGCGGTTCCCGGCCGCCAGGATGGTGCCGTCGGACTGGGTCGCCACATCGACGAAACCGAGGCCCTCGCCCACTCTGTCGCAGCACTGGGGCAGGACGCCACCGTCGCCGAACGCGCCGTCGGACGACCCGTCGGGGTGCAGGCGGACCACGACGCCCGAGTACTCGGTCAAGAACCTCAAGGTGCCGACAGCGAGGATGCGCCCCTGCGCGTCGATGGTGACGCCGCCGAGCCAGAGGTTCGTGTACGGATTGCCCGCCCACACCACCCCGTCGTCGCCGAAGGCGGTGTCGAGAACGCCGTCGGGAGTGAAGGCGGCGACCAGACCGTAGCTGACACCGTCCCGTCCGCCGTCGCCCACGACCACCAGGCGGTCGTCCCGCATGCGGGCGATGTCCTGGCCACGGTTCCACTCGTCGGAGGGAGCCACGAGCCGTACACCTCCGTCCCCGAAGTCGGGATCCGGCTGGCCGAGGAGAACGTCGGTCACCCCGTCGGGCGAGGTCCCCGTCTCGCTCTCCGAGGAGCCGACGGTGCCACACGCGACCAGGACGACGAGCAGAACGCATTGCCGGATCATCGCACCTCCCGGGCTCAGGGTGTGCAACCGGCACGCCATCCCGAACCGGCGGTGCTCACGGCTCGAACCACGAAACGCCGGGTCAAAATGACCGACTCCGGGGGCAGGGCCAGTGAAACACGCCTGTGGAGGGGCTTCGCTCTGGTTCGTCGCCGCTACGGCCACGACGAGCGAACGGGCTCCGTCGAAGCAGGAATCTCTGGTGCTCGCACCGGAGTGGCCCCCGAGAAGGAGGGCGTGGAAGCTGTCCACGCGCTTTACAGACTGCCGACCTCGACCGACGACCACCCGAACCGGACCTGACGCGTGGTGACCCGCTTCTCGATGATGCCGTCGCCCGCTCCCTCGTGCACCGCGTCGAGCTCCTTGCGACAGCGGTGAAGCGCGACGTAGAGCCGGTTCATCGTGACCTTGAGCTGCTGGGCCAGCGATGCGGTGTACGTCCACCCTTGTTCCGAGGCCGGTACCTCCCGGTTCGCATCGTCGAGGCGGGCGCGAGCGAGCACGAGCAGGGTGTACTGGTGGGCTCGGGGGGCGAGGCGGTGCCTTTTCGCTCCCACCTGGACCGTCAGCTCGACATACTCCTCGTCGGCGCTGACCGCGAAGTGCAGCGACGGCTCGCCGGCCGCTCGCTGGGTCGCGTCGACGGTTCGCTCCACGGGACTGGGCAGCGTCAAGGTGTACGTCACGCCGTCCACCTCGACCGTGTCGCCATCGGACACGGCGCGGCCGACCTCGTCCACGGACAGCTGCCAGCCCTCGCTGACGTCGAAAGAGAGCACCGCCCGAGGGTCGTCCTCCGAGGGCAAGGCGAAGAGCCAGGGATCGCCAAGAAGCACCCCCGCGTCGGACGTCGCCACCGGCCGGGGAGGCCCCAGGTCGACGACGGTGAAGGCGTGAGCAGCGCCCCCGAACCACACCACCGTGCCGACGGCGAGCGGAGCCTCGGCATCAGAGGCCAAGCGCCGCCCGTCGATCCACGTCCCGTTGCGGCTCCCGAGGTCGCGGACCTGCCACTCCCGGCCCGTCCACCGGACCGACGCGTGCTGGCCCGACACCGCGGGGTCGACGAGCTGGGTGTGGGCGCGGCTCGACCGCCCCACGAGGTGGTCGGCGTGAAGCTCGACCAGTTCGCCGGATTCGGACTTCAGCAAGGCCATGGGGTCATCGTACCAGGTGCGGAACCGAGGCGGTAAGGTCCGGTCAGGTCCGGGAAGAGCCGGTAAGATGCCTTCGAAACACAATCATCGTGCAACCAAGAGCCAAGGAGCCGCACGATGAAGCCGACCCCCATCCTCCTCTCCCTCGCCCTCGTGGGCGTCGCGTGTACCGAGATCGACGACGATGTCCTCATCGACCTGCCCATCGAGGACACCGCCGCCGTGGAGCCCGCGCCCGCGCCCGAGCCCGAGCCCGAGCCCGAACCGGAGCCCGAGCCCGAGCCGGAGCCCGAGCCCGAGCCGGAGCCCGCGATCGTCGGCCACGAGGTGATCACCACCTCTGGCCAACACCCCGGCAACACCAGCAGCTGTCTGGAGTCGGTCTGCCCCGTCGGCTCGGTGCCGCTCGGCGGAGGTGGGTACTTCGCCTCGGGGATCGAGCTGGACACCAACCAAGCCCTGGCCGCCGACAGCTGGGGCCTGTGCGGGTACTCCGACGCCCCCCGGGACTGGATCGCGCAGGCGGTCTGCGTCGAGGACACCCCCGAGCTCGACCGCGAGGTGGTGAGCGTACCCGCGACGGCCCCCGCGCTGACGAGCTCCTGCGTCTATGCCTCGTGCCCCGCCGACAAGAAGCTCGTGGGCGGCGGCGGCTACTTCGCCAACTCGCTGAACCTCGATGTCATCCGGCCCGTCGACGACCAGACCTTCGCGATCTGCGGCTACGCGGAGAACGAGGGCACGAACTACACGGCGCAGGCGGTGTGTGCCGACATCCCCGACGAGGACTACCTCATCGAGCGGGTCGTGGGACAGCATCCCGGCCAGACCAGCCACTGCGTGGAGGCGGTTTGCCCCACGGGCTTCGTCGCCGTGGGCGGCGGCGGCCGCTGGGAGATCGGCAAGGGCATGGAACCGGACAACACCGGCATCGCCACCAACCGCTACGCGGTGTGCGGGTGGTCCGACCAGCCCTCCGAGATCCAGGTGGACGTGATCTGCGTCCGCGAGTAGCGGTCAGCCGCCGGTGACGGCCGGAACGTCGGGCACGGCGAGCCGCGACCAACGCCGCGGCTCGGCGATCCACCCGGCGCTCTCCGACTGGCAGATCGAGCGGTGGGGGGTGGTCGGGGAGCTCAGCGCCCTCACGGGAACCCCGCAGGAGCTCCGTCGTGACCGACACGTCGCTTGATGGTCGGAGCGCGGGCGATCGGTCGCTCTCCGAGCGAATCTGGGCCGCGGCCGTCCTCGGAGGCGCCATGGTCCACGGGCACCTGACGCGCGCCGCGGGCTGCGCCTACTCGAAGCCGCGCTCGCGGAGCAGCGCGTCGACCGTGGCGTCGCGACCTCGGAAGGCCCGGTAGGCGTCCGCCGGATCGACCGAGTTCTGCGGCGCGAACAGGTGCTCCACCAGCTTGGCCGCCATCTCGGCGTCGTAGAGACCGCCATCGGCCTCCTCGAACGCCTCCACCGCATCGGAGGTGAGCACCTCGGCCCACAGGTAGCCGTAGTAGCCGGCCGCGTAGCTCTCCCCCGAGAAGACGTGACCGAAGTGCGGGCTGCGGTGACGCATCACGATCTCGTCCGGCATGCCCAGCTGCTCGAGCGTCTCGCGCTCGAAGGCGTCGGGGTCCAGGCCAGTGGGGTCGGTGGTGTGGTAGTGCATGTCGACGAGCGCGCTGGCCAAGTACTCTGTGGTGGCGAAGCCCTGGTTGAACGTTCGAGACGCGGCGATCTTCTTCACGAGCTCCGCCGGCATCGGCTCGCCGGTCTCGACGTGCCGCAGGTACCCGTCGATCACGGGGTCGGAGAGGAGCCACCGCTCCAGCAGCTGGGACTGGAACTCGGTGTAGTCCCGCAGACCGCCGTTGAGACCCGGGTAGTCGACATCGGACGACAGGTAGTGCAGGGCGTGACCGAACTCGTGGAACAGCGTCTCGGCGTCGTCGAGGCTCACGAGCACCGGCTCCTCGGCTGCTCCCGCGATGAAGTTGGAGTTGTTGGACGCGAGAACCACCGGTTCGCCGTCGAGGGTGTGGTGGCGGCGGTACGTGGTGGCCCACGCGCCGGACCGCTTGCCCTGACGGGCAAACGGGTCGAGGTACCACAGGCCCACGAGGTCGCCGGTCGCCTTGTCGGAGACCTGAAACACCGTGACGTCGGGGTGGAACGTGGGGACCGACCCATCGGGCACCGGGGTGAAGGCGAACCCGAACAGCTCCCCGGCCACGAAGAACATCGCGTCCCGGAGCTTGTCGAGCTGGAGGTACGGCTTCAGCTCCTCGCTGTCGAGCTCGTACTTCTGCTGTCGGACCTTCTCCGCGTAGAACCGATAGTCCCAGGGTGCGATGGTGATGTTGGCCCCTTCGGCGTCCGCGATGGCCTGCATGTCGGCGACCTCGCTCCGGACGCGCGACAACGCGGCCGGCCACACTCGATTCATCAGCTCGAACGCATTGTCGGGCGACTTGGCCATCCGATTCTCGAGCTGCCAGGCGGCGAAGCTGTCGTACCCGAGCAGCCTGGAGCGCTCGTGACGCAGGGCCAGGATCTCCTGGATGACCGCGTTGTTGTCCCAGGCATCGCCGTTGTCGCCGCGGTCGTAGTAAGTGCGCCACACCTGCTCCCGCAGCTCCCGCTCGGTCGAATAGGTGAGGAACGGTGACATCGACGAGCGCGTGTTGAGCACCGCCCACTGGCCCGCCTTGCCCCGGTCCGTCGCCGCCGCCGCGGCCCCCTGCAGGAAGCTCTCGGGAAGGCCGCCGAGCTGGTCCTCGTTCAGGTACAGGACATAGGACTCCTCGTCGTGGAGCACGTTGTCGCTGAACGTCGTGTAGAGCACGGACAGACGCTTCTCGATCTCCCTGAAGCGCTCCCTGGCTGGGCCCTCGAGGTCGGCGCCCCGACGCGCGAAGCGGTCGTAGACCTGCTCGGTGAGGCGCTGCTCGGCGGGCGATCGTGACTTCAGCCCGTCGCCCTCGTAGACCGCACGGACCCTCGCGAACAGCTCCGAGTTCTCGGTGATCGCGAGGCGATGCTCGGCGAGCACGGGCTCGAGGCGGGCCGCGATCTCGCGGGCCTCCGGGGTCGAGAGGTTGGCGCGCCACAGGCCGTAGAAGGTGTAGACGCGGTCCATCAGCTCGTCCGCGCTCTCCAGGGGGCGCACGACGTTGTCGAAGGAGGGCTCGGCCGGGTCCTTCGCGATGGCGTCGACATTGGCGAGATGAGCGGCCATGGCCGCCTCGAACGCGGGCTCGAGGTCGGCGAGATCCATCTCGTCGAACGGGGGGACGCCGCCGAACGGACCGGTCCACGGCTGCAGCAGGGCGTTGTCGGCCACGGGGGTCGCGTCCGACCTCGCCGTCGTGGGCTTGGGGGCGCAGCTGGCGCCGATGACGAGCCACAGCAGCAGGTAGAGAGGGTTTGGCGTTCGCATGGGTTCGTCTCCTGGCAGCCCCGCACCATAGCCGACCCGCCGGGGTCACGGTCCCCGGTCCGCGCCCGAGACGCGCGCCAGCGCTTCGCGGGCTCGCTCGTAGGTCGCGTCGATCTCCAGGGCACGCGAGAACGCCTCCCTCGCCTCGGGCAGCCGAGCGAGCTGTTCCAGACACAGGCCGAGGTTGAACCATGCCGCGCGTCGGTCAGGCTCGCGCTCCGCGAGCCGCCGGAAGAGAACGGCCGCCCCTTCGTGGTCGTCGAGCGCGTAGCGCACCCGGCCCGCCTGGAGCAGCGCGTGGTCCGACGTCAACGGGAAGGCCCGTGCCGCGACCTCGTCGACACACACCGCAAGGTCGCGGCGAACCGCTCGGTCGACGGCGGGCGCCTCTGCGACGAGGACCGGGGCGTAGCGAAGGAACAAGGTCGGATCCCACCGCGAGAGTCGCAGCCACAGCAGGATCTCGGCCACCGAGACCTCACGCGCGTCCTTGGGAGGCAGGGCACCGTACAAGCGGAGGTACTCGGCCGGCCCGAACCCGTCGATCGCGTCCCGGAAGGTGGTGGTGAGGCGCGGCAGAGGTCCCTCCATCCCCCCGGTGGACACCGTGGCGACGGTGGTGAGCGCGGTGTACCGACCGCGGGGAACCAGCGCGATGCCGCCGCGCGCGACGGCCAGGTGGCAGAGCGCATCGAGGTTGGCGTTGGCCGAGACGCTGCCGTGCTTCGACAGTCTCCCCAACCTCCGGCCCTCGAGGTCCTCGATCCGCCCGTAGCCCTTGTCGCTCGCGAGCAGGAGCATCCGATCGCCACACCACCGCGACACCTCGCGGAGCGCCCGGATCGTGCCGATGGGAATCGACCACTCGGCGCGCCCCAGCCCCTCCGCGTAGCGCTGGAGCAGCCCATCGAGGTCTTCGTCGCCGTAGTACCCTTCCGCTTCGATCGGCCGCCGGTGACGCGCGAGCACGACCTCGCGGAGCACACGCGGATCGTCGAGCCCAGCCGAGGCCTCGGGCACCGAAGCGGTCACGGCGATTTCGTAGAGCTGGCCGTCGTCGACGGCAAAGGCGTCCTGCCGGAGGGTGTCGACGACGTAGTTGGCGATTGCCGCCAGCGGGTTGGCGCCCGGCCCGACCACCTCGCCCGAGTGCCACAGCACGAGCGGACCGGGATCGTCGGCGTCGAACAGGGCGAAGTCGAGCGCACCGACCTCGCACAGCCCCCGCAGCTCCGGACGCTCCGCCCAAGCCTCCAGCGTCGCGGGGACGAAGTCGGTGAGGATCACGCGGAACGCCGGACCCGGCCGCGCGTGGAGCTCTCGAGCGAGGAGGAACCCCAGTCTGGCGCTCCCGGACCCGATCTCGATCACGTCGAACCGAGCCGCTGGGTCGCGCGGACCCGACGGATGGTCGGAGCCGAGGTCCCGGCAATCGTCGACGAAGGCCGCGAGGAGCCGTGCGTAGGCATGGGCCACCACGGCGTTCGACGTCGCGTAGGACGGCACCTCACCCGTAGCCCACGCGCCGACGCCCGCGGTCTCGAAGTACCGGCGCTGCAGATCCCAGAGCACCGACGCAGACAAGCGTGTGGGCTCTTCGAGGGCGCGCAGGCGGTCGCGATCGGTCACGGCACACTCCAGGTTGCCGATTCGGCAGAAGGACGCGACGCCCCGCCGGAATCGCCGAGCTCGAGGAGTCACGAAGTCGGTGGACGCAGGCCGGACGAGCCGGGAGCCCAGTCCACGATTCGTGACGTCGTATTTTGGCAACGGCGATGGAGGTCGGGATGAGGTGGTGGTTGGTGAGCGGAGCGATGGCGCTCTGGGCGTGCACCGGGGACGACGAGCCGAGCTCCTCCGACACCGGTCGCCCGATGAACGACACCATGGACACCGGGACCCCCACTGGGCCCTCCGACCGAGACGGAGACGGGCTGACCGA
>CAZZLC010000075.1:0-16826 GCA_964655065.1 uncultured Enterobacteriaceae bacterium | reverse complement strand
TGGACACCGGGACCCCCACTGGGCCCTCCGACCGAGACGGAGACGGGCTGACCGACGACGAAGAGGCGCAGCTGGGTACCGATCCCGACGACCCCGACACCGACGACGACGGGCTCGACGACCTTGCCGAGCGCGAGGCCGGCACCAACCCGCTCGCCAAGGACACCGACAAAGACGGGCTCGACGACAACGTCGAGCTGTCGGGGCAGGACCTCGACGGCAACGGCACGGTGGGCACCTGGGCGGACGGAGACTTCCCCCCGACAAACCCCACCAAGGCGGACACCGACAACGATCGTCTCCTGGACGGGGTCGAGGTCGATCAGAGGACCGACCCTATCAGCGACGACACGGACCAAGACGGACTCCTCGACGGAGACGAGCTCATCGGCATCGACCAGAGCGGCGATGGGACCATCGGACCCTGGCCCGAGGACTTTCCGGCCACCGATCCGCTCGTCCCGGACACCGATGGTGACGACCTGGTCGACGGTGACGAGCTCGCTCGCGGGACCAACCCCGGGAGCTCGGACTCGGACGACGACGGCCTGGAGGATGGCGACGAGGTCAACGGCATCGACTGGACGGGCGACGGCGTCCTCGACGGGACCACCGAGCCGCTCGATGCCGACACCGACGACGACGGGCTTCTCGACGGTGACGAGGTCCTCGAGGCGACCGACCCCAGCAAGGCAGACACCGACGACGACGGGCTCCTCGATGGCGAGGAGGTGACCGGCCAGGACCTGAACGGCGATGGAACCGTGGGAACCTGGGCGGATGGAGACTTTCCCCCCACAGATCCGACCAAGAAGGACGTAGATGGCGATGGCCTCGATGACGGCGACGAGCTGATCGCCGCGTCGGATCCCGAGAACCCGGACACGGACGGCGATCAGCTCGACGACGGGGTCGAGGTGTCCGGCGACATCGACCAGGACGGATCGCCGGACTTCGACCCCTCCGACCCCACCCTTTCCGATACCGACGACGACGGACTCGACGATGGCGTCGAGGTACTCGCCCAGGTGCCGCCGTTCCCCGACGTCGACGGAGACGGGGTGTCCGAGTACGGTCCGACGTCGCCGGCCAAGAAGGACACGGACGGAGATACCTTGTCGGACTTCGACGAGCTGAACCCGCCCGACACGGACGGCGACGGGCTTGCCGACTGGCCCGTGACCGACCCGGCCCGCGCCGACACCGACGGAGACACCCTGGAGGACGATCGCGAGCTCTCGGGGCAGGACCTCGACGGAGACGGCGTCATCGGACGCTGGCCGAGCGACTTCCCGGCGACCAATCCCGTCGCGGTGGACACCGACCAGGATGGCCTCACCGACGGCGACGAGCTCCAGCAGGGAACGAACCCGCAGGACGTCGACAGCGACGACGACTGCATCGGTGACGCCGACGACCCGCAGCCGCTCGTACCCGACAGCACCTCGTGCTGAGGGAGGCAGCGCGCCGTCCATCGGGTGATGGAGGCTCCTGCCAGGAGCCACCGTGAATCCAGACGACATGATTGCAGGGGTGAAGACGGCACTCGACGAGGCCACTCGAGAGCGAGGCCGGATCAACATCCTCATCGCGGGTCGCACCGGCGTCGGCAAGAGCACCCTGATCAATGCCGTGTTCCAGGGACAGCTGGCCGAGACGGGCCAGGGCCGGCCCGTGACGCGGGACACCCGGGAGATCACCAAGGCCGGGGTGCCGGCCTCGCTGTGGGACACGCGAGGCCTCGAGATGGCGGCGTTCCGGGAGACCATCGCGGAGCTCGAGCAGCTCGTCGCCGAGCGGCGTCAGGAGCGCGACCCCAATCAGCACATCCACGTTGCCTGGCTCTGCATTCACGAGGATGGCCGACGGGTCGAGGATCCCGAGATCGAGCTCCACGAGATGCTCGCCCGACACCTGCCCGTGGTCGGGGTCATCACCAAGGCTCGCGCCGACCAGGGGTTCCGGGCCGAGGTCCAGCGTCTGCTCCCGAGAGTCCGGAACGTGGTGCGCGTGCGCTCCCTCCGCGAGGAGCTCGACGAAGGCATCGTGCTCGAGCCGATGGGCCTCGAAGCCCTCGTCGAGCTCACCAGCGAGCTGATCCCCGAGAGCAAGAGGCGCGCGCTCGCCGCGGCGCAGAAGGCCTCGGTGGCCTTCAAGCGCAAGGTCGCGCACGGCGCGGTGGGCACCGCAGCCACGGCCGCCGCCGCGGTCGCCTTGTCGCCGATCCCGTTCTCCGACGCGTTTCTCCTCGCGCCGGTGCAGGTCGCCATGCTCGCCGCGATCTCGTCGACCTTCGGTCTCGAGCTCTCGCAGGCCTTCCTCACGACGCTCGTGGCCTCGGCCACCGGCACCACCGCGGTGACCTTTGCCGGGCGAGCGCTGGTCGCGAACGCGCTGAAGCTCCTCCCGGGGGCGGGCACCGCCGCGGGGGCGGCCATCTCCGCGACCACGGCCGTGGCGCTCACCACGGCGCTGGGCGAGGCCTACATCGCCACGCTGGCTGCGCTGTACGACGAGAACGAGGGGGAGCCCCCCGAGCCGGACGACGTCGTGCGCGAGTTCACCCGCCGGTTGAACGCCCCGCGCGGCGAGTAGGTCGCAACGCCACCGAGGTCCCCATTGTCGATCGGGTCTGCCGTGTCTCTCGGTCCCTCGTCCGTCCACGCGTCGGGGGAGCCAGGGTGAAGCCTGCGTTCGAACGCGAGGAAGGGTTCCGTCTCCGGGGACGTCTGCGCCGCGGCTTCGAGGATGCACTCTCCGAGCTCGGACAGGGGTTTCTCGCCCATCCATCGAACCACGATCTCCGAGAAGCCCTCCGCAGCGGCAAGTTGGGTGCGAAGTCATACCTCGGACAGCTGCTTCGACTGACCTATCGCCTGGTCTTCCTTCTCAGCGTCGAGGAACGCGGGCTGCTTCACCCGACCGGCGTGCCGAGCGAGGCTCGGAAGCGGTACGCCACCGAACATGGACTGGGGCGGCACCTCGCGCGTTCGCCGAGACCCGGCGCCCCCGACCGCGAGACCGACCTCTGGGCTGCCACGACGACCGCCTTCCGCGGCCTGTCCACCGGCGAGGCTGCTCTCGGACTGCCTGCGCTGGGCGGCCTGTTCGCCGATGACCAGTGCCCGGACCTCGACGACGCGAAGCTCGACAACCGTCGCCTGCTGAGCGCGCTGAGCTGCCTGGGCTGGGTGGACGGACCCCGCGGCCCGTCGCGGCTCGCCTGGCGCGACATCGGCCCGGACGAGCTCGGCTACGTGTACGAGGGTCTGCTGGAGCTCGTCCCGCAGGTGGACGAGCGTGGCTGCACGTTCGGTTTCGCCCGAAGAGGCGAGAGCCGCGGCCACACGCGCAAGACCACGGGCAGCTACTACACCCCCGACAGCCTGCTGGACCTCGTCCTCGATGCCGCTCTGGAGCCCGTGATCGAGGCCACCCTCGCCCGAGCCTCGGGCTGCCCGGCCGACGCTCTCCTGGCGTTGCGCGTGGTCGACCCCGCCTGCGGGTCGGGGCACTTTCTGCTGGCGGCAGCCCGTCGGCTCGCCGGGCGGGTCGCACGACTGCGGGCCGGCGACCCTCCCGCGCCCGACGACTACCGAGCCGCCCTGCGCGACGTGATCGACCGGTGCGTCTATGGTGTGGATCTCGATCCGCTGGCCGTCGAGCTGTGCAGGGTCGCGCTGTGGATGGAGGCCGCCGAACCTGGCCAGCCCCTCTCCTTCGTCGACGCCCACGTCCAGCGAGGCAACGCCCTCGTGGGCACGACCCGTGCCTTGATGGGCAACGGGGTGCCCGACAGCGCTTGGATGCCTCTGGAAGGCGACGATCGGAAGCTCGCTGCATCCTCGAGGCGGCGTAACAAGTCGGAGCGTGGCCGAGTGCCCGTGCCGACCGCGGGCGCGTCGCCGCGAGACGACGCGCTGGCGGCGCAGAGCTGGGAGCACCAGAAGCTGGTCCACGACGCCTGGTGCGCCGCATTCCTCTGGCCGATGCAGCCCTCTGCGTCCGCGGACGCCCCGACCCAGGCGACCTGGTCCGCCCTTCGCGACGGCGTGCCGCCTTCACCGGGGCTGGTCGAGACGATCCAGCGCGTCGCGAACGACTACGCCTTCTTTCACTGGGAGCTCGCGTTCCCGGAGGTGTTCGCTCGCGGAGGATTCGACGTGGTGCTCGGGAACCCTCCCTGGGAGCGCGTCAAGCTCCAGGAGCAGGAGTTCTTCGCGTCGCGGGACAACCGCATTGCGAGCGCGTTGAACGCGTCGGTGCGCAAGAAGCTCATCGCCGAGCTACCCGTCGTCGATTCCGTCCTCTGGGCCGAGTGGACCCACGAGACGCGCATCGCGCAGGGCACGAGCCACTTCGCGCGCCAGTCGGGGCGCTACCCGCTGTGTGGCAGGGGCGATCTCAACACCTATGCGCTGTTCGCGGAGCACAACTGGACGCTCGTCGGGCCTCGGGGGCGTGCAGGCTTCATCGTGCCGAGCGGCATTGCCACGGATGCCACGACCCGGGACTACTTCGAGGCGATCGTGCGGACGCGTGCGCTCGCGGCGATGTGGGAGTTCGAGAACGAGGGCTTCTTCACCGCAGGCAAGGGCCACGTGCTCCGCTTCGCCCTGACGACCCTCACGGGATCGGACGAGCCCGCCGACGCACCCGACTTCGTCTTCCAGGCGCAATCGGTCCGCGATCTCGAAGACCCCGAGCGCCACTTCGCGCTCACTGCCGAGGACATCGAGACCGTCAACCCGAACACGGGCACCTGCCCCATCTTCCGGACCAAGCGCGACGCCCGCTTGACGGTGGATCTCTACCGCAGGGCAGGGGTGCTGTGGAGGGAGGACGCCGCGGACGGGAACCCCTGGAGTCTGCGCTTCGCGGCCATGATGCACATGGCGAACGACTCCGGGCTGTTCCAGACCCGGCAGCAGCTCTCCGAGACCGGGTGGAGACTCGACGGCAACCGCTTCGTGCGGCGAGGCCAGGTGCGGCTGCCCCTCTACGAAGCGAAGATGGCGTACCTGTACAACCACCGGAGCGGGACCTTCGAGAGAGCAGCCCCCGGTCACCGGCCGCACCGTCTGCCGAGGCCGTCGGACGCACAACTCGCCGAAGCCGGATACGCGCCCCTTCCCTTCTACTGGGTGGCCCCGAGCGCCGTCGAGTCCAAGCTGGGCGACGCCTGGTCCCGGAAGTGGCTCCTCGGGTGGCGCGAGATCACGGACGCCCGAGCCAGCGTCCGGACCATGATTCCGGTGATCCTCCCCTTCGCTGGCGTCAGCAACAAGGTGCTCCTGATGCTCACGCCGCTCGAACCCACGCTGGTGGCGTGCCTGACCGCGAACCTCGCCAGCCTTCCGCTCGACTACTGCTGCCGACAGAAGCTCGGCGGCATCAGCCTGAACTACTTCACGATGCGACAGGTGCCCGCGCTCGACCCAGCAACCTACGGCCGGCCGTCCCCGTGGTCGGACGAGCTCCTCGCGGACTGGATCCTTCCGAGGGTGCTCGAGCTCACGTACACGGCCTGGGACCTCGCACCGTTCGCCCGGGATTGCGGGGATGACGGCGCTCCCTTCGTCTGGAGCCCCGAGCGCCGGCTTCGGCTCCGAAGTGAGCTCGACGCGGCCTTCTTCTTGCTGTACCAGTTCTCCCGCGACGACGTGGAGCACGTTCTCGGCACGTTCGACGTGCTGCACCGCGCAGACGTGCGCCGGCACGGTGACTTCCGCACCCGACGCGTGGTCCTGGATTGCCACGACGCCTTGTCGCGAGCCATCGACTCCGGCGAAGCCTATGTCTCGCCCCTCGGCCCCGCGAGGAGATCGGGGGAGTAGCAAGCCCTGCCAGACATCGACCTGGTCCCCACCGGGTCGCCCGGGAGCCGCGCGAGGACCCGCCCCGAGAGTCAGAGTGACCGCCGGGGCGATACAGTGCCGCCCGAAATCGGGGTCAATCCTGCCTGTCTCGACCTGGAGCCTGCCTTGAACGTACGAATCGCGAAGAAGATCCTCAGCCGTCCCGAGGCGTACCCCGCCCAGAAGGTGGAGCGTGCACGCCGCATGATGGCGGGCCGCATCCCCGGAGGCGACGCCCCCGCACCGGCCGCCGCTCCGCCCCCTCCCGAGGCCGAAGCGCCGGTCGAGGCGGCTCCGGTCGAGAAGGCTCTGGTCGAAGAACCCCCTGTCGAAGAGGCCAGCGCCGAGGAAGCCCCCGTCGGCGAGGAAGCCCCTGCGGAGACGCCGGAGACCTGAGGGACCGACGCGAAGGTTGCCCAGGTCCCGCAAAGAGGACCGACACTCGCTTCTTGCGACAACTCGGCGAAGACGCCGCGGCTCTCCCCAACACGAGTCCTCCACCATCCCCCCCTTGACCCCGGGCTGCTCAACGCGTGCGGCCCCGGATCCGAGATGGGGGAAGCGGTGGAGGAGTTCCATGTCGGCAAGCCCGCAAGGGGCGAACCTGAATACGAAGCTGGTTCGTACCGTTGCTCTCACGCTCTCTCTGGCCTGCATGGCGATCGTGCTGGTGGTCGGCCTGCGCTCCGCGTACAACACGAAGGAGCAGCTCGAGCGGACCGAGGCGCTGCTCGCCGAGACCCTCGATCAGAAGGGCACGCTCCTCACGGAGAACCACGGCCTCGCGCTGCGGGCGATGGTCGCCGACAACGCCTTCGGTGAGGTGGACGACCTCGTCAGGAAGGCCGTGGAGGAAGACGATCAGATCGTCTACGGGCTGTTCCTCGACAGCAACGAGCGCGCGTGGTCGCTGCACGGTCCAGGCCTCGAAGAAGCCGAGGAGTGGACCAAGCTGGGCATCGACCCCGAGGAGACGGGCCCCAGTCGACGGAAGCTGTGGAAGTTCGGCGTGCGGGTCTGGGAGTACACAGCCCCCGTCGCGATCGACGACGAGGTGGTGGGAACCCTGCACTACGGCCTCTCCACCGCCCGACTCGACGACGCGCTGAAGGCCGAGCAAGCCTCGTCGATCGACCTCATCCGTCACACGCTGAGCCAGATCGTGATGGTGGGAGTCACCGCCGCCTTCGCGGGCATCTTCGTCATCTGGCGGCGCAGCCAGGCGATCACCGGCCCCCTCGAGGTGCTGACCGACGCGGCCCATCGCATCGCCCAGGGCGAGAAGGACGTCAGGGCCGAGGTCCAGAGCGGTGACGAGCTCGAGGTGCTCGCCGACTCGTTCAACGAGATGGTCGCCGATCTCGAGAAGTCCTACCACCAGCTTCAGGTCTTCAGCGAAGGCCTCGAGCACGCGGTCGAGGAGCGGACCGAGGAGCTCCGCGTCAAGACGAACGATGTCCGTCGCATGCTCGACAACATCGCCCAGGGCGTCTTCACCCTGCTCCCCGACCTGCGGCTGCACGACGAGTACTCGGCCAACCTCGAGACCATCCTCGACCGTGACCGCCTGGGAGGCCGCAGCTTCGACGAGCTGTTCGTGCGACCGTCGGACCTCGGCACCGCGGCCCGCTCGGCCACCCACTTCGTGCTCGGCGAGAGCTTCGGCGCGATGGGCTTCTTCTTCGGGTGCAACCAGCACCTCCTCCCGACCGAGTTCAGCATCCGCACCCCTTCGGGAGGGAACAAGCTCATCGAGGTCGAGTACGTCGGGATCGAGGACGAGGACGAGAACCTCGAACGGGTCCTCGTCATCGTCCGGGACGTCACGGAGCTCCGCGCGCTGCGCGAAGAAGCCGAGGCCCAGCGCGAGGCGCTGCAGGTGGTAGGCGAGCTCCTCGCCGTCCCGCAGGCCGAGGTGGAGCGGTTCTTCGAGCGCTCGTTCGCGACCCTCGACGACAACCGAGCCCTCATCGAGGCGACGCCCGACAACGACCCCGCGACCCTCGAGACCCTCTTCCGCAACACCCACACGCTCAAGGGCAACGCCCGCCTGCTCGGCTTCCAGCGGCTCAACGACGTCGTGCACGACGCCGAGGACCTCTACCGGAAGCTCCGGCGCGGCGAGGCGGAGTGGGTACCCGACACGCTCGTCGAGAACGGTGAGCTCGTGCGGACGGCCCTGCGCCACTACTCGGACGTCTTCGAGGAGAAGCTCGCGAGCCGCGGCGGCGCCGAGGAGGTCATTCCCGCCAGCGTCGTCGCCGCCGCCCTCGCGAGCGCCCGGAGCCACGACCAACTGGTCGCACGCCTGAACACCCACGTCGCCGAGGCCACGACGAAGCCCCTGCCCGAAGCGATGGGAGGCGCCGTCCGCCAGCTGACCAGTCTCGCGAAGCAGCTCGGGAAGGAACCTCCCGAGGTGGTCTTCGACGGCGACGAGCCGAGGGTCGACAGCAACCTCGGAGCGGTGCTCCAGGACGTGTTCGTCCACGTGCTCCGCAACGGAATCGATCACGGCATCGAGACCTCGGAGGAGCGGATCGCAGCCGGCAAGACGGCCCAGGGGACCATCCGGATCCAGGTCCGCGACGCCGACGGCGAGCTCACCTTCCGGGTGCGCGACGACGGAAGGGGCCTCTCGCTCCACTCGCTCCGCGAGAAGCTCGGGAAGCCCGATGCGTCCGGCCAAGAGCTGGCCAACGCCGTGTTCGATTCCGGCGTCTCCACCGCCAGATCCGTGACCTCGGTCTCGGGACGCGGCGTGGGCATGGACGCCGTGCGTCAGTTCCTCGTCGACCGCGGGGGCTCGGCGCGCATCGAGGTCGACGAGGTGCCCTCGAGCGCCTCCCACGCTCCGTTCACCCTGGTCCTTGTCTGTCCCCGCGAAGCTCACGCCGAGCTCGCGACCTGTTGAGCCCCACCCGAGGAACCCCGATGGATGGTCCACTCCCAATCCGGATGCCACACTCGTGGCTCGTCGTCGTCGCCCTCGGAATGGCGACCCCGGCACTCGCTGCCGATCCGACCCTGTACGTCTACCTGCCGACCGCCAAGAAGGCGCGTGCGTTGCAGACCGAGCTGACCGAGGCGCTGCCCGGAGTCGGCGTCACGGTGTTCGGTCGCGTCTCCGACCTGGACCGCGCGCTCGACGCCGGCAAGCCGGACGCGCTCCTCGCCATTCGGCCGGTGCTCGAGACCCGCGGGTTTCCCATCGGGCTGCAGGGGGTCGACCCTGCCGGAGAGGACGCAGAGCTCTACGTCGTGCTCGGACCATCCGAGGTCACGCCGGCCGCCCTCACCGACAAGGTCGTGGGTTCGCTCGACCTGCTCGGTCGACGGCACATGAAGGACTTCGTCGCGGTGATGCTCGGCAACGCAGCCAACCCCGACGTCAAGCGCGTCCGCTCGACCGAGGACCTGCTTCCGCTCCTGCAGTTCCAGGCCGCGGACGTCGTCGTGCTCCCGGAGATGGCGGTCGCCGATCTCACGAGCGCGACCCAGCTCGAGCTCACCGTCACCAAGGTCGAGAGCGCGCGGGTTGGTCTCGCGGCCGTCGCGTTCATCGACGACGCCGACCGCCCCACCCTCGAGACCGCCATCCAAGGGCTCTCGTCCGAGAAGCTGCTCGATCTCGGCGTCGCCACCTGGAGGACGCCATGAACGGACCCCTCCCCTTGCTGACCGTGCTGCTCGGAGCCTGCGCGCCCAAACCTTCGCCCCTCGACGCGCTCGCGGAGCAGGAACGGACGGGTGCCCCCGTCGTCCTCGTGGTCCGCGGCGCTTCCGCGAGCTTCGACGAGGTCATGACGAGCGTCGCCTACGAGATCGACGGGGAGATCGACCTGCTGTCGCTCCCCATCGAGGGCCTGACGGTGCCCCTGCTGTCCTCGGCGGTGAGCCAGACGTCGCCCCAGGCCCTCCTGCTCATCGACAACCCAGCCGTGGACCTCTACCAGCAGCTCCGCGAGCAGAATCCCGAGACGCCGCCCGGCGTCGCCGTGATGTCGCTGTTCCTCGAGGAGGCGGCGGCCACCACCCCGGGCCTCACTGGCATCCCCTACGAGGTGCCCGCCGTGACGAGCCTCGTGAACCTGCGACGCGTGGTGGACAGGGGCTTCACGAAGGTCGGGGTGGTCCACCGTCCTCGCTTCGCCGAGTTCGTGGAGCGCCAGGCCGAGCTCGCGAAGGTGGAGGGCTTCGAGGTGGTGTCCTTCGAGCTGAAGGAACGACCCCAGGCCCAGCAGATCCGCAAGGCGCTCTCGCGAGTGCGCGACGAGGCGGACGCCCTGTGGGTGCTCAACGACAACGCCCTGCTCGCGCCGGAGCTCCTCCAGGAGGCCTGGCTGCCGCACCTTCGCCGCAACACGAGCCCGGTCCTCGTGGGCGTGGAGCCGCTGGTCGACACGCCGACGCCGTTCGGGACGTTTGCCGTGCTCCCCGACCACGACGGCCTGGGTCTGCAGACCGCCGAGATCCTCTTCGAGCTGCTCGACTGTGACTGGGAAGTCGCTGAAGTCCCCATCCAGCTCCCCATCGCCGTGACGAACGTGCTGAACGTCTCCTTCGCCCGCGAGCACCTCGGGGTGCGCGAGGACCAGCTCGAGTACGTCGACCGCCTGGTCGAGTAGGGCGCGGCCCCGACGGGCCCGCCTCGAGTCGAGATCGCCACGCCAGGCACGGGTCCGACGACCGGATCTGGCCGACATCGCGCAGCCGGACTACCCTCGCCAGGCCGCCCGCCTTCACGTCACCGCGGTGGCAAGGGGGGTTCGTGCGCGCAGTTGCTTCTCTCGTCCTCGGAGCTCTGGTGCTCTCGGCTTGTGGCGGAGGCGACCCCGCCCCCGCGCCCGACCGCGACGCCGACGGCGACCGCGTGCTGACCCCGGCCGACTGCGATGACCTCAACGGCAACGTGTTTCCCGGGGCCCCCGAGCTCTGCAACGGCCTCGACGACGACTGCGACGGCGAGATCGACGAAGACGACGCGGACGACGCCGAGATCTGGTACCTGGACGGCGACCTCGACGGCGTGGGCGACCTGGCGGTGACCGCCTGCGAGCGCCCCGACGACGCGGTCACGCTCGCTGGCGACTGCGACGACATGCAGCCCACCGTGTTCCCGGGCGCTCTCGAGGTCTGCGACGGGCTCGACAACGACTGCAACGGCGCCGTCGACGACGAGATCGTGGACCTGCCCACCTGGTACGCCGACGGCGACCAGGACGGGTTCGGCGACCCGGACGTGGCCTCGATGGGCTGCGAGGCGCCCTCGGGCTTCGTGGCCGACGGCACCGACTGCGACGACGACGACGCCGGCATCTCGCCCGACTCGCCCGAGTACTGCGACGACGGCCTCGACAACGACTGCGACCAATCGGTCGACGAGGCCGACGCCATCGACGCCACGACGTGGCACCTCGACAGTGACCGCGACGGCGCCGGCGACCCCGGCGTGATGGTCCGGGCGTGCGTCGCTCCCACGGGCTACGTCGCCGACGCCTCCGACTGCGACGACACGTCCGACGCGGTGGTTCCCGGCGCCAACGAGGTCTGCGACACCGTCGACAACGACTGCGACGGCGAGATCGACGAGGACGGCGCCACGGGGAGCACGGTGTGGTACCGCGACGCCGACGGCGATGGCTACGGCGATGCGCTGCAGACCCGGCTCGCCTGCCGCGCTCCCGTCGGGTACGTCGCTGACGGCACCGACTGCAACGACGCCGATCTCACCATCAACCCCGCCACCATCTGGTACTTCGACGCCGATGGCGACGGATTCGGCGCTGCGGCGAGCTCGCTCGTGCAGTGCGCGTCCCCCGGCGCGTCGTACGCGAGCGTGCCGGGGGACTGCCAGCCGAACGACCCCACCGCCTACCCCGGCGCCCCCGAGCTCTGCATCGACGGGGAGCAGCCCGAGGGCAACGACAACGACTGCGATGGCACCGTCGACGAGACCTGCCCCGTCGTGCACTGCGGCACCATCACCGCCGACCAGACCTGGGTGGCCAACGCCAACGGCCACCTCGTGACCTGCAACACCTTCGTCGAGGGCACCACCGCACCGGTCCTCACGATCGAGGCCGGCGCGACGGTGCGATTCGCCCCGGGGGCCGGGCTGTACGCGGGATGGACCGCCGCAGGTGACCTCGTGGTGGACGGCACCGACACGGACCCCGTCCTCTTCACCTCGGCCAGCGACACACCGGCCGCCGGCGACTGGACCGGGGTGTTCGTGTGGAGCGGGAGCACCGCACAGTCGGCGCTGCGCCACGCCACCATCGAGTATGCAGGGGACACCGCCACGGTCCCCGGCGGACTGAACGTGCAGAACGCGAGCCCCCTGCTCGACCACGTGACCGTCCGCAACAGCGAGCGCCACGGGCTCTACGTGAACAACGGCGAGCCGCTGATCACGGACAGCAGCTTCGTCGACAATGCGGACTACGGGGTGCTCTGCCAGTCTGCAGTCTGCCTCGACCCCGGTCCCGACACGTTCGATGGCAACACGCTCCGAGGCAATCGCGTCCCGATTCGGCTCGCCGCCCGACAGGTGGGCTCGGTGGGCCCGAACGTCACGGTGTCGGGCAATGTCGAGGACCGCATCGAGGTGACGACGGGCACCGTGGACCGCTCCGCCACCTGGTACGACCTCGGGGCGCCGTACCGCATCACCGGCGACATCGTCGTGAACGACCCGACCGCCGTGCCCCTGCTCACGTTGGGCGGAGGCACCGTGCTCGAGTTCGAACCCGCCACCCGTCTCCTGGTGGGCGTCTCCAGCGCCGGAGACCTCACCACCGACGGCACCGCCACCGTGACGCTCACCTCCAGCCGCCCCTCCCCGCTCCCCGGCGACTGGGACGGCCTGTTCCTCGGGTCGCGGACCAGCTCCGCGACCGTGCTCGACGACGTGGAGATCGCCTACGGTGTGGATAATCTCTACGTCGATGCCGGTGGCTTCGTAGTGCTCGACGGAGCCTGGCTCCATCACGCCCAGAGCGACGGACTCGAGGCCGAGGATACGGTCGACGTGTCGATCACGAACACGGAGCTGTCGTTCAACGGGGAGTTCGGGGCTCGCCTCGCCGACAACGTGGTCGTGACCGGACCGGTCACCGTCGACGCCCACGACAACGGTCAGCCTCTTCAGATCCCCGCGCACTACGTCCACCGGCTCGACCCGTCGTCGAGCTTGGACGGCAATGCGCTCGATCGCATCGTGGTGCGCTTTCATCGCTTCGTCGCGAGCGACGTCACCTGGGCGGCGCAGGATGCTCGCTACTACGTCGAGGAGGCCGTCTACGTCGGAGACACCGCCTCACGGCCCACGCTCACCATCGCCGACGGCGCCACCCTGTCGTTCGCGGCGGGTACCGGGCTGTTCGTCGGCGTCCTGTCCGAGCCCGGCGACCTCGTGATCGACGGCGATCCCCTCTCGGGAAGCGGGGTCCTGCTCACCTCGGAGTCCGGCGGCGGGCCCGGGAGCTGGATTGGGATCACGCTGGTCCGGCCGTCGACGGCCACGTCGCTTCGCGGCTTCACGCTCCGCGATGCGGGCTCCAGCACCTCGAATCCCGGCGGCATCGGCATCACGGGCGGCACGCCCACCATCGCGGACTGCAGGCTCGAGGACAACTTCCGGTGGGGCATCCACGCGACGGGCGTAGCCGCGAACCCGCTCTCGCTCACGGTGAGCCGCTGCACCATCGCCGATACCGGGGCGGCGATCGCGGGCGACGAGACGGGGACGGGGCTGTACCTCTCCAACGACCCCAACGCGACCGTGGTGGTCGACGACGTCACGATCACGGGCAGCGACTACGCACCGGTGCAGGTGCACGCGGCGACCGTTCGGGGCCTCGAGGGCATCGCCGGCGGGAGCAGCTACACGGGCAACGGGGTCGAGTGGATCCACGTGCACGGGGGCACCATCCAGGCCGGCCTGCACACCTGGAACGACGTCGGCGTGCCCTACTACCTGCACCGCTCGCTGTTCGTCGAAGGCGCGGCTGGACCCGTGTTGTCGACCACGAACACCACGTTCCTCGTGGGCCTCGGGCGGACGATCGAGGTCGCACGCAACAGCGCCGGCGACCTGTTTGCCGACGGCGTGACCTTCACGAGCGCCCGGGACGTTCCGCTCGCCGGGGACTGGCGGGGGCTGCTCCTCGGCGGCCAGACGTCCGTGCAGACCCAGATCCTCGACAGCACCGTGGCCTACGGGGGAGACCTGAGCTTCGCGGTCTTCGCCAACGTGCAGGTGCGGAGCAGCGACGTCTCCATCGTCGACTCGACCATCCGCGACAGCTCGGGGGTGGGCATCCAGTGCACCTCGGGGGCCGCCCCGACGCTCTCGGGCCTCACCTTCGCGTCGAACGCGGCCGGTGACACCGCGGACTGTCCGTAGGCGACCACCGTGATGGACACGTCGTCAAAGGAGAAGCGTATACAAACAGTATACAGAAAGCCGTGCAAACCCTGGACAGTCAGAGTGGTGGAGACATACGCCGCAGACGCTCGAGAAAACCGAACCCGAACCAAGGATCTGAACAGATGTCTTCGTTCTTCAGAGCGCTCGCGGTCAGTACGCTCGTGGCGACCACCGTCGCCTGCTCCGACTCGGAAGCCCCCTCCCTGCCGGGCACGAATGGAGACGCGGTCCGCGCTCCAGTGGTCAACGGGACGGCCGACGACTCCCTCAACGCCTGGAGCTTCGCTTCCGGCGTCGGCAGCCCCATGTTCCGCGACCTGCCCCCCGGCGCGAGCACGGACGAGCTCGAGATGTCGCTGACCATCAGCGCCCTGGGCTTTGACCGCGACGGCGATCTGCTCCTGGACCTGTGGTTCGAGTTGCCCGACGACGCCCTCGTCGACGCCACGCTCCTCACCCTGACCGACGAAGGCGGCACGGCCCTCGTGGTGCAGCAGAGCAGCGGAGACACCGTTCAGGTCCTGCCGAGCGGCACCATTCCGCAGTTCGTCAACCTCCGGGCGCTCCACCTGTCGCCCGACGCCCCCGACGTCTCGCTGTTCGGCCGTGCGAGCGGGGCGCCCGACGCCTCTGCGAGCCGGCTCGTGCAGGCGCTCGCGTTCGCCGACTCCACAGAGTACGTCAAGCTCTCGCCAGCGGTCTACGACTTCGACGTCACCCCCGCGGGTGCGGCGGTCACGGACAGCGTCCTCGACGCCGACAACGTCGACCTCCAGGGCCTCACGTTCTACACCGTGACCGCCTACGACGTGCTGGCGGACCTCGCGGCCCTGCTGCTCGTGGACGACGTCTCGGCCCCGGCCGCCGGCACCACCCGCGTGCGGGTGGCCCACACCGCGTCGGGCGTCGGCACCGTCAACGTGCTCGTCCGCAATCCCGACGGCAGCGACACGCCCCTGATCGACGACCTGGACTTCGGCACCGCGGCGAACGCCCTCGAGCTGCCGTCCGCCGCCTATACCGTGGGCCTCGATGTCGATGACGACATGGTCAGCGACCTGCTCTTCGAGCTGCCGTCGCTGCCGGTCGACAGCGCGCTCAACGTGTTCGCGGTGAACGACGGTGGCGACGTGTTCCTGGCCATCCAGGCCGATGCGGGCCCGGTCGCCCAGGTGTCCGGCGTTCCCGCCTCCCCGCCGGCCTCGGTCCGCGCGATCCACCTGTCGCCCGATGCGCCCACCGTCGACGTCCTGGTTGACGGGGCGGTGGCGTTCGGCGCCGTGAGCTTCGGAGAGGGCAGCGCGTTCGCACCGGTGCCCGCCGGGGAGCGCCAGGTCGCGATCACGCCTGCGGGCGCCGGCGTCGGTGGTGCGGTGCTCTCGGCCGGGCTCACCTTCGACCCCGACACGTCGTACACGGTCGCGGCCTTCGACCAGCTCGCGGCGCTCCAGGCGCTGGTCCTCGTCGACGACCGGTCCGCACCGAACGGAATTCGCGTGCGCCCCGTCCACACGGCGGCCGGTGTGGGACAGGTCGACGTGCTCGCGATCGTCAACGACGACCGCCTGCCGCTCACCGACGATCTCGACTTCGGGACCGCTGGCGATGCGCTCGAGCTGGACGCCGGGCAGTACACGATCGGGCTCGATCTCGACGACGACGGGTTCGAGGACCTGCGTTTCTCCCTGCCGCCCCTGTCGGCGGGCGTGATTGCCAACGCGTTCGTCGTCGTCGACAACCACGGCGCCGTGCGCCTCGCGCTGCAGACCGAGGACGACGTCTCCTTCGTCGACGCCGAGCTCGTGGACCCGCCCTCCGAGATTCGTGTGCTGCACCTGTCGCCAGACGCGCCGGCCGTCGACGCGTTCGTCGGGAACACCAGCGCGCCGGCGGTTAACGGGATCGTGTTCACGGAGAGCACGCCGTACCTCACGGTTCCCTCGGGCCCCACCACCTTCGCGGTCACCCCGGCCGGCGCGAACCGGAGCCACGCGGTGATCGACGTGCCCGTCGCGCTCGACCCCGAGGCGCGGTACACCGCCGTGGCCTTCAACGAGCTGCACGACATCGAGCCCCTGCTCCTGCTCGACCAGGACCAGAGCATCGCGCCCTCCAAGGCTCGCGTCCGCTTCGTCCACACCGCGGTTCACGTCCACGACATCGACGTCTTCCTCTTCCCCGAGGCGGGCGCGGTGGTCAGTGCGGCGCACGACATCGACTTCGGCGAAGTCGGGTCGCGCATCGACGTGAACGCCGGCAAGTACACGCTGGCCATCGATCTGAACGATGACCAGGTGATCGACGCGGCCTTCGAGCTGCCCGAGCTCACCACCGGCACGTACACCAACCTGTTCGCGGTGACGGACAGCGCGGGCGACCTCTCGGTCATCGTACAGTAGCGGCGATGGGGCTCGACGACGCCCGAGCCCCGCCGGCGCGAGCCACCGGTCCCGCGTTCTCCCGTGCGCGAAGCGAGGGGGAGAACGCGGGACCGCTGTGTCTGGGCGGTCTCGGTCTCGGCCGGCCGTCGACTT
>CAZZLC010000074.1:19117-27797 GCA_964655065.1 uncultured Enterobacteriaceae bacterium | reverse complement strand
GAGGGCGACATGCACGACGCGATGAACGCGATCAGTGTGTGGAAGCTGCCCACGATCGTGATGGTGACCGACAACTCGGTCGCGATCTCCACCCTGCCCGAAGAAGGTCGCGGGATCGTCGACTTCGAGTCCTACGCCCACGGGTTCGGCCTTCACTACGAGAGCTGCGACGGGCGTGACTTCATGGACGTCTACCGGGCCACCGCCCGGGCGGCCCGGTTCTGCAAGGAGGAGCAGCGCGGCTGCCTGCTCTACGTGCACAGCCTGCCTCGATTCAACGGCCACTCCTCCGCCGCCGACGTGACGTTCGATCTCGACCAGGACGACCCGCTCATCGCCTTCGGCGAGCAGCTCGTGGCCGACGGTCACCTGAAGAAGGGCGACGTGATTCGCCGCAAGGTCGGCAAAGGCCGCGACTTCTTTGCCCACCACGATCTCGGCAAGATCGGCAAGCAGGTCGACGACGAGGTTCGCGGGATCATCGACCAGGTCCGCGAGGAGCCGCACCCCGACCCCTCGAAGGTCGAGGAGCACATCTACGCCCCGTTCCCCGAGGAGCCCGAGACCACGCCCGGCGAGGGCACGACCAACATCAGCTACGCGGGCGCCATCCGCGCGGCCCTCGGCAAGCTCGTGACCCGGCGCAACGGCTTCATCATGGGCCAGGACGTGGGCCGACTCGGTGGCGTCATGACCGCGACCGCAGGGATCAAGTCCACCTTCCCGGGTAGCATCGTCGATTCGCCGCTCAACGAGCCGCTCATCGTGGGCACCTCCACCGGTCTCGCGCTGCACCGGGACCTGATGGCGCTGCCCGAGGTCCAGTTCGGCGACTACAGCCTCAACGCGTTCCACTGGCTCGTCTACCTGGGCACCGTGCGGTGGACGAACGTGGGCGGGGCGTCGACCCAGCTCGTGCTCCGCATGCCGGTCGACCCGTTCGGCGGCGGCGCGGTCTACCACTCGATGAGCGTCGATGGCTACTTCACGCCCATCCCGGGCCTCGTGGTGATCATGCCGTCCACGAGCTTCGACGTTCACGGGCTCCTGCTCACCGCTGGTGACTACGATGGGCCCGTGGTCTGCCTCGAGCCCAAGTGGATGTACCGACAGACGCTCGGGCCCGCGTTCCCTGGCGAGCCGACCGAAGCCGGCGCGGTCAGCGCGCTGAAGAAGTCGATCATGCGGGGCGACGTGCCCGACGTGCCCGACGTGCGGGTGCCGTTCGGCAAGGGCATCGTGCGCCGCTCGGGCCAGGACCTGACGATCGTGTCCTGGGGTCGCGCGGTGTGGACGTCGCTCGCCGCCGCGGAGGCGCTCGCCGAGCAGGGCATCGAGGCCGAGGTCATCGACCTGCGCACCCTCGTCCCGCCCGACCTCGAGCTGTGCATCGGCTCGGCCAGGCGCACGGGCCGACTGATCGTGGCCGCAGAGGACCGCGAGTTCGCCGGATTCAGCCGCGCCATCCAGGGCCACGTCGTGCAGGCGCTCCCGGGCATGCCGTCGATGGCGCTGGGCCAGAAGAACGTGCCGGGCATCGGACAGTCGCTGATTCTGGAGGACGCCACCATCCTCACGAAGGAGCAGATCGTGACCGCCGCGGGCGAGCTACTGCAGGTGCAGGTCGCCGCCGGACAGCCCGCGGGCTGGTCGTTCGTGGCCCCACGATACTTCCTGAGTTGACATGACTTCGGTGCCGGGCGCCGTTCGCCTCTTTCACGTCTTCGAGATCCCCGTGTTCCTCCACTGGAGCTGGGGGGTCGTGGCCCTGCTCCTGATCGGGTACCGGCAGACCGAGTACGGCTCCTTCGTGGGCCCCGCCCTCGAGTACGTGGGGCTCTTCGCGATCGTCTTGTTGCACGAACTCGGGCACGCGCTGGCGTGCCGCTCGGTCGGCGGGGAGGCGTCGCACATCCTGCTCTGGCCTCTCGGCGGCGTGGCCCACGTGCGGCCGCCGCAGCGGCCCGGAGCGGTGCTGTGGAGCATCGCGGCCGGCCCGCTCGTCAACCTGGTCCTCGGCGTGGCCGCGTTCGTCGCGTACCTCGCCCTGCCGCAGGGGACCCCGCCCTGGCTCGGTCAGGCCATCGAGGTCTTCTGGGCCGTCAACGCGGTGCTCTTCGTGTTCAACATGATCCCCGTCTACCCGCTCGACGGCGGGCAGATCCTGCGGGCGTTGCTCTGGTACGGGCTCGGACGCGAGCGCAGCCTCGCGGTGGCCGCAGGCCTCGGGCTCGTCGGCGCGGTGGGGGGAGGCATCGCGGCCGTCTTGGCCCAGTGGTACTGGATCGCCCTGCTCGCCGCCTACGCCGCCTGGCACAGCTGGCGGGGTCTGCGCGGGGCGCTCGCCATCGGGGCGCTCGCTCGGGGGCCCCGCCACGCGCACGCGCGCTGCCCAAGCTGCGGGGAGTCCCCGCCCGAGGGGATCCAGTGGCGTTGCCCGAACGGTCACCGCTTCGACGCGTTCGCCACCGGAGGACCGTGTCCCGAGTGCGATGCCGGCGTGCGTGCCGTGGCCTGCATCTTCTGCGGCGAGGTCAGCACGCTCGACGCGTTCACGCGACGGCGGTGATCACTCGCAGTCGCGCACGGTCCACTCGAGCGGCATCGCGTGGTCCGGGTCGTCCCAGCCCTCGGGAGCGGTCCAGGCACCCTCCTCCGGCTCGTAGCAGGCGTAGGGGACGTCGCGGTAGGGCAGGCCCTTGTCGTTGCCGTAGGTGTAGTGCCACCACTCGCGGAAGTAGTTCCGAAATCCCTCGGCGTGCATGAGCTCTCGCAGGAGCATGCGGTTCTCGAGCGCCTTGCCGGTCGCCCTCCGGGTGTGGCTCGCCTCGGACAGCGTGTCCCAGGCGGTGCCCATGTCGAGCTCCTCGCCCGACTCGACATCGAACACCGACAGGTCGATCGTGTTGCCCCGGTTGTGGCCGGATCGGCGGGCGATGTAGCCACCGTCGAGCAGCGCCACCTGATCCGTGCGCTTGGCCCACGCCACCATGCCGAGGGTGCCTCGAAGCGGCCGGTAGGCGTCGTAGACGAGGAGCGACTTGCCCTGTGCCTGCAGCTGGGCCTGGACCTTCGCGAGCGCCCGGGCGGGCTCCTCGCGCATCCACGCACCCGGGACCCCGTAGCCGGGGAGCGGAGCCTCGGTGAAGTTGTCGGGCGTGTGGTAGCGGATGTCGAACCGCGCGTCGGGCAGCACCTCGCGTAGATCGACCCAGCCCTCGGGAGGCGGGTTCTGGTGTTTCGCGAGCTCGGGGGTGGGCGGAGGCGGAGGCTCCGGTTCGGGCGCGGGAGGGGGCGCGGGCACCGCGACCGGCAGGGGCTCCGGGGCCTCCAGAACGGGCGCCGTGAACAGTGAACAGGCAGTCCAGCCGAGAAGTTGCCACATGCGCCGCACCGTAGCGCGCTGGCCGGCGCCCGTGCGCTACACTCGCGTTCGATGCGGAGTGAACCATGTTCTTCAAGGATCTCGGCACCGCCGTGGGCCGGTCGGTGGCCGAGTCCCGTCCCAGCGCCCGCTCGGTCTCCAGATTCGTCGGCGAGGAGATCCTGGCCACCACCACCGGGTGGACGGCCGGTACGTTCTCGGCATGGCTCGTCAGCGTGTTCTTCGTCGAGCGCAGCTGGCGAAACCTCTGGGGCCTCACCGCGACCCGGCGCACCGCCCTCGCCTCCGACGACTACGACCTGCTGGCCGGCGCCGTGGCCTACCTCGTGGGTCTCGTGGTGCTGATCGTCGTCCGTCAGCTCGTGATCGGCACCATCGCCGCGTTCCGGGACCTCCGCAACGAGACCCACTCGGGGGCCGCTTGACCCGTCCGCCCGACGCCGTGACCGTGGGCTCGCCCGAGGAGCTCGCCCGCTTCGCCACGCTGCAGACCCGCCTCCCCGAGATGTACCGCGTGCTCGGTCGCGACCGCCGTGGGCCGCAGACCGTGGTGATCGTGCCGAGCCTCTCGATGGACCCGCGCGAGCTCGAGAAGATCCACGGCTTCTACCACTACGAAGAGCGCATGCTGGTGAACCTCATGCTGCTCCGTCAGCCCCGGACCAAGGTCGTCTACGTCACGAGCCACCGCCTGGACCCGGTCGTGGTCGACTACTACCTCTCGATGCTCCAGGGCGTCCCCTACGCCCACGCCCGTGCGCGACTCGTGATGCTCGACTGCAACGACCGGTCGACCTCTCCGCTCTCGCGCAAGCTCGTGGAGCGTCCCCGGCTCGTGCAGCGGATCTGCCGGGAGATCGACGACCCCGACCGCGCCCACCTCATGTGCTTCAACTCGACGCCGTGGGAGCGGAGCCTCGCCGTGCGACTCGGCATCCCCCTGCACTCGGTGGACCCCCAGCTCGCGGACCTCGGCACCAAGAGTGGCTGCCGCGAGGTGTTCCGCGAGGCCGGGATCGAGTTTCCCTTCGGCTTCGAGCGTCTGTCGACGATCGAGGAGGTCGTCGAGGCGCTGGTCGAGATCAAGCGGCACGACCCGGCGGTCAAGAAGGCGGTGGTCAAGCTGAACGACGGGTTCTCCGGCGAAGGGAACGCGGTGTTCCGCTACGACGCCGACGACGCGGAGCGGAGCGGCTCCGACCTCGCGAGCTCCATCGCGCGCCGGCTGCCCCAGGTCCTCGAGTTCGCGACTCCCGACGAGTCCTTCGAGCGCTTCATGGAGAAGTTCGCCGAGATGCAGGGCGTGGTCGAGGCGTTCGTGTCGGGCGAGGTCAAGACGAGCCCGTCGGCCCAGGCCCGGGTCAACGCGGTCGGCGAGCCGCAGCTCATCAGCACCCACGACCAGGTGCTCGGCGGACCCTCGGGTCAGGTGTTCATGGGGTGCACCTTCCCGGCCATCGACGACTATCGGCTCGAGATCCAGGAGTCGGGCCAGCGGGTGGCCTCCGTGCTCGCCAGCAAGGGGGTCATCGGGCGGTTCGGGGTGGACTACGTCAGCGTCAAGGGGCCCACCGGCTGGCGCCACTACGCCATCGAGGTCAACCTCCGCAAGGGTGGCACCACCCACCCCTTCCTCACCCTCAAGTTCCTGACGAACGGCGCGTACCGCTGCGAGGACGGCCTGTTCTACGCGCCCTCTGGCAAGCCGAAGTACTACTACGCGACCGACACTCTGCAGTCCGAGCGGTACCGTGGGTTGTCCCCCGCCGACCTGATCGACATCGCGGTCTACCACGACATGCACTTTCACGGACCGACCGAGCGCGGTGTGGTCTTCCACCTCATCGGCGCCCTGTCGGAGTACGGGAAAATGGGGATCGTGGCCATCGGTGACAACCCTCGCCAGGCGAGCTTCCTCTACCGGCAAGCGCTGCAGGTGCTGGCCGAGGAGACGGGCGGTCGCCGGCCCCGCTGAAGTCGTCCGACCCGCGAGAGGTCCCCGCACGGCGTTACCGAGCCGATGAGGAGGTGTCGCGTTGGCGAGCGAAGGCGACAACGGACCCAACAACGAAGGCAACGACTTCTCACGCTGGTGGATCGCAGCGCTGGGACTGGTGTTTCTCGTCGTCGTGGTGGGTCTCACCCAGTTCGCGTGGAACCAGCGCGACGAGGCCACGTCGTGGACCGAGCTGAAGCAGCTCGTGGCCGACGACCAGATCGCAAAGGTGACCTTCGAGGGGGAGTGGGTCCGCGCCATTCGGAAGGGTGAGCCACGCGACGCGTCGTCGCTCGTCCAGGTCACGCGGGTCGAGGGCGACGAGGGGTTCATCGAGCTCCTGGAGCAGCACGGCGTCGAGTACACCGCGGTGCAGCCGAACCCGTGCGCGACGGGCAGCCTCACGTTCCTGATCATCCCCCTCATGATGCTGGCCCTGTTCTGGGTCCTGGTGACCCGCCAGAGCGGCCCCACCCGCGGCATGGCGGCGTTCGGTCGCAGCAGCGCCTCCATGGCCCCCGAAGAGGGCACGGGCGTCACGTTCGAGGACGTCGCCGGCGTCGAGGAGGCGGCCGAGGAGCTCCAGGAGGTCATCGCCTTCCTCCGCACGCCCGAGAAGTTCACCGCCCTGGGGGGGCGTCCCCCGAAGGGCGTGCTGCTCGTGGGCCCCCCCGGCACCGGCAAGACCTTGCTCGCTCGGGCGGTGGCCGGCGAGGCCGGCGTGCCCTTCTTCAGCATCTCGGGCTCGGCGTTCGTCGAGATGTTCGTGGGCGTCGGAGCCGCGCGGGTCCGTGACCTGTTCAAGAACGCGATCGAGCACGCGCCCACCATCATCTTCATCGACGAGCTCGACGCGGTGGGCAAGGCACGAGGGGGCACCGGCCCCGCGGGCAACGAGGAGCGCGAGCAGACGCTGAACCAGCTCCTGGTCGAGATGGACGGCTTCGACAACCGCAAGGGCATCATCGTGATGGGGGCCACCAACCGGCCCGAGATCCTGGACCGGGCACTCCTTCGTGCCGGTCGCTTCGACCGCCAGGTGGTGGTCGATCGCCCCGACGTGCGCGGGCGCGAGGCCATTCTCCAAGTGCACGCCAAGAACCTGAAGCTCGCCGAGGACGTCGATCTCGAGACGATCGCGAAGCTCACTCCCGGATTCGCTGGTGCCGATCTCGCGAACGTGCTCAACGAGGCGGCGCTGCTCGCAGCGAGGCGCGACCACGAGCGCATCGAGGCCAACGACCTCAGCGACGCCATCGAGCGGGTGGTGGCCGGGCTCGAGAAGAAGAACCGGCGGCTGTCGGAGCGCGAGAAGCGAACCGTGGCCTACCACGAGTGCGGCCACGCGATCTGCGCCGCGGCGAGCCCGGGCGCTGACCCGGTCACCAAGATCAGCATCATCCCGCGGGGGATGGCAGCCCTCGGGTACACCATCCAGCTCCCGCTCGAGGACCGCTACCTGATGAGCAAGTCCGAGCTCCTCAACCGGATCACGATCCTCTACGGAGGCCGGGCGGCCGAAGAGATCGTGTTCGGCGACGTGACGACCGGGGCCCACGACGACATCCGCAAGGCCTCGGACCTCGCCCGCCGCATGGTCGTCGAGTACGGGATGTCGACGAGCATCGGCGCGGTCGACTACAGCGGCGAGGCACGGGCGAACGCGTTCGGGATGGGCCAGGCCAGCGGCGCCCTCGTCGACGCGAGCCCCGAGACGGCGGAGCAGATCGAGCGCGAGGTCCACAGCATCCTCTCCGGGTGCCACGATCGAGCCCGCCAGATCCTGCTCGGCAACCGCGAGATCCTCGAAGAGATGGCCAACGTGCTCCTCGTCGAGGAGGTGCTCGATGGTGAGCCGATGAAGGGCTACCTTGCCCGCGTGAAGCAGGCGGATGGACTCGCCGAGCCACCGACCGAGCTCAGGGGCCCGGCGATCGCCAAGTGAGCGCACCGAGGATCCAGATTGTTCGCTGAATACGAACAATCTTCGATCCCGGACCGAAAAACCCTCAAGTCCTCCTCCAATCGACCGATGGAGGCTTCGAGGGGGTTACCATGGCGTTTCACCAACAAGTTTCGTCCATCTGGGTCCGGCTCAACGGCGAGTCCGCGCGAAGCGTCGCCCCGGAGGACGCGCTGACCGAACCGGCCGCGCCGCCGCGCACGGCCACCCCGCCGCCCGTCGACCTCGACGAGCAAGTCACCCTGACCGACGATCGCGTCCCGTCCCGCGCGTTGGTTCCCGAGGCCCTCGATCCCGTGCGAACGACGCGACCCGAGCCGTCGATGCCGCCCCAGCCGTCGCACTCGCTTCGTCCCACCCCGTCGATGCCGCCAGGACCGTCGGGCTCGCTCCGCCCCGCCCCGTCGACGCCGCCTCAGCCGCTGCGCCCCGATTCGACGCTGCGCGAGAAGCAGTCGCGACCGGTCGAGGGACTGAAGACGCCGTCGTCGGCCGTTCGCTGCGCCATCCCGGTGACCCTGCGGATGCTCACGGGCAATCCGCGGGCCCTGGTGACGCTGCTCGACGTCGACCGCGTGGTGGTCCAGGCCGAGCATGCGCTGCCCGACCAGGCCACGGTCTGGATCCGGTTGCCGTTCGCGTCGGGCTCCGAGGTCGTCAAGGGCCGGGTGACGACCTGCGATCAGCGCACGCCAACCAGTCCCTGGGAGGCACTCGTCAAGCTCGAGGTGTCGAATCCCGCGACGCGACGCGGGCTGGTGGGGCTCATTCGTGCCCTCAAGGAGCGCAGCAAGCGCTGATCCGACCGGCTGTGGTTACGTTGCCGGCTGGAGGTCGCTCTGCCGATGGTGTTGATGTGGACGCAGGTCGCGTGGGCCACGCCCATCTTCACCGGTCCGGCCGACGACGTGGCGCTCGCCACGCGAGCCTGGGGGGCCGCGGAGACGTGCACCGGTCGCCCGGGCTCCGCGGCGCGGCACGTCGAGATTCGTCACCGCACGATTCCCGGTGGCTTCCTCGGGATCGCGCACACCAGCCCCGAGGGAGAGCTCACGCGCATCGATCTCGACCGGTCCAGCGGCCATCACCGCGAAGTCCTGGTCCACGAGGTCGCCCACGCCTGGGTGTCGAATGGACCGCTCGCCTTGGTGGAAGGCTCCGCAGAGCTTCTCGCCGACTGCATCGTGGCCCACGAGCCCGGTCTGGCCACGCTGCAGTACGACGACGGTCGCGATCTCACGGGGCTGCCCGACCTGCGCACCTGGGCCCCGCCCGACGAGCACCATCCCGAGACGCTCGGCGCCATTCGTACCGACGCCTACATCGGGGCGTCGCG
>CAZZLC010000074.1:0-19017 GCA_964655065.1 uncultured Enterobacteriaceae bacterium | reverse complement strand
GGCTGGCGCTTCGTCCCGACGTCGCGCCGCTGTTCGCGGCCCTCACCGCGGCCGGCGACAAGCTGGAGGCGCGGTTCGGGCCGCCGGCAGCGCGGGTGGTGGTGTTCCTCGGGGGAACCCACTCGACCGTCGAAGGAACCGTGGTCGTGATCGGCGACGATGACCTGGCCATGGCTCGTCGCACGGGAGACTGGCGATCGCTCGGGCTGCTCGTGGCGTCGGTGAGTCACCTGTGGAGCCGCGGCGAGCCTGATTGGAAGGCAGCAGAAGCGCTGTCGCGCTCGCTCGGGGCGCGCTGAGCGATCCCGTTCGGGTACGGTGGGCGAGGGAGTGGAGACGTCGATGGACGACATCCGAGCCGAGGTCCGGATCACGGGGGTGGTGCAGGGCGTGGGCTACCGGGCGTGGACCCGCAACACGGCGCGGGACCTCGGCGTGCGCGGCTGGGTCCGCAACGAGCCGGACGGATCTGTCGCGGCGGTGTTCGTGGGCCCGCGACACGCCGTCGAGGAGCTGCTGGCTCGGTGCGATGACGGTCCGCTGCCCGCCCAGGTGGACGAGGTGACCGCCACCATCGGTGCTCCCCGCGACGATGAGGCGTTCGCCAGCCTCCGCATCGCCTGACCGCGTCAGCGCACCCAGTAGTCCAGCACCTCGAACTCACGTCCCGCCACGTCGTAGACGTAGGTGTACATCCCATAGGCGTAGCCGTTGTCGATGAAGTTCTCCGCGTCGAGGTTGGAGACGCTGCCCTGGTACAGCGACTCCTGGCCGCTCGCGTAGGTCACGGTCCTGCCGGCGCTCCACCCCACGCTCGCGCCGACCACCACGGAGCCTGCCGTGGCCTTGAGGTCCAGGCTGTAGTCCACCCCGTAGCTCGAGCCCTGGGACTGCTCCTCGAACACGCTGATCTCGACGAGCGATCTCCCGCCGCCCTCGCCGACGTCGACCTCGGGTGAGACCAGTCCTTCGAACCGGCCCAGACGCTCGTCGCGGTCGGCGGTGCTCGGATACGAGCGCGGGTCCCCCTCGACGTGGGAGAACACGCGATCGTCGATGGCCAGCTCGGGATCGAGGATCGAGGCGTTGTAGAGCTCGCGCGTCACCAGCGCCTCGATGGGCGTGCGGGGTGTCGACACCACGACCTCGCCCCCCACGAGCTCCGCGTTGGGATGCGACGTGATGACGTAGGTGTACTGGTCCATGGGAATGGTGGTGAACAACACCGAGTCCTCGAGGGGCCCGGTCGTGTGGACCACGCGCTTCGTCAGCGAGTACGTCTCCCCGAGGGTCCGCCCCACCGACGACTCGACGGACTGAAGCACCTCGATGCCGCCGATCTCGACGCCGAGTATGCTGAACGATTGCGAGAACCCGACGGTCACCCCGGCAGTGATCGTGTAGGAGTCCTCCTCGTTCACGGACGACGTCGTCGCCTCGCCGAAGGACGTCGTGCACGCGCCGGCGTCCTGCCCCCAGTCGGGATTGCAGGGAGGTGCGGCAAGCGCCGCGATGACGACGGGCTCCGTGAACACGAGCTGGTGGGACCCGCCCTCGTACGTCACCTGGATGCTGTCCCCGTCGAGGTCGGGCAGCACGAGGTCGGGTCGGTCTCCGGACATCTGGACCGACGTGAGCTGCTGGAGGCGATCGGGCTCGGTGGCGTCGAGGCCCCAGACCTGGAGGCCAGCCGACGCGTTGCTGTAGAACACGATGTCGTCGCGGCCGTCCCGGGTCACGTCACCCGCGGCCATCGACGCGCTCCGCGCAGTGAACTCGACGTTGCCGAACTCCCAGATCAGGTCCTCGGTGTCGATCTCCCCGAGCGGCGTCCACGCGGCCTGGTTCGCGAAGTCGTCGTAGACCGTCTGCAGCACGTGGACCTCGTCGATGCGATCCCCGTCGATGTCGAGCGTGTCGACGAAGAGGGTCTCGAGTCGAAGCGCCTGTCCGGACTCCGACAGCCCCTGGAAGGACTGGTCGAAGTAACGGTTCGGCAGCTCCGCGAAGCCCGCGAAGGCGTCGTCGAGCGCGTAGGCCAGCACCCCCCACTGCTCGTCGGACGTGCCGAAGGAGACGTTGGTGAGCCCCCCGAAGACGATCTCGTCGAGCCCGTCGCCATCGATGTCGCCGAGCGCGATGTCGGCGGACTGGGCGGTGTAGATCTCCTGGCCCCGAGCGTTGCGGACGAACCCGCCGATCAGCTCGCCGTGGGCAGCCGATGCATCGTCGAGCAACGTCCAGTGCGCGCGGGCCTCGGAGTTCCCGATCTCGTTGAGCACCACCCCGAGCTCCTCACCGAGATCTCCGTCGACCCGCCCCGCGGCGAGACGCAGATCGAGGTCGGCGTCGGACAGCCCAGGGACGAGCTCGATGACGGTGGCGGTAGGCGTCAGCGTGGTGCCCTCGGCCTCGACGAATCTCACCTGGGCAGCGTTCTCGGTGACGAGACCGACCGCGATGTCGTCGTCGCCGTCTCCATCGATATCGACCGCCTCGACCGTGATGCCGACAGGCTCCACGTCGGCGACGACCCGGGGCTCGGAGATCCCGAGGCCGGCTTCCTCGTCGTCGATCACGCGAGCCTCCACGAAGGGCGTCGCCCAGGTGACGACGACGATCTCGTCGAGGCCATCTCCATCGACGTCGGCCGCGGCGGCGCCGCGCACCCCGCTGGCCCAGGGGACCTCGGTGGGGCCGGCGTCGGCGATCCGAGCGGCGGTGAGCGAGGGGCCCGCTCCCGGCTCGAGTCGCAGCAGCGAGTAGATCTCGTCGCCATCGCCATCCGGCAGCCGCAGACCGAACGCTCCGATCTCGGCGAAGCGCTGCAGGTCCGCGCGCGGCCCGAGCGGTGAGTGGTCTTCGGGCAGCGGCTGACCGTCGGGCCCGAGGCGAGGGGAGACCTCTCGCTCGACGGACAGTCGGTCGAGAGCCTCTTCGACGTCTGCCGCGGGACCATCGGGCAACGTCGTTCCGGGGTCCGGGTTCTCGGCGTCCCCGTCCCCGCCGCAAGCGCCGAAGGCGAGTCCGAGCACGGCTGCGGTCAGTAGCTTCCTGATCATCGAGCGGCCTCCTGGTCGTAGCAGCTTACCGGCCCAGCGCGCCGAAGGGACGAGCGATGGAATCTTGACACTGTCAGCCCCGCTCGGTAGACACTGTCTATTGACAGCGTCAACTGAGAGGTGCGAGTGGACTTCGTGAAGCGATATGGCCCGTGGGCTCTGGTGACCGGTGCCTCGTCGGGGATTGGGCGCGCCCTCGCCCAGCAGCTCTCCGCGAGAGGACTGTCGGTGGTGCTCGTGGCCCGGGACGAGACTCGGCTGCGCGAGCTGGCCGATACTCTCGCCGGCCCGTCCCGCGTCGTCGCGCTCGACCTCGGTGAGCGCGATGCCGCCGCGGAACTCGCCGAGCAGGTGTCCGACCTCGACGTGGGGCTCGTGGTTCCGGCCGCCGGCTTCGGCATCGGCGGACCGCACTTCGCGAGCTCCATCGACCGCCACGTTGCGATGGTCGACCTGAACTGTCGCGCGGTCCTCGAGACGATCCACGCCTTCGTTCCCGCCCTCGTCGAGCGCGGGCATGGTGGGCTCGTGCTCTTCGGCTCCGTGGTGGGGTTTCAGGGCACCCCCTGGTCGGCGAGCTACGGAGCCACCAAGGCCTTCGCGTTGACGCTCGGCGAAGCCCTGCAGGTCGAGCTCGCCCCTCGAGGGGTCGACGTCTGTGTCGCGGCCCCGGGGCCCACCCGGACCGGCTTCTTCGAGTCGGCCGGCATGCAGGCGGGCGCGGCCGCCTCGCCCGACACCGTCGCCCGCACCATCCTGCGCCGGCTTCGGCGCCGTCGGATCGTGTTGACCGACCTCCTCGCCTTGGCGATCCGCGTCTCGCTGTCGACGGCTCCCCGCTGGCTCCGGGTCCGGATCATGGGTCAGGTCATGGGCTCGATGACGACTGGCGCTCGACCAATCGCCGATAGGTCCCGCCCTGCTGCATGAGCTCGTCGTGGCGACCCCGCTCGGCCACCCGGCCGCCGTCGAGCACGATCACCTCGTCGGCATCGCGAATGGTGGACAGGCGGTGCGCGATGACCACGGTGGTCCGCCCTTCCATCAGCCGGTCGAGCGCCTCCTGCACCAAGTGCTCGCTCTCGCTGTCGAGAGCGGACGTTGCCTCGTCGAGCACGAGAAACTGCGGGTCCTTGAGGATCGCCCTCGCGATCGCGATCCGTTGCTTCTGACCGCCCGACAGCTGGACGCCGCGCTCCCCCACCTTGGTCTCGAAGCCCTCGGGGAACGACTCCACGAACCCGAGCGCGTTCGCGGCCTGGGCCGCCTCTCGCAGGGCCTCGTCGGAGGCGTCGGGCCGGCCATAGCGGATGTTCTCCGCGATGCTCGTGGCGAAGAGGATCGGCTCCTGGCTCACGAGCCCGATCTGCTCGCGCCACCAGGTGGTATCGAGCTCGCGGAGGTCGGTGCCGTCGACCGAGAGGGTTCCTTCGTCGGGATCGTAGAAGCGCACGAGGAGCGACGCGACCGTCGACTTTCCCGACCCCGAGGGTCCCACCAACGCCACCACCGCCCCGGGCTCCACCACGAGGTCCAGGCCTTCGAGCACCGGCACGTCGGGTCGCGTGGGGTAGCGAAAGTGCACCCCGTCGAGGACCAGCCGCCCTTCGAGCCGCTCGAGCGTGCGACCGCCGCGGCCCTCGAGCTCGGGCTCCTGGTCGATGAGCTGGAACACCCGCTGGCTCGCGCCCACCGCCCGCATGAAGTCCCCGTAGAGGCCCGACAGGGCCCCGAGCGAGAAGGCGACGGTCAGCGTGTAGAGCAGGAACGCGATGAGCTCGCCGATGGTCATCTCACCTTCGACGACCAGGTTCCCGCCGTACCAGACCACCAACGCGACTGCGCAGTAGCCGGCAAAGCCGGCCGTTCCCTGGAACAGCCCCGTCACGAGCGCTCGGCGTGCCGCGAGGCGGTAGCTCTCCTCCACGGCTTCGCCGTATCGGGCGACCTCCTGCTCCTCGCGGGCGAAGGAGCGGACCGTTCGCAGCCCCGAGATGCTCTCCTCCGCCACCTCGGTCGACGCAGCGAGCGCGTCCTGGACCTCGGTGGACAGCCGCTGGATCCACCGTCCATAGAGCGCCGCGCCAATCGCCACCACGGGCACCACCGCCATGGCGAGCAGCGTGAGCTCGCGGCTCATCACGAGCAGCAGCACCAACGCCCCGATGGCCTGGGCCGTGAACCGCAGGGCCATGGACACGTTGACCGTCACGGTGTTCTGCAGCACCGTGGTGTCGCTCGCGAGCCGATTCGTGAGCTCGCCAGTGCGGGACTGGTCGAAGAACGAGATGTCCTGACCGATGATCGCCTGGTAGAGCTGCGTGCGCAGCCGTGCGACGACCCGCTCTCCGGCCACCGTGAACAGCCAGGCGCGGACCATCGCGAAGACCGACTGCACCGCGAAGAGCACCACGAGCAGAACGGCCGCGCTGTCGAAGTCGATCGGCGGGTCGTCGCCGCTGATCCCCTCGATCATCCACTGCACCGCCACCGGGTAGACCAGCCCGAGCCCGCTGCTCACGAGCAGGGCGAGCGTGGCCACGGTCAACACCGCGACCTCGGGCCTCGCGAGCCCGAACAGACGCCCGATGGTCACCGCCCTCGAGGCGGACGTCACCTCGCTCACTCGGTGGGCGCTTCGAGGCTCACGATCCAGTCATAGACGATGTCGGCGAGCGCCGTCGACAGTCCCCCGGATCCGGGCGGCATGTCGGAGCCCTGACCGTCCTGCGTGTTGGTGATCTTTCGGTAGAGCATCGAGTTCTCGGGGTCACCGGGCAGCACGATGGGCAGGTTGTAGGACCCGATCACCTCGACCGTGTTCGCCACGAGGTCGGTCTCGAGGTCGAGCCCGCCGAGTGCCTGCTCGGCACTGTGACAGCCGTTGCAGTTGAGGTCGACGATCTCCTGGACGCCTTCGAGCCCTTCGGCCTGCGGCAGGGTCCCCGCGTCGACGACCTGCTCACCGAACACATAGTCGTCGCAGCCCGCGAGCAGACCCACGGTAAACACGAACGGCAGGTGCACACGCTCCTCCACTGTCCCGCTTCGCGAGGATATCGTCTGTCGGGCCGCCTCGCCGCCTCACGACCCGCCGATGGCCGCCCAGCGGCGCCGACACGCGGCGACAATCCGCTGCACGGCGCGGTCCGCGCTGGGCAACACGCCGTCCATGTTGGCGAAGCCGTGCAGCTGACCTGGGAAACGCAGGTCCTCGACCTCGACGCCCCGCCGAGCCAGGGCATCGGCGTAGAGCTCGGCATCGTCGCGCAAGGGGTCGAAGCCCGCGCTGACCACGACGGCAGGCGGCAGCCCGGTGAGGTCGGGGTGCAGGCGCGGTGAGGCCAGCGGATCGAGCACGTCGGGCGCGTAGGCGTCCTGGTACCAGTCGAGGTTCTCCTTCTCGAGCAGGTAGCCGTGTTCGAGCGCGCGATGACTCGCGGTGACCCGTCGCAGGTCGGTAGCCGGGTACACCAACAGCTGAAATGCGGGCCGGAGCGCGTCGCCCTCGTCGCGGACCACCTGGCAGAGGACCGCCGCGAGGTTCCCTCCCGCCGAGTCACCGCAGACGGCCACCCGCTCCCCTTCCTCGGCCGCAATCGCCCGATAGACCGCCACCGCGTCCTGCACCGCAGCGGGGAACGGATGCTCCGGCGCCCGCCGGTAGTCCACCGCGACGACCCGCTGTGGACCGTCGGCAGCGAGGCGACGGCACAGGTGGTCGTGAGTGTCGAGGTCGCCGACCACCCAGCCTCCGCCGTGGAAGTACAGCAGCGTGCCCTGAGCACGGGCCCCGGGGTCGTAGGTGCGCACTCGACGGCCGGCGATGCGCCCGTCGACCACCCGCTTCATGGGGCGCAGGGGCCCGTGGACGAGTCGGCACGACTGGTGGAAGTCCGCCCGCGCCTGCTCGACGGTGCGGTCGCGCACTTCGAGGTCGCGATCGCGGGCGTTGGCGATGTGCACGAGCCAGGTCGCGTCGCGGTCGAGGCGATCGCCTCGGTCGTTCGCCGGCCGCGGCACGGGAAGCCCCCGCACCCCGAAGAACAGCAGCTTGTCGACGCTCACCCCTCCCCCCGGAAGCGTGCGAAGTAGGCGCTGATGACCTCGGGACCTACCCAATCGCAGGGCGGCGAGTCCCGAGGCACGCAGTCGGTGCTCGGTCCGAGCGTCCACAGCTCGAGGGTGGGGACGGTCCAGCAGTCGTGGCGTCGCCCTCGACCGCGGCTCACCACCGGCCCCTCGACCACGGGCTCGTCGATCGGCTGCTCGGTGCACAGGTGGGTCTCGAGCAGCCACTCGCGCCAGGGCTCGTCGAGCCGCGTCGCGTCCTGGTGGAGCGTGATCAAGGGCCGACGAATGGTGGGCTCGCAACGCTCGACCACCTTCTCGGGGGGCTCGCCGTCGACGAACGCGAAGCCTGCGTAGCGACGGGGATCCGCGCACTGCGCCCACGCCGCGAGCGACGCCCCCTCCCCGTGGCCCACGAGATAGACGCGGCCAGGGTCGACGTTGTGCCGCTCGGTGAGATCGTCGACCAGATCGCGCAGGAACACGAGGTCGCGGTACTGGTAGCTGCCCCAGGGCCCGTGCCACGGACGTTCCGGATTCGCTCGGCGGATCGATTCGGGGAACACGAAGATCGCGTCGCCGTTCAGGGCGTCGATCCACCGGGCCGCGGCGGCGCGCCCGCGATCGGGGTCGTCGTAGGTCGACCCGTGCAGCACGATCCACAGGGGCCGGGACCCCGAGAGCGGCGTACCAGCGGGCAGGTGGAGGAAGGCGGTCCGCGTGAGCTCGTTGGAGGTGATCGAGATGCGGTCGATGTAGGCGTCGACAGGCTGGTTCGATCCGAACAGGCCACACGAGGCGATCCACCACCAGCCGAACATGCCGAGCCGTCCTCCCGCGGAGGTCCTATCGCGAACGGGGTGGCGCGGTGGAGCGGGCTCGATACGGCCTCGGAATGCCTGCTCGTGCCTTGGTCGTCGGCTTCACCTGGCAAGACGACACGGTCCAGCTCCGCACGTGGTCGATCGACGATGCGCGGTACACCTCCAAGGCCCTCTCGGGCCGCCTCGCCTTCCGTGTCGAGCCAGGGCGCCACTGCACCGGCTTCCACGACGGCCGGAACCTGCGCCCCTGCCCGAACCACGCCGGCGTGTCCCGCGGGCGCCAGTGCGAGGCCTGCCAGCTCCAGGACGCCTTTCGACCCTGCATGATGTGCGACGGCTCCCGGTGTCCCCGCCTGAGCCCGAAGATGCGGTCCTACTGCCAGGGCACCCACCACCTCTACCTGGCCTGCTTCGGAACCCCCGACCTCAAGGTGGGCACCGCGAGCCACCACCGGCGCGATCAGCGCGTCATCGAGCAAGGGCCCCTCGCCGCGATGCGGGTGGCCCAGGCCGACGGCCCGAGCATCAAGCGCATGGAGCACCGGCTCGTCAAGGCTGGATTCACCGAGACGATGCGGCGCCAGCGCAAGACGGTCCTGCTCCAGGGCGGGATGTCCGAGGGCGAGGCCCGCGAGCACGTCGCCCGAGCCGCGGACGATCTCCACGACGTGCTCCCGCGCGAGTACCACGACTTCCTGCACGAGCCGGTGTGGGTGGAGCAGCCGACCTTCGCCAAGCAGAGCCGGCGGCTCGCGATCCAGGAGCTGCGCGTCGAAGACGATCGGGTCGTCGAGGGCGAGGTCGTAGGGGCGGTGGGGCACCTGCTGTTCGTCGACGACGGCGATGGCTGCTGGGCGCTCGACCTCGGGGAGCTCCGCGGTCGGCAGATCGAGTGGGACCCCGAGGGTCCGCGAAAGCGCGCGCAGGCGCAGCTCGGGCTGTTCTGAGGCGCCCGGGCGCCTCTCGACAGGCGCGAGGCGCTACGGCTCGGACGCTTCGCGCACGGCGTCCACGGCCTCGATCAGAGCTTCGTCGGCCGCGGGGTCGTTCTCGAAGGGCGTGAGCACGGTGCGCAGCCGGTAGTCCGTGTCGAGCACGAGCACGGTCGGCACGGTGACGAGACCCAGCGACTGCACGGGCAGGGGACCCGACGAGACGTGGGGCAGCTCGATGCCCTCCGGCAGCCCGGCCTTGCGGATGCCGACGTCGACAGACACGCCTCCGACGTCGGCGTTCTGACCCACGTAGGTGGCTACCGTCTCCAGCACCGCCAGCGTCTCCCTCGGAGACTCGTACAGGGCACCCCACAGCAGCACGAGCCGCACGGTGGGGGGCGCCCCGACATCCGCCGGAAAGCCCCAGGCGTCCGGTTCGAGAACCTCGCCGAGGAGCGGGGAGGGACGTGCCCGTCCGCCGACCGCCTCGGCGAGGATCGCGTTGGCGTCGCGACGCCCCCACAGCGGGGCCAGCACGTCGAGTCGCTGCCTGGCCTCGCGCACGAGCTCGGGCTGGTCCATGGCCTCGACCAGGCCGCGCGTGAGGTGGAGCACCGCCGGAGCAGGCTGCTTCGCGTCGGCGAGCGCCCGCCCGAGCTTCAGCCGACGAGCGGCCGACGGCTCGAGCTGGAGCGCTCGTCGATACCGGTCGGCGGCCCGCGACGGATCGCCGTCGCGCTCGAGCACCTGACCCGCGAGGTCCAGGTCCCGCGCCCACCGACGTGCGACCGTGGTGCCGCCACGCTCGATCTCCGGTGCTTCGGCGAGCAGCGCCTCGCTGGCCTTCCGGGTCGCCGCCACGATCTCGGGTGTCGGCTCGGGAACGTCGAGCGACGCGACGACGACGACGCGGGCGTAGGAGGTGAGGGACGGGTCGGCCTGCCAGGCCGCGATCGCCTCGTTGAGCGCGCTCTCGGGCTCACCGAACGCCCGGAGCGCGAGGAAGCGCCGGTAGTGGAGGTACGCCCCGACCGCGCCCGGGCCTGGGTCGGGCAGGGCGTCGGCACACGCTCGGATCGCCGTCTCGCTGTTCTGCCCGAAGCAGGCGTCGATGGCGGCGTAGATCGGCGGATCGGCGATGGTGTGGCGATCCCGGGCCAGGTCGAGCTGTGCCTCGGCGTCGAGCTCCTGCAGAGCACGCTTGGCCTCCGCAGCCTGGTCGTCCCAGCCGAGCGCACGGTAGGCCTTCAGCGCGGCCCAGACCACGGTGGTGCGCCCGCTGTCGACCGCGGCCCGCAGGGCCTTCCGGGTGGTTCGGCGAGCCCGTCCGCGTGCGGGGCCGGAGGTGCCGACGTCCCACAGCCCGGGCGCCCGATCCAGACGCTCCGGGGCCTCGGCCCAGACCTGCTCGAGCGCATCGGCCAGCTCGGGTCGCACGTAGCCACTCTCCGCTCGCGCCAGGATGCCGTCGACCCACACGGGGCTCGCGGGGTCACGGGCCAGTCGGCCGAGCTCCGCGTCGGCGTGGTCGGTGTTGCCATCCTCGCAGCGGTGCTCCATCTCCCGCTCCACGACCGTCGCCCAGGCGTGGGGCTCACCGTCGACCACCGAGACCACGAGGTCCCGGACGTCGTCACACCAAGCCCCTGCCCCCAGGTGCCGCCAGGTGATGGCCGCGGCGAGCGCGACCCTCGGCACGGGCTGGGAGGGGTCCTGGCTGAACTGCTCCCGATACTCGGCCTCGACGCTGGCCCCGCGAGCGGCGGCGACCTGCATCGCGACGTACAGACCGATGGCGGGAATCGCCTCGGGATGCTCGTCGACGAGCCGCTGGGAGAGCTCCGTGGCTTCGAAGTCCCGCCCCGTCTCCCAGAGGTACCAGCCGCGGGAGACCTCGGCGGTGAGTGGCGACGCGTGGGCCGCGAGCGAGGTGAGCACCGTCAACAACACAAGGCCTCCGATCGTGCGACCGAAGCCCTATTGTCGCTACGAGTGGGGCACAACGAAGGGCGACCCGGGCGGGGACCGGAAGTCGCGCGACGACCCGAGCAGCACCGCGACCCAGCGCGTGTCCTCGTTGCTCTCGAGCACGAGCTTGGCGATGACGGTGAGCGGAACGCACAGCAACATGCCCACCGGACCCCACAGCCAGCCCCAGAACACGAGCGAGAAGAACACCACGAGCGGCGACAGTCCGAGGCTCTGCCCCATCAGGCGCGGCTCGATGAAGTTTCCGAGCGCGGTGTTGATCACGAGGTAGCCAATCCCGAGGGCGAGCGCGGGCTCCCAGCCGAGCGTCACGAGACACAACATGGTGGCGGGGATCGCGGCCACGAACGACCCGATGGTGGGGATGTAGTTCAGCAGGAAGGCGAGCAGTCCCCACATCACCGCGAACTCGACCCCCACGATGCGGCAGAGCATGCCGACGAGGAGCCCGGTCACTGCGCTGATGAACGTCTTGATCACGACGTAGCGGGTGACCTTGTCGCCCGCGCCGTGGAACGGGTTCTGGACGGCCTCGCTGCCGAAGGCGACCGACAGCTTGCGCTCCAGGTCGTTGGCCTCGAGCAGCGTGAACGTCATGGTGACCACGACGATGACCACCCGCCCGAAGGTCAGCACCAGCTGGCCGACCGCGTCGGTGACGAACCGCATCATCTGCGAGGGCGACAGCAGGGAGCCGAGCCGGGGGTCGGTGAGCAGCGGATCGTCGGGACCCAAGAGCCCGTAGGCCTGCAGCGTGGACTGGGTATTGGACTGGAGCTCGAGGAACGCCGCCTCGTAGGCCCCCACGTTGGCAGCGAACTGCCGGACCGTGCCGCCCATCACGGCCACGATGCCGACGAGCCCGGCCGCGGCGACGATGACCACCGCCGGGATGGCCACCCAGCTCGGTACCCCTCGCCGCTCGGCGAACCGCACGACCGGGACGGTCACGACCGCGAGGAAGCCCCCGAGCATGACGGGGAGCAGAATCTCCTTGGCCGCGTGCAGTCCCGCGATGATGACGACCACGCAAGCGGCGGCGAGGAGGAACCGATACGCGTCGCTCCGCTTCAGCGAGATCTCGGTCATGGGTGTGTGGCTCACGCGCTCGTGGCGCACGACGGGACCTCCGGTCCGCAGGCGTTCTGTTCGAGGGTAACCGTGTGTGCGGGCAAGTTGCGCCCCGCGTGTCGGATCGTCACGCTCGTGGGACGCTCGAACCTACTCAACGGCTCGCCAAGAACGCGAATCTCTGGAAGAGCCACTCTGGCAGCCGGGTGACGATCGCCATGATGGGGCCCCAGTACCCTGGAAGGTAGACCACGCGCGGGGACCCCCGGAGAAGCGCTCGCACGATGGGTCCCGCAATCCCGTCGGGCGTCCCGAACAAGACATTGCGGGGATGGCCCTCGGTCATGGGGGAGACGATGGGCCCGGGGCGTAGGTCCACCACCCGCGCGCCCGACGGCCACAGGCGCGACCGCATCCCGCGTAGCCACGTCGAAAGGCCGGCCTTGGCGGCCCCGTAGGTGAAGTTCCTCGGCCGACCCCGCATGCCCGCCACGCTGGTGATGACGGCCAGCGTGCCGGAGCCCTGCGCCTCGAGGTGGTCACAGACGGGCAGGAGCTGGTCCACGACGTCGGTGAGGTTGACGTCGAGCGTGCGCCGCATCAGCCCGGCGTCGCGCTCGGTGGCGAGCTGGTCCGGAAGCCAGCCCTGGCCCATCAACACTGCGTCGATGTGGCCGAGGGCCGCGACGGCGCGCGCCCACCGCTCGCCCGGAGCCACTCCGGACTCCGTGTCGGCCCCCAACACCGCATCACCGAGGTCGGACCGCAGCCGGGCGAGCTTCGCCGGGTCCCGGGCGATCAGGTAGAGCGCGTCGCCCCGCGCGGCGAGCCGGCGGGCGACGGCGGCCACGATGGCCGAGGTGGCCGCGTACAGCACGACGTTTGCCATGCGCCTCCGGGTAGCCCGGCGTCCCGAGACAAACCATTTCGACCCACCAGTCGAAATGCGGATACGGAGGTGCAAGGAGGTGATCGCCATGTCGACGCTCGTGGCCGACACGCTCGTGCCCGCCCATCCGGAAGCCTGGAAGCCGCTCGTCTCTGGCGAAGGCGCAGGGCTCGTCGCCGCCCTGGACGCGGCAGGGCTGCCCCAGCGCCTGCAGTTCCTCGAGTCGCTCACCAAGGCGGATCAGCGACGGCTCTGGGAGCAATCCGCCGACAATGCCCCGCTCACTGTCGAGGACTTGGTTCCGACCGACGTTCCGGCCGGCGAGACGGTGGTCTGGCACGGCTTCAACACGCTTCCTCTGCCGCGGTTCGGGCGACGGTTCCGCAAGCCGATGGTCCGGCTGCCCGACGGCACGGTCGCGGGCTACAACGACTCGCCGTTCACCCCGCTCCTCGGCCCGGGCTACTTCGTGACCCGCGGCTGCCACGAGGGCGAGTTCGAGTCGAGCGACGTCGTCATCGACTACCACCTTGCTCCGTCGGGCCCCGTGCCCACCGCGTGGCCCTGGCTCCGCCCGAACTGGCTCGGTCTGCAGGTCTTGGTGTACTTCCACACCCGCGACTACCTGCGCCGGGTCAGCGACGACGTCGTGGTCGGCCTCGCCACGAAGTACGGCACCAGCCTGAACAACTGGTTCACGCTGGTTCGCGAGCGGTAGCGCTCAGGGCGCGACCAGCCCCGCCACGAGCGACTCGTGCATCGAGACCAGCTCGGCCATCAGGTCGTCGTCGACGAGGGGGTCTTCGAACGCGGGGTCCGCGGCCCGATCAAAACACCCGTCGACGAAAGCATCGTCGGGAATGTCCTGCGTGCTGCCGAAGTCCTTCTGGCACTGGCGGGTCGGCGTCCACAGCGAAGCGCGGAGAATGCCGCGGTAGGTGGCGTCGGCGTAGGCCTTGGCCCGCGGGCTTCGGCCCTCGGCGAGGATGCCCGACAGGTCCATCCCCTCGACCTTCGGCGGCAAGGTCAGCCCCAGGTGACCGAGCACGGTGGGCATCACGTCGATCTGCGAGACCAGACCGGGCACCGCGCGGCCCGTGGGCAGCGTGTGGCCCCACATGACGAACGGGATCCGCACCGAAGACTCGAACAGCACGAATCCGTGCTGGGCCCGATGAGCGGGGGGCATGTCCAGACCCTCACCGTGATCGGCCACCACCACGAACACGGTGTTCTCCTCGGTGATCCCCTGCGCCTCGAGCCCCGACTCCAGGGTGCGCACCGCATCGTCCATGCGGCGCACCGTCGCGCGGTAGGGCGCAACGTCGTGATCGGGGCCCTCGAAGGGCGCGTACTCGCGTGGCTGCACCCGGAAGGGCTTGTGGGAGTCGACGAGCGCGAGCTGAAGAAACACGGGCCGCTCCCGCTCGGCCTGGCTCCGGCGGCCCAGGCGGTCGAGCGCGATCCGCACCAGCTGCGGAGCGTCGATGCGGGCCCCGAGCTTGAACGAGAACGGCTGGCTGTTGCGATACCAGTCGAAGCCCTGCGACAGCCCCGCACGCGTGTTCACGTGGTGGTTCGCGGAGAGGCCCACCGTGAACCAGCCGCTCGACTGGAGGACCTCCGCGAGGGTGGTCGCCGACTCGGGCGTGCGACGGGCGTTGAGCTTGGGACCGAGCTCGACCACCCCGAGCGAGTGGGGCATCCGCCCGGTGAGGAGCGCCGCGGCGGTGGGATGGGGGTCGACGCCGACCGCGAGTGCGTCCTCGAACCAGACCCCCGCGTCCTTCGCCCGGCCGGTGATGTAAGGCAGGACGTTCCCCGGTCCTCCGTAGAGGCTCCACTGATCGCGCCGCTGGGTCGAGACCAACACGAAGACCACGTTCGGCGCGCCATCGGGCGCCGCGGGCCGATCGGCGGGGATGGGGCGCTTGCGCACCAGCTTGGCGGGGTCGACCCGGGGCACCGACCGCGTCTTCGCGGGCGTCGACGGCTCGGGGGTCTCGGGGACGGGCTCTCCGTCGCCGCCGTAGAGGGCGAGGCCTACGAGCACCAGCAGAATGGCGGCCACGACGATCACGATCACGCTCTGGCGCTTCACCCGCCCTCCTGCTCGGTGGTCGCGGCCCCCGGCTCCTCGGTGTCGACGTATGCCGCTTGGTACCACGCTCTCGCTTCGCGGGTGGCCGAGAGGATGTCCAAATTGGCATACGCAGGATCGATCGAGCGAATGACGTAGGGCTGCGCGAGCTCCGCGGTCAGGCGCTCGAGTGCGACCAGCACCGTCTCGTCGACGCGCTCGTGGGGCGAGGCCACGAAGCGGATGCGTTCGCCGCTCCCGTCGAGCCGTTCGAAGGGACGGGAGTGCCACACCGTGGACTCGTGATCGGCGAGGAGGGGCACCAGATCGTGCACGAACGTCTCGCGGCCGATGTCGGCGAGCGCCTTGGCGGTCGCCGCCCGCGTGAACGGGTGCGGATCGCGGAGGCCCTCGCGGATCTTCTCCACCACGGCCTCGTCATCGGGAGCAAGTCGGGCGAGGGCCAGCGCAGCGCGGCCCCGGACTCCGGGGTCGATGTCGCGCAGGTTCAGCGTCGCTGCGGCCTGGAGCCGGGGCCGCACGCCGAAGTGGACGGACTCGGCCTCGAAGCGGAGCCAGTGCAGCACGGTGGCCGTGAGCACGGGCTGCCGAACGGCCAGCAAGGCATCGACGAAAGCCCCCGCGACGTCGGGCTCCCTACCCCAGGGCCGACGGTCGAGGAGCTCGAGGGCGGCGAGCCGAACCGCGAGCTCGGGATGACCCGTGGCGAGGCGAACCAGGCCCTGAACCATCACGTCGGTGGCCTCGGCGTCGGCCACGAAGGGCTCGGCAACCGCGACGAGCCCCCGCGGCACCGCGAGTCCCTTCGTCTCCCACCAGCGAGCGGTGGCGGTCCGCACGTCGGGAGCGTGCCACTGGTCGGCACAGCCGGCCAGTCCCTCCATGGCCGCCCCCGCGACCGTGGGATCGTCGGTGGTGGCCACGAGGTGCACGAGCCAGTCCACGTGCGTCGAGCACACGATCCCGGGGGGATCGTCTCCGGTCAGCGCCGCCCCCAGCTGCTCCGCGGCTTGCCGGTCCCCCTCGTCGAGCGCGTGCTCGAGTCCCGGCCCGAGGTCCGGAGCGCACGCGATCAGCCACCCGGTGACGATCATCCACCCTCCCGCGGGGCCACGTTAATCCGCGCCATGCAGAAACTCCGCCTCGCCCTCGAGTGGTTCGTCAATCCAGACCATCTTCCCTTCCTGATCGGCCTCGACCAGGGGTGGTATCGACAAGCGGGCATCGACCTTCAGCTCGTCGAGCCGACCGAGCACTTCGAGGCCTTCGCGGCCCTGCAGAAGGGCGAGATCGACGTCGCGATCACCGAGCCCATCCATCTCGTCCAGGATGCCGTCGAGGGCGAGAAGCTCACCGGATTCGCTCGTTTCCTTCACACCAACGGCGGCGTCATGGTGCTCGAGCGCTCCGGCATCACCCGTCCGGCCGAGATGGCGGGCAGGCGCGTGCAGTACCCGGGCGCACCCGGCCCCGGCGGACTCGCGATCGTGCGCACGATGATCGAGGCCGACGGCGGCACGGCGGGTGAGCTCGTCCCCGTGAACGAGGGCTTCCAGCACACCGACGCGCTGGCCGACGACAAGGCCGACGCGGCCACGCTCGTGTTCTACAACTTCGAGGTCGTCGAGGCGCGTCACCGCGGGCTGGAGCCGCGCCTGTTCGCCCTCAAGGACTGGGGGGTGCCCGACTTCTGCCAGCTCATCCTCGTGACGCTGCCGGCGTTGCTCCACGAGAAGGGCGAGCTGATGCAGACGCTCGTGCAGCTCCTGCGCCGGGGCATCGACTTCGCCTACCAGCAGCCCGACGAGGCACGCGCGATCTACGCCGAGCACACGGGCCAGGACCTCGACGACCCGCTGATGGGCGCGATCTTCGCGGCGACCGTGCCCTGCTTCACCCACGACTTCACGATGAGCAACGACTACTACGCCCACCTGGGCGCCTGGCTGGTACGCTCGGGGCAGGCTCAGGCTCTGCCCGAGCCCACCACCTACTGGACGAACACGCTGGCGCTCTAGGCGTCCGGCGGCGTCCCCGGGGGCCTCGTGGCGACCAGGTACGTGAACACGCTCGAGCTCAACTTCCGCAACGCGCCGAGGACCGACGGTGACACCCGAATCGGGTCGGTCTACCTCGGGCAACGCGTCGACGATGTCGAAGATACCGACACCGCGGGCTGGGTGTCGTGCTCGGCCGTCATCGACGGCGAGCCCGTGGCGGGGTTCGTGTCGAGCGAGTTTCTGCGGCTTCCCCTCACCGAGCATCGCGAGCGGCTGCTCGCCGAGGTCCACCGGGAGTGGATGCGGTTCGACCGCGGCGAGGGACTGGAGCACCATCCGCCCTTTGCCGGTTTCGTCGGCGAGATGTGGCGGGCGCTCGGGGAGTCCCTCGACGGCACCGATCGGCAGGTGCCCTGGTCGGCAGCGGCCATCTCGTTCATGGTGCGCAACGCAGGCCCCGCCTACGCGGGCTTCCGGTTCGCCGCGGCGCACTCCCAGTTCGTGAACCACGCCATCCGAGCTCGGTTCGACGGCGATCGGAGCGTGCCCTTCTGGGGGTTCCGGCTCGACGAGGTGCGCCCCGAGCCGGGCGACATCGTCTGTCGCGACAACCCGGTGCACGCTCCGGAAGTCACCTTCGACGTGGCGCGGGTCCAGCCGCTCTTCCGGAGCCACACGGACATCGTGGCGCAGGTCGGGCCCGGACGCGCCCTCGCGATCGGTGGGAACCTGGGCCAGTCGGTGCGCGCGGTGTCCTACGACCTCACGACGGATGGGTTCGTCGCGGACTCGCGGAACACCTTCGCGGTGCTCCGGAACATCACCGACGATCCCCGCGTCGGCTGAGTCCTCACTCGTCGACCGGCTGCGGAGCGGGGATTCGGTAGATGTGGTAGGGCGCACCCGCCTCGAGGACCTCGCGCGGGGGCGGCTGGAGCGTCTGCTGGAGGTAGGCCGGGATTGCGCTGTCGGTGAACCAGATCTCGCCATTCGGTGCGATCTCGACGCTGTCGGCCCAGATCACGTCGGGCGACTTGGTGAGGGTGGCGAGCTCCCCACCGGGCCGGAGCACCGCGAGGCCGCCGTTCTCGACGTCCGTGACGAGCACGTCGCCATCGGGGGTGGCCGCGATCCCGTCGCTCTGCGGCTTGGTGCCCACGGTCTGGATGCGGTTCGCGAGCGCCTGGTTGGTCACGCCGGGGTCCAGCAGCGCGTCGCTGGGCAGTCGGTGCATGGTGTCGTGGGACATCGTGCCGTAGTACAACCAGTCCCCGTCGGACGAGAACGTGATGCCGTCCACGCCGACCTGGAACGACACGAGCCCGAATCCGACCCGGTGAGGGCGGCCGTCGTAGCGTCGGATCACCCAGTCCTGCGGATTGAGGGACTCGTCGCGGAACGTGCGCACGATGCGCTTGGTCGCGATGTCGAAGACGAGGAGCTGCCCCGGCGTGAGCGCGAAGGCCCCGGTGTCGGCGAGCACGATGGACTGACCGTCGGGAGAGACCCGGAGATCCTGGGCGAATCGCGCCTCGCCGGCCGGGAGTCGGTGCTCGAAGACCCGCTCCCCCGACGCGATGTCGAAGGCGAGCAGGCGGGTGGCAGGGCGATCCAGTGTGGCGGGCTCGGTGATCCAGAGTCGGCCCTCCGCATCGGTGGTGAGCCCGAAGGGAGCGACGAGATCGGACTGGGCCTCCTCGCTCGGCCAGGGGACGGGCTCGCCATCGACGATCTCGAAGAGGTGTGGCGCCCCGAACCGGCCGGGGACCGCGAACGGGTGGGTGTCGAAGAACACGCGACCATCCGCGCTGACGGTCACGCAGCCCGGAGGCAGGTCGAGGGCGATGGCCTCGACGGCCGACATCGGCACCTCGGGCGGCGTCGAGACATCGGGGAACGGCGAGCCTCCGCCGAACTGGAGCTTCACGACCACCAGTCCGACCACCACGAGTCCGATCAGGAGCCCAACTCCGACGAGCAGGCGGCGAATCATGGCGCCTCCGACAACAGAGGCCGCCCCGCGCTCGCCGCCGGGGCAGCGCCCGAGAGTCCCCGCAACCCAACCGTCCGCATAC
>CAZZLC010000073.1:0-28294 GCA_964655065.1 uncultured Enterobacteriaceae bacterium | reverse complement strand
CTTCACGGTCCGCGTGCCCGTGGAGGTCCTCGCGCCCGCACAGGAGCCCCAGCCGGTTCCGGCGCTCCTCGGTCCCCTTCCTGCCCCCCGCGACGAGACCGTGATCGGAGCGGGCCTCGCCGGACGTGCGCGAAAGGTGTCCAGCGGCTGAGAGCAGGGCGCCCCCGTTCCGGTCTCGCGGCTCCAGACCCCGCCGTCGCACGACGTCAGGGCAGACAGGCCGTCGTCGCGCGGTCGAGGTCGCGAGCCTGGTTGTCCGACACGTCGTCGTGGTGCCACACGATCCGGTCGATCAGGTGGTTCGACGACCGAGCGGCCATCTGGAAGGTCACCGTGGCCGGCCCCGCGACCTCGAACACCACCTCGTGGGGATCGTGGTCCGAGGTTCGAGTCGACCACGACCAATCCGACGCTCCGCTGCTGTACACCTTGAACCAGCCGTCGCTCGTGGCACCGGCGGGGCAGCCGGCCGAGACGACGTCGGGCAGGGCCCGGATGGGATCGAGAAACGCGTCGTCGTTGCACTGTGGGCTCGGGTACACGCGCGCCTCGGCGTCGTCGGGACCCTTCGCCGCGAACAGGTCCGCCCCCACGATGCGCACCCAGGTGTCGTTGTGGTCGGTGGTCGACGTGCCCTGCCCGACCTGGTTGCGCCACTGCAGCCGGTAGCGACCGGCCCTCGACAACCGCAGCGTCTGGCTCATCGTCCCTGCTCCCGGGTTGTTCAGCTGCTGGCCTGCGGTCCAGGCGATGTAGCCCGCGTCGTTGAAGCCCGAGAACTCGGCATCCGCACCCACGGTCCAGCTGTCGACGAGCGGCAGGTCCTCTGCCTCGATCACCAGTACGTCGTCGACGGTCTCGTAGTCACACGGCGGGGGCTCGGGGATCTCCCCGTCGCCAGGCACCACGAGCACGACCCAGTCTTCGTTCGGGTCCGTGGGGGGGCTGCCGAGGTTGGCCACGCCACCGCCCGCCACCGGCTCGCCGAAGGACGCGACCCCGCTCCGGGGATCGAACCACTGCACGTCGAAGGCCCCGGAGGTGCCCCCGAGGTCCAGGGTCACCGGACCGCCCTCGCGCAGGAACACGACGTAGGCCTGCCCGGGGTCGGCGAGAACCCAGTCGGTGTCGGCCGCCGTGAGCCCGTTGTCGGGCGACAGCGAGGCGATGTCGATGCCCGCGTCGATCTGGACCACGTCGCGCCAGAACCGCACGAAGTGTCCGCTCTGCCGCCACAGCTCGTCGAACTCGCGGAAGTCCTCGAGCGCGTGATCGAACGCGTGCCCGCCGCCGCCGGACTTGAGGTACCACTCGAAGCCGCCGCCCCCGGACATCACGCTCGCCCACATCCAGTAGACGCGCTGACGGTCGGTGACCCCGGACCCTGGCGTGGGCGCGTGGTTACCCGACGCCTCGGTGGCGGTGACGACCCACGGCTCGCCGACCTCGTCGGAGCGCTCGATCCAGTCGCGGATCTCGCCGTACAGCCCACCCTCGGCCGAGGTGGGGATGTTGCCGAACTGCAGAGTCGGACCGTCGAAGGTGGGGTGACCCAGCAAGTCGGCGTACCGGTCGCGCTGGCCCGGGTACGTGTGCAGCACGATCGGGTGGTCGTAGGCGTCGAGCGCTGCGACGGCGTCGGCAAAGGCCCGAACCTCCACGATGTCGTTCGTGTTCTCCTCGCCGAGGTTCCACTGCAGGGCCGGATGGTGGGCGAACCGCGACACGAGCTCGCGGTAGTACAGGGTGCGCTCACGCCCGAGGGTGCCGTTGTCCAGGAGGTGATCGTTCTCTGTCTCCTGGGTGACGACGTGGATCAGGAAGCCGCGGCGGCTGAGGTGCTCGAACACGATCTCCCACTGGTCGAGCTTGCTCACGTCGTAGCGGAGCCGCTCGTCGCACGCGATCCAGGGCACGATGCGATTGTCGTCGCCCTGACCGTCGTGCTCGCGGGTCATGGTCAGCGCGTAGATGCCGTTCACCCCGGTGGACGCGAGGTAGTTGATCGCCCCGACCAGCGCGTGTCCGCGACCCCCGCCCCACTCCGGATCGCCCGGCGACCAGTCGCTCGCGTGGTCGGGGTAGGCGTGGAGCACCCCGCTGTTGTCACCGTCACACTCGACGGTGTTGTCGAAGTCCACATAGGCGAGCAAGTTCTCCGGGCTGTCCACCCCTCCCTCGACGAAGACCCGCCCGGTGAGGGCAAAGCGCAGCCGCGTCTCCCCCGGGACCCGTCGGAGCGCGCCCTGGGTCCGCAGGTCCCGCTCCGCGGCCGGACCAGGCCCCTCGACCGGGAACTGCCCGGACTGGCCATGGAACGGTGCGACGGGACTGCCCCCGCCGTCGATGGCGACGTCCGTCCCTTCGGTGAACGACACCGTGTAGATCCACGGGCCCGCGGCGGGTGGTGCGAAGTAGGCGCGCCAGGTGTCGCCGTCGGTGGCCGAGGAGTCAGCGGCCGCCCCGTCAGCCGCGAAGTGCCCGGGCACGGTCACCGTCTGGCCGTCGCTCTCGAAGGTGACGTCCATGCGGAGGTCGGTGAAGGGGTTGGGGTCTGCCGTCTCGCTCGTCGCCGGCCCCGTGCAGCGGATCACCACTCGGTGACCGGCCCGGAGATCGCCCGCGACCTCGCAGTCGCCCTCGATGGGGATGGTCGGCGATGGCGTGGTGCCGGTGTCGGCTTCGGGGGAGTCGGTGGTGTCGACCGGCTCGGCAGGGACCCCGTCGTCGGTCGGGCACCCCGCGAGCATTGCCATGAACAGCGTCATCGTGCGAATCATCGTTCCTCCCCGGCGCCTGGGTAGCCTGCTCCAGTCGGAACGTCGTGCCAGAACGGTGAGGGCTGGAGGCCTCACCTGCGCGGGTGGTCCCGAAGCGCGGCGGTGGCGAGCCTCGCGGACATCTCGGCCCGCCGTCGACCCGCGATGGCCGCCCGCGACTCGCCGACCGCCTGCGCGAGGAAGGGCACCAACACCTTGGCCACCGCGCGCCGCGCAAACCGGGGCACCGGGGCCGCGTAGACCTCCGAGGGCAGCACGATCTCCAGCATCCCCTCGACGACGCGGATCTCCTCGATCTCGGCGAGCGTGAACCGACGCCGACCGATCCGGAGGGTGACCCGGTCCACCTGGACATCGACCAGCCGATGGTCCTCCTCTGGCGTGGGCGCGACCGCGTCCTCGTCGAAGATGGTCGGCCACCACAGCCCGCGACTCACGGCCAGCACGTACGCCGTCAGCCCGAGCACGCCGATGAGCGAGATCAGCGCTGCAATCTCGGGACGCGTGCTGACGAGCAGGCCATAGCCGACCACCGCGAGGACCACACTGACGAAGAGACCTGTTCGACGCGGTTTTCGGGGCAGTCGCGCCCGGAACCCCGTCTCCGTCCACGTCCAGTGGAGCACCCGCTCCGCATCCGCCAGCGACCGGTCGTCCATCACCCTAGACCGTAGCGCCTCAGGCGGCGGCCGCCTCGCCCGTCTGCACCGCCCACAGCCTTGCGTAGGCGCCGCCGCGCTCGAGCAGCGCGTCGTGGGTTCCCTCTTCGACGACCTCGCCGGCCTCCAGCACGATGATCCGATCCGCGCTCCGAACCGTGGACAGCCGGTGGGCGATCACCACCGACGTTCGCCCGCGCGTCGCCGTCACCAGCGACCGCTGAATCGCGGCCTCGGTCTCGTTGTCCACCGCACTCGTCGCCTCGTCGAGCACGAGGATGGGCGGGTCGCGCAGCAGCGCGCGAGCGAGGGCGAGCCGCTGACGCTGACCGCCCGAGAGCTTCTGGCCGCGCTCCCCGACCCGGGTGTCGTAGCCCTGCGGCAAGGCCGCGATGAACGCGTGGGCCTCGGCGGCGCGGGCTGCCGCCTCCACCTCGTCGTCCGTCGCGTCGGGTCGACCGTAGCGCAGGTTGTCGGCCACCGTGCCGGCGAAGAGGAACACGTGCTGCGACACCAGCCCGATCGCCCCTCGGAGCTCGTCGAGCGAGTACTCGCGCAAGTCCCGCCCGTGGAGCTCGATGCGGCCGGCCGTCGGGTCGTACAGTCGCAGGAGCAGCCGCACGATCGACGACTTCCCGGCCCCCGTCGGACCCACGATCGCCACCGTCCGGCCGCCGGGGATCTCGAGCGAGAGCTGCTTCAGCACGGGCGCGCGTCCGGGATAGGCGAACTCGACGTCCACGAACCGAAGGTCGGCGCCGGGGTTCTCGAGCGGGGCGCTTCCGGGCTCCTCGACGACCGGCGTGTCGAGCAGGTCGAGCACCCTCGAGGTCGACGCCATCGCCCGCTGGTAGAGGTCGAAGGTCTGCCCGAGCCGGGTGAGCGGCCAGAGCAGCCGCTGGGTGAGGTAGACGAGCACGGAGTAGCTGCCCACGGCCATCGTTCCCGCCAGCGTCATCGAGCCGCCCAGGACCAGGGTGCCCGTGAACCCGACCACGATCACCATGCGGATCAGGGGCGAGAACGCGCTCGAGAGCGCAATCGCGTGGCGGTTGCTCGCCCGATAGGCGTCGGACAGCCCGCGGACGCGCTCGACCTCGCGCTCCTCGGCCACGAACGCCTTCACCGTCTCGATGCCCGACAGGTTGTTCGCGAGCTGACCCGCGACGTCGGCTGCCTTCTCGCGCACGTCGGCGTAGCGGGGCGCGATCGAGGCCTGGAACCGAAAGCTCCCCCACAGGATGAACGGCACGGGGGCCACCGCGATGAGCGCGACGAGGGGCGACACGTAGACGAAGACCGCTCCCACTGCGATGCACGTCGTGGTCACCTGGATGATGTCGTTGGCGCCGCCGTCGAGGAAGCGCTCGAGCTGGTTGACGTCGTCGTTGAGGACCGCGAGCAGCCCTCCGGTGCTGCGCTCGCTGTGCCAGCCCATCGAGAGCCGCTGGACGTGACCGTAGGCGTCGAGGCGAAGCTCGTGCTGCAGCGACTGGGCGAGGTTGCGCCACGCCACCTGGAACAGGTACTCGAACAGACTCTCCGCGCCCCAGACGAGCACGGTGAGCACGGCGAGCACCGTGAGCTGGAGCTGCAGGTCGGCCACGCCCACCGAGGCGAGGAAGCTCGTGTCGCGCTCGACCACCGTGTCGACAGCGAGCCCGATGAGAATCGGCGGCGCGAGGTCGAACAGCTTGTTGAGGATGCTGAACGCGGTGGCACGAATCACCGTGGGGCGATGGGGCGCGGCGTAGCGAAGCAGACGAAGCAGAGGGGGACGCGTTGACGGCACGGCGAGGCTCCCTAGGGCTCGAGCTTGGAGGCGCCGCCCCTGGCCACGGCAGCTCGGTACGCATCGCGCGCCTTCACCCGCTCGTACCAGGCCCGAGCGCTCGGGTGGTCATCGCCGAACATCCCCCGCATCAAGCCGGCCTCCACTGGGTAGGACATCACCACGTCGGCCGCGGTGAAGGCGTCGCCCGTGAACCACGGGTGCGTGGCCAGGTGGGACTCCACGAACTGACCGTGCAGCGCGAGCTCCCCGTCGGTGAAGCTGGCGTCCACGCGCTTCGCGATGCGCTGGACCACCGGCTTCAAGAAGAAGGGGAGGGGCGCGGTGCGGAGTCGAGCCGTGATCAGCCCGACGAGCAGCGGTGGCATCATCGAGCCCTCGCTGTAGTGAATGAAGAAGCGGTACAGCTCGAACGCCTCCTCCTCGTCGCGCGAGGGCCGCAGCCGGTGGTCGGGGTCGAACCGGTCGCAGACCGCCTCCACGATCACACCGGTCTCGGCATAGGTGCGACCGTCGATCTCGACGATGGGGGCCTTCCCGAGGGGGTGGGCCTCTCGGAGGGCGGGGGGCGCCCGCAGGGTGCGCGGGTTGCGCTGGTAGGTCGTGAGCGCGTACTCGAGCCCCAGCTCCTCGAGGAGCCAGAGCACGCGCAGCGACCGGGACTGCTCGAGATGATGGACGACGATCTGGGCCACGGAACCTCCGGCCGATGCCCATATCGCCGTCAGAAGTAGTACCGGACCCCGACCGACCCATCGAGCCCCGCCGAGATCCCCGGAACGATCGACAGATCGAAGGCAATCTCCGCGTAGAACTGGACGGGCACGTCCTCGAGATCGAAGTCGAGCCCCACGGGAACCCGAACGCCCACGATCAGCCCCTCGTCACGGTACTGCGGGAACACCCAGTTCGAGCCTGCGTTGATCCAGCCTCCGATCCCGAGCCGCCACGGGATCGAGACGCCGTTGCCCGACGTGAGCTCCGTGAAGTGCTCGTGGTAGGTGACGTGGGCGTGGATGCTGTTCCGGAAGGTGCCGCCGTACGCCGTGCCCACCGCGAAGTCGATCGCGTTGCGGCGTCCGTTCAGGTAGTGCTTGCCCGTCAAGCCAGAGAACGTGCCGAGCTGGATGCCGAGCCCGAATGGTCGAGGATTGCCGATCTCCGACGGAGCCGCGCTCGCGACGCTCGCCAATAGAAGCCACACGTGCCCTCCAGCGACGCCGGATATCTCGTCGCCGCGTCGACGCTCGGGTCGAGCGGAAGTCGCGATCGCCCTTGCGAGAGACGGGGGCTCGGGTGTCCAACCGAAGAGAGAGACGGAGACGACCATGACCCCGGCAACTCGCGCGCTTCCCTTGCTCGTCGGCCCCCTGCTCCTGGTGGGGTGCGAGTCGACGCTGACCGGCAACGAAGGAAACTTCCAGTTCTCCTACGAGGCCGACGACCGCGTCAACGACTTCAACAAGCCGGTGGCCGTCGGCGCGTCCCTCGACCTCGAGGTGCGCGACGTGGGCGCTCGCCAGCCAGTGACCCTCTCCTCGGCCGCGTTCGTCGACGACACCGTCCTGGTGGTGGCCTCGTTCGCAGATCAGAACGTCACGATCACCGGCGTGGGCGAAGGCACCGCGCTTCTCGAGGTCGAGGGCACCACGACGGGCGGAGAGACGCTCACCGACTCGGTGAACCTCCTCGCGGCCGTGCCCGACGTGCTCGAGCTGCGGCACACCTGCACCGACCAGCCCGAGGCGGCCTACCTCACCAGCAGTCGAGCGTGGATCCCGTTCGAGCTCGAGCGAAGCAACGGACAGCCGGTCATCGGCTACGGCTACTACCCCCTCGAGTCCCTGAGCGGGGCCACCCTGAACGTCTCCGACAGCACCCAGACCCACATCGCGCTCGACACCGCGCCGCAGGCGTCGGACCTCACGCTCGCCTCTTCCATCGACGACACCACCCTCGACCTGGTCATCGCGACCGAAGGCCAGATCGACGGTGTGAGCGACCCCATCGCGGTGGTCGTCGAGGACATCGACGTCGGCGACACCAATCCCTTCTACGTGCTTCCGACCGTCGGCGGCCGGCCCGTCTGCCAGGCCACCGTGCTGAAGACGGTCACCAGCAACACACCGGACATCTGCACCATCCGCGAGCGGGACCCCGCCCCGGGCACGGGTGACGAGAGCTTCGAGAGCGGCTGGTTCGACGTCACGGGCGTGATGCAGGGCACCTGCGAGTACACGGTGACCTACCCTGGCGGGAACGCGGGCTCCGGTGCGAGCGCCACGTTCACGTTCCCGATCGAGCCCTGATCCTACCGATCGAGCCACCGCTCGACGGGCGCCGCGAACCGGCGCTCTCGCAGCCCACGGACGGGTGAGGGCTCCGTCTCCACTGGCTCCGCGACCCCGTCACCCTCGTCGAGGGGCGGCGCCCAGGGGATGTCGACGGTGTCCGCGACGGGCAACGGCGGCTCCACCGTCTCGCGAACCGGCACGGGAATCCGCGGCTCCACGGCCGACTCCTCGGACCTCACCAACACGAACTCGACGCGACGGTTGACCTCGAGTGCGTCCGGGGCATCCAGCGACACGAGCGGGCGGTCGAAGCCATAGCCTTCGGTGATCAGGCGCATCCGAGGCACGCCCTGGGCGACGAGCCAGCGTGCGACGGCGTCGGCTCTGGCCTGGGACAGCCAGGCGTTGTATTCGGCGGAACCCACGTGGTTCGTGTGGCCCTCGACCAACAGGTAGTCGATGTCGGGGTGCTGCCGGAGCACGCCGAGGACCGCCCGCAGGACGGGGATGCTGCGGTCGAGCAGGTCGGCCCTGCCCTGCTGGAAGAAGACCTGCTCGCTGACCACGATCCGATCCTCGACGATCTCGGCGACCACCGGCGTGGGAGGCGCCAGATCGATCGGATGGAAGCGGACCTCGATCACGTCGGGCAGGTGCACCGGCGAAGGCTCGACGACGGGCTTCGGCGGCATCGCCGTGATCACGGGAAGCTCGGGCCGGGGTCCAAACGCCACCCCGAGCGCGGCTCGCCAAGAGGGAACCCCAGGCGCATCGGTGAGCCCCACGCCCACGTCGAGGGTCACCGTCTGCCCCTGGAGCCGCTGCCACGCGGCTCCCACGGCGACCTCGAGCGGCCACGCACCAAAGCCGCCGTCGCTCACGAGCTCGGCGCGGACGAGCCACCTCGGAGCGAGCGCGACGTGCAACGAGGCTCCAGCGAACGGGCCGGAACCAACGGCGACGTTGCGCACCTCGACCACGCTCGCGAGCCGGGCCCCCACGTTGAGGCCCCAGCCCACACGGCCGAGTCGCTGGCCGAGCGCGACCACCGGCGCAACGGCCGGCGCAGGAAGCCCCACGAAGCGACGGGACGCCCCGGTGGGAATCCAACCGTAGACGTGACCGGACAGCCCGAGCCGCCGGTCACGCTGCGGGACCGCCACGGCCCCCACGCCGAGTCGGAGGTCCCCGGGGGCCGCGAACGCTCCCGCGGGGCCGGTTCCGAGCACGTGAACCGGTAGCGACGCGTCGAGGAGCACCCGCTTCAGTACGGTGGCGCCCACGAGCGCGTTGGCCGTGACCAGGGCGTCGATCACCGGTACGTCGGCGTCGGGGAGCTCCTCGACGAGAGGCTGGGCGGCCGCGTCCACCACGACACCGGCCGACACCCCGCGGCTCGCCCGCCCCCCCTCGCGGACCCGCAGCCCGCTGCGCGCATCGTTGGTCGGATTGAGCACCTCGAACCCGTGTCCGTCGAGGCCCTGCGCGCGAGCCTCTCGCCGGACCGCGAGCAGCACGAGGAGGCCGAGCCACCACGCCGCGGGCGGGATCGACGCACACCCCCCTCCAGCGAGGGGCCCTCGGGGGTCCACAAAGTCGGGGATGCCGTCACCGTCTTCGTCGGCGGTGCCCTCGCTCGCGTCGGATCGTCCGTCGGCGTCGCTGTCGAGGTCGAGGTGGTTCGGCACCCCATCAGCATCGACATCGACGTCGGCCGTGCCATCGTCGTCGACGTCGACGGTGTGCTCCCGACGGGTGCCGATGCCGTCACCGTCGTCGTCGGCGTCGAGGGGGTCGATGGTGCCGTCGCCGTCGGTGTCCGGCGCGGTGTCTCCGGTGGCCTCGGCGCCGTCCTGCAGCCCGTCGCCGTCACTGTCGGGTGACACGGGGTCCGTGCCGAGCGCCCACTCGCGAAGGTCGACCAGCCCGTCATCGTCACGGTCGTCGGTCTCGGCGAAGCCGTCGCAGTCGTCGTCACGCCCGTTGTTCCGCTCGACGGCTCCGGGATGGACGTCGGGGTCCTGATCGTCGCAGTCGTCGGCGAGCCCGTGGCCGTCGTCGTCCTGGTCGTCGTCGCGGCCGTCGCAGTCGTCGTCCACGCCGTCGTACCAGCGCTCGGTCGCCGAGGGATTCACCGCCGCTTCCGTGTCGTCGCAGTCGAGCCCGTTGGACGACAGCCCCACCCCCGCAGCGCAGTGCAGCGACCACTGGTTGGCGTCCCCGTAGCCGTCGCCATCCGCGTCCACGAAGAAGGTGATCGGGTCGACGGGGTCTTCGTCGACGATCCCGTCGCAGTCGTTGTCGAGGCTGTCGCAGCGCTCGGGGGCCCCTGGATGGACCTGGGCCAGGCCGTCGTTGCAGTCGTCGCCGCCGTGAATCAGGGCGTCGTGGCCGTCCTGGTCGCGATCCCAGTCGGAGTCGCCCGCGCAGTCGCTGTCGACTCCGTCGTAGTAGTGCTCGACCGCCCCGGGACGCACGTTCGGCGAAGCGTCGTCGCAGTCCGCGCCTCCCCAGGCGTCGCTGTCGAAGCCGTCCCCGTCGACGTCGTAGTCCGAGTCACCCGCACAGTCCGCGTCGACGCCGTCGTAGGCGACGTCTACCGCGCCGGGGTGGATGTCGGCGTTCGCGTCGTCGCAGTCGGTGCCGTTGGGTCCGCCGTCCCAGCCGTCCAGATCGACGTCGGCGAGATCTTGCCCGTCGCAGTCCTGGTCGATGCCGTCGTAGGGCAGCTCCACGCGGTCGGGCGACCGCCGCGGGTCGTCGTCGTCGCAGTCGACGTGGGCGTAGCTACCGTCGCCGTCGCCGTCGACGACGTAGCCCGAGGGGCCTCCCCACGCCCCGAGGTCGGAGCGAGAGCCATCGACGTCGAACAGACCGGGATCGCCGGCGTCGACGGCGGGGGAGTCCGAGCGCAGCCGGAGGTCGTCGTCGGCCACGTTGCCATCGAGGGTGTAGTTGAGGAATCGCGGATCCGTGATCAGGGCCTGGGAGCCCGGTGGGGGGGTGGTGAAGGCACCAGCCCAGTCGCCGCCCGCGTTCTCGAAGGTGAGGTGGTAGTACCGATCCGACAGCGCCGCCGCAGTGACGTCGCCGTAGACCCCGCCGCCGTCGGTCCCCCACACCGCGATGGCGTTCACCAACCGCACGGTGCCCTGGCTCACGTGAAGGTGGGCCCCAGCTTCCGCGGCGCCGTTGCCCACGAACGTGTCGTTGACGAGCTCGGCGGTGGCCGTCGCCCGAAGCTGGACGCCCGCTCCCGTGTCCGCGACGTTCTCGGACAGCGTGCACGAGCGGATGCTCGACGGAAGCACCGAGCCCGTCTCGAAGATGCCACCACCCGCGCTGGCCTGGTTCGCGTGCCAGATGCTCCGTTCCAGCGTGACCTCTCGGGCGTGGTCCGAGAAGAGCCCACCGCCCCGCTCCTTGGCGCGGTTGCGAAGGAACACGGAGTCGCGGACGCTGACCTCGTCGGCGTCGACGAGGCCGAGCGCGCCCGCCTCGGACGCCTGGTTTCCGTCGAATCGGCAGCTGGTCACGCTCACGTCGGCCGATCCGTCCACGAGGGCCGGCTCGACCGCGATGGCCCCGCCGAGGCCCGACAGGGCCCGATTGTCCACGAACGTGCTCCCGCCGACGTGCAGCGGGGTGTCACTGGCGACGTGGATGGCCCCACCCGATCCGTCCCGCACCCGGTTGCGCTCGAAGCGGCTCCCTTGAAGGAGCAGGGACGACGGCACGGCGTCGACCGCGATGGCCCCACCGTGGCTCGCGGAGCGGTTGTCCACGAAGGTGCCGTCGGCGAGGTCCAGCGCCCCGGCGCCGTTCGCCAGCAGAGCTCCGCCCGATCCCGACGACGCCTGGTTTCGCACGTACAGCGACCCCGTGTCCGAGAGCCGGGCGAGGGTGCGGAGGTGTATACCGCCCCCCTCGCGGGCCAGGTTGTCGGAGAAGCGGCTCGCCACCAGCTCCAGGTCGGCCGAGCTGCTCGCGGCAATCCCGCCCCCCTCCTCGAGAGCGAGGTTCTCCTCGAACGTCACACCGAACAGCCGCACGTCGCCGCCATCGGTCGCGATGCCGCCGCCGCGCGCGGCCTGGTTGCGGGCGAGCGTGAACCCCGAGAACGACGCCGACGACGTCGCGTCGATGTAGATGCCGCCGCCGTCGTAGCCGAGGTGGGCCGATGCGGCGACCGCGCCTTCGATCCGTCCCCCGTCGATCTCGACCGTCGAACCGCCGCGGAGGTGAAGGCCGACGCCGTCGGTCAGATCTCCGCGCGCCTCGAGGATGGTCACGTCGCTCGCGGTCACCGAGCAGGCGTCGAGATAAGCGCCCGCTCCCGCGTAGTCCGCATAGGGCGTGTCGATGGTGAGGCCGTCGATGGACAGGATGGACGCGGTCGCGTACAGCGCCCCTCCCCAGGATGCCTGCGCGTTGGTGACGTGAACCGCCTCGAGCGCCACCTCGGCGCTCTCGGCGACGTAGATGCCCGCCCCGTGCCCCCCGAGCGGGTCGATGATCGACACCCCCTCCAGTCGGGTCGTGCCCCCGCGTATGCGGATGCCGCCCCCGTTGGTGCCGGCCCGTCCCGCGCCCTCGATCACGAGGTCCCGCAGGAGGAGCGAGCCACCCTGAACGTCGATGCCGCGTCCCCGGTCCAGCTTCAGGGTGAACCCCTCGAGGGTCCCACTCACGCTCTGGTACCGCACCGCGGTCTGGCTCGCGGGCGGCGCGATTACCGTCACCACGGGGCCCTGTGTGCTCTGGATCGTGAGGTCCTTGCCGAGCAGATCGAGCGACTCGGCATAGGTCCCGGGCTGCACCACGACGACGTCGCCCGACGCAGCCGCCCCGATCGCGGCCTGCACCGAGGTAAACGCCTGCGTCGGCCCGACGGTCCACGTCGCGGCCACTGCACTACCGATGATGCCGAGCCACATCGCGATCGGGGGCCCCCCGTCGATGGCATCGGCCTCCCCCACCGCCGTTTGAGCCTCCGAGCGGGTAGAACGAGGCATGGGCTCCCGAACGGAACGCTTTCTCGACGTCGATGGCGGAACGGTGCGCATCAGCTCGCCCGACAAGCCGTGGTTCCCCGACGTGGGTCTCCGCAAGTCGGACGTGGTGGAGTACTGGACGAAGGTGGCCGAGGGCGCAGTGCGGGGCGTCGCGGGTCGTCCGATGGCGCTCGAGCGCTTCGTGAAGGGCGTGTCCGAGCCGCCCTTCTACCAGAAGCGCGCGCCCAAGAAGCGCCCCGACTTCGTCGAGACGGTAGTGCTGCGCTACCCGTCGGGGCGCAGCGCCGAGGAGATCGTCGTCCGCAACACCGCCCAGCTGCTCTACGTGGTGAACCTGGGCTGCTTCTCCCTGCACCCGCACGCCGTCCGCGCGGAGGACCTGCACCACCCCGACGAGCTCCGCATCGACCTGGACCCGGTTCCCGGCGTCGAGTGGGGCCAGGTGCGCGACGTGGGCCAGGTGGTGCGCGAGGTGCTCGAGGAGCACGGGCTCACTGGCTGGCCGAAGACCTCGGGCAAGCGTGGGCTGCACGTCTGGGTCCGAATCGCTCCGCGATGGTCGTTCGAGGACGTCCGGAGGGCCGCCCTCGCCGTCGCTCTCGAGGTGGCTCGTCGCGTCCCCGACCTCGCCACCGCCGCCTGGTGGAAAGAGGAACGACACGGCGTCTTCGTCGACTACAACCAGAACGCCCGGGATCACACCATGGCTGCCGCCTGGTCGGTTCGCCCGACCCCGAATGCCCAGGTGTCGATGCCCCTCACCTGGGCGCAGCTCACGACGGCGAGTCCGTCGGACTTCACGGTGCAGACCGTGCCCGACCTGGTGAAGAGCGACCCGCACGCGGGAATCGACGAAGCCGTGGGCGCGCTCGACTCGCTCCTGGAGCTCCGTGAGGCCCAGGAAGCCGAGGACCCGGAGGTCGAACGTGCAGCGCCCACCGATGGTCGCCGCACCCCCACGCGCCCGCTGCTCACCATCGGCGAGTCGGGCGACGAAGCCGCCGCGATGGCCGGCCTCGACCGGTGGCGACTGCGTCACCCGGAGGTCGTCGCGCACCTCGCCCCGCACCACGTGCTCGTCGACAAGATGCGCGGACGTTCGCAGGTGTGGACCCGCGTCCGCGTCAACCTCGAGGCCGTCCCCGAGGCGCTGCGGCCTGCGCAGGAGCCCCTCGACCCCGACGATGCGCCAGGCTGGGGCTGATGATCACTCGCCTTTGAAGTCGGCCGCGTTCATGGGGGCGGCGATGGCGTAGAAAAGGTGCGTCAGCGTACCGGTGACGAAGCCCAGGCCGAAGACCCAGGTGAGGAACCAGTTGATCGTCTGGAGGAACCAGTACGACACGAAGATGAACGCGCCCATCCCGACGCGCCCCTGCACGATGTGACCAATCCCGAAGATGCCGGTGAACAACCCCGGAAACAGCTCGAGAAGAACCGGGATGGTGTTGTCCTTGCGCTTGATGAGCGAGTTCACGGTGCCTCCGAAGCAATCGTATGGCGGGCGCTCAGCCTACGCGCCCCTCTCCGGATCATTTCGTGTCGGAGGACCGAAACACCGTCGACAGCTCGGGAGCAGGCGCCGTCTGCAGCTGCTCGAGCGTGCACTCGGTCGGGCTCTTGTCGAGACGCCAGCGAAGGAACTTGGCGGGATGGCGGAGCCGGCGCGACCCGTGCTGGGTCGTCTTGACCTCGACCACCCGCTCGAGCCGGACCGCCTCGAAGGCGAGCGAGCGGTCCGCCGCCCACCTGCTCTTCACGTCGGGGCGGTGGGCCTCGCCCTCGTGGGTGACCCACGGATGGTCGGGGTCGCTCGTCCGCAGGGGAGCGAGCTCCTCGAGGAGCTCGATGCGCTTGGCCTTGCGGAAGCTCGAGCACACGCCAATCGGCGCGAGCCGTCCATCGTCGTCGTACAGCGCGAGCACGAGCGAGCCGACCTCGGTTCCGTGGCCGTGCTTGTGCCAGCGGAACCCCACGACCACGCAGTCGATGGTGCGGACGTGCTTGACCTTGACCAGCGCCCGCTGGCCCGCGAGGTAGGGCTGGTCGAGGGGCTTGGCCATCACGCCGTCGAAGCCGGCCCCCTCGAAGCGGGCGAACCAGTCCTCGGCCACCGCGCGGTCGGTGGTGCCCGGCGTGATTCGAACACGCTCGGTGGGGGTCACGTGGGCTTCGAGGCGGGCACGACGCTCGGAGAGGGGAAGCTCGCGCAGGTCCTCGTCGCCGACCGCCAGGAGGTCCCACAGCACCAGCGCAGCCGGGATCTTGGCCGCCAGCATGTCGATACGCGACTTTGCGGGATGGAGACGCATCTGCAGAGCGTCGAAGTCGAGAGCTCCGTCGGAGACGATGACCACCTCGCCGTCGACCACCGCCCGCTCGGGAAGGGCCCGCGCGCACTCGGGAGCGAGCTCGGGGAAATAGCGGAGGAGCGGGCGGTTGTCGCGGGAGCGCAGGTCGAGATCGTCGCCGTCGCGAAAGGCGATCACCCGAAATCCGTCCCACTTCGGCTCGTACCAGTACCCTTCGCCGTCGGGCAGGGCGTCGGCGAGGGTCCCGAGCACGGGGGCGAGCGGTGGGGTGATCGGGAGCACGTAGACCCTCCGTCGGTCCTGTATGCTCCCCGTGATTCGGAGGGACCGATGATTGCACTGCTGTTGGGGATGGGGCTCTCGTTTGCCCAGAATACGCCGAAGATCCAGGCCGAGACGCTGTCGGGCGACCAGGTCGCCCTGCCGGGCTCGCTCTCGGCGGAGAAGACGGTGCTCGTCCTGTCGTTCGAGCGGGAGCACCAGGCCGCGTCCAACGCGTGGCGGCCGCACCTCGTCAAGCTCGCCGAGCCCGGGCAGGTCGACTGGCTCGAGCTCGCGTTTCTCGACGTCTCGACGCCGATGCAGCTCGTGATCGGCACCGCGATGAGCGCGGGCATCACCGACGAGACCGCTCGCAAGCACGTCGCCCCGGTGTGGAGCTCGGCCGACGCGGTCACCAAGGCGTTCTCGATCACCGAGACCGACCAGGTGGCGGTCGTCGTGGTGGACAAGACCGGCAAGATGACGCACCGCCAGTCGGGCGAGCCCTCGGCTGACAAAGTCGCGACCCTCACGAAGGCTCTGGGCGGATAGTCGGTCCCCGTCGGGGCTCGGCCGGAAGGAACCGGTGCGGCGAGGTGTCCGAGACCCCCACGAGGAGCGGAACATGTGGACTCTCGCCGTAGCCTGGCTCTCGGTCGCCTCGGCCCAGACCGCCGAGGAGATCGTCGAGCGCGCCAGGGACGCGAACCAGGTCGCCCGTTCGATCCAGACCGTGACCATGACCATCGTGGGCAAGGGAGGAGGCGAGCGCGTGCGGGAGCTCGTGCTCAAGTCGCGACGCGCGGACGGCGCCACCGCCTCCTACATCGAGGTGACGAGCCCCGCGGACCTGGCGGGCACCAAGCTGCTCGCCATCGAGTCGGCCGACGGCAAGGAGGAGCAACTGCTGAAGCTCGCCTCGTTCCCCGGGGTGAAGCGAATCAGCGGGAATGGTCGGCGCAGCTCGTTCCTGGGGAGCGACTTCACCTACGAGGACCTGGCCATCCGCGACGTGGCCGAGGGCGAGCACACCCTCGTCTCGGACGAAGGTGACACCTGGGTGATCGACACCGTGCCCGAGGACTCCGTGCAGTACGGCAAGGTTCGCGCCCATCTCACCAAGTCCGACCTGGTCGCTCGCAAGGTCGAGTTCTTCGACAAGAAGGATGGCTCGCTGTCGAAGGTGCTCGAAATCACGGAGACCACGAAATCGGGGAACACGACGCTGCCCAGGCGGACCGTGATGCGAAACGTGCAGAAGGACCGCCGCACCGAGCTCCGCGTGACCGAGCAGCGCGTGGACGTCGGTGAGGACGAGCTACCCGCCGACGTGTTCACCGCCGGCTATCTGGAGCGCTGAGGCAGTCGACGGCTTCGACGCCGCGACCGTCAGTCGGTCGTGACGACCACCTTCCCCCTGATTCGCCCCGTCTCGCCGTAGCGGTGGGCCTCGGCGAGATCCTCCAGTCGAAACCTGCGGTCGATGGCAACGATGAGCTCGCCGTCGGCGGCCCACTGGGCGAGGAGGCCCAGCTGGCTACGGTCGACGCGACGGACGATGGTCGACGCGTCGATTCCGCGAAGCCGGCCGCGAACCACGAACGAGACGATCCCCGCGCCCGTCGCGACGACGCCGGCGTTGGGTCCGAGACGCCGCGTGTTGGCGATGACGTTGCTGTTGATCGAGGCGACCCGCCCGCCCCGCCGCGTGGCCCGGAGCGCGCGGTCCCGATGGGGCCCCCCGAGCGATTCCAGCACGAGGTCGTAGTTGCGGACGAGCTTCCACCACTTCTGGGTTCGGTAGTCGATGACTTCGTCGGCGCCGAGGTCGGTGACGAACTGGCGGGTTCGGTCCGAGGCAGTGGTCGTGACGTGGGCGCCGTACCGCTTCGCGATCTGAATCGCGAGGTGGCCCACCCCACCACCGCCCGCCTGCACGAAGACGCGGGGTGCCGACCTGCCCTCGAGGAACGGAAGCAGGCTCTGGTAGGCGGTCAGTCCCGCGAGGGGGAGGGCGGCCGCCACCTGCACCGACAGCCCCCTGGGCCTTCGGACCAGGTTCCTCGCGTCGACCACGGTCTGCTCGGCGTAGCTGCCGGGACCGTACACCTCGGTGTTGCCGAACACCTCGTCGCCCACCTGCAGATCCGTGACGTCGGCCCCCACCTCGACCACGGTACCAGCCAGGTCGAAGCCCAGCACCTTCGGCAGACGCAGTCGAACCAGCCCACGCTGATCTCCGGACCGGATCTTCCAGTCCACGGGGTTGATGGCGGAGGCGGTGACCGCCACGCGAACGTCGGTCCGCGACCGGAGGGCGGGCGGAGGCACCTCGGTCAGCCGTAGGTTGCCCGCCGCCCCGTACTCGTCCAGCACCATCGCTCGCATGACCTCTCCTGGATACTGAACTCATGATCAGTTAGACCGTCACGGCTGACCGAGCTGACAACTCGTGACGTCGCACGACGGCTGGTTCCCCGTCATGGCTGTCGGTACCTCCATCACCGGATACCAAGCTCTGTTGTCGTTCCGCACCCTGCCTCGAAACTGCCACAAGGGACCACCGTTCAAGGACGAGTTGCCGTGATCCGACGGCGTGCTTAAGCTTCGGACCCTGTTCATAGGACCTTCCATGCTTCCTTCTGACGAATATCTCTCCAACGAGGAGCTCCAGACCCTCAAGCAAGCGCTGGAGGAGCAGCTGGAGCAGCTCATTTCGGAGTCCCGCAAGGCGGTGACGACCCTTACCGAGGTCCGGGAAAACGACGCGGACCCGATCGACCTCGCCGTCACAGAGTCCAACCGAGACTTCACGCTTCGCATGGCCGACCGCGAGCGCCGTCTGTTGAGCAAGATCCGGTATGCCCTCGAGCGCATCCAGAACGGCGAGTATGGCGCCTGCGAGTCTTGTGGCGAGCCGATTACCTTCGGCCGGCTGATGGCCCGGCCCGTGGCTACCCTCTGCATCGACTGCAAGACCGAGGCCGAGCAGGTCGAGCGGCGGCGCCGGCTCTTCTGATCCGGAGTCGCTCGTGCCCTACCGCGCCGACGAGGCTGCGACGGGCGCCTCGACCCGCTCACCTCGCACCGAGTGTGCGAAGCCGCGCGTGATGCGGACGGACACCGTCCGACCGACCAGGTCTGGGTTGCCCGGGAAGTTGACCATCACGTGCTGGCTCGTGCGACCGCACACGACTCCGTCGTCGTGCCGGCTCGGTCCCTCGACCAGGACGTCGTCCACCACGGTTCCCTCGAGCGACCGATGGAACGCCTCGGAGAGCTCTCTCTGGCGCCCCTGAAAGATCGCGAGCCGCTGCTTCGCGACCTCGGGGGGCACCGGGTCGCGGGCCTCGAGCTTGAGCGCCGGGGTGCCGGGCCGGGGGCTGTACTTGAAGCTGAAGGCCCCGACAAAGCCTACCTCCTCGAGCAAGGACATGGTCCCCTCGAAGTCTTCGTCGGTCTCGCCGGGGAACCCCACGATGATGTCGGTGGTGAGGACGGTGTCGGGCCGGGCCTCGCGGAGCTCGTGCGCGATCTGCAGGTAGCGCTCGCGGGTGTAGAAGCGCTTCATCCGCCGCAACACACGGTTCGAGCCCGACTGCACCGGCAGGTGGAGGTGGGCCGCGACGGCGGGAAGCTCCCGATGGGCCTCGATGACGTCGGCGCCCATGTCTCGCGGGTGGCTCGTGGTGTAGCGGATTCGCTTCACGCCCGGCACCTCGGCCACCCGGTAGAGGAGCTCGGCGAACGTGATCTCGCCTTCGGCCTTGAGTCCGTAGGAGTTCACGTTCTGACCGATGAGCACGATCTCCTGGACGCCGCGCTCCACCAGGGCGCGGACCTCGTCGAGGATCTCGACGTGCGGCCTCGAGACCTCGACCCCGCGGGTCGCGGGCACGATGCAGAAGGTGCACTTGTTGTCACAGCCCTTCTGGATGGTCACGAACGCCGACACACCGCTCACTCTGGGGTCGACGTCGTCGACGAACGGGTAGTGTTCGAGGTCGAGGAACTCGGTGTCGAGGACGCGCTGCCCGTCGCGAGCCGCCGCCACGAGCTGGCGAATCTGGGGCACGCCGTCGGGCCCGAACACGAGGTCGACGTCCGGGTACCGCTCGAAGAGCTCGGCCCCCCGCTCCTGCGAGACACAGCCGGCGATGCCGATGAGGAGGTCTCGACGACCGCGCTTGAGTCGCCGGTACTCTCCGAGGGCCGAGTGCATCTTGTCGACGGCCTTCTCGCGGATCGAGCACGTGTTGAGCAACACGAGGTCGGCCGCAGCGGGGTCGTCGGTCGGCACGTAGCCGTCGACGGCCAGCTGGGCGGCCATCTTGCCGGAGTCGTAGACGTTCATCTGACAGCCGAAGGTGTGGATGTACACCCGGCGGGTCTCGTCGGTCTTCATGGGAGGTGGCCTATCCACCCACTCAATCGACGTCGCGCTGAAAGGCGGCCACCGCGGCCAGCACCGTGGCGACGAGCCCCGCGAGACCGAGCCCGGACGCTCCGAGCTGCGCGGGGAGTCCCTCGGCGAGGGCCCAGGTCACGAGCAGACCCGACAGCAACGTCGCGAAGAACACCGTAAAGGCGACGCTCTGCTGCGCGAGCCGTACGTCGCGGGCCTGCGACGAGACGAGCACGCAGATGGCCCCCACGAAGGTCGCCCAGATCGGACCCGTGACCAGGAACGACCACCACCACGTGAGACTGACCGGCAGCCAGAGCGGGTGGGCGGCCGTAGTGGCGAAGGTCGTGGTCGCGAGTGCTGCGAGGCCGTCGATGACGAGGTGCACGCACAAGGCGACGCCCACTGCCCCCAGCACCTTCCCGAGCACCAGCTCGAGGCGTTGCACCGGCGCGAGAAGCAGGAACGTGAGGGTGCCGACCTGACGGTCGTGGAGCAACGAGTGGCCCGCGAGCACGCTCGAAAGGCCCATGAACTGCGAGAACGACAGGAAGGTGTACAGCGACAACGTGGACTCGGCGAGTCCCTCGAGCCAGGGCTCCACCTGCTCGGGGTCGCCCACGAACCCCACGAGCATGGGCAGTGTCGACGGATCGAGCAAGAAGTCGATGCACGCCAGGGCCGAGAGCACGAGCAGGGCGATGATGCCGTGGAGGCCGGCCATGACGCCAATGAGTGCCGGCTGACGCAGCTGCTCGAGCCACTCGCGCCGCGCGATGTGCCAGATCCGCGTCACGGACTCTCCGCCCGGGGTGCGTTCACCGCCGCCTCGAACAAGCCGTGAAGCCGTGAGGGCGTGGGGACCCGAGCTTCACCCAGGATCTCGACCCCTCGGAGCCGCCGGTTCACCGCGAGCACGCGGTTGCAGATCTGCTCGGCCGCGTGCAGGTCGTGGGTCACCAGCACCACGGCCACCCCCTGGTCCGCCTGGTGCCGGACCGCCTCGTGGATGCGGTGGGTGGCCAGCGGGTCGAGGTGGCTGGTCGGCTCGTCGAGCAACAGGAGCTTCGGCCGGAGGAGCAGGGCGCGAACGAGCGAAACCTTCTGTCGAGTCCCGCTCGAGTAGGCGCTGGAAGGGCGATCGAGCTCGTCGACGATGCCGAGGTCCGCTGCGACGTCGGCGGCTCGGGCATCCACGGCGCGGGGAGACTCGCCGTAGAGCCCTCCGAAGAAGCGCAGGTTCTCGCGACCGGTGAGCAGCGGGTAGAGCCCGGGCTCGGCCGTGATGAGCCCGACCGCACCGGACTGCTGGGTTGCGATGACGTGGGCGGGCTCACCGTCGATGGTGACCTCGCCCTCCGACGGCCGCACGAGTCCGGCGAGCAAGAGGAGCAGCGTCGACTTGCCGCCGCCGTTGGGCCCGACCAACCCCACGACCTCTCCCGGTGAAATCTCGAGGTCCACGTCCTCGACGGCGATCCGGTCTCCGAAGCGTCGGCCGAGCCCCCGGGCCACCACCAGCGTCACGGGGCTTCCAGCCCGGCGACGTGGGCGTCGAGCTCGCGCAGCTCGACGGTGAAGGGCTCCTGCACCGGCGGGAACCGGAAGCCCGTCTTGGGGTCGAGGTCGAAAGCGGCCACGCGGAAGCTGATCGCGAACCGCTCCCGCTTCCACTGGGCTCGGCAGAACAGCCGCACGAACTTGTGGATGTCGTCGGCGAACCGGCGCGGCACCCCGTCGTACCGGTCGTGCAGCGACGGCCACAGCGTGAGGAACATCTCGAGGGGCGACTGGCCTCGCTGGACGAAGTGGTAGATGAGCTGATCGAGGACGAAGAAGGGCATCAGGTCGGCCTCGTCGGTCTGCCCGTCCCCCGGCGGCCGCAGCTCGGCGGTGGCCGGAATGCCGACGACCGCATCGAGGGCATCGAGCCCGTGGAACTCTCTCGCCCACCGGAGCCAGAGCTCGACGAGCGACTTCGGTACGTCGGTGATGGGGGCGAGTCCGCCGCTCGTGTCGCCGTCCATGGTGGTGTAGCCGACCGCGGCCTCGCTCTTGTTCGAGGTCGAGAGCAGCAGGAAGCCGTTCAGGTTGGCGACCATCCAGATGAGCGAGCCCCGCAACCGGGCCTGAACGTTCTGCAGCGCGATGTCGTGAGCAGGGTCGGACCAGGAGAGGGACGTTCCGGTCAGGTCCTCGGCCAGTCGCACGTGGGTGTCGACGGCCTCCTGAATGCCGGTTCGGAGGTATCGAGCCCCGATCTGCTCGGCGAACCCGGCCGCGGCGTTCTCGGTGCCCGAGCCCGAGTGGTCGGTCGCGAGGTAGGCGCAGACGAGCCGCTCGCGAACGTAGGTTCGTAGGGCCTCGCCCGTGAGGTCCGGGCGTTCGTAGCGAAGCGACTTGGCGGCGAGGAGCGCCACCATCGCCGAGTCCCGCCCCCCCGAGAGCGCGACCGTGAACCCGGGAATGCCGCACTTGCGGCGATACTCGCTCATCGCGAGCGACAGGGCGAGCTCGAGCTCGAGGTGGGGAAGGTCGCTCGCGGCGATCCGTCGCCGGAGGACCTCCGTGTCGGCCAGCCAGTCGAGGCTCGGGTCGACGGGGTCTGGCGTGGTGCGGTCGAGCCAGTAGGGGCCTACCGCGGGGGGCGGCGCGAGCGTGGTGAAGTCCCCGGAGATGGTCACGAGACGAGGCGAGGGGCCATAGTCGCCGCGCTGCAGACTCTCCACCTGCTGGCGCCAGCTCCCTTCCTCCATGCGGAGTCGCTCGAGCGCGGCGAGATCGACGACCGCATCGATCACCTCCATGTCCTCGGCGAACAGGAAGCGCCGTCCCTCGCGCAGGGTGCGGCCATCGAACGCGACGAACGTGCTCCCGTCGAACACGAGGCGCGTCGCGTCGCAGCCGAGGAGCGAGGTGTAGACGTAGACGACATGATCCTCACGCGAGAGCTGCTGGACCATCTCGCGGCGAACCCGGTGCTTGCCGAGCACGAACCAGCTCGCCGACGGGTTGAACACGATGTGCGCCCCGTGAAGCGCGTACAGCGTACCCGGACGGCTGCCCTTCCAGCCGTCCTCGCACACCTCGATCCCGAACTTGCCGATGCCCGGTGCATCGAAGAACAGGGTGCCGATAGGCACGGCCGGGGCGCCGGCTGTCTCGAGCTCCTCGACGTGACCCCGTGGCCAACCAGAGAACCAGCGGTTTTCGTACTGGACGTCGCCGGTGGCGAGGTTCTCCTTGGGCACGAGCCCCACCACCCGGCGGTTCGCGACGACGGCCACGACGTTGTACAGCACATCTCGGTGCCGCACCGGAAGCCCCACCATGACCACGATGCCGTCCGTGTGCTCGCGGATGCGCTCGAGCATCGCCCAGCTGCGCTCCAGGGTGTCGCGCATCATCAGGCGGTCGCCGAGCGAATAGCCGGGAATGCACATCTCCGGGAGCACGAGCAGGCGTGCCCCCCGCTCCCGCGCCACCGCGATGGCGCGCTCGATTCGCTCTGCGTTACCTTCCCAGTCACCTACGGTCTGATTGAGGGAAGCGGCCGCCACGTGGGCGGCGAGGGGTGCTCCGCGCATCGACTCTCCCGCGATACCCCGTAGCCCGTATCGAACCCCGCCCCCCGGCCCAATCCCCGGGGCGCCCCCTCTGCGACGGAGGCTGCGTGAGCTTGCGCGAGTTGGTGGTTCTCGGGACCGCCAGCCAGGTTCCGACCCGCCACCGAAACCACAACGGGTACCTGTTGCTCTGGGACGGGCGCGGCATCCTCTTCGACCCCGGCGAGGGCACCCAGCGGCAGATGACGTTGGCCTCGGTGTCGACGTCGATGATCACCCGCATCTGCGTGACGCACTTCCACGGCGACCACTGTCTGGGGCTCGCCGGCATCATCCAGCGCATCAGCCTCGACGGCGTGAGCCACCAGGTGCCGGTCCACTACCCGGCGTCTGGCCAGGTGTACTTCGATCGCCTTCGGAGAGCCTCGATCTTCAAGGACGACTCCGATCTCGCGCCCCAGCCGCTCAGCGAGCCCGGGGAGCAACACCGGGACGACGTGCTCGTGCTGACGAGCCTCCCGCTCCGCCACACCGTGGAGTCGTGGGGCTATCGAATCGAGGAGCCGGCCAGTCGACGGGTGCTCCCCGAGAAGCTCGTCGAACACGACATCGACGGACCCCGCATCGGGCAGCTCGTGCGTGAGGGCGTGCTCGAGACTCCTGGCGGTCGGGTTCGCCTGGAGGACGTGAGCGTGCCGCGGCCCGGACAGTCGGTCGCGTTCGTGATGGACACGGCACCGTGCCCCGCCGCGGAGGAGCTGGCCCGGGGAGCGGACATGCTGATCTGCGAGTCGACGTACCTACGGGACCATCACGCCGAGGCGCACGAACGCGGTCACATGACCGCGTTCGACGCCGCGACGATCGCGAAGCGGGCCGGAGTCCGGAAGCTGGTGCTGACGCACTTCTCCCGGCGCTATCCACGGGTGGAGGCGTTCCTGGCGGAGGCCGAGCCGGTGTTTGCCGAGGTCGTGGCCGCGAGGGACGGGCTTCGCGTGCCCGTGCCCGCCCGACAGCGGTAGTCAGCTGCCGGAAGCTGTGCTGGTCTGGCCGGTGTCGCCGGAGGTGTCGTTGGTGGCGCCGGTAGGCGAGGTGTCCGCGTCGCTGTCAGCGTCCGCATCGCTGTCCGAGTCGGCATCGGTGTCGCTGTCCGAGTCGGCATCGGTGTCCGCGTCGGTGTCGGAGTCCGAGTCCGCGTCGGTGTCGGAGTCCGAATCCGAGTCGGTGTCGGTGTCGGTGTCGGTGTCCGAATCAGTGTCCGTGTCGGAGTCCGTGTCGGAGTCCGTGTCCGCGTCCGCTTCCGCCGGAGACGGATCGTCGTCCTCGCCGGAGCAGGCCACCGTTCCGGCCGTCAATCCGAAGAAAAGTACGAAGAATCTCACGATCGCTGCTCCTCCGACCAGGCGATGGACCATCGATCGGGAGGGGTACGACCATGAGGAAAAAGATCGGAGGCCCGTTTCGGGCTTCGCTGCTCAACAACCAGGACTAATCGACACCTGGTCTCCGTTGGCTCCGTTGGCGCCGGCCGAGGGGCCGCCGGTCCCAGGGAGGCCGAGCACGTATACAGGCCCGTCGCTGGTCACGGCCGATGACGACGGGCTCGTGCACCAGATTCCGTAGACGGGGCCGCCGCCGCCGCCGCCGCCGTGGCCTCCATCGCCTCCAGCCCCGCCGAAACCGCCCGAGCCCCCGGCCCCGGAGACCTCGTTGGCGCCGACGCTCGGCTGCTTGCGACTGCCCCCGTTGCCGCCATCGCCGCCTACCCCGCCGGTTCCGCCCGTACCCCCACGTCCACCGGCCCCGCCGTTGCCGGTCTCGATCTCGCCACCCTCGACTTCGATCGTGGAGACACCCGACAGCACGATCGCAATGCTCGCACCGCCTCCCTTGCCGCCGGTGCCGCCAGTGCCTCGGGCGCCGCCCTCGCCACCACCGCCGCCCGAGCCGCCGTAGGTGTCGCACCAGGCCCCGCTCCAGCCTCCGCCAGCACCACCGCCGCCGCCGCCGCCACCGGAGCCGTTCTCGCCGCTGAAGCCGCTCGTGCCGTCCGACGGGTCGTAGCCGAGGACGGGGTCCCAGTCGCCGGTGCCTTGACCGCCGATGCCGTTCGAGCCGGGCGAGCCGGGCGAGCCGGGGTTGCCATCGTCACCGTCCTCGCCGTTGTTGACGCCGCGGCGGCCACCAGTGCCTCCGACGACGCCGGTGCTCCCGTTGTTCCCTGGCGCGCCAGACTGGCTGGCGACCTCGGACATGTCCCCGTTGCCCGACCGGCCTCCGGTTCCCCCGTCGCCCCCGAGCGGACACCCGTCGCCACCTGGTGAAGGAACGGGCACCGACTCGCCGACGTCGTTGCACTGCCCGCAGAAGATGTTGTTGCCGCCGAACACACAACCGTCGGTCCCGTCGGCGCCGTCGCTCCCCCCGCAGCCGTCGCTCCCGTCGTTTCCGGACAGGCCCGGCGCCCCGTTGCCGGACTCGACGACCATGTCCACGAGGTAGAGGCCCGTGGTGTCGCGAATCCACAGCCCGACCGAAGACCCGCTCGCCGCCGTAGCGCTCGCGGATCGGATGCGGAACTGGTGCAGCTCTGTGCGCGCCGACCACCCCTGGAGCCGCTTACCCGCGGAGGCCACGAGGACCTCGGGCCGAACCGTGGTACGCACCCAGCCGTTCGCGGCATCGTAGCCGCCGGCCACCGAGATGCCCTCGATGAACTGGTCGCTCGTCTGCGAGAAGTCGTAGGTGCCGTTCGCCAGGAGGACCCAGGACCGCCCCTGGAACTCGGCGGTCTCGAGGCCGACGTCGAGCGTTCGCTTTGGCGATCCCTCGGTGAGGCCCGAGTTGCCGTCGTTGCCGAACACGGGGTCGACGAAGACCGCATCCGCGCGTGCGCCGTCGATCCCGTCGCAGTTCGCGTCGACGTGGTTGCGGTCGGGCAGATCGATCGCGCCAGGGTTGATGGTCGGGTCGCCCTCGTCGCAGTCGCCGACGTCGAGGTTCCCGATGCAAGCGGGCAGGAGACTGCCCCCGCAAGGCGCCGGGCCCTCGCAGTAACAGTCTCCATCGGAGTCGTACTGGGGTCCGTTGTTGTCGACGACTCCGTCACAGTCGTTGTCGACGTTGTCGTCGGGCACCTCGAACGCCCCGGGGAAGACCTGGTCGTTGCTGTCGAGACAGTCGTCCTTGGGGAGGGCGCCCGTGTAGTTCACGCACGCCTCGTCGACGTGGAGGTCTGCGTCGGCGTCCTTGTCGTCGATGAAGCCGTTGCAGTCGTTGTCCTTGGCGTCCCCGCACCGCTCGGGGGCGCCGGGGTTGACGGAGGCATCGTCATCGTCGCAGTCGACGGTGAGGGGCCAGCTGTCGTTGTCGTTGTCGACCGCAGAGGGGTCGCTGACCACGATCGGGATGGTGTCGCTGCTCTCGTAGCCGTCATCGTCCTCCACCACGAGCGTGATGTCGTAGGTGGCCACCGAGATGGCACCCGGTGCGATGATCGACTCGATCGTGACGCCCTCGGCATCTGCCGAAGACGGAATGGTCTCGAGGATCTGGCCGCCCTCGGCCTGCAGCTCCCATCGCACGGTCAGGGTCTCGGACGCCTGCTGCCCGTCGCTCACGGAGCCCACGAGCTGCACCTCCTCGCCGGGGTCGAAGCGCTGGAGGTTGTCGGGCTGGGAGATCAGCGCACGGGGCACGAGGTCGGGCGGGATGACCTGGAGTCCAATGCTGTCCTCGCCGCGCTCGCCGAGCGAGTCGACCACCTGCAGCGTGACCACGTGCACACCTTCGGACAGGGTGGTGGACAGACGCGTCACCCCCTCGGTGTCGAGCATGGCGGAGTCGAGGTCGGCAAGCTCGCCATCGCGGTCGCTCTGCCAGAACACGGCCGCGATGTCCTGCAGGCCTTGTTGATCCTGCACGATACCGACGAGCTCGACCGCCTGGGTGGACGTGACCACCGACCCGTCGACGGGGGACTGAACCACCGCGCTGGGCGCGCGATTCTGTTCGTTGAAGGCAGGTAGGTCGCCTGGATCACAGCCCGTGGCAGAGAGCCCGACAACGAACAACAGAAACGCGGAGCGCCAAGGGCCAGAGGGCAGCATGGCAAGAACCTCCCACATCGTCGAATGGGGGGAAGCTTAACCCGGGTTCGTACCCACCTGCTCGTGGTTGTCTCGCGGTCTGGGCGTGACGTTCGGGGGCTCGAACCAGGTCACGGGCCCGCCGTCGACAGAGACGCCGACGCGGTCAGCCGCGGGCGGTGCCTGGGAGGTGGGCCACCAGACGTGGGTTCGGCTGACGCCGTCGTCGGGCCAGAGGGCCGGGTCCAGCAGGGCGCCCTTCGTGGTCCACGTCGCGACCGGTTCTCGCGACCCCGGCTGCCAGAGCTGCAAGGTGATCCGACCAGCCCCGGGCGCCCGCCGCAGCGGCAGCGACAGGCCCACCGTCTGGCCAGCCGAGCGTGAGGGGAGCGCGCGGGAAGGGACGGCCTCGAGCGTCCAGCCCTCGGCCATCGGCCAGGCGAAGGCGGGATCCGGATCGGGCCCAAACAGGCGATCGCGTCGCAGCCACAGGCCGGGGTGGGGATCGTGCGGCACTCCGGGCACGTCGGGGTACGGGCGGAGCTGGACGTAGCGTCGGTCCCAATCCGGATGATCCATCAGGCCGCTGCGTCGGGACCACCACCACTCGGGACCGTGCAGGTGCACCGCGTCCGCTTGCCGCTCGTCGACGACGTAGCTGCGGAGGAACGCGGCCCGGTCGTCGCGCGGAGCCCTCGCGACACGCAGGTCGACGAGCCCGACCAGGTCGACGACCTCGAAGTCCGGGGCGAACCAGAGGTACCCGCCGACGTCCATGTCGGCGACCACCACACGACCCTCCCAGCGCAGCCGGGCCGCGACGTCACGAAGGTGCGCCACCCGGCGCTCGGTCATGGCGGTGGTGACGTCGTAGTTCCCGGCCAGGTGGTCCCGGGTCAGGTTCAACCCCGGTACGGCGGCCACCCCTGCGAGGCCTGCACCCACCCAGGTGGCTTCGGGTCCCCACCTCCCTGGCGCCCCGAACCACCGCTGCGCGGCGTCGGCGAGCTCGACGATCCCCACAGTGAGCCACACCACGGCGAGTGGCGCGGTGAACGAGGCGAAGCGGAGGGGGGGGGGGGGGGGGGGGGGGGGGGGGGGGGGGGGGGGGGGGGGGGGGGG
>CAZZLC010000072.1:0-28695 GCA_964655065.1 uncultured Enterobacteriaceae bacterium | reverse complement strand
GACTCGACCGGCACCTTGTACTCGCGGCGCATGCGCTCGAGGTACACGTCGAGGTGGAGCTCACCCATGCCGCTGATGATGGTCTCGCCGGTCTCCTCGTCGGTGCGAACCCGGAAGGTAGGGTCCTCCTTCGAGAAACGCGCGAGCGCCTTCGACAGGTTCTGGGCGTGCTTCGCCTCCTTGGTGGTGATCGTGTAGCTGATGACCGCGTCCGGGACGTGGATGTTGGTCATCGAGATGCGGACCTTGCCGTCGGTGAACGTGTCGCCCGAGTGGCAGTCGACGCCGAACAGCGCGACGATGTCGCCAGCGGCGGCCTCGTCGATGTCCTCCATCTCGTTCGAGTGCATGCGGACGAGACGACCGACCTTGACCTTCTGGTTTCCACGCATGTTGAAGATGAACTCGCCCTTGCGGAGCACACCCTGGTAGACGCGGATGTAGGTCAGCTGGCCGTAGCGACCCTCCTCGAGCTTGAAGGCGAGCCCGACGAACGGCTTGGTGAAGTCCGCCGGGTCGACGATGACCTCTTCGGGGTTCTCGTCGTCGGTGTCGAGGTCGAAGCCCCGGTTCTGGATCTGCGTCGGGTCGGGCAGGTAGGCGTTGACGCCGTCGAGCAGGGGCTGAACACCCTTGTTCTTGTAGGCCGAGCCCATGAACACCGGCACGAGCTTGTTCGCGATGGTGGCCTTGCGGATCGCGGCTACGATCTGCTCGTCGCTCGCGGCGTCCGGATCCTCGAGGAGGACTTCCATGAGCTCGTCGTCGAACTCGGAGACCGCGTCGAGGAGCTCCTCGCGGTACTGCTCGACGTCGTCCTTCATCTCCGCCGGGATCTCGTCCTCGCGAATGGTCTCGCCGTTGTCGCCCTCGTTGTAGTAGGCCTTGCGGCGAACCAGGTCGACGACGCCCGAGAGCTGGTCCTCGAGACCGATGGGCAGCTGCACGAGGTGCGCGTTCAGGCGCAGCTTCTCGCGCAGCTGGTTGCGGACGCGGATCGGGTTCGCGCCCTGGCGGTCACACTTGTTGACGAACGCCACGCGCGGGACGCCGTAGCGCCGCATCTGCCGGTCGACCGTGATGGACTGCGACTGGACCCCGGCCACACCGCAGAGGACCAGAATGGCACCGTCGAGCACCCGGAGTGCGCGCTCGACCTCGATGGTGAAGTCGACGTGCCCGGGAGTGTCGATGATGTTGATGTGGTGGTCCTTCCACTCGGTGTGCGTCGCGGCCGACTGGATGGTGATGCCCCGCTCACGCTCGAGCTCCATCGAGTCCATCTTGGCGCCGACGCCGTCCTTGCCGCGAACCTCGTGGATCGCGTGGATGCGGTCGGTGTAGAACAGGATGCGCTCGGTGAGGGTGGTCTTCCCCGAGTCGATGTGCGCACTGATGCCGATGTTCCGGACTTTCTGAAGATCGCTGATCATGGGTGATCCCATCAGGTTGGTTTCGGGCGCGGACGCCGCTGCTGGACGCAGGGTCTAGCGGCCGCCCCGCCAGGCGGCAAGTGGAGCTGGACCTCTACCGTCGGTCCATATCGGAAAGTGCCCGGGCCGGCGCGATCGACACGAGACTGCTACCGGGCAGACGCCTCTCCGACCGACCGAAGGTATCCTCAGCGGCCGTCGAGTGCGTCGATCCATTCCGCGAGCCGGGTCCAGTCGCCGTCGGAGCCACTCCGGGAGAACGCTGCGCTCACGGAGAGCTCCCGACTGTCGACGGTCAGTCGCACCACGTGCGCCCACAGGCGCAGGCCCTCGAGCTTGGCGTTCCGGGAAGACTCGCTGTAGGAAATGATGATCTGCATCGGGTCTCCCCAGTGCAGCATCGGACGGGCGGTCGGTGGGGCCATGATTCGGCAGCCCCCGTGGCTCACGTCGACGATCAGACCCGCGGTGGGGACGTTCGCCAGCGGATGAGCGAACAGCACCGGCACGAGCGGATCCGGAGAGTAGCGAACCGCCTGCCGACGCTCCGGCTGTTCCGGGTCGAGGGTGGGCTCGGGGAGCTCGAGCAGGGATGCGGGACTCGACATCGCGGGTCTCCGGGCGGGTGGCCCCGGCTGCATCGGCCCGGGATCGCGAAGACTTGACGGTCTCTGCGCCGAGTCCGAGATCGCACGGACATCGCCGGTGATCAGAGCCGGTCGGAGCTCATCGCGACCCCGCCTGCAGGCGGTTCGTGAGCTCCTCGAGCAGGTCCTCGGTCTCCCCGAGGAACAGGACGGTCATGTCTTCGTCGAGCAGGGCATAGCTCGGTACGCGGACCTGGCTCGGCGTCCACCGGTTGATGGCGTCGATGACGACTGTGTCGTAGTCGACGAGCACGGGGATCCGCTCGTTCGGGTAGGACGCGTGCCAGGACACGATGTCGTCGAAGGTCGCGGCGACGCCGATGGTCGGACCGTACACGCCGACGGTGATCCAATAGACGTCGCCCGCGTCGACCGCCGACCGCACCGCCCCGAATCGAGGCTCGAGGTTGGCGCCGTCGAACCCGCCGGCCAGCCACCGGGAGGTGAGCGTGCAGGGCTCGCACCACGTCCCGAGCCCGCTCGCGTCGATCACCACGTACCGGCCTTGCTTGGCGAAGTCGTAGAGGTCGACGTTCTCGCCGAAGCGGTCGGTGCCCCCGAAGCGACCGAAACGGCGGCCCTCGTCGACGGGCGAGGTCGGGAAGCCGGGGTCGGGGAGTGCGTCCTTGTCGGGGTTGTAGGGCCAGTAGCCCGTGTAGATCCGGTCACCCGGCAGCGTCGGATCCGTCCCCTCGATGAGCTCGTCGGGGTCCCGGTAGGTGTCGTCGTCCGTGTCCACGTCCAGCGGATCCGTGAGGTAGCGAAACACCTCGTCGCCGTCGGTGAGCCCGTCGCCGTCGGAGTCGGGACTGGCAGGGTCGGTTCCCCGCAACCCCTCCTCCGCGTCGCTCAGCCCGTCACCATCGGTGTCCTCGGCTCGTTCGGGCGGGGCGGTGTCCCCCGGGGTGGAGTCGGCTGGGTCGTCGGCCAGCGGCTCGCAGGCTCCCATCCACAAGAGCGACCAGATCATGGGTTCACCTCCTGCTCCGAGGATGCCCGCTGCGGTGAGCGACCGCCGGCACGGACGGACTTCAGGGCGAGGCGGGTGCGCCGAGAAGCTTGGAAGGAGGCTCGAAGTCGGTGCGTGGATCTCGCTGCACCCGCTCACCAGCTGCCTTCCAGTACGCCCGGCCCAGCGCGACCAGCTGATCTTCGAGGAAGCGTGGACTCAGTCGGCGTACGACCTCGCCGGGGCCGAGCAGGAGGGGCAGGGCGTCCACGACGTGGCGCCATCGGGTGTCCGGCAGTCCGAGCGAGTTCCCGACGCCGTCGGGGAGCAGCGCCTGACAGATCCCCGCGGCGAAGGTCCGGAAGAGCTCTGGAGCCTCGCTGGCCTGGCCACCGTGGAGCAGCTGGTGGACCAACATCCGGGAGTCCCCGTCGGGAGGGCCCTGGGTGAGCTCGATGACCTGGGAGAGGCGGCGTGCGTTCTCCTGGCGGTCCGGCAGGAGCTCGAGTCGGACGCCCATCAGCCAGGAGGCCCAGCGCCACAGGTGGAGGTGATCCTCGGCCTCGGTGTCGGTGACGTGCAGCCCGAGCCGTCGGATACCGTCGACGAACACGATGCTGAAGAGCAAGCTCGTGGCGAGCAGGTCGTGCTGGTTGATGGGGCGGCCCCACTGCTCGCTGTCCCATCGCGGGTCCTTCGCGAGCAGCCAGCGCACGTGGGCGTGCATCAAGCGGACGCGCAACGAGATGGTCCATCCCTCGGCCCCCGCGACGAGACCCCCGGGGGTGCTGACTGCCGCCACGTAGCGCCCGGTCTCCGCGAGCCTGCGCGCCCCGTCGGCCCGCAGTCGGCCCGTCATCGCGAGCGGCTTGTTGCCGGCGGGGGCGGCGTAGCCCGAGATCAGGGAGCGCGCGCCGAGCACGATTCCGCCGAGCGGGCCGGCGCGGAAGAACAGGCGGCCGGCTCGCCTCACCCGATCGGCGTCCACCCAGGCGGGGACGTGTTGGTGGGCCCGGAGCAGGTCCGCGACCGAGGACGGCGTGTCGTCGGCGACGCCGTCCCGCAGGGCACGCTCGAACGCACCGTACCGGCCCTGCAGCTGGTCACAGATGGCATCGGCGGGATCGTCGCTCTCGTGCAGCCAGGGCACGAGCCGATCGATCAGATCGCCGTGGAGCGCCCTGGCTTCTCGAAGGTTGTGTACTCGGGCTGGGATCGCCATGGAGGCGGACGTATCAACGCCGTGCCATGAATTGCACTCCGGGTTCCGCGTTCGTCGCATCGTCAGGGAGAGCCTCATGCCAGCGGCCGTCGTCGTTCTGCCGGAGTCCATCGCGGCGCTCCCCTTCGCGGGGCGGACCGTGCGCGTCCACTGGGACGAGGTGCTCGGCAAAGCCGGACTCTTCGCGGTCCGTGAGCCCGATGCCGCCACTGCCGTGGGAGGCCTCGTCGTCATCGACGGGCGCTTCGCTGGCGTGGCGCCAAACCCGCTCCGCGAGCTGGCGCTGCTGTTGTCTGCCGTGGGAGGCAAGCTCGTCACGCCGCGCGGAGACCTCGTCGCCGTGGCCCATCCCGAGGGCGCCCTCGCGGACGGACAGGGCCTCCTCGTGCCGTCCGGTGGTCACACCCTGACCCTGGCTCCCGACGCTGCGCTCGATGGCGACGCCGGGGCCTCGGTCGAGTCCGAGTGGGGTCGAGCCCTGGCCGAGCGGGCGGTGGTGACCCGTCGCCTCGAGCGGTTGGCGGCGGTCGGCGTTCGTCTCGTCCTCCCTCACACCATCCACGTCGACGCGACGGTGCGGGTCGCTTCGGGCGCCGTGCTCTACGGGGGCTGCACCCTGCTCGGCCAGACCCGCATCGAGCGCGGGGTCGTGGTCCACGCGGGAGCCTGGCTGCGAGACAGCGTGGTCGGAGAGGGTACTGTCGTCAAGCCGCACTCGGTGCTCGACGGGGCCACGGTCGGGCCCGAGAGCGCGGTCGGCCCCATGGCGCACCTGCGGCCCGGGGCGGTCCTCGAGCGCGACGTGAAGGTCGGCAACTTCGTCGAGGTGAAGGAGGCCGTGCTGCACGACGGGGTGCGGGCGTCGCACCTCACCTACCTCGGGGACGCGGAGGTCGGAGCCGGCGCGAACATCGGCGCAGGGACCATCACCTGCAACTACGACGGGGTGGCGAAGTACCGGACCCGGATCGGGGCGGGCACGTTCGTCGGCTCGAACACCGCGCTGGTCGCTCCCATTCGGATTGGCGAGGGCGTGATCATCGGCGCAGGCTCGACCTTGAACCACGACATCCCCGACCGTGCGCTCGCGGTCGAGCGTGGCGACCGGCGCGTGGTCGAGGAGAAGGCACCCGCGCTGTGGGAGCGCAACCGCCAGCGCGCGCGCAAGCGGCAGGAAGACGATGGCTGACCCGCAGGAACCCACGCCGCCCCACCTGCTCCGGACGAACCCCGAGCAGTACCGGGCGATCACCACCATCGACGGGCCGCTGCTCGTGCTGGCGGGTGCGGGGTCCGGCAAGACGCGGGTGCTCACGCGACGGATCGCGCACCTCCTCCACGTCGGGGTAGGGGCCGAGCACATCATCGCCGTGACGTTCACCAACAAGGCCGCGGCCGAGATGAAGGAGCGCGTGACCGAGCTCGTGGGCGAGGCGGGCGAGAAGGTGTGGGTGAGCACGTTCCACAGCTCGTGTGCTCGCATCTTGCGGACCGACATCGAGGCGCTCGGGTGGACACGACGGTTCACGATCTACGACGACGACGACCAGATGAGGCTCCTCAAGCAGATCGTGGCCGACCACGGCTATGACGCCACCCGGGTCCAGCCCAAGGCCCTGCTCTCCAAGATCGACAGCTTCAAGAGCCAGCTCCTCACCCCCGACGAGGTCCTGAAGTCTCGACGGACCCACGTGGGCGACCCCGTGCTCACGGTGTGGCAGGACTACGAGGAGGGGCTGAAGGCCTCGGACGCGGTCGACTTCAACGACCTCATCGGCCGCACCGTGCAGCTGTTCGCCGAGCACGACGAGGTGCTTCAGAAGTGGCGCGAGCGCTTTCACTACGTCCTCGTGGACGAGTACCAGGACACGAACCGGGCTCAGTACCAGCTGCTCCGCATGCTCGCCGACGGGCACCGCAACCTCATGGTGGTGGGCGACGACGACCAGTCCATCTACGGCTTTCGCGGGGCCGACGTCTCGAACATCCTGAACTTCCAGGAGGACTACCCCGAGGCCGAGGTGGTTCGGCTCGAGCAGAACTACCGGTCGACCGGCCACATCCTGACCCTCGCCAACGCCGTGGTGGCCCACAACCCCGACCGGCTCGAGAAGCGCCTGTGGACTCAGGCCGAGCAGGGCGTCAAGGTCCAGATCGCGGTGTGCCCCACCCTGCAGGAGGAGGCCACGCGCGTGGCCGAGATGGTGCTGAAGCTGCGAGAGCGGGAACACCGCTGGGACGACATCGCGATCATCTACCGGACGAACGCGATTGCTCGGCCGTTCGAGGCGGCGCTCGCCCGGCGCGGGGTTCCCTACAAGGTCGTCGGTGGGCGGAAGTTCTACGAGCGGCGAGAGATCCGCGACGTCCTCGCCTATCTCCGGGTGATCGTGAACCCCGCCGACGACGCGGCGGTGCTGCGCGTCATCAACGTTCCCACCCGGGGCGTCGGCGCAAAGACGCTGGCCAAGCTTCGCGAGGAGGCCGCTCGACGCGGGCAGCCGATCCTCGTCACCGCGCGGTCGTTCGGATCGGGGCGAACTGTCGGCGAGAAGGGAATCGCCACGTTCGCGACCCTGCTGCAGGATCTGACGGAATTCGCGAGGGACGCGTCGATCCCGGACCTCGTCGAGGAGGTGGTCGAGCGGTCGGGCTACCGGCAGATGCTCGAGTCCGACCGCAACGACGAGGGGGAGCTCTCCCGGGACGCCAAGGGGCGCCTCGAGAGCCTCTCCTTGCTCGTCCAGGAGGCCCACGGTGCCGACCCCGCGGATCGAGGGGCCGGGCCCATGGAAGCGCTGACGGCGTGGCTCGATCGCATCTCGCTGACCGCCGACACCGACGACCTGCCAGATGGTGGGCAGGTGACCCTGATGACGGTCCACTCCTCGAAGGGGCTCGAGTTCCCCGTGGTCTTCGTCGTCCAGATGAACGAGGGCGTGTTCCCCCACGAGCGCTCCATCGAGACGGGCCTCGAGGAGGAACGTCGCCTCGCCTACGTCGCGTTCACCCGGGCCATGAAGCGGCTCGTCGTGACGCGGAGTCTCCTCCACGGCAAGCCGGGCGGCGGAAATGGTCGGACCGCCGTGGTCAGCCGCTTCCTGTTCGGCATCCCCGTCGACGTGGTCGACGGGGACGTGCCCTCCGGCGAACCCGCGACCGGCGGGCTGTCGGATCGCATCGCCGCGGGTCGCGACGCGGGCTCCAAGCTCGACGTGTTCCTGCGTCGCCGGCAGGAGGCCGAGCAGGCCCGACCAATCGAGGGCGCGCACGTGCTCGTGGACATCGAAGAGCCCGAGCAGCTCGCCCAGGGCGTCAAGGTCCATCACCCCCGGTTCGGGGTCGGCACCATCCGCAAGGTGACCGGCCACTCCCTCCACGTCGCCTTCGGCAGCGGGATGCGGCGCATCACCCCGCCGGCCCCGGATCTGCGGATCGTCTTGGACGACTGACGCGTCTCCAGACCGCGGGGACGTCGGCCGATGGGTACGGCGTGACCATCGAGTGCACCCACTGCCGTGCGACCCACGAACTGTCCGCGCCATCGTGGATCGTGGCTTCGGGCCGGGCTTTCCGGTTCCGCTGCTCGGCGTGCGGACACTCTCAGAGCGTGCGCGCCGACGCGCCTGCGCAGACGCCGGTTCGCGAGCAGGTCGTGCTGCCTCGGCAGCTCGCTCGTACGCCGGAGCCCGTCGCATCCCCCGACGCTCGCCGAGGGAGCACCCCGGAACGGCCGGTGCGGACGCCTTCGCCCGTACCGGTCTCGCGGCGCGACCTCTCGGTGTCGGAGACGCTCACGCCGCCGCCACGTCATCCGACTCCGCAGCCGGGACGACGAGCCTCACCGGAGCCTCGAGATCGGCAACGCACCCGCAGCCGCACGCCCTCTCCGCAGCGTCGGGCCTCGCAGGACGAGCGCGAGACGGAGCACTCGGCGCGCGAACGGGTGGAGTGGCCGGCTCCCGACGAGCTCTCCGACGAATCCGAGCCACTCCCCACCCCGATCGACGGGGTTCCCCGACCGACCCGTACCGACGCCGAGGCGGAGACCGAGATGCCGGCGCTCTCTCGCGCGAGCGCCGAGCCGGAGTCGGAGCCCGAAGCGGCACCCGAGCCCGAGCTCGAGGCGGAGCCCGAGCCCACCGACGAAGGGCAGGTGCTCCCCGAAGAACACGAGACCCCCCGGGATCCGATCCGTCGTCCTCTCCCCCCGCCTCCGCCGGCGCTGATCGAGGAGTCGGCGGACGACGAGGCCGAGGAGGAGGTCCCCGTCCACGACTCGGCGCTGTTCCTCAGACAGAACGGCCAGATCTACATGGTCGGAGACTGGGCGACCCTCGAGCGCTGGATCGCCGAGCGCCGCGTCGACCGTGACGACGAGGTCTCCGCAGGCGGCGTGGACTGGGAGACGGTCGGAGACATCGACAAGCTCGACGAGGCCTTTCGTGGCGTGGAGGACGACCCGCCCGAGCCGGAGCCCGAGCCTGCGCACACAGAGCCGGACACGGAACCCACGGATGAGCCCGATCCCCGACCGGAGTCGGTCTCGCCGCCCATCGAGCAGGGCGCCCCGCACGGGGGCGCGGGGCTGCGGGGGGTCCCGCTCGGCCTCCCCGAGCTGCCTCGGGCGACCACCGCGGAGTTCGACCAGCTGCCCCCGCCCACCGGACTCGGGGGTGCTTCGGAGGGAGAGGACCCAGTGGGGTCCCCGGTACCCGAGGACGTCCCCCCCGACGAGCTCGCCGGCCGCGCCGGACCGTCGGCGTCCAACCGTCCCGAGTACACCGACCCTGGCGTCACGCCGCCGCCGGTGGTCGCGCCGCTCGACCCCGTGCCGAGCGCCTATCGCTCGACCACACCGTCCCCGGCCCCCGAGATCGACCTCGAACCAGAGCCCGAGGTCGTCGACGAGCCAGCGCCCGAAGACGCTGTCGAGCCAGAACCCGAGGTCGACTCCGATCCGTCTCCCGCCGCCGCAGTCTCCGATCCCGACGACGGCTTCGAGGACGTTCCGAGCGAAGACTCGGCGCCCCTCGAGTCGGAGTCTCCGCCGTTCGACACCGTCGACGCGCGAACGCCCGACCCGGGTCCCCTCGACGACCAGCAGTCCGATCGAGACGCATTCGTCGAGGACCGCTCGCGGACCCCGGATCCGTGGGGTGACGAGGTGTCGGAGGACCCTCCCGGAGGGGCGGAGGCCGTGTCGGAGGCAGGAACCGTCTGGGAGGACCTCCTCGCCCTCTCCCAGGACGGAGGCGAGCCGCCACCGCCGGCTCCCCCGCCGTCGGACGACTCGATGCCTCCTTTCGATGCCTTCGACGAAACCGAGGATCTGCCCTGGGCGTCGAGCAAGAGCGCCGAAGGCTCGTTCCCGTTCGAGGCTTCGGAGCCGGAAGCCCGACCCCCCCGAAGCTTCTTCGACGACGAACCACCGAGCTCCAGCGTCTTCGACGAGGAGGACGCGCCAGCCGTCGGCAGCGTCTTCGACGACGACTATCCACCCCCCTTCGATGGCGACGATGACTTCGCGGGGTTCGGCGACCACGCGCTGAAGCCGCCACCGACCGTCAGTCAGCATTCCCCGCCCGCCGTCTCGAACGAGGCGGGCCCCTCCGAGGAGCCGCTCGATCGTTCGGAGGCGGGATCGTCGTTCGCGGCGATGTGGGACGAGTACGCGCTGTCCCGTCCCCGACACACCTGGCTCGCGCCGGTCGCGGCGGCCCTCCTCGTGAGCGGTGCGCTGGCCGCCTACGTGCTCTTTCCGTCGGCTCCCGCGGTGCCAGAGGCGCCGGCCACCGGGCCCGCAGCCCCCCTCGCGAGCCCTCCCCCCGAGGCCCTCGAGCCGAGCCCCGATGTCGCTCCCGCCGACCCGTCTGGAGTCCCCGAGGAGACTCCGGAGCCCGAGCCTCCGCCAGAGGACCCGCCGACGGAGAGTGTGAACCAGACCGCCAGCCCGAAGGAGCCGCGCCCGAGTCCGCCTCCCGCTCGCGCGAGTCCGCCTCCCGCTCGGCCGAAGCCGGCGCCGCGGCCCGAGGCGCGAGCGTCGCGGCCGAGGACGCGTTCGAGTTCGGCTCCGCCGCGCCCGCCGGTCTCCGACGAGGTTCGGGCGCTGGTCGAGAAGGGCTGGCGCGAGATCGACAGCAACCCCGTGGCCGCGGAGCGGACGTTCGAGGAAGCGGTACGCCAGGCTCCCGACGACGACGAAGCCAACTACGGCTATGGCTATGCGCTGTTGCTCCGCAGTCGGCCGGAGGCGGCCACGTACCTGTGTCGAGCAAAGCTGTCGCGAAACGCCGAAATTCGCCAAGATATCGTCGGCTTGCTGGCAACCCACCGCTTGTCGTGCGATTCCGGAGACAGGTAGCGGTCTCTTCGAGAGCGGAGAGTGCGGCCCCGACCCGCGGGGGACCATGTCCGAGACGCCAACGACGCCGAGCGGTCCGAAGGTTGCGCCACTGTCCCGGGAGATTCCGGCGACCACCCCAGCGCAGGACCGCACCTACGAGCGGATCCTGAAGGCGGAGCTCACGGCGGCTCCTCCGACGTACGCGCCCACCACCGAGGATCCTCGGGCCCGAGCGAGAGTCGCCAGCTCGCCGCGTCGTCTGGCTCTGGCGCGAACCTTGAGGCAGCTCCTGGCCTGGTCGATCGTGGGCTTTGCCTTGGTCGCGATCGTGGTACTCTCCGTCCGGCTGCTGAGGGCACCGGCCCCGCCCCGCGAGACGGTCGAGATGGCTCCCGCGACGCCTCCGTCGACCACGCCACGGCGTCAGGAGCGAGCGACGGCCCTGGTCCGCGAAGGAGACTCCTGGCTCCCCCGCGATCCCGCGCGGGCGGAGCAGCTGTTTCGTGACGCGCTCACCCTGGATCCCACCAACGCCGCCGCGAACTTCGGGCTCGGCGTCACGCTGTTGCAGCGCGAGGCCACTCGGGACGCGGTGCCTTACTTGTGCGCAGCTCATCGCACGGCGGTCGGTGCACTTCGCAGCGACGTGCACCACCTGCTCGACGAGCGCGCAATCGACTGCCCCTGAGGGAGGTTGTCATGACCGACGAAGACGAGTACTTCCACAAACTCGATCAGGAAGCCAAGGCACGGCTGCGCGCTCGCCTCGAGGCCGAGCTCACCGAGAAGGAGAGCGAGGAGCGCAAGCGTCTCCACTTCCATCGGTGTGGAAAGTGCGGCTCGCAGATGGATACCATCGTCTTCCGCGGGGTCGAGGTCGAGCGCTGCCAGAACTGTGGCGCGGTCCTCCTCGACCCTGGTGAGCTCGAGGAGCTGGCCGGGTCTGACCAGACCGCGGTCTTTTCTTCATTCTTCGGAATGTTCGGGCCGAAGTCGGACTGAGGCCGAGTCGGTGCCCCTGGCGGCGCGCGAGTCCGGCGCCCCAGGCCGGCGGTCTTACCTTTCGTCGCCTGGAGGCGCACGTGCCGTGGTCGACAAACGACAGCGAGGACCTCTATCTGGTTCCCGAGTGGGGACAGGGATATTTCCGGGTGAATCCGGACGGACACCTGTGCATGCAGGCCGGTGAGAGCACCGGCATCGACCTGAAGCTCCTCATCGACGACCTGCGCCGTCGAGGCATCGCGCTGCCCGTGCTGGTACGGTTCTCCGACATCGTGCAAGCCCGCATCGAGATGCTGGTGCAGGCGTTCGATCGGGCGCGCCAGGAGTATGGATACCAGGGTGAATACCGCGGTGTCTACCCCGTGAAGGTCAACCAGGACGCCTTGCTCGTGCAGGACGTCGTTCGCTTCTCGGCTCCCCATCACCTCGGCCTCGAGGCCGGCAGCAAGCCCGAGCTGTTGATCGTGCTCGCGATGCTCGAGGACCCCGAGGCGGTGATCGTCTGCAACGGGTACAAGGACCGAGCCTACGTGCAGATGGCCCTCCTCGCCGCCAAGCTGGGTCGGAAGGTGATGATCGTGATCGAGCAGCTCGAGGAGCTCGATCTCGTCTTCTCCGTGGCCGACGAGCTGGGCATCGAAGAGCCGAGCGTGGGGGTTCGGGCCAAGCTCTCCACCAAGGGCTCCGGCCGGTGGGAGACGTCGGCAGGTGACCGAGCGAAGTTCGGCCTCAACGTGCGCGACATCGTGTGGGTCGTCGAGCGGATGCGAGAGGCGGGCCGCCTGTCCAGCCTCCAGATGCTCCACTTCCACATCGGGTCGCAGGTCACGAACATTCGGGCGTTCAACACCGCGCTGCGCGAGGCGACGCGCATGTACACCGAGCTCGTGCGACTCGGGGCCAACATGCAGTACCTCGACGTCGGCGGCGGGCTCGGTGTGGACTACGACGGCAGCCGCACGAACTTCGAGTCGTCGATGAACTACGACGTCCAGGAGTACGCGTTCACCGTGGTCGCCGCGATCCACGAGGCGTGTGAGCGCACCGGCATCGCCCACCCCCACCTCGTGACCGAGGCGGGTCGTGCGATGGTCGCTCACCACGCTGCTCTGATCTTCGACGAGCTCTCCCGAAGCCGCATGCTGGAGCCTCGGCACCACGGGCCACCCACCGAGGACTCGTCGGAGGAGCACCAGGAGCTCTGGGAGGTCTACGACGCGATCTCGGGCAAGAACCTGCTCGAGCCCCTGCACGACGCCACGGACATTCGGGACCAGGCGATCCTCAAGTTCAACCTCGGGTTGATCGGGCTCGAGGAGCGCGCCCGGATCGACGAGCTGTTCTTCGGGATCTGCCACCGCCTGAACCAGGTCGCGAAGCGCGCCGACACGCCGGTCCCCGAGGAGATCGAGCCTCTCGATCGCATGCTGGCCGACACGATCTACTGCAACTTCTCGGTGTTCCAGTCCGCACCGGATGCGTGGGCGATCAAGCAGATGTTCCCGATCATGCCCATCCACCGGCTGGGCCAGGAGCCCGTACGTCGGGCCGTGCTCGCCGACATCACCTGCGACTCCGACGGGAAGATCGACCGGTTCATCGATCGGAGGGACGTCAAGTCCGTGCTCGAGGTCCACGACAGCGAGGAGGGCCAGCCCTACTACCTCGGCATGTTCCTCGTGGGCGCCTACCAGGAGATCCTCGGCGACATGCACAACCTGTTCGGTGACACCAACGCCGTCCACGTCCGGGCCTCCGCCGGCAAGTCCGGGTACAAGATCGACGCGGTCATCGAAGGAAACTCGATTCGAGAGGTCCTGAACTACGTTGCCTACGACCGCAAGCGCTTGATCGGGGTGCTACGTTCTCGCGTCGAGGGCGCGATCGAGGATGGTCGCCTGTCGCCCGAGGAGGGCGGACTCCTGGTGGGTACCTACAGCGCGGGCCTCGAGAGCTACACCTACCTGACCTGAGGATCGCCCGTGAACGACATCGCACCTACCTGGGATCTGGAATCGGTCTGCCCCGGGGGGCCGGGCGGCGAGACGTTCATCGAGCGGCAGCAGCGCCTCGCTGGCGAGCTCGAGGCCGTGAAGCAGCGCGCCGAGGCGCTCGGGGGTGCCGAGCCACCGGAGACGCTGGCGTCGAAGCCCGACGCCTGGGCCGCCCTGGTGTTGGACCTCGAGGCCGTGCGCGTGCGCCTGCACGAGCTCGGGACCTTTGCCGGCTGTGCGGCGTCGGCCGACGCCCGCTCGAGCGATGCACGGCGGGCCGAGGCGCTGGTCGACGAACTGTACCAGGCCTTCGATGCCATCGCCGTGTGGATCGAAGCCGTGGTCACCGAGGCCGACGACGCATCCTATGCGGCGTGGGTCGCGAGGGAGGATCTGGCGGACGCTCGGCCCCTCTACGACCACGTCCGAGCCGGTCGTCGCTTCGTGCTCCCTCGCGCGCAGGAGATGCTCGCGGTCGAGATGGAACGCGAGTCGCTGACCGCGTGGGGCCGCAACTACGAGCTCATCGCGGGGCGCCTCCAGGGCTCGCTCGAGGTTCGGGGGGAGGTGCGCACGGTTGGTGTCGCCGAGCTCCTGTCGCGGCTGTCCGACGCCGACCCCGAGGTCCGTCGCGCCGCTCATCACGCCCAGCACGAGGCCTGGGACTCGGTGAAGGACCTCTGCGCCCACACGCTGACCCAGATCACCGGGGCGCGCCAGAGTCGGCAGGATCGCCTGGGCGTCGACCCGGTCTCCGTGAGCTTGCACCGCAACCGGCTCACCCGCGAGACCCTGGCCGCGATGTGGACCGTGGCCGACGAGCTCCGGCCCACCCTGGTCCGCTATCTGGAGCGCAAGGCCCGGCTTCTCGGCAAGGCGCGCCTGGACTGGTGGGACCTCGATGCCCCCTTGCAGGCCAGCGACGCCGATCCGCTCACCTGGAAGGGGCTGCGCGAGGGCATCGAGCGGGCGTTCGGGTCGTACCATCCCGACCTCGCGGCGTTCGCGAAGCGCGCGTTCGACGGGCAGTGGATCGACGCCCGGCCTGGCGAGCAGCGGCGAGCCGGTGGATTCTGCGCGAACCTGCCCCTCATGCGTCAGTCGCGCATCTTCATGACCTTCACGGGCTCGCACGACAACGGCATGACGCTCGCCCACGAGCTCGGTCACGCCTGGCACAACCACGTGATCAGCGGTCAGTCCTCGTTCCGGACCCGACTCACCAGCGCCCTCGCGGAGACGGCCAGCACCTTTGCCGAGGCGATCTACCGTGACCAGATGCTGGAGCACGCGCCGGACGATGCCGCGCGGCGACTCGTGCTCGACGCCGAGCTGCAGGCCGCTGTGGCGTTCCTCATGAACATCCCGTTCCGCTTCCAGTTCGAGGAACGGCTCTACGAGCTTCGCCGCGACGGGCCGCTCGACCCCGACGAGCTGTCCGCCGAGATGGTCCGCCTGCAGCGGGTCACCCATGCCGACGCGCTCAGCTCGTACAGTCCCTTGTTCTGGTGCTGGAAGCTGCACTACTACATCGCGTCCTTCGGCTTCTACAACTGGCCGTACACGTTCGGCTACCTCTTCTCGGCCGCGGTCTACGCGCGTGCGAAGGCCGAGGGACCTGGCTTCATGCCCGCCTTGCAGGATCTCCTCCGTCGCACGGGCTGGCAGGCCACCGAGCCTCTGGTCGCCGAGACCATGGGCGCAGACACCACCGATCCAACCTTCTGGGCTACTGCCGCCGCCCCGATCCGTGACAAGGTCGAGGCGTTCCTCGAGCTGACGAGCTGACATGGACATCGTCTTCGTCTCTGCCGAACTCTCTCCGTACTCGAAGGTCGGTGGCCTCGGCGACGTCGCGGGCTCCCTGCCCCGCGCGCTCGCCGCTCGTGGACACCGGGTCTCCGTGCTCACGCCGAACTACCCCACGACCGGCGGACCTCACCCGCGCCTCCGATCGAGCTGGGTGGAGCTGTTCGGAGAGCACCACGAGATCTCGCTCCTTCAGGGCCCCACCGACACGAACTTCCAGATCGTCTTCGTCGACAACCCGGCCTTTCACCGCAAGGGCGTCTACGGCGACCAGTTCGGCGGGTTCGGCGACAATCATCTCCGCTACGTGATGTTGATCATCGGAGCGCTCGAGTGGGCCACGAGCTTCTCGGAGCGCCCACTGTTCCACGTCAACGACTGGCACACCGCCATGCTGCCGCTGTACCTCAAGTCGTGGATCCAGCCGCGGGGGGTGCTGAAGCACTCCCCGGTGGTTCTCGGGCTCCACAACATGCAGCACCAGGGACAGACCTCTCCCGACGCGTTCGGCGGCCTCAACCTGGGCTCGGCGTGGTGGCCGCTGACCGAGTTCGATGGTGCGCTCAACCCGCTGAAGGCGGGGATCGTCACCGCGGATGCGCTCGTGACCGTGTCACCGACCTACCGCGACGAGATCCTCCGCGACCAGGGCTTTGGGCTCGAGGGGGTGCTGCGCTCCCGAGCGGATCGTCTGTCGGGAATCCTCAACGGCATCGACATCGACGACTGGAACCCCGCCCGCGATCCTCACCTGCCGGCACGCTACTCGGTCGACAAGCTCGCGGGCAAGGCCGTCTGCAAGGCGGAGCTCCAGGCAGAGCTCGGGCTGCCGGTGCGTCCGGAGGTCCCCATGTTCGGGCTGGTGAGCCGGCTCGTTTACCAGAAGGGCATCGACCTCGTCCAGGCGATCGCCCCGTGGCTGCTCTCGCAGGACGTCCAGCTCGTGATGCTGGGGTCGGGTGAGCAGCGCCTGGAGCGATTCTTCCAGGAGGCGGAGCAGCGCTGGCCCCAGAAGGCCCGAGGCTGGGTCGGGTTCTCGGAGCGCATGGCGCACCGCATCGAGGCCGGAGCCGACATCTACCTCATGCCGTCGCGCTTCGAGCCGTGCGGGCTCAACCAGATGTACTCCATGCGGTACGGCACCGTTCCCGTGGTTCACCAGACCGGCGGTCTGGCCGACACGGTGGTCACGATGGACCCGGGTCACGATCGAGGCACGGGCTGGGCGTTCTCGCCGCTCACGACAGACGCGTTCATCCAGTCGATTCGCTACGCGCTGGACACCTACCGCGACCACCCGGTGCCCTGGCGTCAGCTCCAGCGCAACGGCATGAAGCAGGACTTCTCCTGGAACAAGGCGGCGGCGGAGTACGAGTCCGTCTACGAGCGCGTACTGGCCTGGACTGCGCCGAAGCCACTCCCCCCGCAGCTCGCCGACCCAGCTTGACCAAGGATGTCAGATCTCCTCGATGGAACCAGCCATGAGTGAGACCTCGGCGATGGCGAGCTTCTCCTGGGAGCCCGGGTAGACCTCGCTCACGTCGACCTGGATGTCGCCCCAGGCGCCGCCCGTGTAGCCCATGATGTAGGGCAGGAGCACGGACTGCTTCACGCCCGGCTTGTCCGCCAGCTCGTGGGTGACCTCGTTGCCGTTGGCCTTGATGGTGATGGTCTTCGGCCTGGCGTAGGTCTTGCCTGCCTGCACCACCCCGAGCGACGACAGGCCGTACCCGGGGGCGGCAATGGCGAACGATGCGGACGGCTCGTCGCCGACCCAGACCGTTCGCGTGCTGCCGTCGACGAGCTTCTCGCCGTTGCCGCTCGCAGGCGGCGTGGTGACGCGGAGCGTGCCCGCCTCGAACTCCTTCAGCTGCACGCGAACCTCTGACACCGCGAGGTTCGGGAAGTCCTTGCCCGGGTAGAACTCCTGGACGGTGATCTTGACCCGGCCTCCGCCGAGCAGCTCCCCGCCGACCTTGGTGTTCGGCAGCTCCACGACCTGCCAGCCGCGCTTGTCGGCAAAGGTGACCACGGCCTCGCCCTTCTTCACGGGGTCGCCGCTGCCCGTCTCGTAGATCTCGACCAGCGCCTTCTTGAGGCGCGCGTAGTCGAGGAAGGTCTCGTCGTCCTTCTCCCAGCCGATCATGACGCCGAGCTTGTCGATGGTCCCCTTGGGCGTCTCGACGGCGATCCAGCTGCCGGGGACGAGCTCCTCGGGGTCGTTCTGCCAGCACGTCTCGGGCTTCGAGTCCATCGCGCTGCCGGCGTTCCAGTAGTTGGATCCGAGCCGGCTCTCCTTCTTGAAGGACGACGCTTCGCTCCCCGCCTGCGCATCGGCGGACGCGAGAACCAGTGCCATCACTGCGAGATTCGTCATCGGAGACCTCCCTAATCCTGATCGACGATCGTAAATTCCACGCGGCGGTTGTTCTGTCGACCGCTCGGCGTGCTGTTGGTGTCGACGGGCAAGGACTCACCGAAGCCCTTGGCGCGGAGACGAATGGGGTCCACCCCGGCGCGCACGAGGAACCTGACCACCGCGTTGGCGCGTGCGGCAGACAGTCGGAGGTTGAAGCCCTCCGAGCCGTCGCTGTCGGTGTGACCTTCGACCTGGACGAGCTCGATGCGCGGGTTGTCGTTGATGACCTCCGCGACCTCTTCGAGCAGCGAGTAGGACTGCTCGCGGATCTTGGCCTTCCCGTACTCGAAGAACACCCTCTCCTTGATCACGATCTTCTGCTTCACGATCTCGACCCGGGTGGGGGCGGTGTCGGGGCAGCCGTCGGTGTCGAGGTACTGGTTGACCGTCTCGGGATCGAAGGGGCACTGATCGGTCGTGTCGGGCACGCCGTCGAGGTCGTTGTCGTCGTCGGGGCAGCCGTCGTCGTCCTGCCAGGTGTCGACGTCCTCGGGGTCGTCGGGACACTCGTCGACCTCGTCGGCCAGGCCGTCGCCGTCGCGGTCGAGGAACGGCTTCTCGTCGGGGCAGCCGTCGGCATCCTGGAATCCGTTGACCGTCTCCGCGGCGTTGGCACACGCGTCGTCGCGGTCGAGGATGCCGTCGCCGTCGTTGTCGTCGTCGGGGCAGCCGTCGAGGTCGCGGTAGCCGTCGGCATCCTCGCGATCGAGGGGACACGCGTCCTGCGCGTCGACCACACCGTCCTCGTCGTTGTCGTAGTCCGGGCACCCGTCGTCGTCGGCGAAGCCGTCCCGATCCTCGGGGTTGTCGGGGCAGCGGTCGATCTGATCGACGATGCCGTCCTTGTCGTTGTCGTCGTCGGGGCAGCCGTCACGATCCTCGAAGCCGTCTCGGTCCTCGGGGATGTTGATGCACTGGTCGTAGCGGTTCGGAACCCCATCGTCGTCGCGGTCGAGGGTGAGGGGGTCGAAGGAGGGCGACAGCGTGATTCCCCCGAACACCCGCCAGTCGGGCGACCCGAACGCCGACGTGAGGCCGATGCCAGTGCCGACCGTGAACGTCGCGACGTCGAGACCCTTCAGCCGGAGCCAGGGCAGGAGCTCGACCGGGTTCACGGCGATCTGGTTGCCCCCCGAAGCGCCCGCGAGGTCCACGCCCAGCTCGAACCCGGGGGTGGGCCGAGCCGCGATGGCCGCGCGGTAGAGGAACTCGTTGCCGAACGAGACGTCGACGAAGTCGTCGGCCTGCTTGAACCGGCCGCCGAGGTTGATCGCACCGCGCACCAGGTAGTCGTTGCGACGGATCGATCCGCTCGCCGCCTCGATTCCGATCATCGGAGCGATGGTGGGGGTGCCCTCGGAGATGAACGACCGCCGGTTGCCGACGGGCAGCGAGCCCGTGGCCCAGACGGCGAGGCCGATGTGGTAGCCCTTGTCGACGTCGACGAGCGAGAGCTTGGGCGTGACGCGGAGGTCGCCAACTCCGGCGGGCTCGACGTCGATGACCGGCTCGTCGGAGACGATCGCCGGAGCCGCGGGCTCGAACCCCGTCTGCCAGACCACGAAGGGCGCGTTGACGGTCAGCGAGAAGACGTCGAACAGCCCCATCCCGAGCTGGAGGTCGACCATCGTGCGCTCGTCGAGTACGCCGTCGCGGTTGCCGGGGGGCGGTCCGGTCAGCTGCTCGCCGCCTGCGCGCAGGACCGCTTGGTCCTGGCTGTAGTTTCCCCACATCCCGGCGGTGACCTGCAGGTTGGACAGCGTCGCCGTGCCCTCGGTGAGCACGTAGCCGTAGGGGTCGAGCGCGGGACGGAACCGCTCGGCCTCGATGGGCCAGTCCTGGGGGATGGCGTCCTGCGCGCTGGCCGGCGCGCCGACGAGCAGCGTGGCGAGAATCACCGCTCACCTCGAGAGCGCCGGAGCCACGCGAGCGGCAGGAGGATGAGCAGGGCGCTTCCCGTGTTGTCGGAGCAGCCGCCGGCCCCCCGGAGACTCGCCATGCGGATGCGATAGTCGCACTCCTCGTCGTAGAGGCCGTCGCAGTCGTTGTCGATGCGATCCTCGCAGACCTCCGGCCGGTTCGGGTTGACATCGGGGTCGGTGTCATCGCAGTCGCCCTCGGCGATCGTGACGTTGTCACCGTCTGCGTCGACCTCCCCGATCGGAAGCCCCGTGTCACCCGTGACGCCCGTCGTCGCCATCGTGCCGGTGTCGCCCGTGGGCGCTGTGTCACCGGTCGCACCCGTCGCCGGGACCGCCGCTCGGGCGATCCCCAACATCAAGACCACCCACTGCATGACGCTCAGTCCCCCGCGGGCTTGTACTGGATCCCGGTGTGGTGTTCGACCCCGCTCTCGACCTTGAACTCGTTGTCCTGGAGCTCCTTGTCGTTGATCATGAGCCAGATCGTGCCGTGGTCGGGGACCACGAACGTCTTCTCGAGACCGACGGGGCTGATCTCGTTGATGCCCTTCGGCGTGCGGAAGCTCATGATGAGCTGCCCGCGAAGGCAGTCCGAGCGCTCGCACGGATAGCCGTCGACGTCGGTCCCGTTGGGATCGCCAGCTGCGTTGATCCAGGGTCCGCCAGGCTCGACGCGGTAGTAGTCGGCCTCGGTCGCGTCGATGATCACGCGGTCACCGCGGCACACGTTGGCCGGTAGATCCCAGTCGGTGCGGATCTCGAGGTAATACTGGAGCGTTCGGTCGAGCGGCGGGTGCGGGCACTCCCCCTCGGTGAGCTCGGCCTGCATGCTCACCATCCACGCGTCCCAGGCGGCGGAGTTGCCGCCCTCCTCCATCGCGGCGAGGCACTGCTCGAGATTGCGGGGGGCAACCTTCTCGATCCGCTCGGGAACCCCGAGCAGGATGGTCTCGAACGAGTCGATGACCTTGTCGTCGAACTGGATGCCGTCGCTGCGCTCGCCGCGCCACTGACTCATGATCGCGTTGCGCGTGTCTTGCCAGGCCATGCGCTTGGGGCCGGTGGGCATCTCGGAGAACTCGGGTGGGTGGTAGCAAGCCCCCTTGGCATACTCGACCCACCCCACCTTGGGCGCGTCGTCGTTGCCCTTCTTCTTCTTCTTCTTCCTCTTTCCGGCCTCGGCGGGGGCGGCGACGATCACCAGCGCCACGGTGAGGAGCACCGCGAGCAGGCGGCGGAGATGGCGGCCGTCGATGGTGAACCTGGCGTCGAACATGCAAAACTCCCCGTCGAGCGTGCTTGGACCGCCCTTGTAGCACGCCTCGCGAGGTCCAGCGAGAAGCCCCCGCGATGGGCCAGAGACGACGAATGCCCCGGAGGATTCCTCCGGGGCATCGTGCGCTGGCCCGAGGGCCAGACTGGCGGGGGTCGGCTCAGCCCATGAGGGAGAAGGACACGACCAGCGCGAAGAGGCAGAGGGACTCGATGAACGCGAGACCGACGTAGAAGGGAGCGTTGAGCTTGCCGGCGGCCTGCGGGTTGCGCGAGACACTCTCGTACATGGCCTTGGCCGCCTGGCCCTGACCCAGGGTTCCGCCGAGGACGGCGAGGCCCATCGTGAGGCCGGCGGCGAGGTTGCCGACGTCCATCGGCGCGCCGGGCTCGTCGGCAGCGAACGCCACGTTGCTGACAATCAGAAGGGCCGCGACGACGGGCAGAACGGAAGCGATCTTCTTCATGGCTTCTCCTCTCCCGATGTGGCCGGGAGCGATTTCTCGAAGGGGGTGAACAGGGTCAGTGCGCTTCGTGCTCATCGTGAGGAAGCGACAGGTTGATGTAGATGACGGTGAGCAGGCTGAACACGAACGCCTGGATGAAGCTGACGAGCGTGGCCAGGACCAGCAGGGCAGCGGGGAGGATCACGGGAACCAGCCCGCTCAGGATGGTGAACACCTGGTGATCACCGAACATGTTGGCGGTGAGGCGGACGGTCAGCGACACCGGCCGGATGAACAGCGAGATGGTCTCGACGACGAACATGAAGGGGGCCAGGGCGAGGACCGGCCCGCCCAGGTGCCGCAGGTAGCCGACGGGGTCGCGGTACAGTCCGATCGCGTTGAAGAGCAGGAAGACCGTGAGCGCCATGCCGACGTTCGTGTCGATCACGTCGGTGGGGGGCAAGAACCCGGGGAGGATGCCCTGCAGGTTGCAGAACAGGATGTAGGCGAACAAGCCGGCGACGAAGGGAAAGTAGTAGCGGACGTCCTGCTTGGAGAGCAGGTCGCCCATCAGCCCCTTGATGCCCTCGGCGAAGACCTCGACCGTAGCGAGGATGCTGGGCTTGTCGTCGCTGAAGTAGCGCTCGAGCCCCGAGCGCTGGCGTACCTTGTCGAGCTGGGTGCGCGCGAGGTAGGCGAGCGCGAGCAGCACGACGACCGACAGCCAGGCGTGGAGGTGAGTGTAAGCATCGACCACCGTGTGCTCGGGGTCGACGCCGGGAACCGCCTCGAAGACGGCATTCGTGTCGACCGCCGGGATGAGGCGGAACCAGGAGAAGCCAGTAGCGAGCATGTCAAGCCTCGTCCGAGGGCACGACAGGGTCCGCTGGACCGTCGCCCGTCGTGTCGAAATCAGCAGGTTCCTTCAGGGCGATCTCGATGCCGGTCAACAGCGTGCCCAGCAGGAGGGGGAGGAACCCGAACGCCACCCCGAGCAGCGGGAACGAACGCCCCACCAGCGCGAGGAGGCCGGCGAACAGTGCGAACTTTGCGAACAGCGCGGCCATCCAGAGTGCGGTGCGCGCGTCCTCGCGAGCGATCCCCTCGACGAGCTTGCTGCTCAACACCGAGAGCAGCCACAGGTTCGCGATGACCAGCCCGCCGCTGATGCCCGTCGCGATGGCGTGGGCTGGACTCCAGAACGCCGCGACGCCGACAGCCACGGGCCAGCTGACGGCGCAGTTGCGGAGGAGCGGGAGTTCAGAGGTCGTCATCGTCTTGGTCGGGCGAGGGGAGGATTTGGAAGAGTCCGACGAGTCCGGCGGCGAACCCGAGGACGAAGCCCGTGACCATGAGAGCAGGGGCGGTGTCGAACCGCGTGTCGCCCCACTGGCCGATGAGCCCACCCGCGACCGTCGCAACGGCCATCTGGGTCACCGCGGCTGCGGACCGCGCCGCCTGGGCAAGTCGAGAATCCCTACCCACGAACTTGCCGAGGATCGGGAACTATCGGAGGCAACTTTCTACAGCAACGCACCCGCAACCCCACGTGGCATTCGCGTCAGTGGACGTGCGCGGCGACGAGGGCTGCGTTGAGCGCCTCTACGATCCGCGCGACCTCGCCGTCGGAGAGGGTAGCTGGCACGAAGGCTGCCTCGAACTGGCTCGGCGGCAGGTACACCCCGCCATTGAGCGCCGCACGGAAGAACCTCGAGAAGCCGGCGAAGTCGCACTCCTGGACGTCGGAGAATCGCGTGGGGGCCTCGGCGCGGAAGAACAGCGTGAACATCGACCCGACGCGGGTGAACGAGCAGCGGTGGTACTCGACGGCCGGAGCGAGGCCCTCCTCGATCATCTCTCCGATGCGCTCGAGGCGGGCGTAGCGCTCGGGAGTGAGCTGCCGCAGCGTCGCGAGGCCTGCCGACACCGCCACCGGGTTCCCCGACAGCGTGCCCGCCTGGTAGACAGGACCGATCGGCGCGAGCCGGTCCATGAGATCCGCCGATCCTCCAAAGCCGGCCAGCGGGTAGCCACCGCCGAGCACCTTGCCCATCGCGGTCAGGTCCGGGGTCACCCCGAACCGTTCCTGGGCCCCGCCGCGGGCGAGCCGGAACCCGGTCATCACCTCGTCGAACACGAGCAGCGTGCCGTGCTTCGTGCAGAGCTCGCGCAGCCCCTCGAGGAAGCCCTCGGCGGGAGCGACGCAGCCCATGTTGCCTACGACCGGCTCCAGCATCACCGCCGCGATCTGGCCCTGGTGCGCCTCGAGGGTGGCTTCGACGGCGGCGAGGTCGTTGTAGGGGGCGACGACGGTGAGGCCGGCGGTCGCCTCGGGCACGCCAGGGGAACCCGGGGCCGTGGTGGCCGCACCGTCCGAGAAGGTGGCCACGCCCGAGCCTGCCTTGACGAGCACGGAGTCGTGGGCGCCATGGTAGCACCCCTCGAACTTGAGGATCTTGGTGCGGCCGGTGGCCGCACGCGCGAGGCGGACCACGTGCATGGTCGCTTCGGTGCCGCTGGAGCACAGGCGGACCTTCTCGATGCTGGGGACGCGGCTCACCACCTCCTCGGCGAGCTCGATCTCGAGCTCGGTGGGCGCGCCGAAGCTCGAACCCCGACTCGCGGCGGCCATGGCGGCGCCCAGCACCTCGTGGTTCGCGTGGCCGAGGATGAGCGGACCCCACGAGCAGATGAGGTCGAGGTAGCGGTGGCCATCGGCGTCGATCATCTCGTTGCCTTCACCGCGAACCACGAAGGGCGGATCCCCACCGACCGCGCCGAACGCGCGCACCGGGGAGTTCACGCCGCCAGGGATCACGGTCTTGGCGCGTTCGAACAGGGACTGGGAGCGAGACACGGTGGTACCTCCGTCGGCACGTGACGCGCGATGCCTATGGTGTCGGGGCCGCAACGACTACAGCGCAGCGATCGCCAGGTCCGCGTCTTCGTCGCTGCACACGTCCTGGTAGTCGACCGCCGAGGCACAGACCGGGCAGGATCCCGTCGAGAAGTCGGCGGGGACGATCACCCGGCAGCGGGTGCACACGCAGATGTCCTCGTGACGGTTGCGAATGGCCTCGACCAGCTCCTCTTCGGAGAGCGAAGGAAACACCGACGATGCGCTCGGGTAGATGGGGGCGAGCAGCAGTCGGAGGCTGCCGAAGAGGCCCGGCAGTCCCACCGCCAACACCATCGCGGCCACGAACCGGGGTCCGACGGCCATCCACCGGCCCCACCCCGCGGTCATCGGGTAGACCCAGAGGGCTACCGCGACACCGATCAGGGCGACCGAGGCGAGCACTCCGATCCAGCCACCGACTCGACCTCGCTCCTCCAGTCTCTGCCACCAGTCGGTCATCGTTACTCCACCATCTCCAGGGTGTACCATGCCCTCGCGGAGGAACTCGTGACCCCCTGGGTTGGTTGGTGGATCCTGGGCTGCGTCCTCGGTGACGACGGTGGTCGGCGTGCGCCGACGTCCGTGACGTGTCCCGAGGACAGCACCTTGCGCGAGACCCCACCCGGCACGCCTCTCGAAGAACGACTGCAGCCCGAGACCCACGTGTTTCAGTGTGTCGACGCCGAGGGCCGGACCATCGGTGACCACCTCGAGCGCTACCCTGGCGATCCGGGCAGCGTCGCGGTCGAGGGGCGCTGGGCGGCCGGACGGGTCGACGGCGCCTGGACGGTGTGGCGTCCCGATGGCGCCTTCGCGAAGCGAATCCACTATGTCGATGGGGTCGCGGACGGGGAGTGGCTCGAGGTCACCTCGGACGGTCGCGTGACCGCCGTCCACTTCGCTCACGGCAAGGTCGTGGACCTCTCGAGCCTCCCTGCCGACACGGAGATGCCAGAGTGGAACGAGGGCGTCGAGACCCGAGGACGTCGCTATCAGGGCCGTCGCTGACCACGCTCAGTTGCAGATCTTGCCGAGGGGCTCGTAGGTCGCGAAGTCGTCGACGAGGTCGAAGCCGGTGTCCGTGGATGCGAGGTAGATGCTGGACAGCCCGCTGCCGCCCTTCACGCTGTAGTAGAGCAGGTGGTCGCCCGAGGCGAGCTTGATCGCGTCGAAGTGCCGGTAGCTCGAGTCTCCCGTCCAGGTCAGGTAGGGACTTGCGTTCAGCGCCCAGAAGTTGCTCCCGAAGAAGGTGGTGTCCGAGACCGCCAGCCCGAGCCCACCCGAGATCGTGGTTCCGAAGTCCGTGTTCTTCGAGCCCACGAACAGCTCGAAGTCCGTTCCGTCGCAGATCAGCGCTGGCGACATGAACTCGTCGGTGACCCAGGAGTACGTGTCGTAGTCGCTGCTGTCCTGGTCGAAGGACCGCAGCCGGTCGTCGGGATTGAACGTCGTCTTCACGTTCGACTTGATGGTGAAGATGTCCGGGTAGATCTGCAGCGCCAGGTAGAAGTCGCCGTTGGACTTCACCACGCGGGGGTAGCCGCCGTAGCGCGCCTCGGGAAAGTCGAGGACCGACGAGGTCTGGATGTCGACGTAATCGATGGCGCCGCCGGAGGTCAGGTGGATGACGGCCCGCCCGACTCCGGTGTACTCGCAGTGGTCCGTGCCCGTACAGTCGGTCTCGCTCTCGGCCTTCCAGTAGACCTGCACGCGGCCGTTGCCCACCGGGGTGAACACCGCCGAGGGATGAGCGGCGACGCACGCGTAAGGATGGTTCGCCGTCATCTTCGGCATCACCACGACGGTAGGGTCGATGGTCCAGTTGTTGATGCCGTCCGGGCTCGTGGCCATCCCGAGCGCCCACACCCCCTTCCCGCAGGTATAGCTGGCGCCCGTCGTGGGCTCGGGAGTGAGCGACTCGAACACCATGATCATCTGGTCGTTGATGCTGTCCCAGGTGATGGACGGCGCGCCCACGCTGCGGCTCGCGAAGCTCACCGAGCCCGACGGGGTGAGCACCTGCCCCATGCTCGTGAAGCTCTGGGCAGCAACCGGGCTCGAGGCGAAGGCGAGGACGGGCAAGATCATGGGGCGCTCCCGGCGAACACCGGCGGGCTGCCGGTCTGTCATCCCATCGACGCGTCCCGCGTTCCGTTTAGCGGGCGCCGTCGCGGTCGAACCCTCGCGAAGCGCGGGTTTCACTCACGGCGACGAGCAGACCTTTCCGACCGGGGTGTGGGTCACGCCGAGCTCGAAGTTCGTGTCGGTGGCCTCGAGGTAGATGGAGGAACCGCCGCTTCCGTCCTTCACGCTGTGGTAGACGAGGTAGTCACCGGTATCGAGCTTGATGACGTCGAAGTGGCGGAAGTCGTTGTCCCCGCTCCAGGTGAGCGCGGAGGCCTGATTGAGGAACCACGTCGTCATCTGCGTCGGGAAGGTGACGGAGTCCGACGTCCACGACGAGTAGCCCCGTGCGAGAGCACCACCGACCGTGTAGACGTTCCCCCCCTGGTCGAGGGCCGTCTCCTTCGACCCCAGAAACAGCTCGATGTCCTCGCCGTCGCACGCGAGGGCAGGTGACATGAACTCCTCTCGCACCCACGGGTAGGTGCCGGTCGGGAAGCTCGACAGATCGAGGGCGAGGCTCGCGACCCGACTGGTGAAGTTGGGCTTGCTGGACGTGAACGTCCAGATGTCGGGGAACAGCTGCGCGGCGATGTAGTAGGTGCCGTTGATGCTGATCGTGCGGGGAAATCCTCCGTACCGGGTCACCGGAAACGCGATGGCGAGGCTCGGACTCCCGATCCCGTTCGTGTCGAGGGCCCCGCTGCTGTCGAGGTCCGCGGTGATGCGCGCGATGCCCTCGTACTCGCAGTTGGTTCCCGAGCAGTTCGTCTCGCTCTCGGCCTTGAAGTAGATCTGGAGCCGCCCGTCGGGGGCGGCGCCGGGAACGGTGAACACCACGGCCGGGTGGGCCGCGACGCACTCGTACCAGTCGGCGCTCGAGCTGTCGGTGTAGTCCGGCAGCAGAATCGGGGTGGATTCTACCGTCCACGACCAGACGCCCTGCTGGTTCTCGCTGTACCGGGCCATTCCGAGCGCCCACACGCCCTTGTCGCAGGTGGTGGCGGCGTCGGAGTAGCCTGTGTACGCCTCGAAGATCATGATCAGCTGGTTGTTCAGATAGTCCCACGTGACGGACGGAGCGCCGATCCAAGAGCCCGCGAAGCCGCCGCCTCCGTCGGGGGCGAGCACCTCGCCCATGTCGGTGAAGCTCTGCGCTGCCGTCGGAGGCGCGACGAGGGCTCCGAGCAGGGAAAGGCCAAGCATGGAAACTCCAGGGGAGGAGATCCCATCGTGTCCAGCCCCGAGTCGGTTTAGGAGCCGTCCTCCCGACGGAACCTTCGTCCGCCGATCCACAGCCACTGCGGGTGGCGGCTGCTCGGTGCGAGGGTCGAGAACAGCGTCCACGTCACGGCGCGGCCGGGCAGGAACAGGGTGATTCGACCCACCCCGAGCTCGTAGGTTCCCTCCTCGTCGTCGACCTTCGCCCGACCTGCATGATCGAGCTCGACGACGGCAGGCTCGGGAACATCCGACGGGTCGTCGTGGACCCACCGACCCTGGACGGTGCGCCCGGTGAGGTCGAAGTCGGTCCGTCGCCAGGAGGCGCCGTCCATGCGAAGGGCATAGGGCTCGCGTTCCACCTGGAAGGTCTCGGAGGGACCCTCGCGGTGGGCGATGGTCGCGAGGTTCCCGTCCCGCTGGTAGGTGGCCACCTGGTGCCCGAGGCGTCGGTGGGTCTCCCAGTCGATCGGCGGTGGCTCGGCGGGTGGGCTGTCGGTGAACACGCCTTCCTTCGTGAAGATGCGCCAGCGGCCGTCTGGCGAGAGATAAGCGCCGCGCAGACGGCGGGCCTCGGGCAGCGCCTGCGTAGGCCAGCCTTCGTCGGCGGCGAACGCGCCCCGGATCGTGGAACCGGTGGGGTCGTCCTCTTCGGAGAGGTCCCCGAGGCTCGGGGCGGGGACTTTCCGCGGAGCCGACTCTTCCGTCGCGTCGTCACGACCGAGCTCGAAGGGATTGGGCACGAGGTCCCGGTCCATCAGGCCCGTGGCCGGGTGGATGCCGGTCGACGACGTCTCGGGAGACGGCGGGGGTGAGGCAAAGGGATCGTCGCTGTCCCGGCGGGAGACCGGGGCTGGCGACATGACGACGGGAATGGCCGTGGCCGCGAACCCCTCCGGGACGTCGAACGGATTCGGGGGCAGGGACGTCTCCTCCGGTGGGGGGGCCTCCTCCTGCGGGGTCCCTTCGTCGTCGACCGGAAGGGGC
>CAZZLC010000071.1:26111-28925 GCA_964655065.1 uncultured Enterobacteriaceae bacterium | reverse complement strand
GCCTGACGAATCACTGCCGGCACCGATCCCCCTCCGCCCTCCGGCGCGGTCGTGGCCTCGTCGAGCAGCTGGCGGAGCAAAGGGAGCAGTTCGCGACCGTGGGCGGCGATGGCCCGTCCTGGCCGACCGTGGAGGGCTCGCGCCGTGACGTAGACGCGCCTGGCCCAAGCGTCGACCAACGCGGGGGTTCGCTCCTCGGCCGGCACCCGAGAGAGCCCCGCCGCCGCGAGCCCCTCGAGGTACACGTCCCTGGCCAGGTGGTCGGCGACGACACACTCCCCGAACCTGTCGACGAGGGCCTCGACCATCTGCTCGTCCTCGATGTAGCGCTCGAGCCGGTACTCGATGCCCCCTACCGGCTTGCGATACCAGCGGGGAAACCTGCGTCGCTTGGGATCCTTCTCGTCGGCCGCCCTCATGGCCTCGGGAGCCCCCTCGAAGTGCTCGAGGAGGTAGGCGAAGTCAGGCCAGCTGTCGGCCTCGGCCTGGACGAGCCTGCGTTGGTTGGCCTCGTTGAAGCACAACCAGGCGGGCCGATAGAGCACCGCGTGGTCGACGCTGATCTGCATGCCCTGCTGCACCGCGTCCATGGCGGTCGGACAGTCCCGCATCCGGGTGGCGGTGACCGCCGTGTACTGATGCGGCCCGCCAGGCGGGGGACCGCGGAAGCGCACGGGAGTCACGCTTCGGCACCGTAGCCTCGGGGGAGCCGGGTCGAACAATCGAGTCGGCGCCAAGGTCGGTCGCTCCGGGGTGGGGGGCACTTCCTCCACCGGGGGGCCTGGCTGCTCGATCCAGTCTGGATCGTCGATGGGTCCGATCTCGAGCGGCGGGCTCGGCTGCACCATCACCCCAGCACCAACGACCGACATCAAGAGAAGGTTCGCGGCCAGGACCACCGGCAAGACGGCGCGCCACGGACGGGACCGGACCCGCGCCGCACCCGGAGGGTCGGGGACGGAGGACGGTGGCGCCGGAGGCATGCTCCGCTCACGCGGATCGATCGATGGGAGATCAGGCTCCTCGTCCGGGACCGCGGTGACGCCGGGCCGAACGTCACGCTCGTCGGAGATCCCTCTCGGCAGGGGGGTCTCCGGGACGTCTTCGAAGGAGGTGCCCGCGAAGACGGCGACGGCGGCGGCATGCTCGCTGGAGCGCGCCTCGACGAGCTCGAGCAGGAACTCCACGCTCTGCTGGGGAACGCCCCAATCCAGGTGCCCGAGCTCCCCCTCGCTCACCGTGGCGTGGACCCCGGCCGAGGACAGAACGATGGCGTCGCCACGCTCGAGTCGCACCGCGGGTCCGATCTCGATCTCGACCTGGCGCTCGGCTCCGAGGGAGCGGGACAGCACCTGCGCCTCTGGATGCGTGGCCGCATCCTCGGGGGAGAGCAGCTCGGCATCGACGAAGAGGTTGACCATCGTGTGGTCGCGGGTGAGGCGCTGGGCTGCGCCACTTCGCACCAGGTACGCACGCGCGTCGCCGACGTGACCCACGAAGCACGAGCGGTCGGTGACGACCGCGACCACGACCGAGCAGCCCCATCCCAGGGGTCGGTGACCCTTCCGGGCCGCCTCGTGGACGGCCAGGTTGGCGGCGGCGATAGCGACCCGCAGCCCCTGCTCCAGGTCGGAGGGCGGCCGAGCCACGAGCGCGTCCCAGATGGCGCGAACCGCGATGGCCACCGCGAGGGACCCTGACCCGGGGCCCCCCTTGCCGTCGCAAACGATCGCAACTGTGCCGAACTCGAGCTCGAACACGCCCAGCCCGTCCAGCTGGTCCGTGCGCGTCCCGTAGCCCCAGGCGTGATCCATCGCATCCTCCGCGCAGGCGCGGGCTCGCGCCATCGATGACCGAGGGACGAGCCTCCGGCGCAGACTTGTCCGAAGGGGATGTTCGGCCTATCACTGAAAATGAAAATCAATTTCAAAATGGAGCCGGCCGTGCGCCCATCGATTCACCCCTCGGACCTCGTGACTGGCCAAGCCTACGCGCACCGACGGACTCGACTGCTCGAACGGGTCGCCGCCGCGAGGGCTCGGCGACGCGTCGTGCTGCCTGAGGCGGTCGTGCTCTTCGAGAGCCGGGAGACCGTGATCGGTCACCTGCAGGAGATCGCGTTCGTGGAGGGCCGGTCCTCACAGCGAGCCCTTGCCGAGGAGATCGCCCACTACGACCGCCTGGTTCCCGATGGGAATCGCATCACGGCCACGCTGATGGTCCACGGAGGGCCCCCCGAGGATGGTCAGGCGCTCGAGCGGGCGCTCGCCGAGGGCGGACGAGCCATCGAGCTGGGCATCGACGACACCTGGACCCGGGGGGCCCTCCTGGGTGACGCGATGCCTGGATGTCCGGTGCACTACGTCGGCTTCGACGTCCCCGAGCCCGTGCTCTCGGCACTGCCCGCGGCTCGTGAGGTCGCGGTTCGTCTCTACGTCGGCGGCCGCATCCGACACCGGGTGCTCGCCCCGTCGCTCGTCGCCGAGCTCGTCCCTGACCTGACGGGAGCGCCGGTGTAGCCTCGCCCCAGGGCCTTCCCCTCGACCTCACCCCCGCTCGACTCGCCCGTGGTCCGATCGCCCTCATCAATCCGCCCCGCGCGGCGCACCCGGAACTGGCCGCGCTGACCGGCGGTCCGGCGAGCCCTCAAGGCCGGAAGACCGACGCTCACGCCGGGGCGGATGGTGTTGGTGGGCGACCCCACTCGAATCAGGGCGTCCGGTCCGCCAGCCGCCGGTCGCGTAACCCGTCACTGTTCACACGGATCGTCGACCCATCGAGCTCGGACGGAGTGACGAGGGGACGGGCGAAGGA
>CAZZLC010000071.1:0-26011 GCA_964655065.1 uncultured Enterobacteriaceae bacterium | reverse complement strand
CACGGATCGTCGACCCATCGAGCTCGGACGGAGTGACGAGGGGACGGGCGAAGGACCTCCTCCGTCACTCGACGAGTCGGCCTCCAAAGGCGATGGTCGGCATCCGGCGCCTCCCGTTCCGGCGGCTGGCGTAGCCGGGGGCTCCCTCAGTCGGACTCCCAGCGTGACGCGAGGACCGCCGGCCACCACTCGGCAGGTGCGACCACCGCGATCCCCGTCTCCTCACGGTCCACGACGAGTGGAATCGCCTGGTCCGTCAGCCGGCCGGTCGGCAGGTGCTGGCGAAAGAAGAAGACGCTGGAGTGGTAGACGATGCGGCTGCCGGCAATGGACGGAGGCAGTCGCTGATGGAACGGCCGCTCGAGGCCCGAATACACGGAGTCGTAGATCGCCCGCTCCCAGGCGGCCGCGGGCAGGGGCACGACGTCGTCAGCTTCTGCATGATACCGGTACAGCTCGGCCGCAATCGGCGCCAACCGCTCGGGCACGTCGGCCAGTCCGCGGTCGAAGCTGTAGACGACGCCACCGGGCGCATTGTCGTCGCCGTCCTCGAACAGCAACGTGTTGGCCATGTACATCCAGCCCACCACGGCTTCGCCTCGGCGCAGCACGTCGAGGCCGTGCTCCCAGATGCCGAACAGCGGGTCCTCCAGTGCCCACTCGGGCGGCTCGGGCAGGACGATGCCGTCCGTGTCTCGAGGCACGGGCGGCACGGCTTCGCGGAGACGGTCGAGAACACGGCGCATCAGTCGAGCTCCAGGCCGTAGTGGCGGACGAGCGCATCGACCCGGGCCCGCAGGACGTCCCTCGTCCGGGTGATGCCCTCGGGGTCGCCGTGCTCGAGGGTGCCCTCGAACGCGACCAGCATCTCGTCCAGCGCCTCCCGATCGCCACCCGGGAGGAGCTCGACGACGCGCGTGGCCCGCTCGAGCAGCCAGCGGTTAGGCAGCAGCTCGCGGGGATGGGTCTCGAGACGCGCGAGCACCTCTCGGCTCGCGGCAAGATCGGACTCCGAGAGCTGGACGCCGCCACGGGTCAGCGACGTGCTGACCTGCTCACCGGTCGACGTCAGCTTGGCCTCCACCTCGAGCAGGCCGGAGGTGTCGTGGGCGAACCGAACGTCGATCGTCTCGCGCATGTCGGGGTCGTCGTGGGTGGGCAGTCCGGCGAGCAGGAGCTCCGCCAGCTCCTCGTTGTCGGACACCTCGCGGCTCTCCCCCTCGAAGACCCTCAACCGAACCTCGGCCTGCTGGTGGTGCAGGGTCGAGAATCGCTCGACCCGACTCGCCGGAAGCGTGGTGCCGCGGTGCAGGACCGGGGCAAATCGGTCCGAGAACACCGCATCGCCCCATCGCCGCTGGACCGCGACGCCCAGTGAGTGGGTGAGCACGTCGGTCGCGGCCCGGTCGCGCACCGCGGCGTGGCGGGCGACCAGCCCGGCCTGCACCGCGGCCCCTCGAGCCACGATCTGATCGAGGTCGTCGCTCGGCTGCGGCCGCTGGCCGAACACCTGCTCCACGATCTTCGCCACGAGGGGGACTCGCGTGGCGCCACCCACCAGCAGGATCTGGTCGATGTCGGCTGGCGTGAGTCTCGACTGGACGAGCGCCTCGCGCATGCAGCGCGCCAGCCGGTCCTGCAGCGGTCGGGTCAGCTCCGCGAACGTGGGCTCGTCGAGCTGCAGCGAGCCCCCCGGCATGTCGAGCGAGACGACTCCCTGGTGGGAGAGCCGGCACTTGGCCGCCTCCGCCCGCGCGCGGAGCTGGGCCAGTGCAGCAGGCACGATGTCCGTCGTGGAGGCCCGCTGCAGCGCCCAGCGCACGACGGCGTCCGTGAAGTCCTCACCGCCCAGGTGGACGTCACCCACGCTGGCTCTGACGTCGGCCACGCCGTCGAAGAGCTCGAGGACCGTGAGATCGAACGTTCCGCCCCCCAGGTCCACGATGGCCAGCGTCTGCGGCTCGTCGCCGGCGCTCGACCCGTAGGCGAGGGCGGCCGCGGTCGGCTCGTTGACGAGCCGCTGGACCCCGAGTCCGGCCAGGGCAGCCGCCTCGACCGTGGCCCGACGCTGGGGCTCGCGGAACCAGGCGGGAACGGTGATCACCGCCTGTCGTGGCTCCTCGCCGAGCGCCCCAGCCGCGACCTCCTTGAGCTCCCGCAGGATCAGGGCCGACAAGGCCGACGGGGTCAGGTCCCGGTCCCCGACGCGATGGGTGCGGGAGGTGCCGAGTTGCGGCTTGAAGCGCGCGATCGCATCCGAGCACCCCCGGTGAAGGCGCTCGCGAGCCGGCTCCCCGACGAGCAGGCGACCCGAGTCGTCCAGCGCGACGACGCTGGGCGTCAGCGGACGTCCGAGCTCGTTGAGAAGCACCTCCGGCCCCGTCTCACGCAGCACCGCGACCAGGGAGTTGGTCGTGCCCAGGTCGATCCCGATGGGCTCACCCACTCGAGGCCTCCATCGCAGCCCGGACACGCTGCACGTGACCGTTGGAGATGACTCGGAACAGCGCGGTGTCGTCGCGCTCCAGCTCGAGGATCGGGTGTCCGTCGGCGAAGCCATACTTCTCGTCGTCGTACGCCACCGGCTCCGTGTAGATCAGGCGAGCCGGTTCTTCGGGGAACAGCGTGAGCTCCCGGCACAGCTCGAGCAGGGGCTCGATGTTGCCGTCGTGCGCTCGAGCCATCGGCCGCCCGCCCTGCACGGACGTGATCGCCAGCGCGACCAGCGCGAGTAACCCGACCCGGACCAGGTACGCCGCGATCAGGGCCATCCAGTGCGGCATGTACGCCATGAAGGCCACGGCGAGGAGCACGGTGACCGCGATGCGGACCGGAAGCATCTCGACGAGGCCCCCCAGGCGGTCGTCCCACTCGTCCTGGAACAGGCTGCTGGGCGGGTAGGTTTGTCGAAGCTTCTTGCGCCGCGGCTCTGGAATCTCCGCCGGCGCGTGGTTCAGCACCCGCTGCACGATGCGGCGGCGGAGCCCGACGAGGTGGCCGAGCGCCCTGGGACGTGCGCGCTCGAGGTGAGCGAGCGCGGCGGGCAGGTCGACCTCACCGAGGCGCTCGGCGACGTCGAGGTACAGCTCGGCGATCTCGTCGTCCGCCAGCCCCCAGGCTCGCCGAATCAGCTCGCGGAGGGGCTCCGGGATGCGCTCGTCGGCCGCTGCCTCCCGCAGCTGTCGGAGCGTGTCGATGCCCTGGTCCAGCCGATCCAGCCCCCGGGGATCGATCGTCCAGCGCGGGTCGCTGACGATGGCATCGAGCAGGTCCAGCGCCGCCGGATCCAGGGCCGGACCTCCCTGGGCGATGGCGCGATGCACAGCGTGTCCGAGCAGATCGGGATGCTCCCGCAAGAGCTCCTCCCAGTGGGTGGCCAAGGCCTGCAGCAACCTGCCGGTGTCCTGCTCGAAGGTCGCGACCAAGGCCGATGCCGCACTCGGGGCCGGCTCGGCGTCCCCAGGAGCGGACTCGTGGGACTCCCGGGCCTGCTCGTACAGGGCGCGGACGTGCGCGTGCGCCTCGGGGTCGTCCTCGGCGTGGAAGGCCTTGAGCAGCGACGCGTAGACCCGACGCAGCTCGCGGGGGTCGTCCACCGCGTCGCCGAACAGCTCGCGGGGCGCGACTGCGGCGAGGACATCGTGACGGTCCGGGGGTTCGTCCAAGTGGCCTCCGCGGGCGCCCTCCTTATCTCTCGACCTCCGCCACGAGGCCACCGGACGACAAACGGTTGCCGCTGGGAAGCGACGACGGGCCCTCTCGCCAACGTGGCGCTGGCCGAAGAGGCCAAGGCGTCAGCCGGCACCGCGGTCGAGCTCGAGGACGAACACCCCGACGTACAACCCGCCGAGCTCGATGACCCGCACGTGGCGGATCGACCAGCCCCCACGCTTCCGCAGGGCCACATTGAAGGCGTGCCGTCGGTGGACGAGCAGCACGAGCCGCGCTCCGGGCCGGCAGACCGCGCCAGCGCTCTGCAGCACGTCCCCGTAGAAGCGCACCAGGTCGAGCCCACGCCCGAGCCGCTTGCCGAAGGGCGGGTTGCCCACGACCGCGTCGAAGGTCCCGGCAGGCCAGAGCTCCGCCAGCTCGCGAGCATCACCACAGCGGACGACCGCCCGCTCGTGCAGCCCAGCGTCGACCAGGTTCGCGCGAGTGCCCTGCGCTGCTGCCTCCAGTCGGTCCAGTCCGGCCAGCTGCACCTCGGGCCAGCGCCGACCAGCCTCGCGCAGCACCGTACCCGCACCACAAAAGGGGTCGAGCAGGTGCTGCGGTGCCCGGTCCGGGAAGGCCAGCTGGAGCAGCGCCCAGGCCACGTTGCCGCGAAGCGACGTGCGCTGGGTGTACGGACCGCTCGCCCGCCGCGAGATCCTGCCGAGCTGCACACCGAGCCGACACGTCCGGTCGCGGACGTCACACCGGATCTCGACGTCGAAGGCCTCGAGCGAGACCGGGTGAAGCGCGACGGCGCGAACGCCGGCGCCCGCCACCCGCTGCACGTCCTCGCTCGTGAACGGGTGGGTCCCCGTACGCGAGCTGGTGACCCGGAACGAGCGCTCGAGGTCGTCGAGCTCGGAGATGCTGGGGACGACCTCCGACACCGCGGCCCGAATCTGGCCGAGCGGGTCCGCACCGTCCAGGGTGAGCCGAGTGAGCCAGCGGATCGCGCGATGGGCGGACCTGAGCGCGAGCAACTCGGAGCGGAGCTCGCTCCACGGGGCATCCACCTGGACGAGGACGTGGCCGGCCAGGCCGTCCGGGTTCGGCTCGGCTCGAACGATGGCCATGCCGCGCTCGTCAGTCCGCCTGCGCAGCTCGTCCAGGACGAGGTCTTCGAGACCGGGGTTCGTGGTGAGCTGAACCGTGACCACCAGACCTCACGTCGCGACGAGGCGGTCCAGGATCTCCCGAGCAACGCCACCCCCGAGGTCCACCATACCGGCGGACTGGCGTGGGCGGGGCGAGAAGCCCGGTCGACGGCTGGAGCGTAGCCGGCCGTCTGCCCGACAGTGCGGCTCCCACGCGGTGCACGCCGAGCCGACCGGCAGTAGGACACGAGCTGGAGGTAGCAGATGCCGGTGACGTCCCACGGGGTGGCCCGCGTGGACTCCCTGACGCCACGCGAAGACCAGCGTCTCGACGCGAGGCTCGAGCTGGCCTGTGGCTGCACCGTGGACGTCGAGGTGCCCGAGGATCGGGTCATCGAGACTCGCGACGGTCCCCACGTGGTGGGCAAGTACCCCTGCCCCGCCGGTCACCTTCCCGGCCGGCGTGGAGCCGGTCCGTGATTCGCCAGCGTGATCGAGAAGGCGGACGCGAACTGGCCCGAGCTGCGTGACCCACCCGCATCTGGTGGTCCGACACGAACTCCTGATCGCGCGCGGGTTCGTGGACTCGGGCGGGGGCGAGCGAGTGCACTCAGCGCTCCTCTCGCCGCGGCGTCATCAGCTGGACCCGGATCGGGTCATCCTCGGCGAGCGCGGGCTCCACCGCGGCGCGCACCGTCGCCGCGCGCGGCGCGGGCAGCCGCCGGGTGGCGCGCACCGCGGCCTCGCGCAGATCCCGCGGCGCCCCGGTCTCGGTGAGGACCGTCGCGAACACGGACTCCACGTCGACGGGCGCGGTGTGCCCGAGGGCGGAGACGGCCGTGAGCCGAACCTCGGAGTCGATGGTGGTCGCGAGCGCGAGATCCCGCAGCGAAGAGACCGCCGCCGGCTCGTCGAAGAACCCGAGGGCAGCCGTGGCGCGGGTGCGCAGGTAGGGCAGCTGCTCGGTGTCGCGTGCGATGGCCAGCAGATCCGCCGGGGTCGCGCCCACCGCGACGAGCGACGACGCCTGCAGCCGCACGTCGATCGCGCCGAGCACCGTCAGCAGCGAGGGCTCGGGGTCCTCCCCTTGGGCGAGCGCAGCGAGCAGCAGTCCGATGATCATCGGTCCTCCAGCGTGACTTCCGGGTGCTGGTGCACGACCCGCGCCTGCGAGGGCGTGAGCTGCGTGTCGCCTCCGACCGTCGGGAACATCAGGTTCGTCGTTTCACCGAGGCCCTCGGGCGTGTCGGCGAGGGGATCCCCGCCGCCGAAGACCTCGACGGTGTGGAACAGCCCGAGGTAGTGGCCACCTTCGTGGGCCATCACGTGGGCGAGCAGCGCGGGATCCTGGTTGCCCTCGACGTCGCGTGTGGCCTGCAGCGCGACCGCCACCCCGGACCGCGGGCTGCCCGGCCGCAGCGCGGGGCCGGGCAGGCCGCCCGAAATGCCGCCGATGCCGTCGCCCAGGCCGCCGAGCACGTCAAAGCGCTCGACGAAGAAGAGATTCAGGCCTCCCGCGCTGCCCCCAGACAACGAGAACATCCGGGACAGATCGTTATCGGGCCCATCGAGGGACGTGATCGTCCGAAACTCGGCGGGGATGTCGGCGTAGGAGACGTCGCCGAGCGCGATGCCAACCTGGGCGTACGTCTCGGCCAACCCGTCCAGCGCTGCCTGCAGCACGACGCTCGTCGGCGCGTTGGCCGCGCTCAAGTCCGCGGCGCCGCTGAAGTAGAGGTTGATGTCGAGCTCGCCTCCCTCGGCGAGGGTGTCGACGTTCTTCCAGAGCAGCTCGACCTCGATCTCCCCCGAGAACGGCGCCAACCCCAGGCCCTGGGGCCGCCCGGCCTCGATGCGGGCGCGGTAGCTCCCGGTCTCGAAGGGCACGTCGGAGTTGGACACGAACGCCGAGGCGACGCCGAGCGCCGCTGCCATGGGAACGGGGCTGCTCAGCTGACCGAACGGGGTCGGCCCCTCGATCCAGCGCTCCCCCGACGGGCTGACGAGCCGTTCGAGTGCCAGCAGGACATCGTCGGGTCCCGAGACGGTCAACAGGTACGACGTCGCGCACTCGGGGATCGTGAAGTCCAAGCGCTCACTGAGGCCATCGCTGCCGAGGGTCTGGGATGGCAGCGCCTGTCGGCTCACGGGATCCCGGCAGTCGCCCACGATGGGGTCGCGGCCAGTGTCCGCCGTGGTCATCTCGTCGCGGGAGCCCCGGTCGCCGCAGGCCACCAGGGAGGCAAGGAACACCGACCGAATACGTGCGTCCAGCATGCCCCGAATCCTACCGCAACCGGCGCCCCACCGGCGAGCGGAGAGCTCCTGGGCAGGCGCACCCCTCGCCATCGGGTCATAGCCCGAGCGCTGCCCCCTTGACCTTCCAGCCACTGGAAGCCTTATCTCTTCAGCAGGGCACCAGAGGGGGCACCATGGTCCACGACGCCAATCAGGTGCAGGTCGAGGGGACCCGCCTGCACATCGAGGGCATGACCTGCGCGACCTGCAGCCAGCGGGTGGAGAAGGTGCTGCGGCGCACGCCCGGGGTCGTCTCGGCCCAGGTCAACCTCGCCACCGAGGTCGCGACCATCGCGCACCTGCCCGATCAAGCCGTGATGGACGATCTGGTCCGAGCGATCGAGGACGCGGGCTTCGGGGCCCGCACCGCGAGCACCGCGGCCGAGGACCGGGCGGTCCGACAGGCGCGGGACCGAGCGGTCGATCGCCGCGAGCTCGCCTTGTTGGGGGCATCGGCTGCGCTGTCGGCTCCGCTCGTGCTGCCCATGTTCCTGATGCCCTTCGGGGTACACTGGGCGCTCCCGGGTTGGGCCCAGCTCGTGCTGGCCCTGCCCGTCCAGATCGTGGTGGGTGGTCGCTTCTACCGGGCCGCCTTCGCGGCGCTCCGCAACCGATCCACCAACATGGACGTGCTCGTGTCGCTCGGCACGACCGCCGCGTTCGCGGTGAGCCTGTGGAACCTGGTCGCCGGGGGCCCACTGTACTTCGAGAGCGCAGCGGTCATCCTGACCCTGGTGCTGTTCGGCAAGCACCTCGAGCGTCGGGCCAAGCGCAGCACCACGGCGGCCATCGCGGCTCTGGTCGCGCTGCGACCGGAGACTGCGATCGTGGAGCGCGACGGGCGCCAGCTCGAGGTGGACGCGGCCGCGGTCGGTGCGGGCGAGGTCGTCGTGGTGCGCCCCGGGGCACGGATCCCCGTGGACGGTGAGGTGCTCGAGGGGCGGAGCGCCGCCGACGAGAGCTTGCTCACCGGTGAGAGCCTGCCCGTCGACAAGGCGCCCGGCGACACGGTGACGGGCGGCAGCGTCAACGGGAGCGGGCTCTTGCGCGTCCGCGCCACCGCGGTGGGCGAGGACAGCGCGCTCGCGCGAATCATCACTCTCGTCGAGGGAGCCCAGGCCGGTAAGGCGCCGATCCAGAAGACGGTCGATCGGGTGGCCGAGGTGTTCGTGCCCGCCGTTCTCACCATCGCGGCGGTCACCCTCGTGGCCTGGACGGCGCTCGGCTACAGCACGGAGGAAGCGCTGCTCGCCTCGGTCAGTGTGCTGGTCATCGCGTGCCCGTGCGCCCTCGGGCTCGCCACGCCCACCGCGCTGATGGTGGGCACGGGAGCCGCGGCCCGGGCCGGAATCCTGATCAAGGATGCCGAGGCCCTGGAACATGCGCACAACGTCGATGTCGTCGTGTTCGACAAGACGGGCACCCTCACCGAGGGACGGCCCGAGGTGCGTCGGGTGGTCGCGTCAGATGGCGACGAGACGTCCGTGCTCGCGATCGCGGCGGCCGTCCAGGCCGGCTCGGAGCACCCCCTCGCGAGGGCGGTCCTGGCGGCGGCGCCGGAGGAGCGGCCCTCGGCCAACGCCTTCGAGAATCACCCTGGACGCGGGGTGAGCGCGGTGACGGGCGACGTTCGGGTGCACGTCGGGAGCCCGACCTGGGCCTCGGAGCGGGGGATCGAGCTCGGGGAGCACGGCTCGGTGATCGACGAGGAGCAGGCCCACGGCACCGTCATGGTGATCGACGACGGCGAGCGGGTGCTCGGGGTCGTGGCGGTGGCGGATCCGCCCCGCGGGTCGGCGCGAGCCGCGATCACAGCGCTGCGCGAGGCGCGGATCGCCACCGTGATGCTCACCGGCGACAACGCGCGGACCGCGGCCGCGGTGGCCGACGATCTCGGCATCGACCGCGTGCTCGCCGAGGTCCTGCCCGCCGACAAGGCGGCCCACGTCCAGGCACTCCGTGACGAGGGCCACACCGTCGCGATGGTCGGCGACGGGGTCAACGATGCCCCGGCTCTCGCCGCCGCCGACGCCGGCTTCGCGATGGCGACCGGCACGGACGTCGCCGTGCACACCGCAGGGGTCACCCTGATGCGGCCCGAGCCGCTGCTCGTGGCCGACGCCATCCGGGTCTCGCGGGCCACGCACGCCAAGATCTGGCAGAACCTGTTCTGGGCATTCGTCTACAACGTCGTCGGGGTGCCGCTCGCGGCCCTCGGCATGCTGAGTCCGATGATCGCCGGGGCGGCGATGGCGATGTCCAGCGTGAGTGTGGTGACCAACGCGCTTCTCCTGCGGCGCTGGAGGCCGAGTACGTGAAGGCGGACCTGACCATCGGCGAGCTCGCGCGACGCAGTGGCGTGCCCGCCAAGACCATCCGCTACTACGAGGAGGTCGAGCTGCTCCCGCCCGCCGCGCGCGCCGCCAACGGCTACCGGATCTACGGCGACGACGCCGTGCGCGTGCTGCGGTTCGTCCGATCGGCCCGGGAGCTTGGCTTTCCCCTCGACGACGTGCGGTCGCTGCTCGACCTCTGGCAAGACCACACCCGGCCGAGCCGCGAGGTCCGGGCGCTGGCCGAGAAGCGCATCGAGGCGGTGGATGCACGAATCGCCGAGCTCACCAAGCTCCGCGAGGAGCTGAACCGGCTCGTGCGCCAGTGCCATGGGGACGACCGTCCCGACTGTCCGATTCTCGACGCGCTCGACTCGCCGGGCGCGACGCAACCCGTGGAGGGCCCGTGACCGAAGCTCGCTACCCCGTGGTCGGAATGACCTGCGATGGCTGTGTACAGGGCGTGACCCGCGCGCTGAAGCGCAAGGCGCCGGATCTGGAGTTCACCGTGACGCTGGAGCCCGGCGAGATCGTGGTTCGTGGAGAACACGACCCCGAGACGGTGCGCGCAGCGGTCGAGGCGGCGGGGTTCGACAACGGCCCTTCCGCATCCGCCTGACGGCGGCGAGGCGACGCCGCGAAGCGGCCGAGCGAGGGCGGTCCAGTCGACCTCGCCCTGCCCCGACCACCGCCGACGCCATCAGGGACACTGCGCCCGATTCCCGCCGCTGCAGGTGCATCCCACCGACGACGGACCGACGCATCCCAAGCAGGTGTAGCTTCCCGCCCCCTTGCTGAACGCGAGGCCCGAGAACGACTCCTCGAGCCAGGTGTAGACGTCACCATCGTAGGCGATCAGGTGTTTGCCCGCGACGCACTGGGGGATCTGGTCGGGACGGGAGGGCTTGCTCGCGCACGAGAAGCTGCCTTCACACGAGGTGACCGTGGTGGTGGGCCCCGACGAGGCAACGACGATGCCGTTCTGCTTCGAGACGCTCGACGTCGTCCGTGTCGTCTGGTTCAGGACGGGATCGTAGACCACGGAGTCACGGCCGATGGTCTCCGTCGCGATGATCGTGAGGTTGCCGTTCGAGTCGGACTCCACGATGGTGCCGTCGCGATAGTTGCGCGAGCCCCACACCCACTCGCTGGGCGTCACGTTGGTGACCCACGACTCGGCGATGGAGTACTGCACCGCGGACCGGCCCGGATACCCGTCGAGGGTCGAGTCCACGCGGCGCGAGTGCCAGCCCCCGCCGCCCCCCTTGAGGATTCCGGCCGGGACGGGGCCGGGCATCTCGCAGTCGGCGTCCGGCGAGGCCTCGATGGTGACGGACTCGGTCGTCACGAGGTGCTCGGTCCCGCTCGCATCGGTCTGTACGAACTCGAAGTCCACGGTGAGGCTCCCGCCGCTGGCGGCCACCGAGCCGAACACCACGAGGTTCGGATCGGAGGCCGTCACGAGCTTGGGAAGCACCCTCGCGCCAGCCGACACGTACACCGCGGGAGCAAGGATGGGCGGAACGGGGTCGATGGTCCCCGAGCCGCTCCACGAGGCTCGGATCTCGACGGGAAACGCAGTGTGGGGCCCGAACTCGATCGCCAGGGCGAAGGGGTCGCCGTCGAGCGTGGACATCGGGCAGGCCGCGCCGGGGGCAACGACCTCGGGGACCACTCCAGGACAGGTGTAGCCCTCGTCGCGGTAGTCCTCGTAGAGGATGCGGTCGCGATCGTCGGCGTGAGGCGCGTGGAACAGGGGAGAATAGGCGTAGTAGCAGAGCACGTCGAGGTCACTCACCGCGAGCTCGTCGTAGCTCGGGTACACGACGTTCCCGTCTGGATCGACGTGCTCGGACGGCGCGAGGCCGTAGGTGAGGGGCGAGCCAGCCGCCTGGAAGGGGCCGTCGAGGTCGAAGGGCGCTCGGGTCTGGCGACCGAGCCTGCCGTCGCCGTTGAGGTCGAACGCGTCGAAGAGCGCCACGTTGTCGTTGGCCGTGTAGTGATCGAGGAACGCCGCGAGGTCGTCGCGATCGAACTGGCCGTTGCCGTCCACGTCGAGCAGGAACTGCCGGACGGGCGCCGAGGGCACACCGAGATCCGCCGCGAGCACGGCCTGGTGGCTGTCGAGCAGCGGTGCTGCGGTCGCAGGGTCGGCACACGCGGGGCTCGTCGCGGTGCGCAGGCTCGCGAAGGGCCGCGCGCTGCTCCGCAGGCGCTCCGCCACCTCGGCCGCCGTGAGCGCAGGGGCGTGCTGCCAGAGCACGACGGCCGCGCCAGCGACCCGAGGCGCCGCGACCGACGTGCCGCTGCGAACCTGGGGGGTCCCGGTCTGATCGAACACCGGCACGTCGACGCCCGGGGCCGAGACGTCACCTCCTGCGTTGCTGGACGCAGCCACGCAGTGCTCGAAGAAGGGGTCCGTCGGCCGGCTGGACGCGGCATCGGTGACCTGGTGGACGGAGCTCTCGACGACGAGGGCGTTGGGCAGGCCCGCACGAGCCACCACCGACGCCCACTCGGCACCCTCGAGGCCCGGCGGGGCGGGGGAGGCAGGCTCGACGTTGCCCGCCGCGACCACGTAGAGCACGCGGTCGGCCGTGCCCAGCCGTTCGAGGGTGTCTCGCAGGGCCTGCGCCTTCTCGGTGAGCACCTGCTCGCACGAGGGGTCCGGGCACCCGTGGAGGACCGACTGGGTGATCACGACGTCCTGGTCGAGTTGCAGCGGGAGCCGAGCCGCGTCCAGGGCGTGAGCGAACACCAGCCCCGAGCCTTCGACGTCGAAGGCGCGCACCACGTACGGATGGGTCAGCGGTCCCGCGAGCCCCTCGACGTCGGCGCCAAACGGCGAGGCCTGGTCGATCGTCCACCGGGGAAGCAGTACGGAGAGCACCTGGTAGCCGTGCGGCTCTCCCGGACCCTGCGGATCCCCGGCGAAGTCCGCCCCGTCGAAGACGCCCTCGAACAGCGACGGGGCGGGGATTCCGCCCCCGAAGCTGTCGATCGTCACCAGGGCGGGACCACCGGCCATCACCCCGTTCTGCAGCGCCTGGCCCGTCAGCTCGCGGAGGGCCCACAGCCGGTGGGTGGTGGCCGCGAGTGCCGCGTCGACCAGGGGCCGCGTGCTTTCGTCGACGCCAGGGGGCAACGTGGCGACCTGGGGCTCCGGCTCGTACCACGCGTGCTGCACGGACGGATCGGCCTCCAGCCTGGCCAGCAGCTGGTCGAGCTCGTCGCGCGTGGTCCAGGGGGCGTCGCGCTCCAGGAACACGACGGGAACGTTGGGCGCCGACGAGATCACCCTCAGGGTCTCCGTCGCGAGGAGGGCGTCGAAGCCTTCGCGAGTGCCATCGTCGGCGAGGCGCAGGCTCACCACGCGATCGGAGACGACGAACCGCGGGTCGCTCACGTCGACCGGGGCGAAGCTCACGCCGGCGAGAGCGTCGGCATCGCGCGTCTCGGGCAGCTCCTCGAACCAAGGTGGGTCGCTCGGAAGAGGCGGAGGTGGCGCGGTGTCGGTCGCTTCCCCCGTGTCGCTGTCCACGACGGATCCGGAGTCCACGTCCGGAGCCGGCGGACTCGCCGGGCTCCTGCCGTCACCCCCCGAGCAGGCCCCGACGAGCCAGACCAGTCCCCACAGCACGAGTCCCGTGCGCATCCGCCCTCCCTTCGATTCGCCGACGCCCGCGGCGTGCCCGAGGAGCATACGACGTCGAACGGGTCGACAGTCTGGCTCGTATGCAAGTTGTAATGCCCGTGTTGCACCAAGCTCGGGAGGCGCCCGGGCCGATCACGCGTGGCCCGCGCTCATCCGGTCACTGGGGATCGACGAGCACCGAGCCGTTGCTCGAGAGCGGCCCCCAGAACTGGTTGGCGGTGTTCGCGTTCCCCGTGACGAGCTCGGGGTCGGCCGCCAAGAGCGAGAGATTCGACAAGAAGGCGCCGTAGCCGTTCCCGGTCGACGTCGTTCCGGCCGCGTCGAGGTAACCGTCGTTGAGGGCGATGAGCCCGAACTGGTTGCCTGATGCAACGCTGTTCGACGCCGTCAACCGCCCCCCGGCGAGACTGAAGAATCCCCCGCCCGAATTCGAGGTCGAGCTGCACTGGCTGGCCTGCAGGGCCCCGTCGAAGAGCGCGGTGAATCCGTCCTGGTTGCCCGTCGCGCTCACCCCGTTCGCGCGAATCGTGGCGTGGTATGTCGCGAGGACGCCGGAACCCGAGAAGCCGGAGACGACCACGCCGGATCCGATGGACACCTGAGCACCCCCGGTTGCGTGGACGCCAGTGTGGCTCGAAGCGAGGGACGGGTTTCCGGTGATGGTGACGCCATCGAGCAGGCCGAGTCCGGTGCCCGTCACGACCAGCCCGTCACCGTTCGGGAAGTCGAGGGTCACGTTGCCCGAGCCCAGGATGTCGATGAATCGGCCGTCGGGGTGGTCGACCAGGACCGGTTGGCTGAAGGTGTAGGTGCCCGGAGCGATGGTGACGGTGGCACGGGTGCCCGCGGTGAGCCGCATGCCGTCGAGCGACGCGAGGGCCTGCACGAGGGTCGGGTAGTCGGCAGGTACGGCCACGACGAGATCGGTGTTGGGCAGACGCTCCGCCAGTGTGGTCGCGTTTCTCGCGATCTCCGACGTGTTCGCCGTCACGTCCATCGCGTTCTGCTCGATGTTCGACGCGTTCGAGCCGATCGAAGACCCATGGGACGCCACGGTGTTCTCCGCGGCGGAGAGTCGTCCGGCGAGCGCCTCCACGGACTTCTCGAGCGCCCCGATCGGCAGGTCGGCAACGTCGGGGCAGACGTTGGTCTCGCACTCGGTGAACCGGTCTTCCAGTTGATCGATGGACTCCGTGTTGGCGTCGACCTGCCCCGGCAGGTCGCAGGCCGTCACCGTCATTGCACACAGAACCGCAACGAGCTCGCGCATACGTCCCATCATTCCTCCTTCGTCGGTGATGTCTGACGTGAGGAAAACCTAGTGGGACGCGAATGCGAGCACCTTCGAAGATGGTTGGGCGATCATTGGCGTCAGTCGACATGCTCTATGCAGACAGCATCTTCGGGGATCCGCAGGCGGTAGCCATACCCGGTTCGATTGTCCAGCAGACGCCGCGAAAGGAGTCCACGGTCGGGCGCGACCGCGACGTCGACCCCGCTGTCGACGAGCCAGCGTCGCACGAGGGCCTCGTCGAGGAAGCCCTGCCGCATCAGGCGGGCCAGTACGGCGCGGACCGTGCTGGCGAGGGGCGCCAGCTGCCGGGTCGTCACCCCGGCGTCGCGAAGATCGGCGTAGGACACGAAGTGCCCGGTATTCTGGGCGAGTACGCCCAGGAACCGCGCAGTATCGCCCGTCAGCCCCGTGTCGCGACCGCCACAGGAGACGAGACAGTTGCCGAGATCCAGGCGCACGACGATGGCGGGCATGCGTGGCCGGGCAGGGGTCGGCACGGGGGCCGTCGCGCTGACGGTCTCGATGCGGTCGTACTGGAGCACCACGGAGCCGACCTGGACGAGCGAGCCGAGCGGGAGCGGGACCACGTCCCCCGGGGCCACGACCTCGCCGTTGACGAAGGTGCCGCTGTGGGTGGTCACGGCTTCGAGGCGGGCGTGGGGCGCCAGGAGCAGCCGAGCGTGAACCCGCGACACAGTGCGGTGGGGCACCGTCACGTCGCAGGTGGTGGAGCGGCCGACGGTCACCGCGTCCTCGGTCAGCTCGAACACGAGGCCCTCCAGAGCCGGGCCCGATGCAGCGTGAAGGACCACGAGTCCAGGAGCTGCGTCCATCGTTCCTCCGACGGACGGGAGTGCAGGAACTGGGCCAACAATCCCACCAGATTGGCACAGGGCTTGCGGTCGACCGGGGCGACGCTCTCGCCAAAGGAGGAGGTCGTGCCCAGACGATCCGTGGTTCACCTGACCGCTCGCCTGCCCGAGCCGGACCGGCGCGCCCGAGCATCGCGCGTGGTCTCGAAGCTGAAGGAGGTCGGTCTGTCGCCCGGGGTCGTGGAGTCGGTCCCACACGTCGCGGTCGAAGAGGGCCCGCTGGAGGAGCTCTTTCGCACTCGGCCTCGAGTCCTGCGCGTGGCACTCGAGAATCCAGTTGCGCCCTTCGGCCCCGCCGAGACCCTTTCCTGGATCGGCGTCGACGCGTCACCGATCGATTGCACCGGGGAACAGGCCTTCTGGCGTCCGCCCGTACCTGCGGTGCCCCTCTTCGGCCCTCCCCCCCGCGGAGTGGCGCCCGATCTCGCCGTCCTCCGCGACGAGCTGGACGCCGACGTCCCCGAGACAGGGCGCGGCGTGCGCGTCGCCATCGTGGACACCGGCCTCGTTCATCGAGTGGTGGAGGACCACGTGGTCGGCGAGTCCGGGACCGTCGTCCTCGGGCACCCGGCCTGGGGTGAGCCGCAGAGCGCGATCATCGGGGTGTGGGCGCTCGGCGCGGGCCCGGCTCCCGCTCGAGGAGCTCCGCTGACCGGGACGCTCAGCGCGGAAGACCGCCGCAGCGTGGCCGTGAGTCCGGCCCGGACGCGTGCGAAGGTCAGGATCATCTACCGGACCCTCCATCCCTTCTTCCGAGAGCGGGGAGAGGAGTCGCTGTCGTGCTCCGTGGATGCCGTGGAGGGGGCAGACCCCGTCGGCGACGAGCTCGGTCACGGCTCGGCGGTCGCGGCCTGCCTGCACGCCGTGGCGCCGGACGCGCGGGTTGCGAGCGTCAAGTACACCGATGGCAGCTTGGTGAACGCGCCGATCGCGGCTTTCGCCAGGGCCGTCCAGCTTCGGCCGGACGTCATCGTGTGCAGCTGGGCGATTCAGGAGCGAGAGCCCGAGCTCGACGTTCTGATCGACGAGGCCACGGCCGCAGGCACGCTCGTGGTCTTCGGCGGTGGCAACGGCCACTCCGACGAGGCGAACTCCTGTCCCCAGGTCGTGAGCCACCCCGACGTGTTGCTCGTCGGCGGCGCGATTCGCACGTCCCGCGAGTCGCTCTTCGGACGAGACCCGACCGGTCGCCTCCCGGGGGACGGCGCGTCGACGGAGCTGGGAAGCGACGGCGGACCCTCGGGTCCCTTGTTCGGGCCCCCCGGCGCACCCGCGCCGCCTCCACAGGTGCGCACGCCCCGGGAGCCTCTCGACGCGACGAGACCCGTGGGTCCGAGTCGGATCTTCGCAGCGTCCCCGCTCGCCAGCGGCTTCGAGAGCGCGACGGTGCCGTGGCGACACTGCCCGGACCTCGCGGGAATGATGGGGCCCTACCTGGTTCCCGTCCAGCCCGGGAGTCGTCTCGACCGCCACCTCGACCTGGCCGCGGAGCCAGGGTCTGGCTGGGTGCGACTCAGTGGAACGTCGCTCGCCGCGCCTCAAGTGGCGGGCGTCGTCGCGCTGCTCCTCGAGCGGTTTCCCGAGCTGCGGGGACACCCGAACGACATCAAGAACGTCCTCGTGAACGGGGCTCGTGATGTCACCGCCGGTCAGAGCGCCCAGGGGAGAGCCTCCTCCGCGGGCTGGGACCCGTCCTGCGGCTGGGGACTGGTCAGCGCATCCCGCGCGCTGAACTGGCTGGTCAGGGACGAGTTCGTGCCCTTCATCCGAACCACCGTGCTCGACACCGGGGCTGGCGAGCCACCGGACGAGCCCATCTGGAACAGCCCGGACATCATTGTGTACAACGCGCTGCACGAGCTCGCGTCGTTCGGCATCCGCAGCCGCCATCGCGACGATCAGGGATCGATCCGGGCGGCGGCGGCCGTCTTCGACACCTCGCCCGCGAAGCTCGCGCTCCGGATCCAGAACCGCGGCACGAAGACGGGCACCATCTACGCCACCAGCTTTCTCGTGTGCGGCAACGACCGCCTGAACATCCCGTCGACCTGGCGGCAGCTGCACGAGCCAGAGCCCGTCGTCGACCTTCGCCCCGGCGAGTTCCGAACCGTGGTCGGGCTTCCGGCGCGGCACTGCGAGGAGTACGCCTCTCCGACCATGATGGCCTCCATCCTCGTCGTGCTCCACCACCCCGGAGAGGACCCGAGGGCTCGATTCCCCGACGACCCGCAGGGCCTCGGCGCGGCGATCCACCAGCTCGTGCGGTCGGATCCTCGAATCGCCTGGCGCTGGTTCGTGTCGCGACACGCTGGGGGCAGCAGCCCCGTCGACCCTCTGGACCTGGGGGCGCGATGAGCCAGCACTCGATCGTGTTCGTTCGCCGCTCGGTGCCCCCGGTGCCCCCGACCTTTGGGTCTCCTGCGGGGTGGGACGTCGTCGTCCGTCCCCCGAGCGACGCGTACCCTGCCCTCGTGGCCCTCGCCGAGCGGGCAGCCCAGACCGGTCGGGGCATCCTGGTGATCGATGGTCCCGACCTCGGCATCCGACTCGACGTGATCGTCGCGGTTCTCCGCCGCGTGGCGCCGAGAGCGCGCCTCGAGCTCATCGTGGTCGACGAGCGTCGGCGGTCCCCGTCCGGCCTGCTCGTGGACCCAAAGCTGCGCGTGCGCTTCGTGCGCCCCCGCGCCCTGGCCCACCTGCTCGGTTTGAGCACGGCGTCTCGCCCGTGTGGGGGAGCTCGCGCGACGGGGATCCAGGTACCCGCGAGCGAGAACTGGACCCTCGTGGGACCCGCTCCCGACGATCTGGACCCGGTCGCCTGGGGATTCCCCGTCGATGCGAACGGAGACGTGCTGAACCCCGACACCTGGACCTTCGACCTCGTCGCTCCGGACCGCGGACCGCGTCTGGGTCAGATGGTCCTCGTGAACCCGAGCGAGCAGGCCGGGCTCCGGTTCGAGAACTGCCGGCCGCTGTACCTCGGTCACCACCTCGGCTGCGAGCACTGGCAGTGGCACGACGAGGCCTGGCCTCGCGACGGGTTCGACCTCGTGGACGTCGATCACGTCGAGCTACTCGTGGACTACGACCCGGCGCGGGGACCTGCCGTCCAGATGGGAACCTTCGCCGCAGAGCCCGGGAGGCCGCGCGAGAGCGCCGTGCGAGCCGAGTACCAGATCCGGACGGGGCCTCCGGGAGAGGAGCTGCCGGTGGGCTTCTTCCAGCAGCTCGAGAGCGGTGATCAGGTCTGGTTCGCCGACCCCGAGGGGTTGATCGACGGCCTGGTGCCCCCGGGCCCTGGTGGCGTCTGGCAGTTCCGGCGGCCAGATCCTGGCGAGCCGTTGCTGCCTACGATGGTGGAGGTCGTGCTGTCGGGTGTCGATCCGGGGTGACGGACCGGACGAGACGGATCCCGAACACCGCGGCGCGTTCCGTGGGCGCCGCGGCGACCCGCGACGCGGACCGAAGGAAGGGTTCGCTCGACAGGTAGGCGCCCCCCCGGAGAAAGCGGTACTCGTGACGCCCAGGCTCGAAGACGACCGGCTCGACCCGCGGACCCGGAGGCCCGTCGCGGACGTAGGGGTTGGCACACCAGTCGCGCACGTTGCCCGCGAGCCCTCGCACCCCGTAGGGGCTCCGGTCGATGGCGAACCCGTCGACCGGGGCAGGCGCGGGTTGACCTGCGTGCGACTGGGCCATGCAAGCGAACGACGGGTCGAAGAAGTCGCCCCACGGAAAGTGCCTGCCGTCGACCCCGCGCGCCGCCTTCTCCCACTCCAGGTCCTGGGCCAGCCGCCAGGGACGACCCGTTCGCTCGGCGGTCCACGACGCGAACGCATCCGCGCAGTGCGCGTCGACCAGGTTGACCGGGCCGTCGGGGCGCGCGCTGGTGCGCAGCCGGAAGTGCCCGGACGGCAGCGTCTCGTAGGGCCTCGTCACGACGCCCTCGGTGCGGTCCGGATGCCCCGGAGCAAGGGCTTGCGCCAGTTCGACGTCGCCGCGAGCGATCAGGTCGTTCAAGAAAGCCAGGTACTCGCGATGGGTGACCGGACGAGCGTGCATCACGAATCCGTCCGTCCACAGTCGGCGTCGCGGTAGAGCGTCGCTGGCTTCGGGGTCGCCTCCAGCCCAGAACCAACCGGCAGGTACGTAGCGCTCTTCGGGCCCGAGCGTACCTCTGGCCGGGAGCGGAATCGCGAAGGGACGAAGGCACTCGGGAGGGATGCCGTCCCAGTGCTCACCGCGCTCGACGAACACGGGATAGCGCACGTCCTCGGCGTCGGGGTGGGAGATGGTGAGCACCCAACTCCCACGAGGCAGGGGATGCTCGCGGAGCGGAGTGACCCCGAGCGGACGTCGGTCGGTCTCGACGAGCCGCCGGTCCACACGCTCGATGCGCCGGGCCACGACCGCTGCACCGGCGGGCTCGGTCGCGAGCGACAGCGATCCCGGCGTGTCGAGCCAGCCGGCGTAGCGCCCTGACGCGATTCCCGCGAGCATGGTCTCGAAGCGGGCGATCTCGGCTGGCTTGCCCGCGCGTTCCGACTGGACGACCCTCGACTTGTACAGCTCGGCGAGCGCGTCGAGGGCTTCGGGATGGTCGGGGACCTCGTCGATGGCACTCCGCAGGCCCTGCTCGTAGCGCGCTTCGCGGACCTCGGCGGCGATCTCCTCGGCAGCGGCTTTGTCCTCGCCGTGCCACGCCGCGAGCTTGTCCGACACCGGAGCGTAGCGGGGAACCTCGGCGAGCGCAGCCGCCGCGGTCGCTCGGAGGTCCTGGGCCGTCCGCCGGTGCTCGGCGGCGTACCGCGCATGCTGCCGGGCCTCCTGCAACGCACGGTCGGCCCGCACCCGTCGTTCCTCGCCATCGAGCCAGCTTCGCACACGGTTGGCGACGGCCGAGGCATCCGCAGGCCGTTCGTTCGGCTCTCGGGACGTGCACCGCTCGACGAGATCGAGGAGGAGGTCGGGTCGCACGCCTCTCGCCGTGAGGAGCCGGTCGAGCACCACGCCGAGCGAGTAGACATCGGCTCTCACGTCGAACGGCTGGCCGCTCGCCTGCTCGGGCGCCGCGAAGCCCGGGGTGCCGGCTCGGGCTGCCTCTCGAGCCCGCGACAACCGAACCGCGATGCCCCAGTCCACGACGCGCACGACGCCGAACGGACCGATCAGCACGTTGCTGGGCTTGAGATCGCGGTGCACGAAGCCGGCGGCGTGCGCGTAGCCGACGGTGTTGCAGACCTGCTCGAACACGCGGATCAGCTCCGGCAGCGCCCAAGAGGGGGTGGTGACCGCTTCGGCCAGGGTCGCGCCCGTGATCACCTCCATTGTGTAGAAAGGTCGACCGTCCGGCAGCTCCCCGATGTCGAACACCGCCACGATGCCTGGGTGATCGAGCGCTGCGGTCACGTGGGCCTCGGCGAGGAACTGGCCTGCGTGCTGGCGACGATCGGGGCGGAGCTCCTTGAGCGCCACGTCGCGAGCGAGCAGCGTGTCCCAGACCCGGGTGACCACTCCCATTCCGCCCTCGCCGAGCACGGCCTGTCGTCGGTAGCGCCCGCCACGCCACCGCTCGGTCTCGACCAACGCGAGGGTCGCGGTGAGCACGGCCTCGGTCGACACCTCGTCGGCACGCATCGCGTCGAGGACCTCGGACAGATCGAGGTCGGGGTTCGAGCTCGCCCACGCTCCGACCTGATCGGCCATCGCCCTCCACCTCGAGAGACCCGCCGAGCCCACGACGCCACGAACGGCCTGGACCACCGCCGGGACCAGCATCGACGGGTCGGCCGCGAGCGCCTCCGACACACGCCGGGCCGCGGGCGGTGAACCGTCGCCGAGCCACGCTGCAACGTGGTTCGTGTAGCAATCGACGGTGGCCGCATCGGTGGACAAGAGCCGGCGCCGCTCCGCGCGACACGACACGCAGGCGCCGAGGTGTGCATCGACCTCGGCGGACAGCGGGTCTTCTACGAGCAGGCCTGGGGCGGGGTGACGGGTTCGAGGCTCGCTCACGGTTGCCGAGGGCGCCGGGGGGGATCAGGGGTCGCGAGGGGCATCATGCCCGGACGATACCCCACGTTCCTCCAGATGCGGGGCGCCTCCGGACCGGTACGCGTCTTGCAGCCCGAGAGGTCACCGGTCCCGCCGGATCGGAGGGGCAGAGCCACGAAGATGACGCACCTGGGATGGAGCCTGTTGCTCCTCGTGGGATGTCCACGAGGCGGCGCGTCGGTGTCGATGCCGACCGGCGCTTCACTGCGGACGACATCGGCCCTCGACTACGTGGTCACCGTACCGCAGACCGAGCCGCCTCCAGACGGCTACCCGTTGATCGTGTTCCTGCACGGCCTCGCCGAGCGCGGAGCCGAGCCCGCCGCCGTGATCGACCATCCCGGTGGCACCGGGCGGGGCCTCGCCGCCTTCGCCCTCACCGACCCGGACTTCCCCTTCGTCACCGTCTCACCTCTGTGTCCGCGAGGTCGGTTCTGGCCGCTGCTCGGGGGCAAGCTCGACCGGACGTTGGACGCCGTGCTCGTCGATCACCCCATCGATCCCGAGCGGGTCTACCTCACCGGCGTCAGCATGGGAGGGATGGGGGTGTGGGCGTGGGCGCTCCGCTCGCCCGACCGATTCGCGGCTGTCGCGCCGATCGCCGGCGGGATCTACCGACCGTGGATGCGCGCCGACGTCGAGCGACTCCGCAGCACGCCGGTAGCCGCCTTCCACGACGCCCGGGACCCCGAGATCCCCATCGGCAAGACATCGAGGTGGATCGACCACATCGCCGCACTGGGGGGCGACGCTACGCTCGAGGTGACGACGACCGGCCGTCACCTGATCCACGAGCCGGTCTTCGAGGAGGGTGCTCTGTTCGACTGGTTCCTCTCGCACCGGTGAACCAGCTCCGACCCCGGCAGCGGCCGGGCCCTCCGTGGCGGGCTCGGAACCCGAGTACCGCCGTGTTCTCTCCGGCCCTCGGGCAGACCATTGCCGCGGCATTCATTGTTGTAACAACCATCTGGCCACCGCTTGGTTAAAGGGGCCAGCCCCCAACTATCGGGGACGTCCGCACGCGGACGATCGGGCTCGCAGCCGCGGGCCGGAGGTTGTTGAATGCGAATCCGCAGAACCGTGTTCGTCGCGCTCGTCGCCTCGGTGACCAGCGCCATTGGGTGCGGCGAGGAGCTCTTCCAGTCTCTCGTCGACATCCGTGATGCAACCGAGGACGAGTGCCCGCACGGCGGTCAGGTCATCGTCACCGGTATCGACTCGAACGAGAGCGGCACGCTCGAAGAGGACGAGATCGAGGCCAGCCGGGCCATCTGCAACGGCGACCCCGGGATCGATGGTGAGCAGGGCATCCCGGGCACGAATGCGCTCCTGCGCACCACGGCCGAGCCCGTCGGCGACAACTGCGCCGACGGCGGGGTCAAGATCGAGGTCGGGCTCGACGAGAACGGCAACGGGATCCTCGACGACGGCGAGATCAGCGCCACGAACTTCGTGTGCAGCGGCGCCCAGGGACCCGCCGGCTTCGACACCATCGTCCGAACGCTCCCCGACGCGCCGTCCTGCGGTGAGTTCGGCGGCATCACCGTCCAGGCCGGCCTCGACGACGACCGCGACGGGGTGCTCGACGACACCGAGGTGGACAGCGCCGACGTCGTCTGCAACGGCGAGGACGGCATCAACTCGCTGGTCGACATCGTCGCCGAGCCCGCCGGCACCAACTGCCCGGTAGGCGGCCAGCAGATCACGAGCGGGCTCGACAGCGACCGCAACGGCGTGCTCGAGGGCGTCGAGATCGACGACGTCGTCTATGTCTGTGACCCCATCCCGAGCCTCGTGACCGTCTCTCCGGAGATCGAGGGCGTGAGCACGGAGTGCCCCGACGGCGGAAGCCGCATCGAGGCCGGCCTCGACACCGACGCGAGCGGCACCCTCGAACCGGGTGAGATCGCGACGACCACCTTCGTGTGCAACGGCGACGACGGCCGGTCGAGCCTCGTGGTGACGAACGCGGAGCCCGTGGGCGAGAACTGCGCCGAAGGGGGCAGCCGCGTGGACGCCGGCCTCGACGCGAACGAGGACGGCGTGCTCGACGTCGAGGAGGTCACCTCCACCCAGTACACCTGCAACGGCGCCGACGGCCTCGACGGGGCCGACGGTGCGAGTGACCTCGTCCGTGTGTCGTCCGTGCCTCCGGGACCCACCTGCGAGGCGGGCGGGCTCCGCGTCGAGACTGGCCCTGACGTGGACGGCGACGACGTGCTGGATCCCAACGAGGTCACCGGCCAGAGCATCGTCTGTGACGGTGTCGACGGCACGAGCGGCCTCGACAGCCTCGTCGACGTCACGCCGGTCGCCCCAGGTCTCGACTGCGTCGACGGCGGGCAGCGCCTCCAGGTTGGCTCCGACCTGGATGGCAACGGCATCCTCGACCCGGCGGAGGTGACGTCCACCACGTTCGTGTGCAACGGCCTCGCCGCGGTCCCGTTCGCGATCCTCGACGACGGCACCTTGCCGAACGCGCTCGCCAACGCGCCCTACGAGATCCCGCTGACCGCCCGCGGCGGTACGGGCGGTGACTACGAGTGGGCCGTGGTCGCGGGCGCATTGCCCGCGGGATTGACCCTCGACCCCATCGGGACCCCCGACTCGCGGATCTCGGGCCTTCCCACCCAGGGCGGGACCTTCGTCTTCACGGTGCAGGTCGTCGACTTCTTTGGCCAGGCGGCGAACAAGCAGTTCACCCTCTTCGTGCAGGCCCCGATCCTCGAGATCGAGACCTTCGTGGTCCCCCGCCCGGTCGTCGGCTCACCCTACACCGCCACCCTGACCGCCATCGGCGGCACGCCACCGTACACCTGGACGCTCGTGGACGGCGTCCTCCCGACCGGGCTGGCGCTCGCCCCGAGCACCGGGGCCATCACGGGTACGCCGACCGGCGGGCTGCCCTCGTCGGCCCTCTTCCGCGTCGAAGACGGCGCCCTCGACTCTCGCGACGTCCGCATCACGTTCTACGATGCCCCCCGCTGGGCGGCGTTCGCGGGCGACTTCGTGACCGACGGGGTGTACGAGCTCGGCCTCAACAACATCGAGGCCGGCGCGGTCTCGACCGCCACCGTGCTCAACCCGCCGCCCGTGAGCGGCGGCGATCTCGGCGTGACGACTTTGCCTTCGGTCAACGACGTGAAGTTCTCGGCCACCGGCAACCGCGTCTCGTTCACCGGCGACTTCGACCTCGACGAGTCCGAGGAGATCTGGTGGGTAGACCTGTCCGGTGCCGTCCCGGGCCCGGCCGTCAAGGCCAACGTCCCGTTCACCGCCACGACCCAGGACGTCACCGGCGGAGCTCACGCGTGGTCGCCCGACGGCCGCTACCTCGCCTACCTGGCCGACGATCTGGTGGACAGCGAGTTCAATCTCTTCCTCGTCGACACGTTCGCGGCCACGCCGACCCCGGTGCAGGTCAACCCGCCGCTTCAGACCAGCCAGGACGTCGACGTGGGCTTCGCGTTCTCCCCAGACGGCACCTTGCTCGCCTACGAGGCCGACCACGCCAGCACCGACGTGACCGACCTCTGGGTCGTCGACGTGACCGCCGCCGTGCCCGTGCCGCTCAACGTCTCGAACAACCCCGCCACCGGCGACACCTCGTCCTTCCAGTGGTCGGCTGACTCCCAGTCGCTGCTCTACACGAACGACGGGACCACCGACGGGGTCATCGAGCTGTACCTCGCCAACGTGGCTGGCGGTGTCGTGGGGCCCTCGGTCACGGTCAACGCCCCGTTCCTCACCGGAACGGAGGACGTGAACACCTCGACGACGGACTATGGCTTCTCCCCCAACGGGACCCGGATCTTCTACATGGCCGATCCGGGGCTCGACGGGCTCGTCGAGCTCTTCGTGGTCGATGTCGCGAACCTCGGGGTCGCGCGGCAGGTGAGCGCCACGGGCATCACCAACGCCTCGCAAGACGTCGAACTCGCGGTCTGGGCGCCCGACTCCCGGGGCCTGGTCTTCGCTCAGGACGCAGCCACCCTCGACGTGATGGAGCTGTGGCTCGGCGACGCGACGGGCACGCTGCTCGGCTTCCCGGTGCAGCTGTCGGGTCCCATGGTCACGGGCGGCGACATCGCACAATCCACCTCGCCATCGAACAGCGACGTCCTCGTCGATCCGGCCGGCCGGGGTGTGTTCTACGCGGCCGACGAGGTGACCGACCTCCGCGAAGATCTGTTCTTCGTGTCGTTCGACGCGCCAGGCGCCTCGATGATGCTGACCACCAACTTCAGCGCGTCGAGTGACCTCAACAGCTTCCTGGTCGCCCAGGACGGCTCGGTCGTCGTCTTCAACGGCGACCCCGTGTCGGCCGTGGACGAGCTGTACGCCGTCGATTTCACGGGTCCCGTGCCCGCGGCGCCACAGCTCGCGAACAAGCCGCTCGTGGTGGACGGAGACGTCGACACCTCGGTCACCGCGAGCGACTGGTTCATCGTCGGCGATGGCGAGGCCGTGGTCTACGTGGCCGACGCCGACACCGACGCGGTGGACGAGTCGTACTACACCGAGCTGATCGCCGGCGCGGCGGGTGCGACCACCACGCTCAACCCGCCGATGGTCGCGAGCGGCGACAACTCGATCGTCTTCCGCGAGAACTGATCTGCGCAGGGGATCGGCCGGGCTTCACCCTCCGCGCAGCGCCTGGTCGAAGGCCTCGCGGAGGGGAAGCCGGCCGAGTCCCG
>CAZZLC010000070.1:23842-29113 GCA_964655065.1 uncultured Enterobacteriaceae bacterium | reverse complement strand
CGACTGCGACGACACCGACCCCACGGTCGGCGGACCCGAGGTGCCCTACGACGGCGTCGACAACGACTGTGACCCCAGCACCCGCGACGATGACCTCGACCGGGACGGGCGACTGAACGCGGACGACTGCGACGACCAGGATCCCCAGGCCGGTGGACGTGAGGAACCCTACGACGGCGTCGACAACGACTGCGACCCCGGATCCGCGCCAGGCGACAGAATGAACACCACCGGACTTTTCTCGGACGACTGCGACGACCCGGACCCCCTGTCCGGCATCCCCGAGGAGCCCTTCGACGTCGTCGACTACGACTGCGACCCGGCCACGCCCGACGACGACCTCGACGGAGACGGGCGGCGGCTCTTGGACGACTGCGACGACACGAACCCGGACATCGGGGGAGACGAGGTCGTCTATGACGGGCTCGACAACGACTGCGACCCAGCCACCCTCGACGACGACCTCGATGGAGATGGCTACGTGCTCGCCAACGACTGTGACGACGTCGACCCGGCCCGGAACCCCTCCGTCGACGAGATCAAGGGCGACGGGATCGACAACGACTGCGACTCGTTCGTCGACTGTGCCGACCCGGAGCTCTCGAGCTTCGTCACCGACTCGGTGACCAACACCAACGTCGTCGGCTTCTGCGACGGCTACTGCGGAGTGCAGCTGTCCGGCACCGTGCGGCTCGAGAGCCTCCCCCTCGGCGACCTGTCGGACCTCTCCTGCATCACCCGGATCAGCCGCGACCTGATCCTGCACGACCTCACGGCGATCACATCGCTGACGGGACTGGATCAGCTCGAGCGGGTCGACCAGGACGTCCACATCTGGAGCAACGACAACCTCGTGTCTTTCGACGGCCTCGACAACCTTCGCGAGGTCGGCGAGGACTTCATCGTCGGGGAGCGAGAGGACCTGCCGAACGGGACCTGGATCGTGGTCGGCAACGACAACCTCGTCTCCATCGAGGGGCTGCGGAGCCTCGAGACGGTCGGCAAGAGCCTGGTGTTCAACGAGAACCGACAGATCACCTCGCTGCGGGGCCTCGAATCGCTGGTGTCCGTCGGCGACGTCTTTGCCCTCGATGACATGGCCATCACGTCACTGGACGGGCTGGACTCGCTGTCCTCCGTCGGCGGCTACTGGGGCGTGGGCGAGGGAAGCATCGAGATCTCGGGGCCCGAGCTCACGAGCCTCGCCGGGATGCCGAACCTGGTGGACATCCCCGGCGGCCTCACCGTGGTCGGGGCGCCGAAGCTCACCTCGCTCGCGGGGCTCGAGAACCTACAGCGCATGGAGGGGTGGCTCCGCGTCTTCCGGAACGACAGCCTGACCTCGCTGCAGGGGCTCCAGGACCTCGTCCACGTCGGAGACATCGTGTACATCAGCCGCAACCCCCAGCTTCCCTCGCTGGACGGCCTCGACGGCCTGCGCACGATCGGCAGGGATCTGACGATCCGCGACCACGACGTGCTCACGGACGTCACCGCCATGGTCGACCTGGTCTCCGTGTCGGGCGACGTGGTCATCCGGGACAACACCACGCTCACCAACGCGGCCGCGCAGGCGCTCGTCGACGACATCGACTCGATCGGCGGGTCGACCACGGTGACCGGCAACGATCCCTGACGGGTGGGGTCGCGCCTGCCGTCAGGGAACGTCAGGGCAGCTTCCGTCAGGGTCGAGCGGTCCAGCGTCGGAGCTGGCCCAGGTGGCGGTGTAGGTCTGGACCACCTCACAAGGCAACCCCTCGACCTCGGCCTGGTGCTTGACCAGCGTGCACCCGACGGATCCGCTCCCGCCGGGACAGTCGAGGCGGGTGGTGCGGGCCACGGCGAGGGTCTCGGCGCCCGTGACGTCAGCCGAGACCTGCTGCTGCACGTCGAGGAGGGTTGGGCCGAACCCGACGTCGAAGGCCACCTGATCGCAGGTGAGCGTCCCCTCCGCGAACCGACACGGGACGGCGACCGCGCTCTCCTCGTGATCCTGGAGCGTGTACCCTCCGGAGAGGTCCTCGAAGAGGAAGAATCCAGACGGGACGACGATTTCGACGAGCTGAAGGTCGAAACCGCACGGGTCCGAGGCGACCTCCGCGCTGCCGGTCGTCCAGGTGCCGCAGATCGGGCGTGGCGGAGGCCCGGTGTCGCCGGTGGGCGACGGGTCTCCGGAGGGGCTGCAGCACGCGGCCGTCAGGACGGCGAGGAGGGTCCAGCTGCAGTCGTGCACGGCGATCTCCCAGGGTCGGTGAACGGTCTTCCGAGGGTGCCCGCCGAGGAGCCTCACCCGGCCATCGAACGGCCACGGGACCTTCACCGCTACGAGACCTTGCGCTGCAAGCGCCGCGCCAGCGCCGAGGGCCCGACGCGCGGGGAACCCATCCCCAGCCGTCAGAGGCCTGCCACCGATCGTTAAGGTGCACATCTTTCGAGGGACCCCATGCAGACCAGCCCCTTGCTCGTGTTCGTGCTCTCGGCGGCCGCCCACGCCCACGATGTGCACCACGACGGCTACCACACCCACCAACACCTCGACGGCCACGGCGCCAGGGTCCTCGATGCCGCAGCCCCCGAGGCCGGCGACGACCCCTTTCGCCAGCTCACCGAGGTCCTCCCCGATCCCAACGAGGTCCGCCTCGCTTCCGGCGCTCCTGGGCCCGACTACTGGCAGAACGAGGCCGATCACGTCATCGACGTCCGCCTCGACCCCGAGACCCACCGACTCGCCGGCTCGGAGCGCATCACCTACCGCAACCGCTCCCCGCACGACCTCACCTACCTGTGGGTCCAGCTCGATCAGAACCGGTTTCGCGACGACAGCATCGGCGCGCTCTCCGAGACCGGACCCAACCTGGACGAGGACGTGGGACTGTGGTGGCTCGTCCGCGAGCACGCGCGCCAGCAGTTCGAGGGCGGTACCACGGTCGAGCGCGTCGTCGACGCAGCAGGACGACCGCTGCCCTACACCGTCGTCGACACCATGATGCGCATCGACCTGCCCCGCCCGCTGCGGTCCGGTGGCAGTGTGCGCTTCGGCATCGACTGGTCCCACCAGATGGTGCCCGAACAGATCCGCGCTCGTAGCCGCGTCGAGATCCTCGACGACGGCCTGCCGCTCTACGAGGTCGCCCAGTGGTTCCCCCGCATGGCCGCCTACACCGACGTCGACGGATGGCAGAACAAGCCCTTCGTGGGCCGCGGCGAGTTCACGCTCGAGTTCGGCCGCTACACCATGAACATCACCGTCCCCGACACCTACGTCGTGGCGGGCACCGGCGAGCTCGCGAACCCCGGGAGCGTGCTCACCCGCACCCAGCAGCAGCGCCTCGCCCGGGCCCGCACCGCCGACCGTCCGGTGATGATCATCACCGCCGACGAAGCCGCCGCCAACGAGAAGCGTACCCCCGAGGGCACCCGCACCTGGACCTTCCAGGCCGACAACGTGCGCGACGTCGCCTGGGCCGCCTCCCCGAGCTTCCTGTGGGACGCGTGGGGCGTGCGCATTCCGGGAACCAGCCGCACCACGATGGCGATGTCGTACTACCCCGAGGAGGGCGAGCCCCTGTGGAGCCAGTACTCGACCCAGGCCGTCGCTCACACCCTCGAGGTCTACTCCGAGTTCGCGACGCCCTACCCGTGGCCGGTCGCCATCAGCGTGAACGGGCCGGTCGGCGGCATGGAGTACCCCATGATCTGCTTCAACGGCCCGCGTCCCGAGGACGACGGGACCTACCCGGAGCGAACGAAGTACGGGCTCATCAGCGTGATCATCCACGAGGTCGGCCACAACTGGTTCCCCATGCTGATCAACTCCGACGAGCGGCAGTGGACCTGGATGGACGAGGGGCTGAACACCTACGTGCAGTTCCTGGCCCAGGAGTCGTGGGAGGAGGACTACCCCCACCGGCGCGGCGAGCCTCGCGACATCACGGGCTTCATGACGTCCGGGTACCAGCGCCCCATCATGACCAACTCGGAGTCGCTGCTCCAGTTCGGCAACAACGCCTACGCCAAGCCCGCCACCGCGCTGAACGTGCTGCGCGAGACGGTGCTCGGCCGCGAGCGCTTCGACTTCGCGTTCCGGACCTACGCCGACCGCTGGCGGTTCAAGCGGCCCCAGCCCCAGGACCTCTTCCGCACGATGGAGGACGCCTCGGGCACCGACCTGGACTGGTTCTGGCGGGGCTGGTTCTACACGACGGCCCACGTGGACATCGCCGTCACCGACGTCCGTCAGTTCGCCCTGCGCGGCGATCCCGTGCGAGCCAAGGCCTTCGACCGCCAGCAACGTGACGAGCGCCCGAGGTCGCTCACGAAGCAGCGCAACGCCGACGCCCCCGTGAGGACCGAGCGCTTTCCCGAGCTGCTCGACTTCTACAACTCCTACGACGAGCTCGACGTCACCCCCGCCGACACCCGGGAGTGGGACCGGTACAAGCGGCGGCTCGAGGACGACGAGCTCGCAGCGGTGGAGGCCTTCGAGGAGGGGGGCTTCTTCTACGCGATTCGCCTCGAGAACCGCGGAGGGGTGGTCATGCCCGTGCCGCTACGCCTCGTCTATGCGGACGGCACCGAGGAGGAGGTCACGCTGCCGGCCGAGATCTGGCAGCGGAACGACCGCACCGTCAACCGCGTCGTGATCAGCGACCGGGAGCTGGTCTACGTCGAGGTCGACACCTACGGTCAGATCGCGGACGCCGAGCGCGACAACAACCGGTGGCCGCAGGTCATCCAGCGGGATCTGGTCGGGCTCCGTGGCGACGAGAAGCGCCCGAACCCGATGAAGTCCGCCGAGCAGGACGCCGCGCGCGAGGCGTTCCGCCCCACGGCGGAGGCGGTGGCCGATGCCTTGTTCGCGGCCTGGACCACCGCGGTCGAGGCCCACACGGACCCGGACCCCCTGACCCCCGCACAGGTCGGGGAGGGGCTCGCGCGGGCCCTCGATCGCGTGCGCGACCCCTGGGACCACGCGCTTCGGCTCGCGCTCGCGGCCGACCCGAAGCCCTTCGAACGGCTGGCGGCAGGGACCCTCGGGCCCGCGCGAGTCCGCCTCGCGACCTTCCGGTCGGCGGGGCGTGACGGCGAGTTCGAGACGTCCGACGACATCGTCTGGAAGGTGATGGCGGACGGCGCGGCCGCGGAATGAAGCGCTACTCGCTCCACCCGATCGAGCCTTCGAGGCGATCGGGGGGAACCACTGCCGGCAGCCGATCCGGCCTCCCGTCTCAGTCGTAGATGCTCACGAGGTAGAGCTCCCATCCCTGCAGC
>CAZZLC010000070.1:0-23742 GCA_964655065.1 uncultured Enterobacteriaceae bacterium | reverse complement strand
CGGCCTCCCGTCTCAGTCGTAGATGCTCACGAGGTAGAGCTCCCATCCCTGCAGCGTGCCCTCGGTCTTCGCGACCTCGTCGACCACGCGCAGCGTCCAGGTGCCGTTCACCTCGTCGTCGCTCGGGATGCCCCGCACGATCACCTCGTCCTTCGGGTCGACGGTGTTCGTCCAGACCTCGCCGATCACCCCGTTGGGGTCCTCGAGCGTCACGACGAGGTCCGAGGTCTCGAAGTGGCGGATGTCGGGGCGGACCACGATGTCCACCGGCACCGACGCGAGACCGCTCACCTCGATCGAGGAGGTGATGCCGGTCGCGTCACCGTCGGGAATCGCGATCTCGGTCGTGCTCGTGAACGTGCCGGCGAGCGACTCGTCGACGCAGAACCCTCCGCCGCCGTAGGCGTACTCGCCGAGACAGACGAGCCCGTCGTCGCAGTCAGCGGTGACGTCACAGGGCCCTTCCTCGCCGGAGAGCGTGCGCCAGTCCGCGCTCGTCGCGAAGTCTCGGAGCGCGCGCAGCGTGGCTTCACCCACGAAGAACAGCTCCGCGAGATCGGGCACCGACGCGATGGGCCGCGCCTCGAGGATGCTGTCCACCGCGCGCCGGTCGAGCTCGGCGTCGACGTCGAGCTGAGTCTCGGTGCCTTCGTTCGCGAAGCGCAGCGTCTCGGTGAGCTGGACCCAGGTGAACTCGACGCCCTCGATGACTCCGGCGCGTTCGTTGTCGCCTGGCATCCACGGGCTGTCGGCGACATAGTCGGCGAGGAGCTGGAGCGCGACGGGACCGACGAAGAACTGGTCGTCGATCTCCTGGACGGAGTCGAACAGATCGTCGTCGCTCGTCCCAAAGGTGCCGTCGGGCCCGTCGCGGTGGACGATGATGCTCTCGGCAGCCCGGCGGTCGAGACGAACCTCGTCGTCGAGGACGCGAAAATCGACGAGCGGACCGTCGTTGACGAACGTGACGATCGCGTGCTCGGTCTGCGTGACCGACCCGCGCGCCAGCGGATCGTCGGGGCTCGGCACCGCCGCGGGCGGTGCGTCGTCCCCGACGTCGCCCGATGGCGTACAACCGAGGGAGAACAAAGCGAAACAGCAGATCACACGGCGCAAGACCACCTCCAACCCGCACCCGCTTCTGCTTAGAGGGCGCGCGTCCACGTGGCCAGTGCAGCGATGCCGTGACGGCAGAGCATGGAGCACGGAAGGTCAGTTACGCGAGTCCTCGTCGACGATCGCGTCGACTGGAGGTGGGATGCGATTCGTCGCGTTGGCCCTCGTCGTTCTGCTCTCGTGGCTCGCCCCCGTCGCTCGGGCACAGACCCCCGACCCGGACCCCGCGGTGCTCCGGGTCGCCGTCTACGACTCCGCTCCGTTCGGGTTCCGCGAGCCAAACGGCCGCTACAGCGGACTCATGGTCGAGATCTGGGAGGACATCGCCCAGGAGCTCGGCTGGTCCTACGCCTACACGCTCACCGACATGGACGAGCTGCTCACCGGCCTGCGCGACGACCGCTACGACGTGGGGCTCGGTGCCCTCACCATCACGCCCCAGCGAGCGGCGATGGTCGACTTTTCCCAACCGGTCAACCCCTCGGGCACCGGCATCGCGGTGAGCGCGAGCGAGCTCGACGTCTGGATGTCGCTGGGGCCACCGATCCTGGTCTCGCTCGGGCAGCTGATCGCGACGCTGGCCGTGGTCCTGGTCGTGTCCGGTACGCTGCTCTGGCTCGTCGAGCGCACGCCGGGGGACAGCTCGGGCCGCCGGATCTCGGGGCTCGGCGACGGGCTGTGGTGGGCCGCGGTGACGATGACGACCGTGGGCTACGGCGACAAGGTCCCGCACACCTTTCTCGGGCGGCTGATCGCGGTGCTGTGGATGTTCACGAGCATCATCTTGGTGTCGCTGTTCACCGCGAACGCGAGCTCGATCTTCACCACGGCTCGCGTCGAGTCGAGCGTGCAGACGGTCGAGGACCTGCGGCGGGTCGCGGTTGGGGTGGCGGAGAGCTCGTCGGGAGCCGAGTTCTGCGCACGCGAGGCCATCGAGGTGCGGGAGTTCCCGCTGGTGGACGACGCGGTCGAAGCGATGCTGGCCGGTGAGGTCGACGCGGTGGTTTCGAACATCCCGGTGCTCCGGCACCTGAAGCACACGCGCTACCCCGACGAGCTGGCCATCGCGCCGGAGCCCCTGGTGCGGAACGCCATGGGGATCGCGCTGCAGGAGCAGAGCCCGCTGCAGGAGGAGGTCGACCGCGTTCTGCTGCGGCTGATCACGGAGCCGAAGTGGCAGAACGACGTCTACCGCTACCTGGGCGACTGAACGGCGTGAGTCGGGGTCGTCGGCGTCGACGTGGCGGGGCCTCGACGATCGAGGTCCTCGCGCACTCTTGCCCCAGTGGACCGGAACGCGAGGGTCGTTTCGAGGTCGAAACCGGGTCGGCCCGGCTCGAACGCCTCCCCCGACGCCCCGACGAGAACCCCGAGTGATCCGGACCGATCCGGACGCCGAAGACGGAGGGCGCATGGCGGACGTGACCCTGGACTGCAAAGGCTTGAACTGCCCGATGCCGATCGTGAAGGTCGGTAAGGCGATGAAGAAGATGTCGGCCGGCCAGAGCATCGAGATTGTGGCGGACGACCCCGCCTTCGAGGCCGACCTCCGAGCCTGGGTCCGCCGGATGGGCCACGACCTGTCGTCCTTCGAGGACGGGAGCGTCAAGAAGGCGCTCCTGGTCAAGGTCTGAGCGTGGGCAAAGACGCGGTGGCGACCCTCGACCCCCCCGACCTCGCGGGCCTCGACGAGCAGTTCCAGAGCCTCGCGGCCAAGGTCGCTGCGCTGGAGGCGCGCACCGAGGCCCAGGCCTCCCAGCTGGCTCGCATCGAAGATCAGCTTCCCAAGGACCAGGCCACCGTCATCGCGTTCAGCGGCGACATGGACCGCCTGATGGCCGCGTTCATCGTCAGTAACGGGGCGGCGGTGATGGGCATGGACGTCACCATGTTCTTCACGTTCTGGGGGCTGTCCGCCATCAAGAAGCAGACGTCGTACGCCGGCAAGTCGGTGACCGAAGTGCTGATGGCGATGATGCTGCCGGGCTCGGCCGCGCGGCTCCCGACGTCCAGGATGAACATGTTCGGCCTTGGTCCTCTGTTCTTCTCGCGCGTCATGAAGGAGAAGAACGTCGAGAGCCTGCCCGACCTCGTCGACCTCGCGGTCGAGCTCGAGATCAAGCTCGTCGCCTGCCAGATGTCCATGGGCGTCATGGGCATCACCCGCGAGGAGCTCCGCGACGACGTCGAGTACGCCGGGGTCGCCGGCTACCTCGACGAAGCCCTCGACGCCAAGCTCGCCCTGTTCTTCTGAGGTTTTCGTGACCAAGACCGAGTTCGACCTTCAGATCGTCATTGTGGCCGGTCCGAGCGACATCACGCGGGCCACCCTGGGATTCGCCTTCGCGCTGGGCGCGGCGGCGTCCGGCCAGTCCGTCGTGGTCTTCTTGACGATGGACGGTGCGTCGTGGGCCGATCCGTCGATCGCCCAGCCACGCCCGCCCCGCGGATTCGAGACGGTCCGGGACTACATCGCCGAGCTGTTCGAGCTCGACGCGACCATCGAGGGATGCACCTCCTGCATCGAGCAACACTGCGCGCTCACGCACGAAGGCATCGTGCTGGCCGGGCTGTCCACCGCGGCCGCCCGCGCGGCCGACGTTCCGACCGTCACCTTCTGAACCCCACCGCGAGGCCGCCCATGCTCGCCGCTCCTCCGAGTGCCATCCCCCCCGAGGCCGCGATCGAGGTCGTCGAACGGGCGGCTCGCCGCCTCCGGACCCGAGAGCCTGCCCTCACCGAAGAGCTCGCAGCGGTCGTCGCGTGTATCGAGAAGATGCAGACGGTCCAGGAGGCGGTGGCCGAGGCCAACGCCAACATGGCTCAGCTCTACGTCGAGCTCGAGGAGGCTCGCGACGAGGTCGCCTCGACCAATCGGACCATCGCGGGGATGCTCGACGCGCTCGACGAGGGCATCGTCACCCTCGACGAGGACCTGCGGCTCGGCCCGCAGATCTCCCAGGCCGCCACGACCCTGCTCGAGGGGGCGGCGCCCAGCGGCCACATCGAGCCGCTGTTCCTCCAGCGATCCACGCTGACCGAGGACCAGCGTGCGCGGATCTCCCGCATGGTCCCCATGTTCGTCGGGGTGGATGCCTTCTTCTTCGCCGCCAACCGACATGCCCTGCCTCGGGAGACGACGCTCGCCACCCCCCAGGGGCCGCGGGTCGTGGAGCTCCAGTGGTCGCCGATCGTCGAGGAGGACGAGACGGTGGGCTCCGTGCTGCTGTCGATCCGCGACGTCACGGAGCTGCGTGCCATCCAGGCTCAGATGGACGAACAGAACGCGCTGCTGTCGATCCTGGGCGAAATCCTGGCCGTCGAGGAGGAGTCGTTCCGCGCCACGATGGCAGAGATCCTGCGACTCACCGAGCTCATGCCCTCGCGCGTCGGCAAGCCGTGGCTCGACCCCTCCGAGACCCGCATCCAGGTGTTGTTCCGCGAGGTCCACACCGTGAAGGGGCTCGCGCGCATGCACCGGCTCTCGGGTCTCGTCGAGGCCGCGCACCTGGCCGAGGACCAGTTCGCGGCCATCCGCAAGGGTGACGCCGAATGGGACGATGCCGTCGTCTCCGAGGCGATCCACAGCGTCCACGTGGCCGCCGAGGCGTATGTCGACGCAGCCGAGCAGTACCTGAACCGGAACATCCGGGCTGCGGCGAACGTCTCGGAGTCCGAGCAGCTCTTGAGCGAGATCGAGGACGAGATCGCGTCGATCCTGGACGATGCCGAGGACGGCACCCCGGCGCTGACGCGAATCCAGAGGCGGCTCGCGGACCGCCACACCCGCGCCGCTTCTGACGTGATCGAGGCCGTTTCGCAGGCGCTCCCCTCGTGGGCGGAGGAGGACGGCGTGGCCGTGCCCACCCTCGAGATCGTGGGCAGGGGGCTGACCATGCCACGCGGGGTGGCGACGACGCTGCGCAGCGCGCTCGTCCACGTGCTCCGCAACTCGCTGTGCCACGGCCTCGAGAGCGTCGAGGAGCGCCTCGCCGTGGGGAAGACCCCGCGAGGCAGGATTCGCCTCTGTGCGTCCAAGGCTCGAACTGGCGAGGTCCGGGTGGCGGTGCGCGACGACGGACGGGGTCTGGATCTCGAGACCCTCCGCACCCGCGGCATCGCCAAGGGGCTGGTCGGACGCGACGCGACTGACGACGAGGTCGCCTCGCTCTGCCTGGTCTCCGGGGTGACCACGCGCACGACGGTTGGACAGGGGGCCGGGCGCGGGGTGGGGCTCGCCGCGGTCGCCCGGCTGTGCCAGCGTAGCGGGGGGGAGCTCGAGGTGACGCTCGGCGACGAGCGGTCGAACGAGGGCCGTCGGTCCGTGACCTTCACCCTCCACCTCGGCCTCGTCGACCCGTCGTAGGTCAGGAGCCCATCCCCGACCCGAACACCTCGGTGGGCTCGTCGTTGCGCACCATCGCGACGAGTCGCCCCTCGGCCAGCGGGTCCCGATCTGGCACCGCCTTCGCCAGCGTCTCCGCGACGTCCTCGGCCAGCGGCCGCAGCTCGGGGTCCACGGTCAGCATGCGCTGTACGAGCGCCCGCCATCGCTTGGGCAGCAGCCGCTCGTCGTACCGGGCGCCCACCACCTGCTCCCGGATGATCGAGAACGGCCCGTTCACGAACGGGCAGCGGCCCGTGAGGAGCTCGTAGAACAGGGCACCGAGCGCCCAGACGTCGGCGGGTGGCCCCACGCGCGTCGCGTCCTGGTACTGCTCGGGTGCGGCGTAGATCGGGGTGCCGACGAACTGCCCGGGGATGGTCTGATGCCCCCGGCCCGTGGCCGCCCTGGCGAGCCCGAAGTCCGCGACGCGCGGCACCACCACGCCGGTCGACGTGTCGAGCAGCACGTTGCCCGGCTTGAGGTCGCGGTGAACCACCGACGCCCGGTGCGCGACCCCGAGCGCTCGGGCCACCGCGAGCGCGATGGCCACCGCTTCGCCTTCGGAGGGCTCGAAGCGGGTGAGGAGGTCGTCGAGCGAGCACCCCTCGACGAGCGGCATGACGAGGGCGTCCATGCCGTGTACGTCGATGACGTCGATCACGGGCACGATGTACGGCGACTGCAGTCGACCCTGGATCCGGCCCTCCTCGGCGAGTCGGGCCGTCATCTCGGGCTTCTTGTCCAGCAGCACCTTGAGCGCGTTGGCCCGGTCCAGCTTCTCGTGCCGGACCTCGTAGACGACGGCGATGGCACCGCGGCCCACGAGGCGCTGCACGGTGTAGGGCCCGAAGGTCTCGCCGGCGGAGAGCACTTGCTGGCGACCGGTCGTCGGCGCGAGGCGCGCATTGTCGTCGACGAGCTGGTAGAGGGGCTCGGCGTTGCCGGCGTCGCGCACGTCGAACTCCCCCACGAGCTTGACCCCACGGCCGAGCGCCTCGGCGAGCTCGGCGGACACGAAGGTGGCGCCGGGTCGGCACACCGAACGGATCCGCAGCGCGAGGTTCACGCTGGGCCCCACCGCGGTGTACTCGGACCGCTGGGCGGTGCCGAAGTAGCCGACCGACGCCCGGCCCTGGTGGATTCCGATGCGGAGCCGCGTGGCTCCGGGCCGGCGTCCGGCGTCCTCGTCGAGCTCGCGCACCCGGCGATGGAGGTCGCGCGCACACGCGGTCGCTCGGCGCAGCTGCATCTCCCGCGGCGCGGGTACCGGCACGCCGAAGTGCACGAGCACCCCGTCGCCGAGGTACTTGTCGACGAATCCCTGGTGCTCGAAGACGAGGTCCGTCACGAGCTTGAAGTAGTCGGCGAGGAACTGGGCCACGCCGCGGGCTCGCAGGTGCTCGGTCATCGGCCCGAAGCGCGCGATGTCCACCACCAACGTGGTGACGACCCGGGTGACGGGCGCGTCGTCCAGGCTCGCGCGACCCTCGACGATGTCCTCCACCAGCCGCGGAGGGAGGAACCGCCCGAAGACCTCCTCGCGGAGCCGGCGGTTGAGCTCGCGGACGTCTCGCTCCCGCTCCTTGAGGCGAAGCAGGTTGGTGACGGTGCCGATCAGCTCCTCGCGATCGAACGGCTTGCCGATGAAGGCGTCGGCGCCCACCGCGGTGGCGGTAGCGCGGCTCTCCGCGTCGGCGCGGGCCGTGAGCATGACGATCGGCACGGATCGTCGCTCGGGATCCTGGCGGATCGCCTGCACGAGCTGGGGACCGTTCATCGTGCCGGGCATCATCCAGTCGGTGACGATGAGCTCGGGCGTACGCACGCCAACGTAGGCAATGGCGACGTCGGCGTTCTCGACCCCCACCACCGTCCACCCCGCCGACTCGAGGATCTCGACCACGAGGTCGCGGAGGTCGGCGTCGTCCTCGACCACCAGGAGGTGCCCGTCGGGAAGCTCGGTCGGCACGGGCTTCCGCGGCTTCACCGCCGCCTCGACCTGCTCGTCGTTCCGGATCACGGTGGGGTCGTCCTGGCGCTCGGACGTGAGCGACATCGTGGGCAGGGGGCCGGGCTGAAGCTGGAGCCAGAAGTGGCTGCCGTGGCCCTCGCGGCTGTCCACGCCCACCTTGGCTCCCATCTTGGCGGCTTCCTCGCGCACGATGGCGAGCCCGAAGCCGGTGCCGTGACGCCGCGAGGTGGGGTCGCCGAGCGTGCCGATGCTCGAGAACAGGCCTCTCTGCTTGCCGTGGGGGATCCCGGGACCCGTGTCGCTGACCACGATGCGGGGACCTTGGGGGGTCGGTCGGGTGATCACGCGGACCCGGCCGCCCGGCGGGCTGTACTTGATCGCGTTGCTGATGTAGTTCGTGAGGATGCGCTCGAGGGCCATGGGGTCGACGAACGCGTACAGGGTGGTGGCCCCGTGGGCGGAGACGCGCACGTCGGCAGGGCCCGGGACGCCGAAGTACTGCGCGACGATGCGAGCCGCGAAGGACGAGACCTCCACGCTCTCGAGCTCGGGCAGCCCGGCCGAGGTCGACTGCGCGATCTGCGCTTCGTGGCGCAGCAGCTCGCCCATCTCGCGCTCGAGGAGCTTCGCGTTGCGGTAGGCGACCTTGAGGTCCGCGGATGTCGGGTCCTTGGTGAGGAGCTTGTCGAGCGGAGCGAGGATCATCGTGAGCGGGGTGCGGATCGCGTGGGACACTCGCCGGAACATCCCGGCTCGCTGCTCGGCAAAGCTCTCGATCGCCTCCCGTTGCTCGGTGAGTCGCGCGCGGATGCGGTGCTGCTGGCCTGCGAGAAAGGCCATGACCCCGAGGGTGGGGGTCCACACCATCAGGTTGAAGACATCCTCGGCAAAGCGCTCGGACCCCCCGATCAACCACGGGGCCGCGGCGCTCGCGCAGAGGTAGACTCCTGCCAGCGTGAGCCCGTAGGCCAGAGCCTGCACGAAGTCCGCGCGAAGGAACAGCATCGCGAGCAGGACCATGGAGAACAGCAGGGCGATCGGGCGGACGTCGTCCGAGAGCAGAGCACCGAGCCCGAACACCGGGATCTGGGCCAGCATGGTGGCCCAGAAGAACCGGTCCATGAAGGCCTCGGTATACTCGCGCCTCGTCTGGTTGATGACGGTGAACAGGACGAAGAAGGCGATGGAGAGCCCTGCGAACAGCACCACGCCGGCCATCGGCACCTGGGCCCAGCCCAGCGTGTCGGCGGTGATCACGGCGGCACCTCCGAGGAGGTTCGCGACCACCCCCACGGTGATGTTGGTCTGGTTGGTCCGGCGCCTTAGCGCATTGCGGTCATCGCTCACGTGCGCATCCTATTCGAAGCAGCGTCGCCAGCATCCGGGAGGTCGTCGTGCGATTGGGTGACGAGCTGAAGTCCCACGCCGAGAAGACGGGTCACGACGCGGACGCGCTCGCTGCGGCGTGGGTCGACGCGTGGCAGAAGGTCGAGGGCGACGACACCGATCCCGACACGGTGCGGGCGAGCCTGCTCCAGTTGCTCGCCGGTCGCGTGCAGGGGGTGGAGTTCTTCTTCGCCGACCCCGTGCGCACCCGACTGCTCATGGACGTGCTCGAGATCCCTCGCGACGACTGGGCCCCGCTCCGCGAAGCGGCCACCTCGGCGCTGCGCCGGGGTGGGGATCCTCCGCGGACCGTGGTGGATCTGGCGCGTGGCTGGCCGGTCGACGAGCGGGGACTGCGGAGCGTGCTGGGGGAGCTGACGGTCGCGGTGTTCGCGCGGGAGGCTCTCCACCCCATCACGGTGCTGGTCACCCCGTCGTCGCACGACCGCATCCCGAAGAAGCTCGCCGCGGACCTGGCTCCCGGCGTGGCGTTCGTGGAGCTCGCCGATCACGATGCGGTGGCGGCCGAGATCGAGCGGCTCGCGCCGTCGGCGTTGGTGGTCAGTCGCGAGCCCGTCCATCCCGTGGACCATTGGTGGGCAGCGGCGTTCGACCCGAACAACGGGGCCCCGAAGCTGCTGCTCGAGCCGCCCGACGGCGCTGTCCGCTTCGTCGACGAGGGGGCGCTGCCCGGCCCCGGACTCGTGGAGCGTTCGCTCGCGGACCTCGGGATCGAGGCGGTCCACGCCAGGTTCCCGATCCCCGACGACCCGGCGTCGCTGCGCGAGCTCGTCGCGACGCTCACCGACCCCGCGATCACGCGTCGGCTCGGCGAAGCGCCAAAGCGGCAGGCCCTGGCCGAGAAGCTCGGCATCCCCGCCGCCGCGACCCCCGCCGAGCGCATCGATGCCGAGCTCGCGCTGGTCGGGCGCTCGCTCGGACTCGAGTTCCGCGGCCTCGATCGGGCCTCGCTCGACAGTCGCCTGTCTCGAGCCGAGCACGTCCGGGTGGGTCCCGAGCTGTGGCGGGTCGGCGACCAGCTCCATCTGATCACGCCCGACGCGACGCTGGCGAAGCCGTCGGAGCACCTCGTGGTGCACCACCGCCCTCCCCCGGAGTCGGCGTGGGAGATCCTGAACCGCGAGATCGTGGGCTGGACCATCGAGGACTGGGTCGAGGACCGACAGCTCGCCGAGGTCGCCGCGCGGCTCCGTCCGGACGGGGGCAACGACCGCGAGTGGGACCACGCTCGCATCACGTTGCTCTTCACCGTGATCCCCGAGCCCCGCGTTCCGGTGCTCGACCGCGACTGGGCGGAAGCGCTGGCTGCGTTCCTCGACGACGAGCTGCCCGCGGTCCGGCTTCGCCTGCACGTGCTGGGCGAGCCGGTCACGTGGTGCCCGGCGCATCCTCCAGGCGAAGCGCCGGTGCGCCCGGAGCTTCAGGTGGCCCCGTTCTTCGTGCCCGGTGGTTCGAAGCCCGCGGACCGGATGCTCGCGTGGGCTCCGCCGGTGGGGCCGCTCGAGGTCGACCGAGGCACGCCGGTCACCCTCGTGGCGGGGACGGAGCGCGGCCTCGGGTGGGGAGGGCAGAAGCGCGACCCGGGCATCCCCGACTACTTCGTGCCCTTCCCGCCGGACGGCACCCCCTCGGTGGACCACTGGTACGAGGCGATGGCGGCGAGCCGCGCCGTGGGTGCGCCCATCCACCACGTGAGCCGGTACTTCGAGGGCGACGGAGCGCGGATGCGGCCGGCGGCTCGGTGCCTGCCCCACCCCGACGAGTGGCAGGTGGAGGCGCGGCCGCTGCTGCTCTCGGACGAGCTGTGGACAGTGGCCGACCGGCTCGGTGGCTACGCGTGGCTCGCGCTACGGCGGAGCATGGAGACACCGTCGATGACGCTGCACGACGGCACGGGGCTGCTGCCGCTCGGTGGTGGCGTGGTCGCGACGGTGCGGGCGTGGCGGCGAGGCGAGTCGACGGACCCGATGCGGGTGTCGCTCGACGCTCGCCACTCCGCGAAGGGCAAGCAGCCCGGGCTGTTTCGGAGCGCGGGCGGCTGGCGCACGGGGACGCTGCCAGTGGGGATGCACCTCTCGGGCCGGGGCTGGCACGTGGATCTGGCGTTCGAGACGTCGGCCCTGCTCGGCGAGTAGCCATGCCAGGGCGCTTGGGCTTCAGCGCCCCGCGAGCCGCCCGTTCGACAGCGCGCCGGCCACCGCGAGCTCCAGTACGTCCGCCGCTCGGGCCGCCGCCGACCGTGCTCGCGTCCGGCTCACCTCCGCCGCCGCCTCCTCGAGCTGGGCCTGCTGGAGCTGCAGCAGACTCCCGCCGCCCTCGTCGACCCGCCGCTCCGCCGCGGCTACCGCTCTCTCGGCGATCCGGACCGCCTGCTCGGTCTCCGACAGTGAAGACAGCGCCTGCGCCAGCGCCCCGTGGGCGGACCGGATCTCGAGCTCGGCCCCCTCGGCCATCGCGCGTTGCCCCGCATCCGCCGCCGCGGCGCGCGCCTTCGCCTGACGCACGCGGCCCGACACCGCCCCGCCCTGGAACACCGGGATCGTCGCCCCGACCGACACGCGCCACACGAAGTCCGCCGCGAACGCGGGCACTGGGTCGACCGCGATGACGGCAGCCTGGGCACCCACCGTCGGCCAGCGTCCGGAGCGAGCCACCGAGATGGCCGCGCGGGCAGCTTCGACCGACTGCTCGGCAGCGCGCAGATCGGCCCGATCGACGGTGGCGAGCAAGGCGTCGAGATCGGGCGCTTCGCCAGGCACCGGGGCGGGCTCCGCGGACCCGTCGAGCCCGGTGAGCCGCTGCAGCACACCGTCCGCCGCGATCACGCCCTCCCGGGCTCGCGCCACGTTCGCCCGGGCGCTCGCGTGAGCCCGCTCGAAGGGCAGCACCTCGTCGGGGGCCACGGCACCGAGCTCCGCCAGCACCTCCCCCTTCTCGAGTAGTCGCGCGGCCAGTGCCTCTGCCCGCTCGGCGTCGGCGAGCACCGCCTGCGCCTGGGCCGACGCGTGGAACGCCTCGACGACCCGGCGCGTGACGGCGAGCGCGTCAGCGTCGGCGCGGACCTCGGCCAGGGTCACCCCCTCGCGCGCGGCGCGGCGGCCTGTCCAGCCGGTCGGCGCGACCAGGGGCACGCTCGCCTCCGCGGCGCCCTGCAGCTGGGTCCCCGGCTGCACCAGCAGGGCCTCGATCGGCGCGTCCGGTGGCAGGTCGAGCGGCAGCTGCTGGGTCAGATCGACGGTGATCTCGGTCTGAGCCAGCGCGGCGCCGGTCAAGCGAGCACTCGGGAGCAGCCGCCCCGTCACCTCGGCGAGCTGGCCGCGCGCCTCGTCGATTCTCGCCGCCGAGGCATCGAGCGCCGGCGCTCTCGCCACGGCGGCATCCACCGCCTCGTCGACGGTCATCCCCAGGGCAGGGACCAGCACGAACCACCACATCACGCGCTCCTCTTGCGGAAGGTGAGCATTGCTCCCGTGAGGACGACGGAGCCGAGGAGCAGGAGCATCGCGATCTCCCACACCAGAGACTCCACCCCCACACCCTTGATGAAGACGCCGCGGACCATCACGGCGAAGTACCGGATCGGCGAGAGATCGGCGATCCACTGCGCCCACTCGGGCATGTTCGAGATGGGGTACATGATGCCCCCCAGCAGGAAGCTCGGCAGCAGGATGAGCAGAGCCGAGAGCATGGCCTGCTGCTGGGTCCCACTTGCCGTCGAGGCGAACAGGCCAAACCCGAGGATCGACATCAGGAACACGAGCCCCATGCCGACGAGGTGGAGCAAGCTCCCCCGGAACGGCACGCCGAACCCGAACACGGCCACCGATCCGACGAGGAAGGCGACGACAGAGCCGACGGCCACGAAGGGAAGCAGCTTGCCCACGATGAGCTCGGCGCGTCGTACCGGAGTCACCGACAGCTGCTCGATGGTGCCGTTCTCGCGCTCCTTCACGATGGCGAGGGCCGACAACAGCGTCACGATGAGCGACAGCACCATCACCACGATGGCGGGCAGCATGAACCACCGGCTCTGCAAGGCAGGGTTGTACAGCACGCGCACCCGAACGTCGGGGCCGGCGGGAAGCCTGGCCATCGCCGAGGTCGGTGCCGGCGCGACCTCGCTCGAGATCCGAGCCAGGATCCGCTCGGCGTAGCTCTGGGCGAGCAGTCCCCGGTTCGTGTCGGTGCCGTCGACCCACAGGGGCACCGGCGCACTCCCCCCGCGGGCCAGCTGGCGGGCGGTGCCCTTCGGGATCAGCACCACCATCTCGGCGTCTCCCGCCTGGAGCGCCGCCTCGGCCGCCGTCTCCTCGGTCGTCGTGCCGATCACGTCGAACGCCGCATTCGCGTCGAGCCGCTGCGCGATGCCTCGGGACAACGCGCTGTGATCCTGGTCGACGACGAGCACCGTCACGTCCTCGACGTCGAGGTTGGCCGCAAAGCCCAGGACGATCATCTGGATCACGGGGGCCACGAACAGGATCGGGCGCATGCGCGGGTCCCGCGCGAGGTGGCGCGCCTCCTTGAGCGCGACCGCGAGCATGCGTCGGAAGGAGAAGGTCACGAGACGCTCCTTCGGAAGGCGGTGGTCGCGATGCCGACGAGCACGGTGGCGTAGATCACCATCGCCACGAACTCGGGCCAGAGCGCCTCGAGCCCCGCTCCCTTGAGGAACAGCCCACGAGCAATCACGATGAAGTAGCGGGCGGGCACGACGTAGCTGATCGCCTGGAGCACGGCCGGCATGTTGGCGATGGGGAAGATGAACCCGGACAACAGCAGCGACGGGAGCATGCTTGCGAGCAGCGCGGCCTGGAGCGCGACCTGCTGGCTCTTGAGGACCGCCGACAGCATGAGCCCCAGCGCCATGGAGCCGGCCAGGTAGAGCAGGGTGGCGATGGCGAGCAGCACGAGCGAGCCCCGGATGGGCACCCCGAAGAGGAACCTCGACGCGAGCACCACGCTGCCCACCTGAAGGATGCCGAGGCCTACGTAGGGCAGGAGCTTGCCGAGCATGAACGCGGGCCCGCTCACGGGCGAGACCAGGATCTGCTCGATGGTGCCTTGCTCGTACTCTCGAGCCACGCACTGGCTGGTCACCATGGCCGCGAGCATGGCCACGATGACGGCGATGAGGCCAGGAATCACGAACCAGGTGCCATCGAGCGTCTCGTTGTAGAGCACGCGCGGCTTGGGGTCGAGACCGGGCGGACTCAGGCCGGCCTGACCAAGCTGCCTGGTCACGGCGCGGCGGCGCTTGTCGGCGAGACTCCCCACCACGCGCTGCATGGCCTGCCCGGCGAAGGTGGCGTCGGTGCCGTCGACGAGCAGCTGCACAGGGACGTCCTCGCCGGCGGCGACGTCGCTTGCGTAGCCCTTGGGGATCTGCAGCCCCATACGCGCCGTGCCGCGGTCGAGCAGGCGCTCGAGCTCGCGCTCCGACCCGACCACGTCGACCACGTGAACCGCCCCGTCGGCAGTGAGCGTGTCGACGAGCTCGCGGGACGCGGGGGTGCGGTCTTCGTCGAGCAGGCCGATGCCGACCTCGGTGACGTCGAAGGAGATGGCGTAGCCGAAGAGCAACAGCATCACGATGGGGAGGGCGAGCGAGGCGAACAGGGAGCGCCCGTCACGAACGATGTGCTGGAGCTCCTTGAGGCTGATCGGCAGTAGCGCGCTCATCGGGTCTCCCGGGAGATGGCATCGAGGAAGACGTCCTCGAGCGAGGGGCGAACCCGCGTGACCGTCACGGCGTGCTCACGGGCGAGCGCATCGGCGTCGTCGGCCGCGCGCAGCCGGACGTGCCATCCCGACCCCATGGGCACGACATCACGGACCCGGGGCGATGCGGCGAGGGTGGATGCATCTGCGCCCTCGACGTGCACGAGGTCGCCCACATCGGCGGCGTCGCGCAGATCTCGGGGGGCTCCGAGCCCCACCGACCGGCCGGCTTGCATGAACAGCACCTGGGTGCAGTTCTCCGCCTCGTCGAGGTGGTGGGTGGTCACGAACACGGTGACGCCGCGATTCCGCAGCTCGTGGATCTGCCACCAGAACGCGCGGCGCGAGAGCGGATCGACGCCCGCAGTGGGCTCGTCGAGGAAGAGCACCCTCGGCTCGTGGACGAGCGCGCAGGCGAGCGCCAGGCGCTGCTTGATGCCCACCGGCAGCGTCGCTGTGATGCGGTTCTCCTGTCCGGCGAGCGAGGTCCGCTCGAGCACCTCGGCGCGCCGCTCGGCGACGCGCTCGCGCGGCACCAGGTAGGCGTCCGCGAAGAAGCGGATGTTCTCGTCGACGGAGAGGTCGTCGTAGAGGCTGAACTTCTGGGCCATGTAGCCAATGCGCGCCTTCACCCCCTCGGGGTCGCGCACGACGTCGACGCCGTCGACGGTGGCCTCGCCCTCGCTGGGGTCGAGCAGCCCGCAGAGCATGCGGATGGCCGTGGTCTTGCCCGCCCCGTTGGCGCCGAGGAATCCGAAGATCGCGCCGCGCTCGACGTCGAGATCGATGCCGTCGACGGCAGTGAACGAGCCGAAGCGGCGGGTGAGCCCGCGGGTTCGGACGGCGAGCTCGCTCATGCGGGCACCCGCGCCGCCTCGAAGATCTGCACGTAGGCATCCTCGAGGGAGGGAGAGACCCGCTCGATGCGCGCGGGCTGGGCGAGCGCCTCCCGGAGCGCGGCGGGCTGCACGGTACCGATGACGTGCACCCGGTCGCCGAACAGCTCGGTCGACGCCTCGGGAAACGCGGTTCGCAGGGCCTCGGCGGCCGCGAACGGCGACTCGACCTCGAGCTCCCAGACCGGGTCGGTCACCCGGTCGCGGACACCCTGGGGCGTGTCGACCACGATGATCCGGCCGCCCTCCATCAGCGCGATGCGGTCGCAGCGAGCCGCCTCGTCGAGCGCCGGAGTGGCGACCACCACGGTGAGTCGCTCCCGGAGCTCGCCGAGGATCGACCAGAACTCGCGTCGGGACACGGGGTCGACGCCATTGGTCGGCTCGTCGAGGAACAACAGCTCGGGCTCGTGGACGAGCGTGCACACGAGACCCAGCTTCTGCTTCATGCCCCCCGAGAGGTTGCCCGCGTGGCGCTCCACGAACGGCGCGAGCCCCGTGGCCTCGAGGATCCGCGCCGCTCGGGCGTCGCGGTCGCTGGGAGGCACCTGGCGGAGGGACCCGAAGAAGCGGATGTTCTCGTTCACCGAGAGGTCGCGGTAGAGGCTGAACCGCTGGGACATGTAGCCGATGCGCAGCCTCAGCGCGTCGCGGGCGCCCCGCCCGGCGCGCGGGCCCGTCGCCGCCTCGCCCAGCAGGTCGATCTCGCCCTCGTCGGCCGCGAGCACGCCCACGAGCAGGCGAAGCAGGGTGGTCTTGCCCGCGGCATCGGGCCCCACGAGCCCGAACAGCGAGTGACGAGGCACGTCGAGGTCCACGCCGGCCACCGCCGACACGTCCCCGAAGGCGCGTCGCAGTCCACGAACGCGCACGTCTGGCCCCTCGGCGGTCATTCGAAAGCCGCCTCGGCAGGGATGCCGGGAAGCAACCCGGGGCCGGGCGACAGCGCGATGTCGACGGCGAACACGCGCTTGACCCGCTCCTCGGGGGTGAGGATGTCACGCGGGGTGAACTCGGCCTCGGTAGCCACCTTCTCGATGGTGCCCGGGACGGGGTCGTCGGGCCGGGCGTCGATGGTGATCTGGACCTGGTCGCCGACGGTGAGGGTCTCGACGACCTGCAGCGGCACGTAGACGCGGAGCCGGGGTCGGTCGGTGTCGCCGAGTGTGAGCACGGAGGTGCCGGGATTCACGACCTCGCCAGGCTCCCGGTTGCGGGAGAGCACCCGCCCCCCGACCGCGGCGTGGACCTTGGTGTCGCCGAGCTTCTGGTCGAGCGCCTCGAGGGCCGCCACGGCCTGGGCCTCGTTGGCGGTGGCCTGGGCGACCGCCTGCTTGGCCGCGTTGAGCTGGGCTCGAGCCACGTCGAGCTGCCCCTGCAGGTTGGACCGCTGCTGGGCCGAGCCGACCCCGGCGTCCTGCATGCGCGTGACGCGCTCGGTCTCGCGCTTCAGGTAGCTGACCTGGGCGCCCGCGGTGCGGACCTGCGCCTTGGCACCCTCGACGGCGGCCCGGGCCATCTCGATCGCCGCCTCGCGGACCTTGCGCTCGGCCTGGAGGCTCTCGGGGTCGAGCTCGAACACGAGCGCGCCCTTCTCGACGCGGTCTCCCTCGTCGAACTCGATGCGGACGATTCGACCGGGGATGGCGCTCGCCACCTCGACCTCGGTCACCTCGACGGTGCCGGTGTACGACGGGGTCGTGCCGACCAGACCCTCGCAGGCCGCGAGCACGAGCAGGACGGGCCACTTCATGACGCCTCCGGGTCCGCGTCGCCCTCGGGGCTCGCGGCGCGCGCGATCAGCCCGTGCAGGGACTGGGCGCGCAGGTTGCGCATCCACAGAGCGCGCAGATCGTCGCCCGGGATGCCGGTGATGGACTCGAACACGGGCGCGGTGACGATGTGGAACACCACCGGCGCGAGCAGGGTGGGGGGTACGAGCATGGGAACGAGGGCCGGGTTGAGGCGCCCCTCGGCCTGACCTTTCGCCACTGCGCCGCCCAGCACGGGCAGCACCTGGTGCACGCGCGGGCCGAGGAACGCCACGACGTCCTCGGGCGCGTCGAGGAGCCCACGCAGCATCATCTTCACGACCCGGGGGTGCTGCCGAACCACCTCGAGGTAGCCCTCGACGAAGGTGACGAGCGCCTCGGCTTCGTTGGGGTGAGGCTGACGCGGCACCTCCCCGGCGAGAGCCCGGAGCTGATCGAAGACCCTGGACAGCACTGCCTCGTAGAGGGCCTGCTTGCTGTCGAAGTAGTAGTACAGCGTCGCCTTGTTGACGCCGGCGGCATCCACGATCGCGGCGACCCGGGCGCCGGCGAGGCCCGCGGCCGCAAACGCCTCCTCTGCCGCGTCGAGAATTCGCGTGCGAGCGTCGGATTCGGGTGACTCGTCCTTCATGTCCGGAATGTAGACCAACTGGTTGGTTGGGTCAACCGCTCGACCAGGATCGGCGGATTCGCCAGGGTTGGCCGTTGGTGGATAGGAGGTCCGCCATGACCGCACTCCTCGCCCTCGTTGCCTGCCGCTCCGGTCCCTCTGCAGTTCTCGCGCCGCCCCCGGCGAACACGGATCTCGAGGTGGTGCCTGCCCAGGAGCGCATCTACGGAGCGTGGGTCGTCGAGGGAGAGCTGCCGGACGGCGAGCTGGACGTGGAGCTCTGTGGGCCGGAGGGTCCGTGTCGGACCTGGTCGACCGAGGCGCCCATCGTCGTCGTGGCGCTTCCCGAGACGACGAGATTCGACCTCGTGGTCCGCAGCGCGGGCGTCGTGGTGGGCGAGGCGTCCTTCGAGACGGGGACGCTACCCGAATCGTGGACGCGGCCCGAGCTCGAAGTGCTCGTGCACGAGCGCGACCTCACCGAGCCCGGTCACCTCCTCTTGCAGGTGGGCCAGGACGGTCCCGACCAGATGCTCCTCGTGCTCGACGAGGCGCTCCGTCCGGTGTGGGCCGTCCGCAATCCGCGGATGTGGTACTCGGCCACGGTGAGCGACGGCAAGGTGTACGGCGTGCACGCCGAGGACGTCGTGGTGCAGGGGCTCGCCGGAGGTCGTGAGGTCCGGGACCACGCGCCCCGCCTGCACCACGACGTGCAGGTCTTCGACGATGGCTACTGGGTGCTCGGCGACATCTTGGCCGATGCCTGGGTTCCCCGGAGCGTGGACGCCCTCGACGAGCTCGTGCAGACCACGATCATCGAGCAGGTCGTGATCGACGCCGAGCCGTCCGGGGCCGAGCGTCGTCGGTTGGCGCTGGGCGACGTGCTCGGAACCACCCGCGTCGGCTGGACGAGCTTCGACTACCAGGAGGATGTTGGCGGTCTGAACGTGTTCCACAGCAACGCGCTGCTGCGCGACCCGCGCGACGGTGACGTCATCGTGTCGCTGCGTCACCAGTCGGCGGTGGTCAAGGCGTCGTGGGACGGCGAGGTCGACTGGTTGCTCGCCGATCCTGCGGGCTGGCCCGAGGAGCTGCGAGACCGGGTGCTCGCTCCGGTGGGCGACGTGACCTGGCCCGATCAGCAGCACGCACCCGACTGGCACCCCGAGACCGGCGAGCTCCTGCTGTTCGACAACGGGGGCTACCGAGACACCCCGTATGGGCCGCCATACGACGGCGACCCACGCTTCAGCCGGGTCGTCGCGTACGAGATCGACGAGGGTGCAGGCACCGTCGAGGAGACGTGGTCGTGGCAGCCACCCGGGGCGCCGCTGTTCTCCGTCATCATGGGGAGCGCGGACCGCATGCCCGGAGGGAGCGTCCTGGCCTGCTGGGCGTGGGTCCGGGACGACACCGTCGGCTCCTACGCAGACCGCGGGTGGGGCGACCGGGCGGCCCACATCTTCGAGTTTCGTCCCGACGTGGCCGAGCCGCACCTCCACCTCCGGGTGCGCTCCGACCGTGAGGACGTCGCCCGGGGCTGGTTCGTGTACCGAGCGGAGCGCATCGACCCGCTGTGGCAGTACGGGGCCCGGTTCGTGGGACCCTCGACGGGTCAGTCAGGGAGCCCGGGACCAGACTGACTTGCCGTCCACGACGGTCCCGACGGGCTCCCAGAGGTCTCCGGTGGTGTCCCACAGGGTGAGATCGGCGACGTGGCCCGGCACGAGCTTGCCGAGCCGATCCTCCTCGCCGACCGCCCACGCCGCGCCCGCGGTGAAGGCCGCGATCGCTTCGTCGAGGGTGACGGCCTCCTCTGGGCGCCACCCGCCCGCCGGCTGGCCCTGCGGGTCGGTCCGTCGGGTGGCCGCCCACAAGCCGAGGGCCGGAGCGGGGTCCTCGACGGGGACGTCGCTCCCGAAGGCCAGGACCGCGCCGGCGTCCGCGAGCGAGCGCCAGCGGTAGCTCCAGGGCAGGCGGGCGTCGCCGAGCCGAGCCCCCGCCCATGGCATGTCGGAGGTCGCGTGGGTGGGCTGGACGGAGGCCACCACGTCGAGAACGCGGAAACGGGGCACGTCGTCGGGGTCTACGACCTGGGCGTGCTCGATGCGGTGACGCACGTCGATCGTGGGGTTCGTCCGTCGTGCACTCTCGATCGCGTCCAGGGCGTTGCGGACCGCCCGGTCCCCGATGGCGTGGATCGCCACCTGGGCGCCCTTCGGCGTGAACCGCGAGACGAGAGCGCGCAGCTCGAGCGGGTTGGTCACCGCGAGCCCCAGGTGGCCGGGCTGGTCCGCGTACTCGGACGACAGCAGGGCCCCGCGGGAGCCGAGCGCGCCATCGGCCAGGATCTTGACCCCCTGGACGTGCAGCCGGTCGACCTTCCACGGTCCGTCCCGGAGGAGCTGCGCCGCGGCGGTCGTGTCGGGCCGCACGTAGGCCCAGAGCCGGATGGGAAGCGCCCCGTCCGCGTCCATCTGAGTCATCACCCCGAGCGTGGCGTCGTCGATGCCCATGACGTGGACGCCGGTGAGCCCGGTCGCGGCCAGCGCCGGCAGGGCGCGGTCGAGCTGGCGTCGGATTTCTCCGGGGCCGGGTCGTGGGGCCTCGACGAGCATCATGGCCGTGTCGACGAGGACGCCGGCGGGCTTGCCGGAGGGGTCGCGCACGATCTGTCCGCCCGGCGGATCGGCGTTTCCGGCGCCGACGTGGGCCGCCTCGAGCGCGGCCTGGTTCACCCAGATCGCGTGGCCGTCGATGCGCGTGAGCCTCGCGGGTCGCCCCCCGGTGACCGCGTCGAGATCCGCGGCGCGCGGCCAGCCTCCCGGCGGCGCGTCGGGCCAGTCGTTCTGGTCCCATCCCCGGCCCAGGATCCAGCCGTCGCCCTCGCTGGCGGCGGCGCGGACGCGCTCCAGGGTGTCGGCGTACGTGGGCGCTCCGACCAGGTCCAGCTCGGTGAGGAGCTGGCCGTAGCCGTCGGGGTGGGCGTGGGCATCGACGAAGCCGGCGGTGACGCGGTCGGCCCGCAGCACGGTGGCGTCGCCGGTGGCCGCAGGCGGGGTGTCGGAGACCGAGAGGATGCGGTCACCCTTCACGGCGACGGCGACGTCGGCGAGCACCACGAGGTCGGGCGTGGGCGGAGACTCGGGGGCGGAGCCGATGCAGGCGAGGGCGAGAAGTGCGAGCACGAGCGGGGACCTCCGGGGACGGTAGTGCGCCACCAACGGGCCAATTGGCCCCCGTCGAGTGGTCGTTCTGCACCACCCGTCAGCGCACGGCGCAAGCGCAGACACCCGATCTGTCTGTCCTGACATCAGCGAGCAACCTGGCACACTCGATGCACGAGTATTGCGTACCTCGAACCTGGGAGGACACGATCATGGGCGACCGCATCGTGATTGTCGGCGGAGGCCTGGCGGGGCTGTCCGCGGGCGTCCACGCCCAACGCAACGGCTACCGGACCACGATCCTGGAGCGACACGACGCACCCGGGGGGGTGTGTACGGCGTGGGATCGCTACGGCTACACGTTCGACGGGTGCATTCGCTGGTTGATGGGCGCCGCCGACGGTCATCCGTTCCACGAGCTCTATGCGGCGACCGGTGCCCTGGACCAGGTCCGGCTCGAGCCGATCCGCCACCTGACCACCTACACCGACGAGGCAACGGGTACGTCGTTGCCCGTCACCCACGACCTCGACCGTCTGGTGGCCGACGTCGCGCAGATCTCGTCTGCGTCGGACGTCGCCCTCGTCGAGGATCTGGTGGGCGTTGCGCGGCGACTCCGCGGGCTGCGTCCTGCCGTCGACGGGACGCCGGTCTTCTCCTGGCTGCGCTCGGACAGTCGCGAGCTGCAGGAGCTGGTGCGCCATCGGGAGCCCGTCTCCGACTGGGCGGCTCGCAGTGAGCACCGTCTGCTCCGCGAAGGGCTGTTCGGAGGGCACGAAGCACTGCCGGTCGCCTTCCTCGCCGCGATGCTCGCCGAGCTGGAGGGCGGGGCGATGGCCCGACCCGTCGAGGGGAGTCGGGCTTTCTCGAAGGGCATCGCCGATCGGTTCGTCGCCGAGGGGGGCGAGCTCCGGCTGGGCGCCGACGTTGCCAAGATCGTGGTCGAGAACGACACCGCGGTCGGGGTGGAGCTGACCGACGGCGAGGTGGTCCGAGCCGATCACGTCATCTCGGCTGCGCCGGGGCACACCACGATCTTCAAGCTGCTCGGTGGTCGCTACACCACGCGGCAGATCCGCGACATGTACACGTCGTGGCCGGTGTCGTCGGGCATGGTGGTCCTGTCGGTGGGGCTCAACCGAACCTGGGCCGACGCCGAGGCTGACCGTCAGCTGCTCCTGTCGCCGAGCTGGACGATCGGACCGCGTACGGTGGAGTCGCTTTCGATGCGGATGTCCTCGGCGGGGGCCGGCAGCGCACCGCCCGGAGCGAGCGTGCTGCAGGTTCGCTTCGAGCACGACTACGACTTCTGGAGCGAGCTGCACCACCTCCCGGCGGACTACGATCGCGCCAAGCGCCAGGTCACGGGACACCTCCTCCGGCGGCTCGAGCGGTGGCTGCCCGGCCTGCGCTACCACGTCCACGTGTGGGACGTGGCCACGCCGTACACCTTCTGGCGGGTCACTCGCGCCTGGCGCGGGGCTTACTCGGGTTGGCTGCCGCGGGCCGGTGGAAGGCCCGTACCGGTCCGTCGCGAGGTCGACGGGCTGGATCGTCTGCACCTGGCCGGCCAGTGGGTCGAGCCCGGGGGCGGAGTGCCCGCGGTGCTCGCCAGCGGTCGCGCCGTGGTCCGCGATGTCTGTCGCGAGGACGGCCGACGATTCTCGGACCTCACCGAGCCGCGCCTCCGCGCGCAGGCCGTCTGAGCCCGAAGGTCACGTGGACCGGGGGCTGCCCTTCACCTTTGGGGGGTAGTGCTCCCGCCAGGCGGCCACCATGTCGTCGAAGGGCAGCGTGTCGAACGCTCCGTGATCGGTGACGTACTCCATGAACTCGCCGGCCTTGCGGTCGTAGGCCTGGAACAGGCACTCGTTCTCGCCGTCGAACTCGAGGGCGGCCACGCCCAGCCGCTCGCAGAGCGACGCGTTGAACGCGGGGGTGACGCCGAGCCACCGGTCGTCGAGGAAGAGTTCGGTGTAGCCGTGGTAGACGAGGAGGTCCGTGCCCAGGGCTTCCTCGAGCTTCCCGGTGGCGACGTGGTTGCGGACGTTCGCGAAGTGGAGGCGGGCCGGGATGCCGACCGCGCGGGCGGAGGCAGCGAGCAGCACCGCCTTGTCGATGCAGTGGCCTTCGCGAGGGTCCCGCGAGAGCACCCGCGAGGCGCGATACTGCTCGGGGTCCGAGCTCACGTTCCAGGGGTTGTACCGCCACCCGTCCCGAACCGCGTAGAACAGGGCGATCCCGGCCTCGCGGGGCGGGAGGTCGCGGGCGTGCTCGCGGGCGAACGCGAGGACGTCTGGGTGGTCGCTGTCGACGAAACGGTCGGCGGAGAGGGTCACGGATGCCTCGAATTCATTTCGATACCAGCACGGCCACGCGCTCGGCGCTCGGAGGAGCGTGGGTCTCGGGCAGGACGTGCCTGCCATAGCACCCGGTGAAGCGCTCGGCTGGGTCAGCAGCCGCCCGACCTCCGAGACTCGAGCCGTCGTAGCCCTCGCGGGGGCCCCCGGGGAGCGTGCTACCTTCGACGAGGATGCGGAGGTTGGATGATTCGGGTGGCCTGGCTCGGACTCGTGCTCACGGCGTGTACTGGAGACGACGGTACGCCGTCGACAGAGACGGACGCGGACACCGACGCGGACACCGACTCGGACACGGACTCCGACACGGATGCGGACACGGACGCGGACACCG
>CAZZLC010000069.1:0-31102 GCA_964655065.1 uncultured Enterobacteriaceae bacterium | reverse complement strand
GTCCCGATGGGACCGAGATCCTCGTACCGACCGGCGATGCGCGGCCCCGATGCCGGCGCCGGCGACGACGTGGCCCCGAGGTTCACGCTCGCGCGGTCCGGCGCCACCTCGTCGATCGTCGTTCGACCCTGGTCGAGAGCGCCCGAGCGCGCGAGCTGCCGGAACAGGTTCTCCAGATCTCCCGCGAGCGGCGCGGGAAGCCCCCGGGACTCGGTGAAGGCGCGGATCTGAGCTTGCACGTGAGCTCTCCTGGTTCACCAGGAGAGCATAGGTCGTGGCGCCCCGGGGCCCAACACCCGGCATCTGCCGCGTTCACGACGCGCCTACGCCTCGAACAAGGGGGCTCCTCCTGGGCTTCGGCCGCGGGTGCTGCTCGAGGGGTAAACCCCGACCCCTCCGGATAACCGGGGCGCCGAAACCCGAAGTAGACTTCAGCATGCTCACAGCTCGAGACAAGGCGCGGCGCGCGCTCAACCAGACCCACATCACGGCGGGCCTGCTGGTGACGCTCCTCGGTGCGCTCGCGCTGGGCCTGGCCGACGCGCTCGGCTCGGCGGACGTACCCCTCTGGGGGCTTGCACTCCTCGTCGGGTGGAGCCTGCTGATCTTCGGGATCTTCTTCAGCATCAACCAGGCGCAGGCCCAGTTCACCGACACGTTCGTGGACGGCTTCTTCTGGAGCGCCATGGTCGCGCAGCTTCCGGTCGTCGCCCTCGCCGCCCTGTTCGCGGGCGAGGTGCGGCCCGTGGTGCTGCTGTTCTCGATGGTCCTCCTCGCGATCCTCATCGTCCGGGCCACCAGCTGGCAGACCCTGGCCTACGGCGGCCTCGTGGCCGTGCTCTACGTCGGCGGCAGCGGCCTCGGGTGGCTGCTGTTCGACCACCCGACCCCCTGGTTCGATCTCTTCTTCGCCTTCGGGTGGCTCCTCGCCCTCGGGGCGATGGCCTGGCTCGCCGGCCATCAGCACGCGACGCGGAGCCGCCTGGACGAGCAACGGCGCGCCACCGAGACGCTCGCGAACGATCGCATGGACTTCGTCCGCGAGCTCTCGCACGAGATCCGCAACCCGCTCACCATGGTCCTGAGCCCGCTCGACGAGCTCATGGAGGAGTCGGGCGCATCTCCCCGGGTCCTCGTCGCCTTCCGCAACGCGCAGCGACTGGCCCGCCAGGTCGACCGTCTGCTGCGCCACGCCGAGGCCGAGGGGAGCCGCGATCGGGTGGAGCTCAAGAAGCTCGACGTCGCCGCGGTCCTGCGGGGCATTGTCGAGACCTACTACGCCACCCCCGGGCCCGGGGGGGTCACCATCTCGCTCCACGCCGACGGGGTGACCTACGCGATGGCCGACCGCGAGGCGCTGGAGACCGTGGTGATCAACTTGGTCTCCAATGCGCTCAAGTTCAGCCCCGAGGGTGGCCGGGTGCGCATCATCGTCAAGTCGACCCCCGACGGTGTGCGGGTCGCGGTGAGCGACAAGGGCCCCGGGATCCGCCCCGAAGCCCAGGCCCGACTCTTCGAGCCTTCACCTTCGGTGGGCGACGGACACTCGCGCCAGAGCGGCACCGGACTCGGGCTCTACCGCGTCCGCCAGCTCGCCGATGCGATGGAGGCGGTGGTCGGCGTGGACAGCCGGCCCGGGCACGGCAGCCAGTTCTACATCGTGCTGCAGCCCGCCCCCGTCGTCCGAGGCGCGGGATCCCCCCGGCACCTGCTCGAGTCCACGGTCATCGTGATGGACGCCGTCTTGCGCTCCGACGGCACGCTCGTCGACATCCCCGAGGAGCTTCCCGAGGAGTACGTGCTCGTGGTCGAGCACGACGAAGACCTGCGCAAGCGGATCGTCGAGCTCCTCCAGGAAGCCGGCTGGTCCGCGGTCGGGGTGGCCCGCGACGAAGAGGCGATGACCTGCGTGAGTCGGCAGCACCCCGAGCTCATCGTGACCGACTGGATGCCGTCGGCCGAGGTCCCTTCGGTGGTGGTCCGGGTTCGCGAAGACCCCGATCTGCACTCGCTTCCCGTGGTCCTCCTCACCGCGCGCGCCGATGCGACGAGCCGCACCGAGGGCATCAAGGCCGGCGCCGACGCCTACATCAGCAAGCCCTTCGACCGCGAGGAGCTCACGAGCACCGTCGCGAACCTCCTCCGGCTGAAGGCGCGCGAGAACGACATCCGCGAGCTCAACCGACGCCTGCGCGAGGAGGTGTTCGGCCGATTCCTTCCGCCGAGCCTCGTCGACGACGTCGTCGAGGGACGCGCGAGCTTCGACGACGCGCCCGAGACCCGCTCCATCACCACGCTGGTCGTCGACATCGTCGGATTCACCAAGCTCACCGAGCGCATGCGGGCCACCGGCATCGCGAGCTACCTCTCCGACTACTTCCGGCTCGTGTCCGACGTGGTGTTCGACAACCAGGGCTTCGTCGACAAGTTCCTCGGCGACGGCGTGCTCGTGCACTTCGGAGCCCCGGTCCGGCGCCCCGTCGACGTGCAGGTCGCGTGCGCGGCGATCTGCGCCCGCCAGCTGCACGAGCGCATCCAGTCCCTCGACCAGACGTGGCGCAAGCGCGGGCTCGGCAAGACCCGACTCCGCATCGGCATTCACCACGGGCCCGCCGCCGTCGGGTATCTCGGGACGGACCGCCGCACCGAGTACACCGCGGTGGGTCCGAGCGTGAACCTCGCGTTCAAGCTCCGCTCGGTGTGTCGCCCGGGCGAGACGTTCATCTCTGGCATAGTGGCCGACTTCCTCGACATCCGCGACGTTGCCGCCCAGCACGACGTCAACGCGGAGGGCCTCGGAGGGGCGCTGCCCGTGTTCCGTCTCCGAGCGGGAAGCAAGGCACCGACGATGTCCCCGTCTCGTACGTCACACACCCTCGATGCGGGCGACCGGTTCGGCCCCTACGTGGTGGTCCGTCGGATCGGATCGGGCGGCATGGCCGTGGTCTACGAGGTCCGCCACGAGACCCTCGACCGCCCCAACGCACTGAAGGTCCTCGTCGAGCCGAGCCGAGGGCTGGTCGCCCGGCTGGTCGAGGAGGGCAAGATCCAGAGCCGCCTCGACTCTCCCAACATCGTGCCGGTGCTCGACGTCGTCACGGTGCGCTCGGGCATGCCCGGCCTCGTGATGCCGCTCGTCGAGGGCTGCACGCTCGAGGACCTGCTGACGCGCTACCGGTGTCCCGAGGACGAGGCGGTCGGCCTGTCCGCCGCCATCGCCTCCGGGCTGGCGACCGCGCACGCGGCGGGCATCATCCACCGGGACCTGAAGCCGGCCAACGTGCTGCTCGACACCTCGTCCGGCGTGGTGGTGCCGCGCGTCGCGGACTTCGGGCTGGCTCGGGACCACAACCGGCCCCGCCGCAAGGAGCGGGGCCTGGAGAAGGGCCCGCTCGAGACGATCACCGGCCAGTTCCTGGGCACGCCGATCTACGCGGCTCCCGAGCAGTTCCGCGATGCGAGCCGCGTCGGACCGCCCGCCGACGTGTGGGCCCTCGGCGCCATCTTCTTCGAGCTGCTGACCGGTCGCTGCCCCTTCGTGAACGGTCCGTTCTCGCTCATTCGCAACCAGGTCGAGGACGGACGGTACGACGAGAAGCGCGTGCCCGCCTCGTGGCGCTCGCTCGTGTCGCGCATGCTCGCCTCGGACCCCGGGAAGCGCCCGAGCTCCGAAGAGGTCCGGAAGTCGCTGTCCGCGACCACCGCTGCGGCCAACGCCCTGCGAACGTCGCGCATCCTCGGGATCGTTCGGAACGACGAACCGACCGAGATCCACTGACGAGGACCGTCCTCGCTCCGTCAGTCGGTTACCTCCCGGGCTCGCCACCAGAGGGTCCCGATGCTCGCATGGTTGATGGTCGTTGTCCCGGGGTGTTCGACCAGCACCCCCACCCCGCCGCCCTCGGCGCCCGAGCCGGTCCCCGAGGTGCCGGCTCCTGCCGATCCCGCTCCCGAGGCCGCTCGTGCGGAAGCTCCCCCGGCGCCCACCGAGCCCCCGAAGCCACCCGCCGTCGAGCTCGGTCGCACGGTGTGGAACGGGCTCGCGAGCACCAAGAACCAGTGCGAGCACTTCGACTACTACCCGAACGGTGGCTTGCGCATCTTCGCCTGCCACGTGGCCACCCACCTCGACTACCGCAGGCTCGTCGAGGCCTACGGCGGCTTTCCCTTCGTTCGCGGCCCCCACACGGCCGAAGCACTCGACCTGAAGAACCCAGGCGACTTCGGGCGCTACAACCCTGACTTCGTCGTGTGGCTCGGTCGCTCGTTCCTCCCCGGCGCGGAGGACACGGCGTTCCGCGAGCGCACGCAGCCTCTGTACGACGCCAACGTCCGCCCCCTCGCCCGCACGATGGAGGTCGTGTACCGCAAGCTCGACGCCCAGGCGGAGTGCGCGAGAATGGAGCAGCGCGCCTACGCGTCGGCGATCAACGAGGCGCACAACTTCGGCCGACCGGACGCCACCGCCACCTACGTCGAACGCTGGTACGGCTTCCTCGCCGACGAGTACTGCGACAAGGCCACCCCGAGCGACGTCCACCTGGCGTTCGGCGCCATCCCCACGACCTACGACGGCAACGTGGTCAAGACCACGGTGGGCTTCTGGCTCCGCCGCCGCATGGACGGCACGTCGGGCGTGTGGCACGAGCAGCTCCTGAAGCTCCTGCGCGCCTACGACGCGGCGTGGCTCACCGCCTCGACCCGGCCAGCCACGCCCCCGGTTCCCGTCGAGCGCGACGACTGACGCCGCTCGCTCAGAGGCGGGTCCTCACGAAGTCCAGCGTCGCGGTCTGCTCACCGATGAACACGACCTCCATCGTCTCACCGTCGAGCACGGCCATGTACGGCCACTCGAGCTCGCCCGTCTGGGTGAGGTTCACCGCGTTCAGCACCTGGAACTTGATGTCGCCGAGCACCGGTGACCGGAAGTCCTCGAAGAAGTCGGCCCAGGCGCGCACGTCGTTGTTCGGGACGGGACGGCGGTCGAGCAGACCGTTGGTGAGGAAGGTGAGCCACCGAAGCTCCCCGAGCTCCACCGCGGCCCGGATGCCGCCGTACGAAGACTCGAGCGCCTCGTTGTCCTCGAAGCCCCCGAGCCAGCCGCTGAGCGCCTGGTTGTCTTCGTCGTTGAAGTCCGCCGCGTCGACGACGACGAGCCCGTCGAAGGCCGCGAAGTCGTAGAGCTCGACCTCCTGGCCGAACTGGTCCTCCCCGATGGCTCGCGGGAAGATCGAGCCCGTCGACACCCGACCGACCACCCCGCCCGGGTCGTTGATCTGGTTCTTGTTCGGGTTGTAGGGCCACCCTCCGCGGTAGATGAGGCTCTGCGGGTCCGCGGGGTCGGAGCCCTCGAGCACCTCGTCGCCGTCGCGGTAGCCGTCCTCGTCGGTGTCGATGACCAGCGGGTCGGTGTTGTACTCGCGGACCTCGTCGCCGTCGTTCAGCCCGTCCTCGTCGGTGTCGGCGACGAGCGGGTCGGTCTCCCACCGCGAGATCTCGAGCGCGTCGCGCAGGCCGTCGCCATCGGTGTCGGGCACCAATGGGTCGGTCATGTGCACCCGGACCTCGTCGAAGTCGGACAGGGTGTCGCCGTCCGTGTCCGCCACGTTGGGGTCGGTCCCGAGCGCAAGCTCCTCGTCGGTCGTGAGTCCGTCACCGTCCGGATCGAGATCCTCTGCCTCACACCCCACGAGCACGCCGACCATTGCGATCGTCCAGATCCCCACCGAGCACCTCCTGCGCGTCTGGGCGCGCGAAGGGCCATGCTACCCCATTTTCGGCTGTCGCAGGCAACGGGGGATGGGCTGACGCCGCCGCAACGACTGTCTCACGTCAAGATCGCGCGAGGTGCCGTGAATCCCACCCCGGAGGGAAACCTCAGCGCCACCCGAGAGTGCTACGGGAGTGGGTTCCCGTGGCCGGAGAGCCCATGCTCCACGTCAGTCTGACCCCGACCTTCGTCGTCGCCCTCGACGAGCTCGACGCCGTCGACCGGCAGCACGTCCTCGACACCCTGCCCAAGATCGTCCGCGGCCTGCCGAGCACGGGCGAGCACCGTCTCGAGGCAGCGCCGGGCTTCCTCTCCCTGAAGGTCAACCGCAACGCGATGCGCATCATCGCCGTGCGCCGGGGCAACACCCTTCACCTGCTGCACGTCGACGAGCACGACGCTGCGATTCGCTGGGCCCGCTCGCACCGGGTGGGCGACCTGGGGGACGGACCTCCGGTGGAGGTGGAGCCGGACGCCACCGCCCCGGTGTCGGGTCCCGACGCGCGCGAGGCCGTCGAGATCGAGCCCCCAGGTCCACTCGCCCACTTCTCGCGCAGCAAGTTCGCCAGGCTCGGGCTCCCCGACCCGTGGGCACGCGCCACCGCCGCCATCGACGACGACCAGCTCCACGCCCTGGGCAGCGTGCTGCGCCCCCACGTGCACGAGGCGCTGTACGAGCTCGGCGCCGGAGAGCCCTACGAGCGCGTGATGCGCAGGTTCGACGAGGCTGCCGCCGAAGAGAACCCCGCCCGCGCCTGGCCCGGCTCGACAGCCGAGCAGATCCGGTCGGCGATGAAGCGCGGCGACTGGTCGATCCACCTGCACAGCTCCCAGCTCCGGCTCATCCGCGCCGACGCGCGCGGTCCGATGAAGATCACGGGCGGCCCCGGCACCGGCAAGACGGTGGTCGCGGTCCATCGGGCGCGCTTCCTCGCCGCGTCGTTGTTCAGCGACGACATCGCACCGGTGCTCCTCACGAGCCCCATCCCGCACCTCGCGGGCACGCTGCGACGGATGGTCGATCGACTCTGCGCCGACGAGCCCGACGTAGCCGAGCGTCTGGAGGTCCACTCGCTCGCCGACGTCGCCCGCGCCCACGTCGCGGCCGGGCCGCACCCTCGGGTCCCCGCGACCGACCAACAGGTCGCGGAAGCGTGGGCGGCCGTGGCGCAGGCCTCGGCGGTCGACTGGGGAGCGAGCGAGTTCGAGCAGGAGCGAATCGACGTCCTCGACCGCAACGGGGTCTGGACGTGGGAGGACTACCGCGACGTTCCCCGCGAAGGCCGCGGCACGGCGCTGGGCTCCCGCCAGCGGGCCGCGGTCTGGAAGGTGCTGGAGGCCTTCGAGGAGCGCCTCGCGAGCCTCGGCATCGCCGACACCATCGCGATGGCTCGACTCGCCGAGGAGGAGCTCCAGCTCGGCCGTGGCGCCCGGCACTACGCCGCGGTGGTCTGCGACGAAGTCCAGGACTGCACGGGATCGCAGCTTCGTCTCCTCGCCGCGCTCGCGAGCGAGGTGGGCAGCCGCAGCGTACGCCCCAACGGCCTCACCATCGTGGGCGACGGCTTCCAGCGGCTCCACGCCAGTCCGGTGGTGCTCTCCCGGAGCGGCATCGAGGTGCGCGGGCGCAGCCACCGCCTGCAGGTCAGCTATCGCACCACCGAGGGAATCCGCCGGGCTGCGGTGGAGCAGGTCGCGACGATCCCGCCCGATCCGCTCGATCGGGCCGCCGAGGAGGGCGAGGATGCTCCGCTGGACGGCTATCGCAGCCTGCTCGGCGGTCGTCCCCCGCTTCGCCGCTGGTTCGCCTCCGAGGCCGAAGAGGTCGCCTTCCTGCGAGACCGGTGGCTCGACGGCGAAGCGGGGCTGCTCGTGCTCACTCGAACCGCCGCGGACCGCGATCGCATCGCCGAGGGTCTGCGAGGCCTCGAAGACGGCACCGAGCCCGTCGTGCTCCGGGCCGACACCCCTGGCGAGCCCGACCCGATGGGGCTCACCGTCAGCACGATCCAGCGGGCGAAGGGCCTCGAGGCGCCACGGGTCGCGATTGCGGGCGCCCAGCACCTCCGCGCCTTCGTCGACGGCCCCGAGCGGGCGTCCGCACACGAGTGCCGCCTCGCCTACACCGCGATGACCCGAACCCGCGACTGGCTGTCGATCACGGGGGTGGGGAGTCCGAGAGTCGCGTGATCCGGAGCACGTTCCAGGTGTTCGCGCCGTGGTTGTGCAGGTGCAGGACCAGCGGCGCGCCGACCGCGACGTCGTCGGTGATCTCGACCGTCTCGGCGTAGGCGGCAGCGAGCGACGGGATGGGGATGGTGTGCTCGACGACCACCGAGCCGTCGATCGCGAAGGCCACGTGCGCCTCGGCCGGAGACAGCGCGGCGAGCTCGTTGTGCCAGAACACGATCTCGACGAGCTCACCGGCCTGGACATCGGCAAGGAGCGGCTGCTCGAGCAGCACGTAGTCGCAGAGCCCGGTGTCGACCTCGAGCGCGCCGTCTTCGACGGTGACGGTTCCGACGGGGCACTCCGCCACGTCTCCGCGGTGGGCGGCGAACGGATCGACGTCCTCGCTCCCCACGATCCACGCGTCCATCGCCGCGAGCGGCACCTCGGGCCGCACCGGGTCCGCGCAGGCGAGCCACCAGACGATCATGGCTGCTGGGCCGCGAGCACGCTCTCGGCCCCCTCGACGAGAATCGCACGGTCCTCGCGGCGATCGCCGGGCGCCTGGGTCCACAGCAGCACCGCGGCCGCGCCCGTGGCTGCCGCCTGCACCCCGAGCGGCACCGCGAGGTAGTTGCCGCGATTGGCGAGCTGGACCGTGCCCCACACCTCGACCGCGGTCAGCCCCGCGAACGCGAACCGGAGCACGTTCCGCCCCAGGCGGCGGCGACGAACCCGACGCCGGGCGTCGGACTGCGCCGCGAGCTCGCGGATGCGGGACCAGTCGAGGGGTTGTCCCGCGGCGTCCCGGTACGAGGGGTGGTCGACCTCCTCGAAGGGCGGCACCTGCGCGAGCGAGAGTGAGGTGAGGAGCGCAATCACCGCGAGCGGCGCCTTCCGGCCGCGATCGCGAGGATCACGAGCATGCCCAGCCCCGAGCCCACCGGCGCGGTGCTGCAGGGCCGGGCGTACACCCGGTAGTAGTCCGACGTGAGGTTGAACTCGGCGTCGAGCTCCACCTCCGCCCGGGCGGCCCCCCCGACGCCGTCCACCTCGAGCGACACGAAGTAGAGCCCCTCGCTCGGCAGCTCGAAGCTCGGCTCCCAGGTCTGGAAGCTCTGGAGCACCTGGTCCCCCCGCGAACGGCGGATCTCGAAGTCGAGCGAACGCAGGCAGCGGGCCTGATCGACGGCGGTGGTGTTCACCACGTCGTAGGTGAGCCCGCCCTTGTCCACGATCTCGAACTCCGGCTCGGGCGGTCCGCAGAGCGTGTAGTAGTCACCGAGCCGGGTTCGGACCTCCTGGCTGTCGAGCTCCACGATCCCGGTGTCGCGGTCCAGCGCGAAGCCCTCGAGCTCGACGCTGAGGGTGTAGGTCCCGCTCTCGGTGTAGGTGTGGACGAACTCGTCGCCCTCGTAGACCGTGCCGTCCCCCACCAGCCAGACGGCGGACTCCCAGGTGCCGACCTCTCCACGATACTCCCGCGCCTCGACGCCGCACGACACCTCGGTAGGCTCACCGAAGGCAATGGGACCCTCGGGCGTACAGTTGACGGTGAAGTAGGGGCTCGTCTGAGCAGCGGCGGAAGCCACGAGGAGCAGCCACATCGGTCCACCTCCGGACGTGAAGTCGCCGGACTGCGGCGACGTCGGGCGCGTAACATCGTCGTCTCGATTGACCGCGATGGTATGACCGCCCCATGATACCCGACGCGTCGCTCGTCGACCGGATTCCGGTGCGAACCCCGACCCTGCCTCCCGCGACCCACACCAACGTATGGTGTCTCGGGAACGAAGCGCTCACCGTCGTGGATCCCGCGAGCCCCTACCCGGACCAGCGCGCCTTGCTCTTCGAGGCCCTGCAGGCGCGTATCGCCGAGGGGGCCCGCGTCGAGCGCATCGTGCTCACCCACCACCACCTCGACCACGTCAGCGGCGCCGACGACCTGCGGGAGCGTCTCGAGGCCATCGGTCAGCCTGTTCCCATTGTCGCCCATCCCGCCACGGTGCCCCTGGTCGACCTCGCGGTCGACGAGACGCTCGCTGACGGCGACGTGCTCGACGCGAGCGGGGTGTCTTGGGTCGTCCGCCACACCCCGGGTCACGCCCCGGGCCACGTGGTGCTCCACCATCCCGAGACCGGCACGGTGGTGGCGGGCGACCTGGTCGCCGGGATCTCCACCATCATCATCGACCCCCGCGAGGGCAGCCTCGCGCACTACCTCGCGAGCCTCGAGGCCGCGCGGGCCTGGTCGCCGAGCGTGCTGCTCCCGTCTCACGGAGACCCGCTGCCTCCCTCCATCCTGGACGAGTACATCGCCCACCGGCACGCGCGGACCGACCAGATCCGAGTGGCGCTGCAGTCCCGGCCGACGGCCGCCCCCATCGACCTGGTCCCCGAGGTGTATCCGGCCCTGCCGGACGCGATGCACGGGTTCGCCGCCGTCCAGGTGCTCGCTCACCTCCTGTGGCTCGAAGAGCAGGGAGAGGCTCGGTCATCCGAAGGTCGATGGACGCTTCACCCCGTCGCGTGACCATGGTAGAGTTCTGGGATGGGACCACTCGACCGTCATGCTTTTCGCGTCCTCGTCTCGCTCGCTCTGTACGTGACGCTGGCCCTCGTGGCCGCCGTCGCGGGGGTCGCCCTCGCGCCTCACCATCCGCTGCTCGCCGGCGCCCTCGGGCTCGTGGCCGCGGTCAACGGCGGGCTCGGGCTGCGACTGCACCGGCGACTCGTGAACCACGCCGAGCGTCACGGCGCCCACTGAGCGCGATGGCCTCAGACCTCCTCGCCCCCCGCGAGTCGCCGGCGGGCCGTCGCGAGGTCGCCCGGGCCCGCTCCCACCCCGCGAAGCAGGGCGTCGACCACGCGATCTGACGGCGGCCGCACCACCTCGGGGAGCGCCCGAGCCGCGAACAGGCTCGCGCCCCACCACGCGAGCGTGGGCAAAGGGTCGACGGCCTCGATGACCCCCGCCTCCGTCGCCCGACGGAGCCGGGTGAGGAGCGCCTCGAGGAAAGCCTGCGCTCGGTCGACGAGCCAGGCGGCGTCGGCCTCACCAGGAGGCTGGGCCCAGAGTCGCGCGAGCAGGGTGTGGTGAACGGGGTCGAGCGCCTCGAGCTGCAGGGTCGCGTCCAGGGAGGCCACGAGCGCCGCGAGGGCTCGGATCTCGTCGTCCCCCGGCAGGTCACGGACCCGGCGCCACTCGTGGCCGAGCCGCCGCCACAGCCGGTCGATGGCCCGGGCCTGGAGCTCCACGACGATTCGCTCCTTGGAGGGGAACGAGCGATACAGGCCGCCGACGGCCACGCCGAGGGCACGCGCGAGCCCGGGCATGGTCAGCCCGTCGAGACCCTCGGTGGCGACGACCTCGAGTGCAGCGTCGAGGATCGCCCGGTGCCTCCGCTCGCGCTGCTCGATGCGTCGGATCTGCTTGAGGTCCGGAGAGTCGGCCATGGCACGACACCTATGCTGGCCATCGAGAAAAATGCACCACCACACACTTTTCCACGGTCGACGACGTTCTTCGCGCCTCCGGGACCCCGAGCATCGGTGGCCGCCTGCGTGGGCTGCGGATCGCGGACCCGAGGGTCCCGCGCCCCGCTCTGTCGACACGGCGAAGATCCCCTGCCTTCGTGCACTCCGTCGCGATACGCGTTCATCGACCGGACCTCGCGATGGGTTACGGCGCGGCTTCGGAGGAAACGACGTGCCCAACGACGCGCTCGACGCCCTCGTCGGCCCATTGTGGACGGGCCTCGCCGCCCAGCGTGGAGCGGAGCCTGCCCGCTCGGCCGTCGCCCTCTTGCTGAACGCCGCGGCGCTCGACGCCTGGTGCGGCCACACGACTCACGGCGACCGCGTGGTGTCCGCCATCTCGGGCGTGGACTCCCCCACCACCCTCCGACGTCAGCTCGCGTCGGGGGTCGAGGCCCGCCGCGCGCTGTGGCCCGACGACCGACGCATCTTCGAGGCCGACACCCTCACTGGCGGTGAGGAGGTCCGGGTGGGCCCCGGGGCCACCGACCTCGACGGAACCCGCGCCGGCTGGTGGGGGGTGCGGCTCCTCGTCGAGGCGCCGCCGGTGTCACGGAGCGAGCTCGCCGCGCGACTCTCCGGGCTCCCGCGCAGCTCGGTCCGTGCGGCGCTGCGCCACGTGCTCGAGACCGCACCGATGCCCGACCCGGTCGTCGACCTCGTCACCGCCGCCTACGAGATCGTCGGCGGTCCGGGACGTCAGGCTCCTGCCCTGGCCCGCCTCGCCGCCGACGACGCACAGCCGAGCCAGCGGCGCGAGGTGGCGTGGCGCGTCCTGATGGACCACGACGACGTCGATCTCGAAGAGGTCATCGACGAGGTCGGCGCCAACCGCATCTCGGAGCTCACCCGGCTCGGGTTCGCGGTGGGGGTCCGCCGGATTGGGGGCTCGCCGCAGCTCGCCGTCGACTTCGTGGACCAGGTGACCCCGCTCGATCTCGCCAAGCGCCGCGAGCTCCTGGAGATGATGGAGGAGTCGCGGCGTCTCGAAGGGGTTCCCGCCGCCGCCCTGTACCGGCCACTGCTGCTGTCCCGCGCCGCGCCCGAGCTGGACGCGCTCGTGGTCGGCGCCCTCGAGCGCGACGGCAGCCCTCTCGCCGAGGACGCCATCGAGCGCGCCCTCGCCTCGGAGCGCGATCCGACCGTGCAGTCGAGGTTTCGCCGCGCCTTGCTCACCCTGCGTACCCGGCGCATCGAGCCACCCGTCGACCGGGACGAGTCGAGCCGCGCCTGGGTGGGGTTGTGTGACCACGAGGGCGACTTCCCGTTGGTCCTCGCGACCGAGAACCCCCGCGGGCAGTACCGGGTGGTGTCGATGTCGGTCCGGGCGGGCGGCGGTCTGCGCGATGGCTTCGTGCTCGACGATCTGCCGAGCGAACGGCTGGACGCCATGCTCGACCAGTACGGGCAAACCGCCGATCTGTTCGAGGTGTCGCCCGCGCACGCCGCCGCGTGGGTCGGGCCGGCCGTCGAGCGAACTCCGGGCGGCCTCCTCGGCTTGCCTGGCGACCTGCAGCGGTCGAGCGACGAGGTGCTCCGCCACGCCCACCACGACGTCGAGCACGAGGCGACCGTCGAAGACGGTCCCGCCAGGACCACCCTCGCCACCTGCCGCGCCCTGTTCCGTCGGCCCCGGGTGCAGGAGTGGTTGCTGCACGAGCGCGAGCGGGCGTCGTGTGGGATCGCCGCGCCCCCGCGCACGACCTCCGGGTTCGCCGAGTGGGTGCGCGAGAGCGCCCGTCTCGCCCGTCGGGACCGTGGCGTTCGCCAGCGCTACGCCGCGATGACCCACCACCTCGGCGAGGTCCTCCAGGCGGTCGGCGACCCCGAGGCCACGGTGGCGTTCCGCATCGCGCGGGGACTCGCCACGGGCCGCGGCGAGTCGTTTCTGCGCGTGGTGCTCGAGCACAGCGCCTTCCTGCCTTCCTCCCCCGAAGGCACGGCGCCGCTGTGCTTCGGCGACGAGGGCCAGCGCGAAGACCTCCGACGCCTCCTCGCCCCCGAGGCCCCCACCCGCTCGGACCTCGCTACGCTCGACGTCGTAGACTGCGTGCTCTCCTCGGAGGTCCGGCTCACGGCCGGGGAGCGGACCCTCGCCGATCTGCGACCCGACGTGCGACGGAGCGGGCTGGTGGCTGCCGGTAGGGCGCTGGTCCGGACCCTGCACCGCAGCGACGGCGACCTCGGGCCGGTGCGCCGAGCCCTCCTCGGGATGGGACTGCCCGACGATGCGGCCGACCGGGTCGCCCGTCGCCTCGGCGAGCTCGGGCAGCGGTTCCGCGACGAGGTCTGCGCCGAATGCCCGGTGCGGTGCTGGCAGTCCCCGGGGGCACCCGTGGGCGGGCTGTGGACGGGACCTGGACACCCCGCGGTGGTGGCGCGCCCCTTCGCCTGACCTACTGGTAGAACGCCCAGCTGTCTCTTGCCTGGCCGAGACGCTTGACCGCGGCTTCGATCTCGAACTCGGTGGGAGGGGCGTCGGGTCCGATCACGCGGTCTTCGAGCGCCTTCACGAGGTCTGCCGCAATCGGCGCGCGCGTCTCGGGGGGCGCGCGCTCGAACGACTGCCACTTGCGCTGGAGGTCGCGATCGGCACTGATGATGCGGGCGATCGACGTCTGCTCGGCCTCCACCGCCGAGATGAGCGCGTCGTCGGCCCGCACGGGCGACGTCGACACGAACCAGAACAGCCCCGCGCCGATGACCGTCAGCAGCAACCCGAAGAGCGTACCCCCGAGCACCACCCGCAGCACGCCTCCGGCGCTGGGCCCCTCGCTCGCATCGGAGGCGGTGAAGGAGGGCTCGATCCTCTCGGGTTTGGCGGCCTGCATCGGCGAAGGCAGCACGGGAGCGGACTCGCTCGGCTGATCGTAGTACTTGACCCCCATGAACGACTCGCCCCCGGAGGGGAGGGTGTCGTCGGGACGGGAGGTTCCAGGGATGTGATCGTCGAGCGTGGGGCTCGGCATCACGTAGCCCGGGTAGCTCGCGGGAGCGGAGGCGGGTCCCGGCGGCGGCGTTCCCGGCGCCGTGTAGCCCGGAGCGGGCGGCGCCACGTACGATGCAGCGGGGGGCGGGCTCGCCTTGCGAGGAGCCGACGGCGGGGTCGGCGGCCCGGTGTTGCGCGGCGCAGAGGGCGGAGGGGCTCGGCGGGGCGCCGAGGGAGGCGTGGCTCGCCGAGGGGCCGACGGGGGGGTGGCTCGCCGAGGCGCCGAGGGCGGGGTGGCCGAACGTCCCGGCATCGCGGTACCCGGGGGCACCGTGGGCTCGTCGTGCAGGCTCCCCGACGACGAATCCGCCGTGCGGTCGAGCGCTCCGAACGCCTCGGGCGGCTGTGGCGTGTCGAGGTGCGGCGCGATCTCGGCGAGGATCGCGTCCAGCCCGTCGTACTGGTTGCGATCCGGGAACTCCTGGGTCGACTCGAGCCATGGCGCGGGCGCGCGAGGAACGTCGTACTCGGCCTGGGCCTTGCGGAGAGACTCGTGCAGCCGCTGCGTGGTGAGCCGCTCGGACGGGGCGAACGCGCAGGCTCGGTGCAGCAGCGGCCGCAGGTTCCGGGGCACCGCAGACAAGAGGCCTTCGTAGGCCTCAGCGTAGAACAGGTCGGCGGAGGGCTTGCCGGCCAGCAGCATGTACAGCAAGGCACCGAGCGCGTACACGTCCGTCGCGGGCTCGGGCTGCCAGGTCTGGCGCAGCTCGGGCGCGAGGTGGGCCCAATCGGCACCGGCCCGCGTCTCCGGGGTGTCGCGGAGGACCGCCCGCTGTCCGAACGAGGTGAGGACGGCCGAGCCATCCTCGGAGAACTGGACGACATCGGGCCGCGGATGCCCGTGGACGATGCCGCGTGGGTGCGCCCAGGCCAGCCCCTCCGCGCAGCGGGTGACCACCTGCAGCGCCCACTCGGGCGATACCGCGCCGCGCCGACGCAGGTGGTCGCTCACCGACCCGACCAGCCGGTCTCGCACGACGTAGACCACCGTGCCGTCGGTCCCCACGTCGATCACGCGCTCGAGCGCGGGATGCTCGAGCTTCGCCGCCCACTGGGCCACCGCGAGCATGCGGCGGCTCGCCGCCTCGTCACCAGGACGGGCCACCCGGATGGACCGCCAGCGCTTCAGGCGGGTGTCCCAGGCGAGCAGCGACGCCGTGTTCGCGTCGGTGGCCTGGGTCCGCATGAGCTCATAGCGGCCAGCAAGCTTCAGCGGGACGGGTTCGGGAGAGCGTGACATCGACTTCCGAGAGGTGCGCCGTCCATCCTATCGGACGGACATCCGCTGGCGAGGTAGCACGTCGGATCCAGGTTCGCGTTGCAGCGGCGTGTTCGCGCCACCGCCGCGCTCACGGCTCGGGCGAGGCCTTCGCCTTCTCGGGATCGGGCTTCTCGTCGGGCTCGGTCACGATCGAGCCGTCCTCGCGGCGGCGGCTGGTCGACGTGCTGATGACGCGGATCCCCGACGGGGCAGCCACGTCGACGGGCACGGCCTTCGAAAGATCGAGGGCCAGCGTCTCGTCTCCCTCGAACACGATCTTCGTGGTGACCGAGAACGGCTCCTTGCCGCTCACCTGAAAGGCCCGTACGCCCTCGAGCAACCTGGTCTCGAGCGGGAGCGTGCCCAGGGTCCAGCCGTCGCACTTGACGGTCTCGCCCTCTCGACCTGGGAAGGTGAGCGCCACGGCGCCCTCGCGGTACTCGGGTTTGACGACCTCGATCTCCTCGGTCGCCGGATCCGTCGCCACTGCGGGCACGAGCCACATCCACCACATCGTCGGGACCTCCCCTGGGCCGGGCGGCTTCATAGCCTCGGATCGACTCGGTTGCCGCGAGAGACCCCCCAGGTCCCAGCGCCGGTCAGGACGCGAGACGCTTGTAGGGGAGCTGCTCGCGGAGCTCCTCCACCCGACGGTGGACCTCCCGCGCCTCCTGGGCAGCGTAGTGCTCCAGCGCGTCGTGCAGCCGTGGATCCTCGAGCCAGTGGCTCGACCGGGTGATCGTGGGCTCGAAGCCGCGGCGGTACTTGTGGCCGCCGCCGTGCCCCGGCTCGAACACCTTCACCCCACGAGCGATGCACTCCTCGATCGCCTGGTAGTAGCAGACCTCGAAGTGAAGGAACGGCACGTCCTCCATGGCGCCCCAGTAGCGCCCGTAGAGCCGCTCGCCCTTGAGCACGTTGAAGGCGCCGGCCACGAGGTGGTCGTCCTGGCGAGCCATCACGAGGTGCAGCCGGTCACCCCAGTGCTCGCCGAGGAACGCGAACATGTCCTTCGACAGGTACACGCGCCCCCAGGGACCGAACTGCCGGCAGTGATTGCGGTAGAACGCGTGCATCGCCATGAGCTGGTCCATGGAGGGGTTGGTCACCGCCTCGACCTCGATACCTCGCAGGTCCTTCCGTTCCCGACGGATCTTGTTCCGCTTCTTGCTCGGGAACCGCTCGAGCCAGCTCTCGAACGTCTCGTAGCCTTCGTTGAACCAGTGGAACTGGAACTGTAGCCGCTCGAAGAGGCCGTGCTCGGCGAGCCAGCTCGCCTCGGGCTCGGTGTCGAAGAGCACGTGGATGCCGTGGCAGTCCTCGCCGGCGGCCTTGAGCCCCTGGAGCAGCGCCGCGCGGACGGCTTCGGGATCGTCGGCGTCGGGGTCGACGAGGAGACGCTGACCGGTCGCCGGAGTGAACGGCACCCCCACCACGAGCTTGGGATAGTACTCGAGCCCCGCCCGGTGGGCGGCATCGGCCCAGGCGTGGTCGTAGACGAACTCGCCCATCGAGTGCGCCGTGGCCCACGCCGGTGCGGCGCCGACCAGTCGGTCGTCGTCGTCGTGGACGGTGACCGGGCGGGCCGCCCATCCGGTCTCGGGAACGGCGCAGCCGAGGTCTTCGAGCCCCGACAGGAAGAGGTGTTCGAGGAACGGCGAGCCGCCAGGACCCACCACACGGTCCCAGGAAGCGGCATCGACCGTGCCGTAGCCGCTGTGCACGATGACCTTCATGCGTCAGTTCGTACCATTCTGGGAGACCAGATCGACGCGGCGGCGGAAGGTCTCGACGGACCTCGGGTAGTCGCCCAGGTTGTGGTACGCCGCGTTCTCCTTGCTGATCCGGTGGCTACTCGCCACAACGTCGGCGCTGACCGCCCCCGCGGGCAGAGGCAAGGTCCAGGTGCGGGACTCCCGTGGCTTCAGCCGGTTGTCGGCGAGCTTGACGGGCGGTGTGGTCCACTGCCAGGTCTGACCGAAGCGCGTGACCTCCGACGTGAGCTCCGCCCCGGCGGCGTCGAGGAACGTCGCCTCCACCTGGACCCAGCGCTCGGGGTCGCCCGAGGGAAGCCAGTGACCGGCATTGGCGTTGGTCGCCGTGATCTCGAGGCCGTCTGCGGTCAGCGACGCGATCACCTCGAGGCCGGGCGGCGGCGGAGTGCCGGGCGGCCAGCCGCGGTCTGCGAACTTCGGGATGCCGGACCCCTTGAAGTAGTGAGAGCCGACCTCGCGCAGGGGTCCGCCCACGGCGGCCGCCCGGCGCACCCGGGGCTGATGGCAGTCGATGCAGTTCTTGCCTTCGTCGTCGTAGGGTCCGCTCCGCCACTCGTCGCCCGTCTGGAAGGTGCAGACGAAGGGCTTGTCCTCGTAGCGCATCTCGGCCTGGTGACAGTCGAGACACATCGGGTCGTCCCCGCCTGGCTGGTACCGCTCGTCGACGACCACGGGATGGGGGGCCTCGGAGTTTTCCAGCCCCGGACCGTGGATCCCGTCCTCGCGGACGTGACAGCCGGCGCAATTCAGCCCTTCGTCACGCAGCGCGGCGTCGAACCGCGCGTTCGCGACCCATCGGGGTCGCTCGACGTCACCGTCCACCAGCCCGACGGGCAGCCACTCCTGCTGGGTCGTCAGCGGCGTGTGGCAGTTCACGCAGAGCCAGCGGTTGTCGGACTTGCCGATCTCGGCTTGGTACTGCGGATCGATCCACGCCTGCGCGTGCACGGACGACCGCCACTCCCGGGCGATCTCGACGTGGCAGGCGGCACAGGTCTCCGCGGACATCGACGCGATGCCCTCGATCGTCTCGAGGCCGGTGACGCGGACGGGGCGCTCGACGCGGGGTCTCGTGTCGACGAAGGCCTGCGACGCAGCAAGGTCGGCCTCGAAACCCTGCGACGGGACCTCGACCGCCCCCGCGGAAGCCGCGTGCGCCGGCGGGGACGCCGGGAGATCCCGCGGTCCACACGCGGACAGGCCGAGCACCAGGGCTCCCGCCACCATCCGTGCGAGTCCTGCGGGGCCGAGGGGGATGCTACGTGGACCGTCTACGTCAGGAGGTTCGATGTACGGCGAACAGACCGAAACGGCGCTCTCGGGAGAGCTCGACGCGATGCGGGAGGCGGGCACGTTCAAGACCGAGCGCATCATCGTGTCACCGCAATCGGCCAACATCCGGGTGGATTCGGGCAACGAGGTCCTCAATTTCTGCGCGAACAACTACCTTGGCCTCGCTGACGACCCGCAGCTGGTCGCCGCCGCGAAGCGCGCGCTCGATACGTATGGTCTCGGTCTGGCGTCCGTGCGTTTCATCTGCGGCACCCTGGACATCCACCGTCAGCTCGAGGCGCGGATCTCCGAGTTCCTGCAGACCGAGTCGACGATCCTGTACTCGTCGTGCTTCGACGCCAACGCCGGCCTGTTCGAGACCATCCTCACCGCCGAGGACGCCATCGTCTCCGACGCGCTCAACCACGCCTCGATCATCGACGGCATCCGGCTGTGCAAGGCCAAGCGCTTCGTGTTCGCCCACGACGACATGGACGACCTCGAGAAGCAGCTGAAGGAGGCCCGAGCCTCCGGCGCCCGTCGCATCCTCGTCGCTACCGACGGTGTGTTCAGCATGGACGGCGACATCGCACGGCTGGACCTCATCTGCGACCTCGCCGAGAAGTACGGGGCGATGGTCATGGCAGACGACTGCCACGCCACCGGCTTCGTCGGCAAGACGGGCCGCGGCTCGATCGAGCACTGCGGGGTCATGGGCCGGGTCGACATCGTCACGAGCACGCTCGGCAAGGCCCTCGGTGGGGCGTCGGGCGGCTTCACCACGGGCCGCAAGGAGATCATCGGGATGCTGCGGCAGAAGTCCCGTCCGTACCTGTTCTCCAACACGCTGGCCCCCGCGCTCGTCGGGGCGGCCCTCGCGGCGTTCGACCGCCTGTCCAGCGGGACGGAGCTGCGGGATCGGCTGTTCGAGAACACGAGGTACTTCCGAGACAAGATGACGGCGGCTGGCTTCGAGATCCGCGCCGGCGAGCATCCCATCGTACCCATCATGCTCGGAGACGCGGCGCTGTCGGTCACGATGGCCGACGCGCTTCTCCAGCGCGGCATCTACGTCATCGGGTTCTCGTACCCGGTCGTGCCGAGAGGTCAGGCGCGCATCCGCGTGCAGATCAGCGCGGCCCACACCCGCGACCACCTCGACCAGGCCATCGAGGCGTTCACCGAGGTGGGCGAGCAGCTGGGCGTGATCGCCGCCCGCTGATCAGTCGGGCTTCGCGAAGATCGCAAAGTCCTCGGCTCCGTCGCCGGCCTCGATGCGGGCGTCCATGGCCCGGGCGATGGCCGGCAGCACCACCAGCTGGTCCTCGCCGGCCGTCTCGATCATGAGTCGCACGTCCTTGCGGCCCATGGTCAGCTCGAATCCCGCCGGTCGGGTGCCCGCCGCGAGCACGCGGCGTCCCATGCTCGCTGGCTTTGGCTCGAACGTCTCGAAGAGGGCCAGGACCTCCTCGGGGGTCATGCCGTTGGCCTTGCCGATGGCGAACAGGTCGCCCATCGCCCCAGCCAATGCGACGAGCAGTCCGTTGCCGGTGAGCTTCACCACCGCGGCCCGCGCCGGATCCTCACCGAGATTGATCACCCGGCCCGTCATCGTGGCCAGGGCGGGCTCGAGCGCCGCGATCTCGTCCCCTGGACCGCTCACCAGCATGAGCCCCGTTGCCTCGCGAGAGTTCTTCGGGGCCATGAAGACCGGCGCGTGCAGGTAGCGCACGCCGCGCTCGCGGAGCCTCGCGAAGCGCTCCTGGACCCCGGCCGGAAGGTTGGTGCTGTGATCGATCACGGGGACGTCCTGCCCGAGCCCGGGCTCGAGCTTGGCCACGACGTCGTCGACGACTGCATCGTCGGTGAGGACCAGGTGCACGCGCTCCGCGCCGCGCACCGCGTCGGCGGGGTCGGTGCCGGCCACGGCTCCGGCGGCGACGATCGGCTCGAGCTTGGCGGTCGACCGGTTCCAGACCCGTACGGCGTGGCCCTTGTCGAGGAGGTTCAGGGCGAATCCCCGGCCGAGCAGGCCGGTTCCCAGGACAGCGATGGTCACAGTGGCTCCCGTTGCGAGCCCGGATCGTATGGTCAGCCAGCCAGACCGCGCAGCGGGTCCACGTCCGGCAGCAGCCAGGCGGGGTCCACGCCGGCCAGCTCCACGATCCCTGCGATGAGAGCGTCGTAGCGGAGGGGCTCCCCCGAGGCCGTCATCGTGCCCCGAGCCAGCTCCACGGACCGTCCGACCAGCCCGTCGTCGGTGCCTCCCACGAGGTGCGGCCCCGCGATCCCGGCCCCCGCGAGCAGCGCCGAGGTGTAGGGCCAGTGCTCGGTACCGTCCTCCGCGTTGCGGGTGCCAGTGCGGCCCATCTCGGACACCACGACCACCAGCGTCTCGTCGAGGAGTCGGCGATCCTCCAGTCGCCGGAGCAGTCGTCCGAGCGAGGCGAAGAGGTTGTCGTGCCAGGCATGCTGGCGACCGTGGTCGGCGTGGGAGTCCCAGCTGTGGCCGGAGTCGAGGAGCACGCTCCGCGCGATGCCGTGTTCGAGCAGCGCCGCCGCGAGCGCAGCCTGACCGTCGAGGCCCGCGCCCGCCCCGACCTCGGCCGACCAGTTCGGTACCTCGGCGAGCAAGGCGGCTGCTCGCTCACGGGCCTGGATCCGGGCGTCGAGCGCGCGGCGCCAGCTGCGACCGAGCGACCGGCGGGGGTCGGAGCGGGCGCGGTCCGCGAGCCAGGCGTCGATGGACGCGTCGTCTTCGTCGCGTCGGGCGAGGCTGGGCCGCGGACCGCCGACCCCGGTGGGGAGCCGTTCGTCGGGCAGCAGGAGCTGGCCGAGCTGGCCACGGCGGCCCGCGCGCAGGCTGGTCGCCGAGAGGTCGCCGAAGCGCGCGTGTCCGGAGAGGTCGACCACCCCGAGGGGCCGCCCGTCCCGCCGCTCGGCGCCCACCCGGGTGATCCAGTCGGTGGCGCGGCGATCGTCGACCCCGGTGAGGATGCGGCGCCGGCCGATCCAGTGGCTCACCGATCCCACCCACACGCCTCGAACCACGGTCACCCGGGAGGCCCAGGTGTCGAAGAACCGGGTCACCGAGGGCCGACGCACGGGGTTGACGCCGATCTCGAGCGGCCCGAAGCGCGCCGTGTCCTCGCGGTCCTCGGCCGATCGCGGTCGCTCGCCGGTCGGCCCCGTGATGCCCGCCACCGATAGCTTGGGATCGAGCACGAAGGTGGGGTCCCAGCCACCGTCCACCATCACGACCACGAGGTTCCGGGCGGGACCGCGGGTGGCCGAGCCGCAGCCCACCGCACCGAGGACGGCGGCGGCGTGGATCAGCTGGCGACGCGAGAGGCTCACTGGACCACCAGTCGCGGGTGTTGGAGGAACGCCGCGAGCAGCAGCCCCCAGGCGTCGCGGGCCGCGCGGTCGTGCGACAGGCGCTCGAGGAGCTCAAGGTCGGCGTCGATGGCCGGATCGTCGGGCGCGACCACCTCGGCGAGCACGCGGAGGTGCCAGTCCACGAGCTGGGCTCGCGCCTCGGGGCCGTCGGTGGCGAAGCCGCGCGAGAACCAGGTCCCCCCGCCCACGGACTCCCGGGCGAGCACGATGGCCGCGGCCTCCTCGGCGAGCCAGCGCCACGCGAGCTCCCGGCTGGGCAAGGGGCCGCGATCCGCGGGAACCAGCCGCCACCCCTCGACCCCCCCCATGCCCTGGTTGAGTCCGTAGCGATCCGTGGTGACGAGGTCGACCGACCCGTAGTCCGGCGACGGCAGCGCGGTGGCTCGCACGTCCACGAGGTGGGCGAGGGTCCGCGCCCACTGGCGGGGCCGCAGGAAGCTCGGCGGCGCGTGCGGCGAGTCCGGGGCGAACGCGTCGTGGGTCGCGATGTCGAGGAGCAGGTCGCGGACGTCGAACCCCTGGGCGAACCGCTCGGCGAGCTCGGCGACGAAGGGCCCTTCGACGTCGGCCTGGTCGAGTCCGGTGAGGTGCCCGAAGAAGCGCCGGACCATGCAGGTGGCGAACCGCGGGTCGTCGGCGATGGCGCGCCCGACCTCGGCCAGGTCGGCGGTGGGCGTGCCGTAGAAGCCGGGCTCCGGCAGGGCCCCGTCGGGGGTTCTCCGGTCGCTCGCGTAGAGATCGAGCGGGTAGCAGAAGCCCCCCTCGATCGCACAGCCGGCGCCGTACCCGCGCTCCACCTCGCTCGCGAGGATGTACCGCCGGAACCCCTCGAAGTTGGCCGCGAAAGGGTCCAGCGAGGCGTGGCACGACAGGCACACGGGGTCGGTCCAGGTGGCGTCGTCCTGCTCGAGGGGGCGGACGGTGCCGGCCTCGGGACGGTCGGCCATGTCGTCGCAGAGCAACGCCTCCATCACGATCGCGGCTCGACTGCGCTGATGATTGGTGGGCGCGATGGGGTGCCGCTGCATCAGGGTGCTGCTCACCAGGATGCCCGCCGCCGGCCGCCCGTCGGGCCAGTGGGTGACCTGCCAGCCGGGATCCGTCAGATCGACGGGCGGACCATAGGCCTGGCTGACGATGGGGTCGGCGACCACCTCGCTCGTGGTCACGATGGCGGTGAAGGGACGGCCCGCGCGGACGATATGCGCAATCAGGCGCAGCGGCGCCTCGTCGAGTCGATCGGTGAGGGTCGCGGGAGACACCGATGCCAGGGGACCCCGTGGAGGTACGTGAGGCTGCGCGTCGTGACGCACCCCGAGCGCTTCGGCCATCACGTCCGCTGCCACCTCACCGAGGATCGGATCCGAACGCCACGAGCGCACGAGCGTCGACCAGTCCGCCCCCTCGTGGACCGCGCGCGTCTCCTCGGGCAGCGGGGGGTGACCCCGAAGCCCCAACGACGCCCGCCGCAGACGGTCGACCGCCACCGGGGAAGGCGGCGGCAGCGGGGCCTCCTCTGGAACGTCGGCACACGACAGCAGGAGCACGGCGAGGGTCATCTCCGGACGTTGTAGCGCCCGCCGCGCGGCCCCGCTGGGTGGACGTGCTCGCTCTCGCTCTGCTGGGGTGGATCGGAGCGGCGGTGGTCCTGGATCGGTCCGCGACCGCGGAGCCTCGAAGCCGCGACTACGACGCGATCGTCGTCGCCGGAGCCGGCGTGCGGCCCGACGGCACCCCCTCCGGCACCCTGGTCCGGCGCACTCGGCGCGGGTCGGAGCTCGTGCTCGACGGCGTCGCCCCGACCCTCGCGTTGACGGGCGGGGTCGGCGACTGGGGGCGAGCCGAGTCGCTCGTGGCCGCCGAGCTCGCCGTGGATTTCGGCGTCGGAGCCGAGAGCATCGTGCTGGAGGCGCTGTCCACGAGCACCGAGGGGAACGCGCGCGAGATGGGGAAGGTCCTGGGACGGGCGAAGGTGCTCGTGGTCACGGACCGGTTCCACGCCTTCCGCTGCCGCCGCGTGTTTGGTCGGTACTTCGACGAAGTCGACGTCGTAGGGGTGACTGGCCCTCCGCTGCCCCGAGCGTACGGGGCCCTGCGAGAGGTCCTCGCCGTGGCGTGGTACGCGGTGAACGGTCGCCTCGGCTGACTGGAGGAGCGATGGCCGATCCCGATCACGTGCCCGAGATGGACGCCTTCGACCGACTGACCGTGGCGCTCTACCGCGCGGGACTCCTCGCCCAGGCCTCGGGGATCGGCGTTGTCGTGGCCAGCGAGCTCGGCGCCGTCTCACGACCGCTGGCTGGCCACCTGATGCTCGCGTCGGTGGCCTTGTCGGTTGGCAACCTTCACCTCTACGACAAGCGGATCCGCTGGATCATCGTGATGGCGGGCTGGGTCGGCGCGGTCCTGACCGCCGCGGCGTCGACGGCGCCCGATGGGCTCGAGGCGCTGTTCCACTATGGGGGCCTGGGCTTCCTGTTCGTGGTGACCTCGGCCCTCGCCCTCAAGGAGCGGTACTGCTTCCGTCTCCCGGGAATGCGGCTCGTGCCCGCTGGCCTCGCGCTCGGCGTGTTCACGGGGCTCGCCGGACTCGGCGAGGTGACCGCCGGCCTCCTCGGCCTCTGCGGACTCCTCGTCGGACTCCTCGCCGGGGCCAAGCTGCGCATGCCGCTGCACTACGACATCGGCAACAAGTCGGCCTACCAGGTTTGACTACTCGTCGTCGGCGGTGCGGAAGCGACGCCGTCGACGTTCGGGCTCGGGCCTCCCCTTGTTCTCGACGATCCTCTGGAAGGCGTCTTCGACCACGCCGGCCTCGGTGCTCGTGATGGCACCGTCATCAGCGACCTTCTCGACCGCGGCGGCGAACACGTTGCCGCTCAGCGCCCACGTCTCGTCCTTGTCGATCTCGCTCTTGAGCTGACGGATGACGCGAAGCACCCGGCGCTTGCCCGGAGAGTTCTCGGCCTCTCGGACGAGATCGCGAGCGCTCTCCAGCGCCTCGATGGCCTGGGTGTCGGCCCTGTCGTCGACCTCACCGGTGATGGACTCGATGAGCTCGCAACCGAGCAGCGTGACGAGAAACAGCATTGACACCCTCCCAATTCCCGCTGGCGTGGGGTCCGGGTATCTCGCGTCACCAGTGCGCGCCGACCCCGAGCACCGGTGTGAACGTGGCGCCACCATTGAAGGCGCGAAGTCGACCGTGGAGCGTGAACTCCAGCGGACCTGGGCGCCACCCCAGCCCTGCCGAGCCGTGGGCGGTGACCCCGACTGCGTTGGCGACCGTGGCCTCGCTGAACTCCTCACGCTGGAGAAGCCCCAGCCCGAGGCCCGCCGACACCGCCGCGAAGGTCCGCTGGGTCACGCGGAAGGTCGAGACCCAGCCAGGCTCGAGCACGAACAGGCCGTTGGTGTCGCCAAAGAGATCGCCACTGGCCGCCACGACTCCCCTCAATCCGAGCCCGTGACGTTCCGCACGCCCGACGAACAAGTGCTCGAGCTCCAGCGACAGCTCCACCGCGACGCCCTCGGGAGCCGCAATCCCGATGGGACCTACCTGAGCACGCAGGTGGTTGGTGGGTTCGGCGTGCGCGGCCACGATCGCGATGATCAGCACGAGATCCTCCTGGAGCACGTGCGACATTCGAACTGCACGACCCGTGCCAATCGTGGACCTGCGTTCCCCGATCGCGGGCTGGAAAGGATCCACGTCCGTGGCGCCGATCGGCGACACCTTTCAGCAGCCCCAACTCTGCTACCGTCTCTCGGGAAGACCCGTGGGAGACAACATGAATGTACGTACGCTGGGCCTCTTGACGGCAGCGGGTCTCGCGACCGGTTGCATGACCACCACCATGCACCGCGCCCAGTCGCTGGGAGCCGGCAACTACGAGGTTTCCATCGAACCTGGGATTTCGGGCGTAGGTCTCGGGGTGACCGATGGCAGCATCGACCGCGCCACCGTCCCCACCTTCTGGGTGACCGGTCGCTACGGTGTGACCGATCGTATCGACGTCGGCGGTCGGCTCGGCTCCGGACTCTTCGAGCTCCACACGAGCTTCATGCTCACCAATCCCGATGCCGACGTGCGGGTCGCGCTATCGCCCTATGGAACTCCGCTGTTCTTCAGCGTGGGCGGGCTCGGGGCCGGCGCGGTCCTGCTGAACGTCCCCGTGCTCATCGGCATTCCGGTCGGCGAGAGCGAGCTCACCCTCGGCCCGGGCCTGCGCACGACGACGTTGTTCGCTGGCGGGGCCGGGACCGGCGGCGCTGGCACCATCGTCGAGCCCACGATCTCGGTCGGCTTCTCCGCCCAGCTCGGGGACACCTTCCGGCTGCATCCCGAGTTCGGCATCGCCTATGGAGCGGCGGCGATCGGCGGCGCGGGAGATGGCGCCGAGTTCACGACGGTCGGCGCCAGCCGGTTCTCGTTCGCGCTCGGCTTCCAGGTCGGATCGCCCAACCGCACCCCCAGCGAGGACTGACCTCACTTCCCATCGGGGCGTGTCGTCACGTAGAACCCCGACCCACGTACGTTCTCGTCGATCCGCAGCGGGTGCTGCAGCGACGGGAACGCGCGCTGATCACAGTCGCTGCGCTCGCACAAGCGGCAGGTCACCCCGATCGGCACCGTGATGTCATCGATGTCGGAGAGGTCGAGTCCGTCTCCGTAGACCCAGTCGCGAGCGTCGTCGAGCCGGGCCCCGAGACCCACCGCGTAGACCATCTCGGACGAGCCGTGGCCGCCGTGCCGACGGGTCACCGTACGCGCCACACACAGGTAGGGCTCCCCGTCGGGCATGCGCGAGACCTGGACGCGCAGGTCGTTCGGTCGCAGGAACGCGCGAGACACGTTCCACCGCGGACAGGCTCCCCCGAATCGGGCAAACCGGATCCCGGAGCCCGAGAAACGCTTTGCCACGTTGCCGGCGAGATCGATCTTCACGAAGTGGAAGGGGATGCCCTCGTCACCGGGACGTCCGAGCGTGCAGAGCCGGTGGCAGACCTGCTCGAAGCTCGTCTGGAAGCGGTGGCCGAGGCGCTCGAGATCGTGCCGGGTCTGGCGGGCCGCCCGAGCGAACGCGGTGTACGGCATGAGCACTGCGCCGGCGGTGTAGCCCGCGAGAACGATGCGGAGGAGGGTCCGGGTGGTCTCCGACGCCCCCTCGGCCTTCGCCACCCACCGGTCGATGGCCGCCCCCGCCTCGAGGAGCGCGAGCTGGACGGCGAGCTGGAAGTCCCGCGTGGACGGGGGAAGTCCCTCGGCGAGGGTCAGCGTACCGGTCCCGGGCTCGAACGACCGGACGGCGGACGTCTCCCGGCCCGACTCCGCGAACCTGACCACCACGCCGTGGCGTGCGAGCCGACGAGCCAGCCGACCATAGCGTTCGTGCGGGTCGAGCTCCGCCGAGACGGACTCCGCTGCCGCCTCGAGCTCCGGGAAGTAGTTGCCATAGCGCTCGATGAACGAGGTGACCTCGTCCGACGGTAGCCTCAGGTCGGGCGGCGGGGTGCCGGCGTCGACCATGCGCATCAGCGACGCGCGTTGGTCCTGGGCGTCCCGGTAGGCTCGGTAGAGGTCCACGATAGCCCGACCGACTCCCGGAAGCCGAGAGACGAGCTCCTCGATCTCGTGATTGGAGGTGTCGTGGTCCTGGAAGAGCTCGTCGCCGAAGACCTCCATCAGGTCACCGGTGAGCCGCGCGTCCTCGTGGGTGGAGAACGAGGTGAGGTCGACCTCGTAGGTCTGCAAGATCTTGATGAGCACCGGCGCGGTCAGCGGCCGCTTGTCCCGCTCGATGAGGTTGAGGTAGCTCGACGAAATCCCCAGCTGGTCGGCCATCTTTGCCTGGGTCAGCCCCCGTCGGCGTCGCAACGCCCGCACCTTGCCCCCGAGCTGCACATCTCCTCCGGTGTCCTGGAGCGGATTTACAAGCCTTACATGTTTACAGGCTATCCCGATCCGCAAACGACAACCCCACAATCGCCACGACACACACCTGTTGCTCGTCCGTTTCAAGGCTCGCATCCTGATCACGAGGGAGTCGGGACGCGCTCCCCCAACGGAGGCGGAATGTCGCGAGTCAGGGTGGCAGAGGGAACCCCCCAGGAGCCGGCGGTCGAGGTGGTGTGTACCGACGAGGCCCTGGCCTTCGTCGAGCACCTGGTGACCAAGCTGGGTCCTGGCCGAGAGCGGTTGCTCGAGGCCCGCGAGACCCGGCAGGCGGCCTACGATGCCGGCGAGCTCCCGACCTTCCGCCCCGAGACCGCCTGGATCCGCGAGGGCGCCTGGCGCTGCGCCCCCCTTCCCGACGAGCTCACGGATCGTCGCGTCGAGATCACGGGTCCCCCCGACCGCAAGATGATGATCAACGCGCTCAACAGCGGCGCCAACGTCTTCATGGCCGACCTCGAGGACGCGATGTCGCCGACGTGGGCCAACGTGGTCGACGGGCTGCGGAACCTTCGCGACGCCGTGCGCGGCGAGCTCGACTTCACCCACCCGCAGACGGGGAAGCACTACGCGGTGGGCGCCGACCCGGCGCGCCTCATGGTGCGCCCCCGCGGTCTGCACCTGGTCGAGAAGCACGTCACCGTGGATGACAATCCCGTTTCCGCCACGATCTTCGACCTCGGCATGCACCTGTTCCACAATGCGCGGGCCCTCGCGGCCAAGGGAACCCGGCCCTACCTCTACCTCCCGAAGATCGAGGCCTTCGAGGAGGCGCTCTGGTTCGACGAGCTCTTCCTCGAGGCTCAGCACGCTCTGGGCCTGCCGGTCGGCACCATCCGCGCCACCGTGCTCATCGAGACGCTCCCCGCGTCCTACCAAATGGACGAGATCCTCTTCGCGTTGCGCAACCACTGCGTCGGGCTCAACTGCGGGCGCTGGGACTACATCTTCTCGCTCATCAAGGTCACGCGGGCCCATGCGGATCGGGTGCTCCCGGATCGCTCGGCGGTCGGGATGCAGCAGCCGTTCATGCGTGCGTACACCAAGCGCGAGATCGCGGTGTGCCACAAGCGCGGCGTGTTCGCGATGGGCGGGATGGCCGCCCAGATCCCGATCAAGCACGACCCCGAGGCCAACGAGCAGGCCATGGCCAAGGTCCGCGCCGACAAGGAGCGTGAGGTGACCGACGGCCACGACGGGACCTGGGTCGCGCACCCGGGGCTCGTCGCGGTGGCCCGGGAGGCCTTCGACGCCGTGCTGCAGGGTCGGACCAACCAGCTCGACGCACCCGGCGAAGACACGGACGACGCCGCCGCCCTCATCGAGCCGCCGACCGGGCCGAGGACCCGCGAGGGTCTCGAGCACAGCGTCGAGGTCGGCATCAGCTACCTGACCTCCTGGCTCGCGGGCCAGGGCTGCGTGCCGCTCCACAACCTGATGGAGGATGCGGCCACCGCCGAGATCTGCCGGGCGCAGATCTGGCAGTGGGTGCACCACGAAGCCCAGCTCGACGACGGCACGCCGGTCACCGCCGAGCTGGTCCGCGAGCTCACCGAGGCCGTCGTCGCGGCCGCCCCCGAGCCGGCGCCCACGCTCCGGACCGCCGCCGACCTCTTCGTCCGCTTGTGCACCGCCGAGCGGCTCGCTCCCTTCTTGACCACCGAGGCGTACGCCCTCGCTCACAACCTGGAGACCGCATGACGCTGCACCCGACGCCCCCCCGCTGGAACGAAGACAGCCGCTGGGAGGGCATCGAGAGGCCCTACACCCCCGAGGACGTCATCCGGCTCCGCGGCAGCCTGACCATCGAGTACACGCTGGCTCGGGTCGGCGCCGAGAAGCTGTGGAAGCGGCTTCACGAGCGTCCGTACGTCAACGCGCTCGGCGCGCTGACCGGCAACCAGGCGGTCCAGCAGGTCCGCGCGGGTCTCGAGGCCATCTACCTGTCCGGCTGGCAGGTCGCGGCCGACGCCAACCTCGCGGGCGAGATGTACCCCGACCAGTCGCTGTACCCGGCGAACTCGGTGCCGTCGGTGGTCGCGCGCATCAACTCGGCGCTGCAGCGCGCCGACCAGGTCGAGCACTCCGAGGGCAACGTCACCCGCGACTGGTTCGTGCCGATCGTGGCCGACGCCGAGGCGGGCTTCGGGGGCCCCCTCAACGCCCACGAGCTCATGAAGAGCATGATCCGCGCGGGTGCCGCGGGCGTGCACTTCGAGGACCAGCTCGCGGCCGAGAAGAAGTGTGGTCACCTCGGCGGCAAGGTGCTCGTGCCGACCTCCCAGTTCGTCCAGACGCTCGTGAGCGCGCGGCTCGCGGCCGACATCCTCGACGTCCCCACCCTCCTGATCGCGCGCACCGACGCCAACGCGGCGGCCCTGCTCACCTCCGACATCGACGACCGCGACAAGTCGTTCTGCACCGGTGAGCGCACGGCCGAGGGCTTCTTCCGCGTCCGCAACGGCCTCGATCAGGCGATCGCCCGTGGCCTCGCCTACGCGCCTTACGCCGACCTCGTCTGGTGCGAGACCTCGCACCCCGACCTCGACGAGGCCAAGCGGTTCGCCGACGCGATCCACGCCGAGTACCCCGGCAAGTTCCTCGCCTACAACTGCTCGCCCTCCTTCAACTGGAACAAGCACCTCGACGCGACCACGATCGCCAAGTTCCAGCGCGAGCTCGGCGCGATGGGCTACCGCTTCCAGTTCGTCACGCTGGCCGGCTTCCACGCGCTCAACACCAGCATGTTCGAGCTCGCCTCGGGCTACGCCAAGACCGGCATGACCGCCTACGCCGCACTGCAGGCGCGCGAGTTCGCGCTGCAGGAGGAGGGCTTCACCGCCGTGAAGCACCAGCGCGAGGTCGGCACCGGCTACTTCGACGAGGTCCGCACCGTGCTGTCGGCCGGCAAGGCGTCGACGGCTGCGCTGGCCGACTCGACCGAGGCCGAGCAGTTCTGATCCTGGCGAGCCGA
>CAZZLC010000068.1:0-31511 GCA_964655065.1 uncultured Enterobacteriaceae bacterium | reverse complement strand
GAGTCGCCCGCCGCGGTCGCGGCGTGTTCGACCGTCGCCCGCGCGTGGGGGAGCCAGAGATCCCGTCCGCCCGCCCTCGCGAATCGATCCCGCTCCCAGGCCACGGCGTCGTGGCGACGAAGGACGCGGCCGACCGCCGCCGCCGTGGCCTCCTCGTCGAGCTCGCCTCGCACCACCTCCTGCACCAACCGGTGCACGGACACCCCCCGGGCTCCGTCCGTCAAGCGCTCGTGGCGCAGCAGGGCCACGGCCGCGAGACCGTCGAGCGACGCCTCGAGCCCGTCGGCAGAGGCCCCGTCGGCCCCTTCGAAAAGCCACAGCGGAACCGGCTCCGGCGCGAGGAACGCGAGCTCGTGGAGCACCTCGGAGGCGCCGGGGGCCGTCGCGACCGCCTCGGTCAGCGCGAGCTGGAAGGTCGCGTAGACCGAACGTGGGTAGCGCGCCCCCTGGGGGGCGGCGCGAATGAGCTCGGGCAGCCGCGCCGTGTACTCCCCGAACGTCATCCCCCGTCGTCGGCAGGTGGCCTTCGCGTGGCTCAGCGCGAGCGGGAGTCGGTCCACCGCACTGGCGAGGTCGCGCGCCTCCTGCACGTCGGCATCCTCACCGTCGCGGAGCAGAAAGGCCACGGCCGTCTCCTCGTCGAAGACGTCGACCGACACCGGGATGGCGTCCTCCTCCCACCCGTCGAGCCGGGAGGTGAACACCACGTGGCCGCGACGGGGCGTGCGCGATCGGACGGTGTCGAGGGCGGACACGTTGTCGTAGACGAGGAGCCACGGGCGGTCGTCGCTCCGGCCCTCGACCTGCCGCAGCGCCAGGCGCCCCGCCTCCTCGACCGGCACATCCTCGGGCAGGCTCTCGACCAGCTCCCGCGCGAGGGCCGAGAGGCTGCTCCACAGCGTCTCGACCGTCTCCGCCTGGACCCACCACACCCCCGCGTAGCGATCCTGGTTCCGCCACGCGTAGTGCCGGGCGAGCTCGGATTTCCCGACGCCTCCCATCCCCTGCAGCGCCACCGCCTCGCCACCGTCGTGCAGCGCGGCCGGCCGCCGCTCCTCCCAGAGCACCCGCTCCAGCGCGGCCAGGAGATCCTCGCGGCCGGTGAACGTACGCAGCGGCTGAATCTCGGGCGAGAGGACGCGAGACCGATCGACTCGGTGCAGGGTCGCGAGCTCGACGGCAGCCGGCTCCGACGTGAGCCCCAGCGCCGCCAGCACGACCTGGGCCAGCCGGTCTCGACGGTCGAGCCAGGGCACGAGGTCGGTGTAGGGGATGGTCCCGAGATTCCCCTCGGGCTGCCAGTCACTGACGCGAAACACGACCAGTCGCTGCTTCAGGTTGGCCGGATCGCCCTTGAGGACGCTGTTGTACTCCTTGCGGCAGTACTCGGAGGCCTGGTAGGCCTCCGACAGCACCGCGATCGTGCGGGCCCGCTCGTAGCCCTCCTCCATCATGCGCATGAAGTCGGCGCTGCCGAAGTCCTCCTCGACGAAGGTGTTGGCGCCAGCCTCCTTCAGGATGCGAACGATCTCGCTCGCGATGGCGGCGTCGGGACCCGCTCGCGAGATGAAGAAGTCGTCGGCCACGATCCCTCCGGCTCCCCCGTTCACCCGAATGGCCCGAGCCGGCATCCTCCGCGATTCACACCCGACGACGCGACACCCGATCAGCGGGTCCACACCTCGGCGCCCGACCGGATCTCGTGGGGAACCAGCACCATCGCGAAGTCCTCGAAGAAGTAGCCCCCGCTGCGTCCGAGCTCCGACTCCGTCCCGATGGGCACATCCGCCGTCGTCAAGGGCTTGATGTGCCCCAAGACCGTCATCGTCTCCAGGTTCACGAGCCGCTCCGGTTCACGCTCCGTCTTCACGAACACGCGAATCCCCCGCTCGTCCAGCGCGTTCTCTTCGAACAACGGGAACATGTGGATCGTGCGCTCCTCGACGAACAGGTTTCCGGGCTGCACCTGCTTCAGCACCGTGCCGTAGTGCGCCTGGGCGACGATCCGCACGCACGCGGGCTCGTCGGGGAGTGTCGACAGTGTGACGTCGACGTAGCGGTCACACGTCTCTTGACCATCCCACAGAAAGTAGAGTCGAGCGCCAATTCCCGCGAGCAGGATTCCCAGCGCGACCGCGGCGAGCGGAAGCCAGCGCGACAAGGTGCCTCCAGAGGTGGGGCTTCTGGTTACCGAGCGAGGAGGAGCGTGAATGTCACCGAACCCCTCCCCCCTCACCTGGTTTCAGCAGTTCGGAGTCGACGAGTCGACCCTGAAGGCCGTGCTGGCCGAGGCCACCGCCCAGGGCGCCGACGACGCCGAATTGTACTTCGAGCACACGCTGTCGACCGCCGTGGGACTCTCCGACGGGGTCGTCGACCGGGCCCACACGAGCATCGACCTCGGCATGGGCGTGCGCGTCGTGGTGGGCGATCAGGTGGGCTACGCCTACACCGAAGACCTCGCGCTGGACCAGCTGATCCGCGCCGCGCAGACCGCGCGGGCCATCGCCCACACCGGCCGCGGCCCCTCCGCCGTCGCCATCGAGCTGAAGAAGGACCGCCCCGAGTTCTACCCGGTCGAGCGCTCCTGGGCCGACGTCGAGCTCTCCGTCCGCGTGCCCATGATCCGCGACTGGGAGCAGCGCGCGTTCGCCAAGAGCGACCTGATCGAGAAGGTCCAGGTCTCGATGGGCGATGCCGACAAGTACGTGCTGATCGCCCGGGCCGACGGCACGGTGGTCGCCGACTACCGGCCCATGACCCACGCGAGCGTGGCCGCCACCGCGAAGAAGGGCGACCTGCGCGAGTCCGGCCACTACAACGTCGCGGCTCGGCACGACCTCTCGTACTACGACGAGGGCCGCCAGCAGCGCCTCGTGGATCGCGCGGTCGAGTACGCGCTGCGTGCGCTGGAGGCCGACAACGCGCCCGCGGGCGAGATGCCGGTGGTGCTCGCGGCGGGCTCCGCGGGGGTGCTGCTCCACGAGGCGGTCGGGCACGGGCTCGAGGCCGACTTCAACCGCAAGAACATCAGCATCTACGCGAACCGCATGGGCAAGCCCGTCGCGAACGAGCACGTCACCGTGGTCGACGACGCGACGCTCGCCAACGCCCGCGGCAGCATGAACGTCGACGACGAGGGCTCGCCCACCGAGCGCACCACGCTCGTGCGCAACGGCGTGCTCGAGTCGTACCTGCACGACCGCATCTCCGCGCGTCACTACGGCGTGACCCCCACGGGGAGCGGCCGGCGGGAGTCGTTCCGGCACCCCATCATGCCGCGCATGCGCTCGACCTACATGGAGTCGGGCCCGCACGACCCCGCGGAGATCATCGGGTCCGTCAAGCAGGGCATCTACTGCGAGGTGTTCGGCGGCGGGCAGGTCCAGATCGGCGCCGGCGACTTCGCGTTCTACGTGCGCCACGGCCGGCTCATCGAAGACGGCAAGCTCACCCGCACCGTCAAGGACGTGAACCTCGTGGGCAACGGCCCCCGGGTGCTCGAGAAGATCGAGATGGTGGGCAACGACCTCGTGATCGACGAGGGCGGCTGGACCTGCGGCAAGGATGGCCAGAGCGTGCCCGTGAGCCAGGGCATGCCCACGGTGCTGGTCAACTCGCTGTCGGTCGGAGGTCGCTCGTGAGCACGGTTCACTACGACGACCTGCAGCCGCTCGCCGAGCGCGTGATGAAGAAGGCGCTCGAGCTCGGGGCCGACGAGGCCTCGGTCGCCACCTCGCGCGGCTCGCACGTCACCATCCAGCGTCGCGAGCGCCAGACCGAGCAGGCCACGGAGGCGACCACCCAGGGGCTGGTCCTCGCGATCACGAAGGCCGACCGCTACACGTCGAACTCCACGTCCGACCTCCGCCCCGAGGCGCTCGACGCGTTCATCGCGCGCTGCGTCCAGATCGCGGACTACATCGAGCCCGATCCCTACCGGCGCCTGCCCGACCTCGAGCAGTGCGGGCGCGGGGTCTCCGAGCAGGCGCTCGACCAGGACGATCCTGCCTGGCAGGCCCGCACCCCCGAGCACCGCATGGCCCAGTGCGAGGCCCTCGAAGAGGCCATCCTCGCCACGGACCTGCCCGACCGCGTCTCCACGACCGCGTATGTGGCCGATGGCCGCTCCGAGGCCGTGCAGGTGCTCTCGAACGGGTTCTCCGACCGCACCGCCGGGGCCTGGTTCACGGTGGGCGGGCAGACCACGCTCGCCGAAGGCGACAAGCGCCCCGAGGCGGGGGCGTTCTACGCGGCGCGTCACCTCGGCGACCTCCCCGACGTGACCGCGGTGGCCGACGACCTGAAGGAGCGCGCCCTGCGCCGCCTCGACAGCTCGGCCGCGCCGTCGGGCGTCTACCCCATGCTCGTCGAGAACCGCACCGGCGGCCGCCTGCTGTCGATGCTCGCGGGGCCCATGTCGGGGGGCGCGCTGCACCACGGGCGCTCGGTGCTCCAGGGCAAGCAGGGCACCCGCATCGCGAGCGAGGTGCTCACCATCCGCGACGACCCCACGATCCCGCGCGGGCTCGGGTCGCGCCCGTGGGACGGGAGCTGCCTCGTGGCCAAGCCCCGCACCATGATCGCCAACGGCGTGCTCGAGAACTACCACATCGGGCTGTACTACTCGCGCAAGCTCGGGGTCGAGCCCACCGGCGGCGGTCGCTCCAACTGGGTGATCGAGCCGGGCTCGCGGCCCCTCGCCGAGATCGCCCGCGACCTGCCCCGAGCCATCCTCGTCACCGGCTTTCTCGGCGGGAGCAGCAACTCCACGACCGGCGACTTCAGCTTCGGCATCCAGGGCCTGCTGCTCGAGAACGGCGAGGTCGTGCAGGCGCTCTCCGAGATGAACGTGGCCGGCAACCTGCTCGAGCTGCTCGGCAACCTCGTCGAGGTGGGCAACGACCCGTGGACGTGGTCCTCGGTCCGTTCCCCGGCGCTGCACTTCGCCGACGTCGACTTCAGCGGCCGCGACTGAGCGTCTCGCGGGCCTGGGCGCCGAGCGCGGGGTCGGCGCGCTCGATCCAGCCGAGGTGCACGTCGGCGGGGAGCCCGTGGCGGGCCGCCACGTCGACGAACCACCCGTTGCGGTCGCCCCACGCCTTGAGGGTGGGCCGGTAGTCCGGGATCTCGCTCGAGTACACCGCCAGCCGGTCGACCAGCGCGACCGGCGGGGTGGTCACGCCCCACTCGGCCTCTCCGAGGGGCGCCCACTCGGTGACGAGCTCCAACAGGGCGTCACGGTGCACGGTGCCCACCTCGCCGACGGTGGCGTCGAGCGCCGGGCAGAGCACGCCGTGGGCCGCGATCCAGACCAGCTTCTCCCACTCCCACGCCGCGAACGCCCCGCGATCGACGGCGGCTGCCGCGAGCCCCAGGGCCGAGAACCAGGCCACGACGGCATCCGCGTGGTGGCCGGTGAAGTAGCTGGTCTGCCCCCCGATCACCGGGCCGCCCCGGCTCGCGACCAGGAAGTAGATGAGCCCCCGATCGGCGTCGGCCACACCGAGCTCGGCCAGGCGCTGCCGGATCGCGCCGTTCTGGAGGAACACGAGGTCGCCGCGTCGCGCCTCGGGGGTACGCGCCACGACGTCGGCGAGGTCGCCGTTGCGCACGGCGACCAGGATCGGCCCCTCGCTGGTGCCGAGGGTCTCCCAGCCCTCCGTCCGGCGGATCAACGCCACCGGCTGCGATGTCGCCTCGGCCCGGTTCGCCAGGGCCGTGCCGATGCGGCCCGCTCCGATGATGCTCACGATGGCCATGCCGCCTCCAGTCGGCACGGGTAACCGTGACGGAGGAGGCTGTCTGACCGACCGATCCGAGTGGGCGAGGGCGCTGGGCGAAGCCGGCGTGGCGGTGAAGCTCGACGAGCCCTTGGTGAAGAAGACGTGGTGGCGAGCGGGGGGCCCGGCGGAGGCGTGGGCCGAGATCGGCACGGTCGAGGCGCTGACCCGCGCGCTGCGCGTGACCCACGCCCGCGGCGTGCCCGTGTTCGTGATGGGCAACGCGAGCAACCTGCTGGTGGGCGACGGGGGCATTCCGGGCCTCGTGGTGCGCCTCACTGGCGACCTCGCCCGGCTCGAGGCGGTCGAGCCCGGCGCCCTCGTGCTCGGCGGAGGGCTGAAGATGGTCTCGCTGCTCCGGACCGCCCAGCGCGAGGGCTACACCGGCCTCGAGATGGTGGCCGGCATACCGGGCACCGTGGGGGGCGGGATCCGCACGAACGCGGGCACCCGCCTCGGCGAGATCGGCGACCGCGTCACCCGGGTCGACGTGCTGCGCGGCGACGGTCGCGCCGAGACGTGGCTCCCGAGCCACCTGGGCTTCGCCTACCGCCACTGCGAGCTGCCCGCGGACGCCGTGGTGACCGAGGTCCACGTCGCGCTGTCGGATCTCGACCCCGCGGAGAGCCGGGCCCACGTCGCCGAGCACCTCGAGTACCGCGCGCGCACCCAGCCCACCGACGTCCCGACGTGTGGGTCCACGTTCCGGAACCCCCCGGGGGACAGCGCGGGGCGCCTCGTCGAGGCCGCGGGCCTCAAGGGCTTCGCGGTGGGCGGAGCCCAGGTGAGCGAGAAGCACGCCAACTTCCTCGTGAACACGGGCAGCGCCACGGCCGCGGACCTGCGCCGGCTCATCGAGACCGTGCAGGCCCGGGTGCTCGACAAGTTCGGGGTGCCGCTCCAGCGCGAGGTCCACTATGCGGGGACCTTCCCCGGGTGGCCGGCGGACGGGTCCTGACGCGCCTGCGCGATACGGGTGGAGAGCACCGCGGAGGAGCCCGATGGACGCGAGCCAACTCCCCCCTGGCACGGTGATCGACAAGTACACGGTCGAGGACGCCATCGGGACCGGTGGCATGGCGATGGTCTGGCGCGTACGCCACAACGACCTCGGCAGCGTGCACGCGCTCAAGGTCCTGCAGATGCGATCGACCGCGGTTCGCGAGCGGCTCGTGCAGGAGGGGCGCGTGCAGGCGGCGCTGCGGCACCCGAACCTCGTCGCGGTGACCGATCTCGTCGTCCTCGAGGGCGGGGATCCGGGCCTCATCATGGAGTACGTGCCCGGCCCGAGCCTCGCCGACCTGCTGGAGCACCACCGCCTGTCCCTCGAGCAGGCGGACGCCCTGGCGCGCGGGTTCCTCGACGGCGTGGCCGAGGCCCACCGTGCGGGGCTCGTCCACCGCGATCTCAAGCCGGGCAACATCCTGCTGGAACCCTCGGCGGGGACGTTCGTGCCCAAGGTGGCCGACTTCGGGATCGCGAAGGTGCTGGCCGACGGCGGCCCGAGCCCGAGCATCAAGACACGGACGGGCATGACGCTCGGCACCCCGCACTACATGGCGCCCGAGCAGATCCTCGACGCGAGCAACGTGGGACCGGCGGCCGACGTGTTCGCGCTGGGCGTGATTCTCTACGAGACGGCGACCGGCCGGCGGCCGTTCGACGGTCCGAGCGAGCACGCGGTGTGTACCTCGGTGCTCGAGGGCGAGGTCGCGCCGCCGCGCGCGGTGGTCCCGGAGCTGCCCGAGACGGTGGAGCGCGCGATCCTCGCCGCGCTCGCGAAGGACCCCGAGGAGCGGCCGGCCACCGTCGAGGCGCTCGCCGACGCCTGGTTCGCGGGGCGCCCGGCGCTCGCCACGGGAGCGCGGCCGTTCCCCGACGTCGAGCGCGTCACCACCGTGCAGCACGCGAACGGTCAGTGGGTCCCGAGCGGCGCGACGATCCCCCAGAAGCCCGCGCCGTCGCTGGCGAGCCAGCTCGCCCTGCTGGGCAGCGGGCTCGGCGTCGGCGGCGTCCTCCTGGTCAGCGTCGCGGTGATCGCCTTCGCGCTCCGCCGTTCCGAGCCCGAGATCGCGCCGGGCACCTCCCCTGCGCCCGCCTCCACGGCGCAGGCCCCCGCTCCGGTCCCCTCCCCCGCCCCCCTGCCCGACGTCACCCCCGAGCCTGACCCCGAGGTGGTCCCGGCGCCCGAGCCCGAGGCCGACGCAGAGCCCGAGCCCGTCGAAGAGCTGCTCGTGCGTCTCGCCACCGTCGACGAGCTCGCTGCTCGCGGCGGCGTCGAGGCCTGGCAGGAGCTCGACCGGTACGCTCGGGAGGATCCGTCGCGGCGGGTCCGGGACGAAGCCTGGAAGGTGATCCTGGATGCGTGGACGGAGGATCGACCGGGGAGCCTCCTCCTCGAGCCGACGCTGTCGTGGAAGATCGAGACGGGCTCTCGCGAGGAGGCGATCGCCGCCCTGGAGGGCCTCGGTGAGCGGGCGGATCGGGGCGACTCCCTGCTGCCGGGTCTGGAGCGGCGCCAGGCGATGGTGCGCGCGGCCGCGCTGGACGCCGTGCTGGCCTATGCGCGACGCAAGCCCGACGCGTTCGACTGGCGCCCCCACGTCGCGAAGCTCACCGACGCGGGCACCGACGACGTGCGGAAGAAGGCGGAGCGGGTCCTCCGGAAGCTGTGAGCCCGCAGACCGAGGGTCAGGCGGCCTCGCGCCCCGCAAACCGACGCAGCCGCGCCACCATCGAGTAGAAGCCGTTGCGGCGGTTCGGCGACAGGTGCTGCGAGAACCCGATCTGCTCGAAGACGTCGTCGATCGCGATGCCGTCGACCTCCTCGGGGAGCTTGCCGTCGTAGAGCACCTTGAGGATCGCGATGAGCCCCTTGACGATCATCGCGTCCGAGTCGCCCTGGAATCGGAGCCGCCCCTCCGGATCGTCCTCCTGGACGAACCACACCTGGCTCGTGCAGCCGCGGACCTTGTGGTCGTCGTCGCGCGCGACTTCCGGGTAGGCCGGCAGCTTGCGGCCGAGCTCGATGAGGTAGCGGTAGCGGGAGTCCCAGTCGTCGAACAGCTCGAAGTTGTCGACCAGCTCTTCGGCGTCGGCGGGCAGGTCCGACATGTCAGCTCCGGGGGGGATGATCGTCGGCCACCGGGACCCACTCGGTGCGCATGGTCACGAGCTCCTCGGCGGCCGTGGGGTGGATGCCGATCGTCGTATCGAACTGCCGCTTCGTCGCCCCGCAGCGCATCGCGACGGCGAAGCCCTGGGTCATCTCGGCGGCATCGGGACCGACGACGTGCAGCCCCACCACCCGATCGGTCGCGTCGTCGACGACCAGCTTGAAGTGCGCCCGGCTGTTGCGCTTGGTGATCGTGTGCTTCATGGGCCGGAAGCTCGACTTGTACAGCCGGATCTTCCGGAAGTGACGCCGCGCGGCCTCCTCGGTGTAGCCCACGGTCCCCACCTCGGGGTCGGTGAACACCGCGGTGGGCACGTACGCATAGTCGACGGCCCCCGCCGGGTGGTCCGCGAACAGCGACCGCGCCACGAGCATCCCCTCGGCGAGCGCCACCGGGGTGAGCTGCATGCGGTCGATCACGTCACCGACGGCGAAGATGTGCGGGACCGTGGTCTGGAACGCGTCGTTGACGACCACCGCATTGCGGTCCCCCGTCTGCACGCCGATCGCCTCGAGCCCCAGCGACTCGGTGCGCGGCACCCGACCGGTAGCCATGAGCACGGCATCGATGTCGAACTCGGCATCGTCGTCCATCGCGACGTGCAGACAGCCGTTGTCCGTGCGGGTCACCCGCTGGGGCATGCAGTTGAAGTGCAGGTGCAGCCCGCGCTTGCGCAGCTCGTTGCCCACCTCGTGCCGGACGTCCTGGTCGAAGCCCCGCAGGAGCATGTCGCCGCGGTAGGCGAGGTGGGTCTCCACCCCGAATCCGTGCAGGATGGACGCCATCTCGCACGCGATGTAGCCGCCCCCCACCACGAGGACGCGGTCGGGCAGGGTCTCGAGGTCGAAGATGTGGTCGCTGACCCAGGTGTGCTCGACCCCCTGGAGCTCTCGCTCGTTGGGGCGCCAGGGCACCCCGCCGACCGCGATCAGGATGTAGCGCCCGGTGAGGCGCCGCCCGTCGACCTCGACGGTGTGCGGATCCGCAAACGAGGCCCAGCCCCGAACGATCTCGACGCCGACGTTGTCGAGGATGGTCTCGTACACGCCGTTGAGCCTGGCAATCTCGGCGTCCTTGCGCTGCTTCATCACCGACCAGTCGAAGCGCGCCTCTCCCGGGACCGACCAGCCGAACCCGCGCATGTCCTCGAGGTGCTCGGCGTAGTGGCTGCCGTAGGCGAAGAGCTTCTTGGGCACGCAGCCGACGTTGACGCAGGTGCCGCCGAGCCGGCTGCCCTCGATGATCACGGTCCGCGCCCCGAACGACGCCGCCATGCGCGCCGCGCGAACGCCGCCCGACCCCCCGCCGATGACGATGAAGTCGTAGTCGAAGTCCGGCATGCTGATCTCCCGCGTTGTCGCCCGAGGTCGGTAACGTCGGCAGATCGGACGTGTCAGGCCGTCTGCGCGACCCAGTCCTTCACCCGCCCCACGGAGATCTTGGGCACCAGCGTGATGAGCACCATGCTCGGCACGAGCTCGAGCGCGCGACCGGGCAGGTACTCGTGGTGCCCGTCGGGGTGCCGCACGGCCATGACGATGATGTCCGCGAGGTCGAGCAGCCCCGAGTCGCCGAGCGTCCGCCCCTCGAGCCGCGACCCGGGACGCACGTGGATCCCCTCCATCACCCGGGGGTCGTCGCCGTCGGCCCCCATCGCGTCCATGAAGCGAAGCACCGACGGGCGCTCCATCTCGGCCGCCAGGCGCACGCCGCCGATGTACGCGGGCGCGACGACGGCATCGGCTCCGACGCGCTGGAGCTTGGTGATGTTCTCGTTCTCGACCGCCTTGGCCACGATGCGCACGCCGTCCGAGAGCGCTCGAGCCGTCACCGTGACGAAGACGTTGTCCCGGTCTTCGTGCAGCGCGGCGATGAGGCCCGCCGCACAGTCGATGCGCGCCTCCTCGAGCGTGGCGTCCTCGGTGGCGTCGCCCACGACGTAGAGCAGATCGTGCCTCCCCGTCTCCGCCCGCACCCGCTCGATCCGCTCCTCGTCGCGATCGACCATCACGAGCGGCCGCCCGGTGGCGATCAGCTCCTCGATGACGTGGATGCCGGTGCTCCCGCAGCCGCACACGATCACGTGGTTCTCGATGGACGAAAGCGCGCGAGACATGACTCTCCTGCGGAGCGCGCCCCGGAGATCCCCCTCCACGATGAGCGCGGTGAACGTCGAGGCGAAGTAGAGCAGCGTGCCGCTGCCGAGCAAGATGAGGGCGACGGTCCACGCGCGGGCCGCCAGCGATCGGTCCATGCCGGGCAGCGTCTCGGCGAACCCGACGGTCGAGAGCGTGATGACCGCCATGTACAGCGAGTCGAGGAACGACCAGTCCCCCTGCCCGATCACGTGATAGCCGACCGCCCCCACCAAGCTGACCCCGAACAACACCACCCCGGCGGTGTAGAGTCGCCGGATGAGACTCCGGCCCTCGTCGTCGATCGGCAGCTCGGGCAACGCGAACTTCATCGCCCCCACCTACCCCGCCGCACGTGACGGCTGGTCTCGCTCGATGCAAATCGGCTGACGCGCGCCGCGCGTGAGCTTACAGGGTTCGTCGATGGCGAATATGGACTTCGACGCTGGCGCGCCCTCCTCCTTGGCCGAGCAGGCGCTCGAGAACCTGGTCAACCAGTTCGCTCGGCCGCTCGACTTCCTGCGCGAGCTCGCGCAGAACTCGATCGACGCTGGCTCGCCCCGCATCGAGGTCGCGGTGGCCTTCGACGCGCCCGACGATGGCGACGAGGAAGGCGTCCTCCGCATCCACGTCGACGACTACGGCGAGGGGATGGACGAGGACATCATCGACAACCAGCTCACGCGGTTGTTCTCGTCGACCAAGGAGGACGATCTCACCAAGATCGGGAAGTTCGGCATCGGCTTCACGTCGATCTTCGCCATCCAGCCCGAGGCGGTGCTCCTGCGCACCGGCCGCCACGGGGAGTACTGGGAGCTCCTGTTCCACGCCGACCGCAGCTTCGACAAGGTGCGCATCGACGAGCCCATCCAGGGCACGAAGATCACGCTGTTCAAGCGGATGGACGAGGAGCGGGTGGCCCCCTTCGTCCAGGAGGTCCGCTTCGTGCTCGACTACTGGTGCGAGCACAGCGACACGCCGCTCACCTTCGAGGATCGCACGCAGGCCACGACCGAGGTCGCCGCGTCGGGCGACGACCCCTTTCAGGCCTACGCCGACGGGGCTCACGGGACCGCCGAGCGCATCAACCGCCCCCTCGCCCTCGACGCGGCACTTCAGCACTTCCACGAGGAGGACGGGCTCGAGGTCGCGATCGGGTATGCGGATCCAGCCCGCTTCGGCTTCTACAACGGCGGGCTCACCCTGCTGAACACCCAGAACACGGACGTGCTCGGCGCCTATGCGGACCAGCTCGCGCACCTGTCCTTCCGGGTCAAGCACGACGGCCTCGAGCACACCCTCACCCGCGACAACGTGCTCCAGGACCACAACTGGGAGCGCGCGATGGTGGGCGTGCTGCGCGCACGGGCTGGCCTGCGAAAGAAGCTCGTCGCTCGCACGATCCAGGCCGTCGAGGAGGGAGCTCCGATCGGGAGCTGGCACGGTCGGCTCGCGGCGGAGTGCCGCGCCTCGACGGGACGAGCGTTCATCGAGCAGCTTCAGGAGGAGCCCCTGCTCCGCGACGCGTTCGGCCAGGCCCTGACCCTCGACCACGTGCGTCGCCAGGAGGGCCGCGTCGGCGGGGTGCTCGTCGCCGACGGACCGTCGCCGTTGCTCGACGCGCTGGCCCAGAACTCGATCCACGCCGTCGACGATCACCCGCAGACCCGCGCGCTGCTCGTGGCCACCGAGGAGCCGCCGCTCTTCGACTTCAGCCGCAGCGGCCGGCGCATCCGCCGGGCCGAGGACGTGTTCGTGCTGCCATCCCTCGTGGACCGGGCCGCGCTCGATCCGCTCGAGATCCGGCTCCTCGACCGCACCGAGGACCTGCTGCGGTCGGCGGTGGGCGTGCGCATCCCCGTGCCCCTGTCGAGCACCGTGCTCAAGTGGGAGCCCTCGCGCGACAGCATCGTCAATCGCCTGTCGGTGCGGGTGGGCGACTTCGGCGGGATGGACCTCGGGGGCGCCGAGGTGCTCGCCCTGAACGGTCCGACCGACGGCAAGGTGTTCTTCCGCCCCACCCCCACCTGGTTCCGGCTGCCCGGGTTCCTCACCTGGCGCACCCTGCTCGTGAACCGGTACCACCCCTTGTTCAAGGCGCAGCTCCTCGCGAGCGCCGAGGACCTGGACGTCGCCGCCTTCGGACTCGCCATCGCCCTGCTCCACTGCGAGGGCCTCGAGGGTGAGGGCGCCTACCATCGCATGATCGCGGCCGTGGCCGAGTCGGTGGGGATTGCGTGAGTCAGCTCGACGATCTGCTCGCCCGTAGTCGCGCTCCCGGACGTCTCGTCGAGCGCCGTCACTTCACCCTCTCGCGGGCCAAGGCCATCGAGAAGCAGCGGGAGTTCGCGCTACGGCACCCCCGCCAGTACGTGCTCGAGCTCGTTCAGGCCGCCGTCTTCGGAGGGGCGACCTACATCGCGATCGACACGCGGCCGCACAGCCTGCTCGTCGCGTGGGTGGGCGGCAGCCCGCTGGCTGGCCGCGACCTCGAGGGCCTGTTCGACTACCTCTTCGCCGACCGTGGCGACGCCAGGTACCGTCACCTCATCCAGCTCGCGATCGGCGTGAACGCCATCCTGCAGCGCAAGCCCCGCACGCTGCGCATCGAGTCGGGCGACGGCCAGACCGCCGTGCGCATGGACCTCGACGCCAACGGCAAGGGCACCCTCGGCGTGCCCGCCGAGGCCATCGCCGGGACCTACCTCTACGCCGAGTACGGGGGCGGCTGGTTCTCGCGCTTCGCCGGCGGGAGCTGGACCGAGGAGCAGGGCCTCGTCGAGGAGAAGTGCCTCTACACCCCCGTGCCCATCCTCCTGAACGGCAACGCGCCGTTCGGCTACCGGGGCACCCGCCACATCGAGATCTTCGGCGCCCGGCTGCAAGAGCACTTCGACGACGACGGACGCCGCGGCGTCGTCGCCATCCACACCTCCCCGCGGGCCCCCACCGGCTTCCGCATGGTCGTGGGTGGGGTGTGGGTGTCGACGCTGCCGCTCGAGCCCCTGGCGGACCGACCGCTCGTCGGCGTGGTCTGCGACGACAACCTGCGCAAGACGGCCGACCAGTCCGACATCGTCCAGGACCATCGCTACGTGCAGATGCTCCACGCGGTGCAGCCCTTCGCCACCCGGCTGCTCGTGAAGGCCGAGGGCAGCCGCTACCGCGCTCCGCAGCTCCCGCCCGTCCCCCAGATCGAGGCCCCCGGACCCGACAAGGCGCCCCAGCGGGTCGAGCCCCAGCCGCTGCCCGATCCCCTGCCCATGCTGTGGCCCCGCGGCGACACCACGCTGTTCGACCTGCAAGGCATCGGCGACACGCCCATCTTCTACGTCGAGCCGTCCCACATCTCCGACCTCCAGGGCCGCACCGCCCAGCCCGACCGGTTCCCCTGGCGGGTGCTCGTGCTCACCGAGGGCCAGGTGCTCACGCTCACCCGGCGGATCCCCGAGCTCTCGCTGCACCGGCTCACCTCCAAGGCCGACGTCGACTTCGTGCGGCGGGTCGTCGATCGGCGGGTGCGGGTACGCGAGCACGTCGTGCCCGGCGCCACCTTCAAGCTCACCCTGCGGCTGCACCTCGAGGGTCCGCTCCCCGACTGGGGCCACGGTCGGCCCGGGGTCCCCTTCGTGGTGGTCGACGACGACGGGACGCTGGAGTTCGGCGTGGTCCAGGGGCACACGGCCCGGATCTCGGGCGCCCGGGCCCTGTCCTGGGAGACCGAGCGGGACGTCAAGATGGACCTGCGCCTGCCGCGCGTCTCCCTGCGCGTGGAGGTCGACGGGACGGAGCAGACGCTGTCGGAGCGCCACGTCGAGCTCGCCCTCGCCCGTGCGTGGCACCTCGCGATGCCGGAGCGTGGCGAGCCTCATCGTGAGTTGCTCGCCGCCCTCGTGGGATCGCTCGCGGTGCCGCAGTTCGTGCGGGTCGAGGAGGGGGTCCGGATCGGCGCTTCGCTGCCGGTCGGCGCGCCCGACGGGCTCCGTCACGTTCCGCTGGTCACCACCGACGAGGGCGACCTCACGCTCGAGGGCTTCCTCGCGCTGCAAGGAACCGAGGAGCGACGCCAGGTCGCCCAGCTCGACGCGCTGCTCGCGCTCGACCGACTCGAAGCCCGGTTCGGCTACGGGCACCTCACCCACCCGACCCTCGAGGGGATGCCGCTGTTCGGCGCCGGACGACTCGCGGGGCGCTGGATCTGGCTCGAGGATTCCAGTCAGTGGAACCAGGAGGCGCTCACCCAGATCGTGTGGGTCGGCGCCACGTTCTCGCCCCGCCGGGAGGACGCCCGCTGGCGGCACGTCGCCCAGCCCGCCCCGGAGCTGGTGAGCGCCGTGCGCGCCGATGTCGAGCCCCAAGACTGGCAGGGCGGCTGGCAGGTCCTCTTCGAGGAGCTCCAGCGCATCGAGGCCGAGGCCGTCTGGGGCCGCTACGCGCGGCGCGAGATCACGGCCGGGCGCTGCGAGGGCCTCGGGCGCCTGGCCCTCCTCCACCTCGCGGTCTCGCTCGGCTACGAGGAGCAGCCTCTGCTCGTGCCGAGCGACGGAGGCGGGCGCCGTGGGATCCGCGAGATGGGGGAGCACCCGGCGTGTCGGGTCATCGCGCGGCACGGGGTCAAGCTGGCCGAGCCGTGGACGTTCGCGCTCACCCGCGACGAGCTCGCGGTGGTGGCGAGAGGCACCGGGGGCCCGCCGCTGCGCTACGACGACGGCCCCGATGTCTGGCGCTCGCTGTCGGAGGCCGAGCAAGGCTGGCTCGTGCGCAACGAGGTCCGGCAGACCGGTCTGCGCGGCTGGCTCGGGCTCCGCAACCCCCACGACGGCACCGCGGGCATCCTGCTGCGCACCACCGGTCAGCTCATCGCGCTGTCCGAGGTCGACCGGAGCGTGCCGTGTCACGGGCTCGTCTGGCCCGACGATGGCGGGTCGATGATCTCGCCCGAGCAGCGGAGGGTGGTCCAGCTCGCCGGACTGCGGCTGTACCAGTCGCTCGTCCCCATCCTGCGCGAGCAGCCCGACGAGATCCAGACCGCGGCCGCCCGAGCCTACGCGACGACGTTCGTGCTGCTCGCCCACCGGCGGACCGGCCAGCTCCAGGGCACCGCCCTCGAGCTCGCGCGGTTGGTGCCGGTGCTCGACGCCGACGGCCAGTCGTGGGGGACCCTCTCCGAGTGGCTGCGCACGTCCGAGGAAGCCCGCCCCGAGCTCCCCGAGGAGCTGGTGCCGCCCGAGGACCCCGTCGCCCCACGTCAGGTGCCCGACGGGCCGCTGCCCGCGGCAGCCAGCCTCCTGTCGTCGCGACTCTACGATGCGCTCGGCCGCCCCTCGCTCGCCTTGATCGTCCGCGACATCGACGCCGGCCCCCGCGAGCCCCCGGTCATGCTCGACCTGGCCCGGAGCCACCGGGGCCGGGCCACGGTGCTGCTCAACCGGGCCCATCCGCTCGCCGCCCAGGGCTACGCGGGACCGGGACAAGCCCGCGAGCTACTTTTGCTCGAGATGGCGCGCCAGGTCTGCACCTGGGGCGAGCCCATGGGGCTCGACCTCGACCTGACGCGGACCCAGATGGTGCTGCTCGCCCAGCGCATCGAAGGTCCGCACCTGGACACGGCGGTCAGCGAGTAGGCGGAGGCCCGGCATGGACGAGGAGACACGCTGGTGGAACCAGGAGCCCGGGGCCCTGGACGCCAATGTCTACGAGACGCGCTTCGTCACGCTGCCGAGCGACGCCGCCGAGGTGTTCCGGCGGAGCGATGCCGACCACGTTCTCTACGTCGTCGGCCAGTACTGGTGTGACCAGGCCGACGACGAGGTCCACGTCGAGCAGCTGGTGTCGGACGACGCCGCGTTCGGGCTGGCCGCTCGAGGGGGCCTCGAGGAGGTCGTGGAAGTCTGGGAGGGGGACCACAGCCCCTGGTTTGGCTGGCAGCCGCCGCACTTCGACCCCTACCACTGGTTCCCCGGCTACGGCGAGCTGATCCCGGCGTTCGAGGCCTTCTGCGGCGAGTATGGTTCCCAGGAGGCCGACTGGGGCGACAACTACCGCGCGCTGGCGTTTGCCTCGCGGACCTCGCCCGGGAGGGTCCACTGGGTGGCCGCGCCGGCCCGTCCGTGGCTCGACGCCGCCCGCCCCCCGCAGTCCGCGCACCGCTACGACACGATGGCGGCGACCCTGCTCGGACGACCCGACGGACTGGGTGTGCTCGCCGACTACTGGCGCGAGCAGGGCGACGCGCGGGGAGCCTGGCTCGCGACGCTGCGCCGCGGCCCCGAGAACCCGAAGGCGTGGCGGCGGATTCTGGAGGGGTGGGTCGAGCAGCGGGACGCGTGGCTCGGCGAGCTCGGCCACTTCGTGCCGCGGTCGGGGATCGACCTGGGGCCCCGCTTCCTGACCGATCTCGGGCTGTACGTGCCCGAGGGCGCGGACCCGCCCGTCGACCACCCGGTGTTCGCAGCCGTCCGCCAGATCCGCTTCCTGCCGACGTCACGCGGATTCCTCTCGGACGGGGTGCGGCACGTGGAGGCCATCGGGGCGATCGCGCCGTCGGTGGCCGCGCTCGCGGAAGCGCTGTCGTCGCCGATGGAGGCGCGCTTCCTGGAGCTCGAGGGGGTCACCGTCGAGGGGCTACAGGGCCTCGACTGGTCCGCGTGGCCTCGCCTGACCACGCTCCGGCTCTCGGGCGATGCGCTGTCGCCGGGGCTGCTCGGGGTGCTCGACCGGGTCCTCGCCCCCGAAGTGGCCCTCGAGATCGCCCCCGTGCAGACGGACCCCCGCGACGTGTTCGGCAGCAGCGACCAGCGCCAGCGCGCCGCCGACGTCTACGCAGAGGCGGTCGAGGCGTGGCTCGACCACCCGGTCTGTCGAGACGGAACGCGCACGGTCTCGATCTGGCAGCAGGACCCGACGACCCAGCGCGCGACGGGGTTCGCGGTGGCCCGCCACCGCGGGGCGCTGGAGCTCCGGCAGACGTCGCTGTCCGTGGCGGCGGATCTCGAGGCCTACCGGGCCGCGACAGAGCGGCTGGGCGAGCTGTCGTTGGCCCTCTGGACGCCCGCGTCGCACCCTGCCGGGCCGCTGCCTCGCCCCACCGGCGCCTGACCGACCGTCTTCGACCCGCCGCTCGGGTGGTCAGTCGCTCGCCATCGGTGTATATGACGTTGCCGCAATTGTATGGGGAATTTCTATGCATCTTGGAAGACTGCTCGTCCTTTCTCTCTTCGTCGGCTGCACCTCTGCCCCGCAGCTCGACGATCCCGAGCCGAACCAGAACCCGGGCAACAACGTCGTTCCTCCCGTCCCCGACCCCGACCCGAAGCGGAAGCCCGGGCCCGACCCAGAGCCGGAGCCAGCGTTTCAGCTGGTCGACGGGTGGTACGAGGGCGAGATCGAGGTCGACATCCACGTCGACAATCCGATCCGCATCGCCGGAAGCGACACCGAGATCAACACCCGCTGCGACGGCTACGCGTTCTTCGAGGTCCAGGGTGAGGTGATCACCAACGGGTACTGGGAGTGCCTGCTGCCGGGCAACGACGTGTCGTTCGACAACATCGGCGCCATCCTCGGCGTGGTGACCAACTGGCAGGGCTCGCTGCTCCGCTTCCTCTGGGGCACCTACGACGAGTTTCAGTGCACGGGTGAGCTCGGCGACGGCCGCTGCAGCCTCAAGGGGCTCATCGAGCGGGGTCGCTTCGACTACGACACCGGGCAGATGATCATCCCGATCACCATCAAGTCCTCGCGTCAGGGCCCGCTCCAGGACCTCGCGCAGTCCACGGGCACGCAGTTCATCGTGGACTTCATCACGTCGTTCGGGTCGGCGCCGTTCACCATCGACCGCGAGAACACGGCGACGGGCGGCTTCGTCGCCGAAGACATCGTCCGGGTCCAGTGGGACGACGACACCAACACCACCGACTTCGACTGGGAGCTCGACGGGGAGTGGTACTCCACCGCGCCGCCTCCCTACGACGTGGTCTCCCTCACGCAGGGGCTCTGAGCACCCGCTCGAGCCGCGCTCGGACCTCGGCGTGATCGGCTCCGGCCACCGTGACGTGGCCGAGCTTGCGTCCCGGGCGCGGCGCCTTGTCGTACAGGTGCACCCGCGCGCTCGGCACGGCCAGGAGCTGCGATAGCTCGGGCACCGTGCCGAGCAGGTTCGCGCAGCCGTGGGGCACCGGGATCGCGGTGAGTCCGAGCGGAAGCCCGAGCCCGGCCCGCACGTGGTTCTCGAACTGCGAGGTCACCGCGCCCTCGATGCTGAAGTGCCCCGAGTTGTGCACCCGGGGCGCGAACTCGTTGGCGAGCAGCCGGTCGCCGACCTGGAAGAGCTCGATCGCGATGACCCCGACGTAGCCGAGCGCCTCGGTGACCCGGCCCGCGTAGTCGTCGGCCAGCGCCTGCAGCGCGGGAGGCACCTCGGGGGCGGGGGCCAGCGTGTGGTGCAGGATGCCCCCTTCGTGGTGGTTCTCCACGAGGGGCCACGTCCGCACCTCCCCGGCCGCGTTCCGCACCGCGAGGATGGAGACCTCGCGCTCGAACCGGACCACCCCCTCGAGGATGCACGGCACCGACCCGAGGGTCTCGAAGGCTCCGCCGACGTCGTCGGTCCCCGACAGGAAGCGCTGCCCCTTGCCGTCGTACCCGAGCCGTCGGGTCTTCAGGATCGAGGGCAGGCCGAGCTCGGCCACGGCCCGCTCCAGGCCCGCCTGGTCGTCCACCGCCACGAAGGGCGCGGTCTCGAGCCCCTGCTCGCGGAAGAACCGCTTCTCGATCAGCCGATCCTGGGCCTTCTCGAGCGCGAGCGGCGGCGGAAACAGCGGCACCCGGGCCTCGAGGTAGCGTGCCGCGTCGACGGGGACGTTCTCGAACTCGTAGGTGACCGCGTCGCAGCGCTCGGCGAGAGCCCCCAGCGCCTCCCGGTCGGCGTAGTCGGCGCGGATCACCTCGCCGACCACCGCCGCACTCGGCGCTTCGCCCGGCTCCAGGAACACACACCGCACCCCGAGCGGGATCGCCGCCTGGCCGAGCATCCGCCCGAGCTGCCCGCCCCCCACGATTCCCAGGATCACGCCGTCTCCCGCGGGTCGGGCCGCGCCGTCACCCGCTCGGTCTGCGTGCGTCGGAAGTGGTCGAGGGCCGACGCGACCTCGGCATCGTGAATCGCGAGCATGGAGGCGGCGTACAGAGCGGCATTGGTCGCGCCCGAGGTGCCGATGGCGAAGGTGGCCACCGGAACCCCTCCGGGCATCTGGACGATCGACAACAGGGAGTCGAGCCCGTTCAGGGCCTTGCTCTGGACAGGAACCCCGAGCACCGGCACCCGCGTCTTCGCGGCGAGCATCCCCGGCAGGTGCGCCGCCCCGCCGGCTCCGGCGATGATCGCGTGCAGTCCCCGCTCGAGCGCGGTCTCGGCGTAGCCGAACAGCCGGTCCGGCGTGCGATGGGCGCTCACCACCTCGACCTCGTAGCCCACGCCCAGCTGGTCCAGCGCATCGGCCGCGGCCTTCATGGTGGGCCAGTCCGACTGGCTTCCCATCACGATTCCCACCCTCGTGGTCATCACTCCTCCGTCGGGAAACCGAGACCGTAATGTGCGGGCGGCGGTCGGTCTCGCCACCCGGGCTATGCAGGGCAGCATGTCCGACGCCGCGCATCACATCGCCCGACAACTGGGGCTCGCCCCGCCTGCCGTCTCCGCCGCCATCGCCCTGTTCGCCGAGGGCGCGACGGTCCCCTTCGTCGCCCGCTACCGCAAGGAGCGGACCCAGGGCCTCGACGAGGTCCAGCTCCGCGACATCGCCCACGCGCTCGACGCCCACGAGGAGCTCGAGGCGCGCCGCGCGGTCGTCGAAGCCGCGCTCCGCGAACAGGGCAAGCTCACCCCCGAGCGTGCAGCCCAGCTCGCCGCGATCACCGATCGGGCCGTCCTCGAGGACTTCTACGCCCCGTTCAAGCAGAAGCGGAAGACCCGCGCGGACACGGCTCGCGAGCGCGGTCTTCAGCCTCTCGCCGACCGGATCCGCGCCCAGGCCCGCAGCGGCGATCCTCGCGCGGAGGCGGCACGCTTCGTCACCGGCGAGGTCGCCGACGTCGACGCCGCGCTCGCGGGAGCTCGCGACATCGTGGCCGAGGAGGTCGCGCAGGACCCCCGCGCCCGGGCGCTGGTCCACGAGCAGGTGGCAACCCACGGCGTGATCACCACCAAGGCCACGAAGGACGCCGACCCGCGCTTCGCCGACTACGCCGACCACGACGAGCGCATCGCCCGCATTCCGTCCCACCGCTACCTCGCGATCGCGCGGGGCGAGTCCGAGGGCGCGCTGCGGGTCAAGGTTCGCCCCGACATCGAGCGCACCCTCGCCCAGCTCCGACGGCTGGTCGGCGTACGGACCGGCTCGGCGTGGAGCGACCTCTACGCCGAGGCGGTCGAGGACAGCCTGGGGCGGCTCCTCCTTCCCGCAGCCGAGCGCCGGGTCCGCGCCGAGCACAAGGCCCGTGCCGACGAAGAGGCCATCGCCGTCTTCGGTCGCAACCTCGAAGCCCTGCTCCTCGCGTCCCCGCTCGGGCCGGTCTCGGTGCTCGGGATCGACCCGGGCATCCGCACCGGCTGCAAGTGCGCGCTCGTCACCGACACGGGAGCCCTCGCCGAGCACCAGGTCGTGCACCTGGTGGGGCGGCGCGAGCCCGAGACGGGCCGGCTCGCGAGCTGGCTCCGCCGCGCCCGCCCCGGCGCCATCGCCGTCGGCAACGGAACCGGGGGACGCGAGGCGCTCGCCGAAGCCCGCAAGGCCTCTCGCGAAGCCGGCCTGGACATTCCCGTGGTCGCGGTCAGCGAGAGCGGGGCGAGCGTCTACAGCGCCTCTGATGGCGCGCGACAGGAGATGCCGGACGTGGACCTCACCGTCCGCGGCGCCGCCCACCTCGCCCGCCGTCTGCAGGACCCGCTCGCCGAGCTGGTCAAGGTGCCCCCGCCCTCGCTCGGCGTCGGCCAGTACCAGCACGACGTCGACCAGAAGAAGCTCGGTCAGCGGCTCGACGAGGTCGTCGAGAGCTGCGTGAACCGGGTCGGCGTCGACGTGAACACGGCGAGCGCCGCCCTGCTCCGCCACGTTGCCGGAATCGGGCCCAAGCTCGCCACGAAGATCGTCGAGCATCGTGCGTCGGAGGGTCCGTTCCAGCGCCGTCGCGACATCGGCAGCGTCGCGGGGCTCGGCAAGAAGACATTCGAGCAGTGCGCGGGGTTCTTGCGCGTCAACGGGGGCGACGAGCCGCTCGACGCGTCGGCGGTGCACCCGGAGCGCTACCGACTGGTGCGGCGCATCGCCAAGGACCACGGCACCGACGTCTCCTCGCTGCTCGCCGAGCCCGGCCGCGTCGACGCGCTCCGGCTCGAGCGCTACGTCGACGACGACATCGGCATGGCCACCCTCACCGACATCGCCGAGGAGCTGAAGCGCCCGGGCCGCGACCCCCGCACCCGCTTCGAGGCCCCCCGCTTCCGCGACGACGTGAACGCCATCGAGGACCTGCGGGAGGGGATGGTGCTCGAGGGAGTGGTCACCAACGTCGCGAACTTTGGGGCTTTCGTGGACCTCGGGGTGCACCAGGACGGTCTCGTCCACATCTCCGAGCTCGCGAACCGATTCGTGCAGTCGCCCCACGACGTCGTGTCGCCCGGCCAGAGCGTTCGCGTCAAGGTGCTCGGCGTCGACCTGGCTCGTCGACGCATTTCGCTCTCGATCAAGCAGGCGGGATAGTCACACCGCCTCGGCCGCAGCCTGCAGGACGTCGAGAAACGCCTCGCGATCGACCGTGGCGGATCCGTCGCCGACCTCCACGATGACCCGTGAACCCGAAGGCCAGACGCCAACTCCGGGAAACACGACGTCCCCACCAGCTCGAAGCTGCATCGCCATGCCGGAGAGACCCTCGATCTCCACCCACCCACGGGTCACCGCCTGTACGATCAGCGCCCAGGCTTCCCGCACGACGTCGAGGCTCGGATGGCGACGTGCCGCCTCGATCCAGCCCTGCCCAGCGTGTGCCATGGCGTCCCCGGGTTGCCCTCGGTGAAGAGAATGCAGCTCGTGGCTTGCCAGATTGTACCCCAACCTTCGAACTCGGCGCCGAGGACGGCACGGAACTGCAACCATCGTTCCACAATCGTCGCAGGAAGCGCCACGGACCCGCAGGCCGTCAAGCGCCCCGGCGACGCTCCAGCGCCTGGCCACCCGGCACGAATCCCGCGTCGACGAAGGTGGGTCGCCACGGCGACTGTAGGGCAGACTCTCCGTTGATCTGCTCCACCTTGACGGTGCGCCAGCGGTCCACCTGGGCGTCGATCCAGCCTCGGATCGCCCGCTCCACCCCCACGGGGTCGTCTGTCTCGAAACAGATCCAGCGACGCTCACCCTTCTCGACGAACAAGGCGGGCGCGCCGTCCACGAGCACCACGGTCGCTCCGGCGGCGCGGCGCGGGCGCCCGGCGCTCGGCGGCCACCGGAGCAGGCTCCCCCAGGGATTGGCGGGGTCGATGGCGTCGAGCATGACCACCGGAGCGTCGTCCTGCCGGCTCGCGCGCAGCCGATCGACGACGCCGGGAAACGCGAACTGCGCCCCCTCGAGCCCGTCCACGAACCAGCCCCGACGGGCCCGACCGGACTCCTCCATGGCGCGGAGCACCGGGTACACGGCGGAGAAGCCTCCCTCGAAGCCCTCCGAGCGGGCGGCTTCGGCGCAGGCCACCCCGTACCGCTCGAGGAGCAGGCTCGCCCGAGCGTGGGCCCGCTCGGTGTCGGCGACGTCCGCCACGAACAGATCGGCCACCGCGGACCAGCGGCCTCCCGCGGCGGAGAGGCTCGCCCCGGCGCGTCGTCCTCGGCGACCCGTGCGCTTGGGCCCGGAGAGCGCCCGCAAGGGGGTGAAGGTGTCGTTGGTGACGAGGCCCGCCCACGCCAGATCCCACAGCGCGGCGTTCACGTCGGCGAGCGACGCGCCCTCGGCGGCTCGCTGCAGCCCCACGAGGAAGGACGCCCCACGAGTGGTGAGGTGCTCGAACAGGGCCTTGCGGACCGGGGCCTTGGCGTCGTCGGGGTCGTCGAGCAGTCCCTCCGGGGGCTCCGGCGGATCGAAGAGGACGGGGACCTGATCGCGAAACACGAGCGAGATCCTGCCGTCCTTCGGGCCGAGGGCCCCGCGACCGATCCACACGAGCTCGCCGAGCGCTCCGAGCTGATCCAGCATGTCGGTCTGGAAGCCCGCGACCCGCTGGCGCAGGATGGGTCCCTCGAGCCACACCGACGCCGGCAGAGCGAGCCCCTCGAGCTGCTCGAGGACCTCCCGGAGCCGACCGAGTCCGGAGCGCTCCGTCCCGATGCCGTGCCACTGGGTGAGGAATCGCGCGAAGACCGACGCCTCGACCGGTGCGATCTCTTCGCGCAGCGCGGCCAGCGACCGCCGCTTCAGCCGGGCGAGGACGTCGGGGTGGCACCACTCCCAGCGGCTGCCTCCCGGCCGGATCTCGCCCGAGAGCAGCCGTTGGTCCTTGACCAGGTTGTCGAGCACGGCCCGCGTCGCGCCGAGCGGCAGCCCCCACCGCGCGGCCAGGTCCTCGGCCACGAAGGGCCCGTGGGTCTTCGCGTAGCGCAGCACCAGCGAGGGCAGCGCGTCGTCCTGCACCTCGAGGAACACCTGGGGCAGTCCCGGCGGCAGGGCCACCCCGAGGGCGTCCCGATAGCGTCCGGCGTCTTCGACCGCGATGGTGCGGGGCACCCCTCCGATTCGCACCGCCACCGCGCGGCGGGCGGCGACGAGCTCGCGGATCCACGGCCCCGGGTCCTCGGCGCTCCGGGCCGCGATCTCGTCGTCGTCCAGCTCTCCGAGCCTCCGCAGGAGGTCGTGCAGCGCGTCGGCGTGCCGAACCCGGCGCTCCTCGGTCCGGAACTGCAGCTCGGCCTCGACCTCGGCCACGGCCGACGGCTCGAGGAGGTCGCGCAGATCCGTCTGTCCGAGCAGCTCCTGAAGGAGACCGCGGTCGAGGGTCAGCGCGGCGGCCCGTCGCTCCGCCATGGGCGCGTCGCCGGCGTACATGAAGGCCGCCACGTACGCGAACACGAGCGACTGCGCGAACGGCGACGGGCTCTTGGTCTCCACCTCGTGCACCCGCACCCGCCGGGACCGAACGTCACCGAGCACCGCCTGGAGGGCGGGCACGTCGAGCACGTTCTGCAGGCACTCCCGGTAGGTCTCGAGCACGATGGGGAACGCCGGGTACTGGCTCGCGACCTGCAGCAGGTTCTGGGCCTTGAGCCGCTGGGCCCACAGCGGCTGGCGTCCCTTGCCCGTGCGCCTGGGCATGAGCAGAGCTCGGGCTGCATTCTCGCGGAACCGCGACGCGAAGAGGGCAGACCGGCCGAGCTGCTCGACCACGAGATCCTCGAGCTCCTCGGGCTCGATCCACAGCGACTCCGTGGACGGCCGCTCCTCGACGTCGGCAAACCGCAGGGCGATGCCGTCGTCGGTCCAGAGCGCCTGGACGTCGTAGCCCTGCTGGGCCCCCAGCCGGGCCTCCAGCGCGAGCCCCCACGGGGCGTGGACCCGACTGCCGAACGGCGAGAGGATGCACACGCGCCAGTCGCCGAGCTCGTCGCGGAAGCTCTCGACCACGAGCGTGCGGTCGGTCGGCAGCTCCCCCGTGACGTCGATCTGCTCGCTCACGTAGTTGTGCACGTTGCGCGCCGCGAGAGCATCGAGGGGGGTGTGCTCGACGAGCCAGCCCTCCGCGGAGTCCCCCTGCTCGGCGACCTGCCGGAGAAAGCTGCCCACCGCCCGACCGAGCTCCGCGGGGCGGCCCGGACGCTCCCCGTGCCAGAAGGGAAGTCGACCCGGCTCTCCCGGCGCGGGGCTCACGAGCACCTGGTCGCGGGTGATCTCCTCGATGCGCCAGGTGGAGGCGCCGAGGATGACCAGGTCGCCCTTTCGGGACTCGTAGACCATCTCCTCGTCGAGCTCGCCGAGTCGGGGGCCTCCGCCGGCCAGGTAGACCGTGTACAGCCCGCGGTCGGGGATGGTGCCCCCGTTGAGCCTCGCGAGCAGAGCGGCGCCCTTGCGCGGGGTGAGCACCTGCTGGGTGCGGTCCCAGGTGATGCGGGGACGGAGCTCGCTGAAGTCGTCGGAGGGGTAGCGCCCCGAGAGCATGTCGAGCACGCTGTGAAAGACGTTCTCGGACAGCTCGGCGTACGGCGCGGCGCGCTTGACCGTGCCGTAGAGCTCGTCGAGACCCCAGGGGCGGTCGGCCACCATGGCGACGATCTGCTGGGCGAGCACGTCGAGACAGTTGGTGGGCACGGCGGTGGGCTCCACCCGGCCCTCGAGCATCTCCTGCGCCACCACCGTCGCTTCGATGAGGTCGCCCCGGTACTTGGGGAAGATCCGCCCGATCGAGCGCGCGCCCACGCTGTGGCCGGCCCGTCCGACCCGCTGCAGTCCGCTGGCCACCGAGCCGGGCGACTCGACGAGCAGCACGAGGTCCACGGCCCCCATGTCGATGCCGAGCTCGAGCGAGCTCGTGGCCACGATGCAGGGGAGTCGTCCGGCCTTCAGGGCCTCCTCGATCTCGGACCGACGCGCGTGGCTGATCGAGCCGTGGTGGGCCTGGACGAGATCCTCCCCCGCGAGCTCGTTGAGTCGCTGGGCGAGTCGCTCGCAGAGGATCCGGGAGTTCGTGAAGATGATCGTCGAGCGATGGGCCCGCACGAGCTCGAGCAGCTTGGGGTAGATGACGGGCCACATGCCGCTCGCGAGGTGCTCGCCGCCACGTGGCGGATCCTCGGGCTCGTCGAGCATGTCGGGGTCGTCGAAGTCGATCAGCCCACGGTCCTTCCCGACGCTCTGCCGTTGACCCTCACCGCCCGAAGGAGGCGGCTGCGACGACGTGGGGCGCTCCATGTCGGGCACCGGCACCACGATCTCCAGGTCGAGGTCGGGGCGCGCCGAGGCATCCACGATCTCGACCGGTCGAGGACCGCCGAGGAACCTCGCGATCTCGGAGAGCGGGCGCTGGGTCGCCGACAGCCCCACCCGCTGGGGATCCTCGTCACAGAGATCGGCGAGGCGCTCGAGCGACAGCGCGAGGTGCACGCCCCGCTTGCTGCCGGCCATGACGTGGATCTCGTCCACGATCACGGTGTGCACGCTGCGCAGCGTCTCTCGCGCCCGGCTCCCGAGCATCAGGTACAGCGACTCGGGCGTGGTCACCAGGATGTCGGCCGGATCCTTGACCTGCCGCTGGCGCTCTCGCTGCGAGGTGTCCCCGGTGCGGATGTCGACGCGGACGGGGCGGAGGGACTCGCCGAGCCGGCTCGCCTCGTTCGCGATCCCCACGAGCGGCGCTCGCAGGTTTCGCTCGATGTCGTAGACGAGCGCCTTGAGCGGCGAGACGTAGAGCAAGCGGACCCCGGGCTCCGCATCGGCGGGCAGTCGGAAGAGCCGATCGAGGCCGGCGAGGAAGGCCGCGAGCGTCTTGCCCGAACCCGTGGGGGCGAGGAGCAGGGTGTGGGTGCCGTCGGCGATCGAGGGCCAGCCCCGGAGCTGGACGTCCGTAGGCGACTCGAAGGCGCCGCCGAACCACCGCCGGACCGGCGCACTGAACCGGGAGAGCCCGTCACTGACCATGGCGTGTCTCGTATCCACACTCGCCGTGTGCGTTCGTGGTTCAGTCTGCTATGGTTCGTGCGGCGCGGCGGGGCAGCGCTACTCGGGAGATCACGGAATCATGCGGACCATTGCTGTCATTTCTCTGACGATGGCCATCGGCTGCGGTGGGGACCCCTACATCTCGAACCTGCAGGGCAACTGGATCGGGACCGCGGTGAACGCCGAAAACATCACCGTCGAGGCGAGCGCCCAGTTCCAGTACGACGAAGAGGCCGAGCGTCCGTTCCAGGGCCAGCTCACCATCGGCGGCTGGATCTACGAGGTGTCGTCGGCGGCCTCCGACAACGACGGCGCCACTGTCGACCTCGTCCTGAACACGCAGGCTCGGGCGTGCACCCTCGAGGCCACCGTCGACGAGAACACGATGGATGCCTCCTACACCCTCGACCTGTGCTACGCGGACCCGGAGCAGAACGATCCGGCCCTCTGCACCGAGACGGGCACGCTGACCCTCAGCAAGTGAGGCCCGCGGCCGCGCGCCGGCCGTGGCGAGCGCGGTAAGGTTGCGGGTCTCTGGAGACCCGCATGAACCGACGTACTCTGCTCACCACCGCGGCAACCGCGGGCCTCGCGGCCTGCGGCGGCGCTGCGTCCACCGATGCGCCCGCCGTACACACGCGCCGGCGTCGCCGCTGGAACCTGGCCTCGTCGTTCCCGCGCTCGCTCGACACGATCTTCGGCGCGGCCGAGGTGTTCGCCGAGCGCGTCAGGGCGATGTCGGGCGGTAACTTCGAGATCCGGGTGTACTCGGCCGGTGAGCTGGTGCCCGCCTTCGAGGTGCTCGACAGCGTGAGCAACGGAGCAGTCGAGATCGGCCAGACGGGCTCGTACTACTATGTGGGGAAGAACCCGGCTCTCGCCTTCGATACCTGCGTGCCGTTCGGCCTCACCGCCCGCCAGCAGCAGGCCTGGCTTCTCGAGGCAGGGGGGCTGGACCTCGTCAACGCGTGCCTCGCCGACTTCGGCGTCCGGTCGTTCCCGTCGGGCAACACGGGCGTGCAGATGGGGGGCTGGTTCCGGTCGAAGGTCCGCTCGCTCGCGGACCTCGAGGGACTGAAGATGCGAATCCCCGGCATGGGCGGCAAGGTGATGGAGCGGCTCGGCGTCGCGCCACAGGCGATCGCAGGGGGGGAGATCTACACCGCACTCGAGCGCGGTGCGATCGACGCCACCGACTGGGTGGGGCCCTACGACGACCTCAAGCTCGGATTCCACAAGGTCGCCAAGCACTACCACTACCCGGGGTGGTGGGAGCCCGGGCCGAGCTTGTCGATCTACGTGAACCAAGCGCAGTTCGAGGCGCTGGGGGCCGACGAGCAGGCGATCCTCGCCGCCGCGTCGGGCGAGGCCGGGGTCGCGATGCAGACGCGCTACGACGCCAAGAACCCGGCGGCACTCGCCGAGATCGTCGAGTCCGGCGTGGAGGTCACCCCGTTCTCGGACGATCTGCTCGCCGAGGCACGGACGCAGTCCCGGGCGATGCTCGAGGAGGAGGCGGCCGCCGATCCCGAGTACCGGGAGATCTACGAGCACTGGAAGGCCTTCGCGGCGTCGTCGAACCGTTGGTTCGGGGTCGCCGAGCTGGCCTACGCGAGCGTCGCCTTCAGGTAGGTCGGCGCCGGTCAGCGGTCGGACAGCAGGCCGGTGACGAGCTCCGGAAAGAGGGCGACCGCGAGGAGTCCCAGGGCCTGGATCGCGATGAACGGCACCACCCCGCGGTACAGCGCCGCCGTCGTGAGCTCGGGCGGAGCCACGCCTCGCAGGTAGAACAGCGCGAAGCCAAAGGGCGGCGTGAGGAAGCTCGTCTGCAGGTTCATCCCGATCAGGACGCCGAGCCAGACCAGATCGATGCCGAGCGCCTTCGCGGCCGGGACGAGCAGCGGCAACAGCACGAACGCGATCTCGAAGAAGTCGATGAAGAAGCCGAGTCCGAAGATCGCGAGGTTGGCGACCACGAGCAGGCCGAGCTGGCCGCCGGGGATGTCGACGAGCAGCTGTTCGACGAGCAGATCACCGCCGAGCCCCCGGAACACGACCGCGAACAGGGTGCTCCCGACGAGCAGCATCATGACCATCGAGGTGGTCTGCGCGGTGCGGTCCGCGGCCTCGCGGAGCGCCTGGAGGCCGAGGCGACGCTGGAGGAAGGCGAGCACGATCGCCCCGAGGGCACCGAGCGCCCCGGCCTCGGTGGGGGTGGCGACGCCGGCGAAGATGCTGCCGAGCACGAGCACGATGAGCAGCAGCGGCGGAATCATGACCCGGAGCACCTTGCCGAGCAGCCCGCGGCGTCCCCCCTCGGGGGTCGGCAGGGCGGGCGCCACCTCGGGAAACACGAAGGCGACGACGAGCACGTAGATGGCGTACATCGCGGCGAGGAGCAGGCCGGGCAGCAGGCTGCCGACGAACAGGTCGCCGACGCTCACCCCGAGCTGGTCGGCGAGCACGACGAGCACGACGCTGGGCGGCACGATCTGGCCCAGGGTCCCCGAGGCGCAGATCACGCCGCCGGCGAGGGCGGGCTGGTAGCCGTGGCGCAGCATGACCGGCAGGCTGATCACCCCCATGGCGACCACGGAGGCCCCCACCACGCCGGTCGCCGCGGCGAGCAACGTGCCCACGAGGACGACCGCGAGCGCGAGACCGCCCCGCAGCGACCCGAAGAGCTCACCCATGGTCACGAGCAGGTCCTCGGCGAGCTTGCTGCGCTCGAGCACGGTGCCCATCAGCACGAAGAACGGCACGGCGAGGAGCACGGTGTTCGAGAGGATGCCGAACACCCGGGAGGGGAAGGTGTAGAGCAGCCCGGACGAGAACACGCCGAGCTCGATCCCGATCCCCGCGAAGATGAGCGCGGTCCCGCCGAGCGAGAACGCGACCGGGTAGCCCGAGAAGATCAGCGCGAACACCATCACGAACATGAGCGGAGCGAGCACGTCCTCGGCCATCATGCCGCCTCCGCCCGCAGCCGACGCCAGGCGTCGCGGATCTGCACGAGGCCCTGCAGCCCGAGGAGGACGAAGGCGACGGGGACCAGCGCCTTCACCGGGTAGCGGGGCAGCCCACCGGGATTCGGGGACATCTCACCGATCGTGAAGCTCTGGGAGACCGGCTCCCAAGCGGTCACCACCGCGAACACGCTGAACGGGATCAGGAACAGCACGGTGCCCACGAGGTCGATCGCGGCGCGAGCACGGCCGGACAGTCGCCCGTAGAAGACGTCGACCCGCACGTGGCGGTCGTGGTGCAGCGTGTACGGCGCCGCGAGCAGAAAGACCGCGGCGAACAGGTACCACTGCAGCTCGCTGAGCGCGTTGGACGAGAGGTTGGTGCTCAGGAACCGGCTCGTGTAGCGCAGGACCGCCGTTGCACTTCCCACGACCACCATCACGACGAGCAGCCAGCGGACCACCTGCCCGACCCCGACGTTGATCCTGGCGATCGCGTCGATCACCCTGTTCATCCCCGCCTCCGTCCGGATTGGAGCCGGACGGTTAACCGAGGGACGAACCGCTGACCCGAAGGCTCACACCGCGGCGAGCGCGGGCCCCGCAGGGCGGGCGGTCTCCTCCCGCTCGACCGCCCGGTAGTCGACCTTGCCGACGAGCGTGAGGGGCAGGCTCTCGCGGAACCCCACCTCGCGGGGGCAGCTCCACTTGATCAGGTGCTCCCGGCAGTGGGCCACCAGCGCCTGCTCCAGCTCG
>CAZZLC010000067.1:28435-31975 GCA_964655065.1 uncultured Enterobacteriaceae bacterium | reverse complement strand
CTCGGCGAGCCCTTCCCGCCTCTCACCGCTCTCCCATCGCCCCCGGCCCTCTCCAGCACCCACCAGTCGGCCCGCCACGCCGCCCCACACGTCCGGGTCCAGGATCATCCCCAGGTGACCCGAGCCGACCTCGACGTGCTCCACCTCCCGCGACACCCGGTCCAGGCAAGCCGGCCAGGCCACGATCCGGTCCGACCGCGTGAACATCGCCGTCACCGGCACCTCAATCGGGCGCTCTCGGTCACGCTCGTCCAGCAATGCCGAGATCCGCTCCCGCTCCGCCCGGCTCCATCCGCCCGCCCCCAGCGTGTACGTCGGCCCGCCGATGACCGGCGTCCCGTACGTCACGACCTGACTCACCAGGTCAGGACGCTCACGAGCGCACTCCCGGGCAATCACGCCCCCGAGGCTCCACCCGACCATCGCCACCGGGCTCTCCACTTCCTGCACCAGCCGCTCCAGCATCGGCAGGAGCGTCCTCACGTCGCGCTCCGGGGTCCCCTCGTTCGTGCCGAGGCCCCAGTGCCGAGCGTCGTGGCCTCGCCACGCTAGCCAGTGCCGCAGCGGCTCCATCGCCCGCGACGACGTCCGGTACCCCGGCAACAGCATCGCCGTCGCGGACCCCGCGGTCCGCTGCAGCAGCCGCGGCGCCGCTCCGACCAGACGCACCGCCTCCCACGCGATCGAGACCTCGCGCCAGAGCGCCCGGACGTCCCGCGGTGCCACGGGAGGTGGCGCGTCGGGGGGTGCCCCGTGAACCACCGGAAATCTCTGTACCCCTTCCATGCGCCCTCCGATATGACATCGTCATATTGATTGCCGCGCGCCCCGCCACCCGGAGGACCATGGACGACCGCCCCCGTCACGAAGCCCGCCCCGGCTCGCCCGACGCCGACGCCGTCCTCGAAACCGCCCGCCAGCTGCTCACCGACCACGGTCCATCCGCGCTGAGCGTCCGCCGACTCGCCGACGAGCTCGGCGTGTCCCGCCAGGTCGTCTACTCCCGATTCGGCTCCATGCGCGGGCTCCTCGGCGCCCTCTACGCCGACGGGTTCCGCCGGCTCTCCGACGCCGTCCAGTCCGTCCCCGAGATCGGCACCGACGCCCATCTCCTGGGAGTCGGCCGCGCCTACCGTGCCCACGCCCGGCAGGCCCCGGCGATCTACCGACTCATGTTCGACGGTGACCCCGGCTTCACACCCGACACGGCCGCCCGCGCCGCGTCCGACCGGGCGTTCACCGTGATCTGTGGCGCCGCCGCGGCCTGGCTCGACCTTCCCGATCCGCGCGATCCACTGGCGCGAACCCTGGCAGGAGCCCTCTGGGCATCGGCCCACGGCGTCGTCTCACTGGAACGTGCGGGGCACCTGAACGAAGACGTCGCGGCACGACAGCTCGACGAGGTTGTCATCCGGATCCTCGCCGGCAGCCGCCCGCCCCGCACGAACGATCACACGGAGGCGAGCTCCGGCGGCGTCACGCCGAGGTAGCGGCAAGCCATGGCCACCAGCTCACGCTCGAAGCTCCGATCGTCCAGACGCTTGGGATCCTGCAGGATCGCGCCGTGGATCGCCGCCTCGATGGACGTCACGAGCAGGAACGCCGCGGTGTCGAGGTCCTCGACCGCGAGATGATCCGCGTACCGCTCGAGATACTTCCGCACGAGAGGACGCGACAGACCGTGCAGCTCGTTGATCGACGCGAGACCGTGCGCGAGCACCGACGCCGTCAAGTGGACGTGCAGCTCGGGGTTCTGCCGATGCGCCTCGAGATTCGCCGCGACGTACTGCGCGATCGCGTTCTCGATGGGCTGGGTGCCGACCTCGTCGAGACGCTCGGCGAGGAACCGCACCTGCTCCTCGTTCCGCTCACGCGCGAGCGTGAGGACGAGAGACTCCTTGTTCGGGAAGTACTGGTAGAGGCTGCCCACGCTCACACCCGCCACGTCGGCGACGCGGTTGGTGCTGGCTCCGGACCAACCCTCCTTGACGAGGACCTTGGCGGTCGCCTCGAGGATCGCGCGGACCATCCGCTTCGAACGGGCCTGACGTGGCTGCTTCCGGGGTTGCGTGGCGATCGGTACTGGCATGTTGTGGCTCCGTGCAGGGGGGAGGTTTCGAGCCAGTCGATCGGTAGGGAATGCGAGCCGCTTGAGAACAAAATGTGGCTCGCATTGGCAAGCACCCTGAAAACACAGGTTTGACCTTGATGGTCAAATCGAAAAAACCGCAAGGGTTTCCTGGACAACCGCTCGAAACACGACCCCTCGCTCGCATCGGATCGCAGCCGCGATCCCTGGAACGAAGACGGTGCGCCGGATAGCAGGCGCGATGCCAGATGCACCGACCTACTGGGATTACCTGCGGCTCGACCGCCTGCTCGACATCCAGTCGGGGCTCGAGGACACCCCCGAGGACGTCTCGGCCGACGAGCTGCACTTCATCGTGGTGCACCAGTCGTTCGAGCTGTGGTTCAAGCTCGTGCTCTCCGAGATCCGCCACGCTCGCGATCAGCTCGGCCGGCCCCGGGTCGACGAGGAGACGATCCCCTACGTCGTGCAGCACCTGCGCCGCGTCAACGCGGTGCTGCGCCACGCGGTCAGCCAGTTCGAGGTCGTCGAGACCCTCACCCCTCAGGGCTTCCTCGACTTCCGCGACAAGCTGGCCCCCTCGAGCGGCTTCCAGAGCTTCCAGATGCGAGAGCTCGAGATCCTTGTCGGCCTCGAGGAGTCGCAGCGCATCTTGTACGGCAACACCGACCCCATTCGCCACATCGAGGAGTCGGCCACCGACAGCCCAGCCGGACGCCTGGCCCGCGAGCGCCTCACCCGCGTCCGCGAGGAACGCACCATGCTCTCGGTGCTGGGCGACTGGCTGTACCGCACCCCCATCCAGGGATCGAGTCCTGACGCCCCCGACGACGACAGTACAGTCGGCCGCTTCCTCGATGCCTACCTCGCAGAGATGGGCGCCCACCACGAGCACGCGCTCACCCGTCTGGTTCGGGTCATGACCCCGGCAGACCCGAGCCGGCTCTCTCGCCGCTTCGCCTCGGTCCGCGAGGCCGCGCTCTCCTTCCTTCACGCCACCGACGTCGCCTCCGAACACCAGCCCCGCATCCGCCGCATCCGAGCCGCCGCTCTGTTCATCGAGTCGTACCGAGAGCTCCCGCTGCTCTCGTGGCCACGTCTCCTCCTCGACCTGGTGGTCGAGATGGAAGAACAGCTCGTGTTGTGGCGCCACCGCCACGCCCGAATGGTCGAACGCACGATCGGTCGACGCGTGGGTACCGGCGGCTCGGATGGCGTCGACTATCTGGACGAGACGGGGCGATATCGGGTATTCCGTGACCTCTGGGCGATTCGCACGGTTCTGCTCCCGAAACGCCGGCTACCGCCCATCGAGAAGCCGGAGAGCTACGGGTTCTTGACCAGCTGACCGTTGCCCTCGCCCGCTGGCCTCCGGTATTCTGCGCGGACCGTTCGTGGAGGAAGCCTTGCGTACGACTGCCCTCATTGCTCTGGTTGCAAGCTGCACCGGC
>CAZZLC010000067.1:0-28335 GCA_964655065.1 uncultured Enterobacteriaceae bacterium | reverse complement strand
ACCGGCCCCGTCACCTGCGAAGACGTGGCCAATGCCAACTGTCTGGAGTTCGGACACGACCAACTCGACGGGCTTCAGCAGGCCGTCAACGAGCTCGCCGACGACACGGCCATCGTGCTCGGCGAGGGCACCTACGTGTTCGACAATGCGCTCACGCTACGCGGCAATGGTCTGTCGCTGATCGGCCAGGGCATCGACGAGACCATCCTCGACTTCGGTGGCGTCGCGGCGCAGACCAACGGTGTCGACGTGGTCTCCGACGACATCCTCCTCGAGGGCTTCACCGTCGTGGACGCAAAGAAGGACGGCATTCGCATCGAGGACTCGGTCGGCGTGACCATCCGTCGCGTGAAGGTGACCTGGACCGACGAGTCGAATCCCGAGAACGGCGGCTACGGCATCTACCCGGTGCGGGTCACCAACGTCCTGCTCGAGGACTCCGAGGCCTACAACGCATCCGACGCGGGCATCTACGTCGGGCAGTGCCAGAGGGCCATCGTCCGCAACAACATCGCCAAGGGCAACGTGGCTGGCATCGAGATCGAGAACACGCAGTTCGCCGACGTCTACGGGAACCTCGCCGAGGACAACACCGCCGGCCTCGTGGTGTTCGATCTCCCGGGCAACCCCATCGTGGGTCGCGACGTGCGAATCCACGACAATACGATCATCAACAACAACCGCGAGAACTTCGCTCCCGGCGGTACCGTCTCGGTCATCCCGGCGGGCACGGGATCGTTCGCCATGGCGAGCCGACGCGTCGAGATCGACAACAACGTCTACCAGAACAACCAGACGGTCGACATCGCGCTGCTGTCGGGCTTCGTGATCGAGGACAACCCCGAGCAGTGGCACATCGAAGACGATGCCATCGTCGGCGACATCAGCGACCTCGACCTGCTCTCCGACGACACGGGGGTCTTCAACTACCGCACCGAGCAGATCTGGATCCACGACAACACGCACCAGGGCTCGGGCCTCGACCCCGACGACGCGGACATGGTCCGCCGCGAGCTCGGCTTCCTGCTCGGCATCGTCTACAACGGCGAGCCCGTCGACGAAATCCTCTACGACGCGATCGGCGAGAGCGCGTTCGACCCGAACGACCCGAGCGGCAACAGCAACGACAACCAGATCTGCATCGGGGTCGTCGAGGGCATGACCTTCGGCAGCATGAACCTGGACGCGCTGGCCAACGCTCCGGGGCTCGCCAACATGTACCGACCCGACGCTCCCTTCACGCCCTTCGACTGTGAAGGCGCGCGCCCGATCGCCCCGGAGTTCTGATGCGCCTGCTCGGCCTGCTCTCGCTCGGCTGCACGACCTCGCTCACACCAACGACCACCGGCGACACCGGCTCGACCACCCCACCTGACGTCGACTCGATCGCCGAGTTCGGCATCGAGGGGTTCGTCGACGGGCAGATCCTCTACGCGGACGGCGCGATTCCGTACCGGCTCGCGACCCCGCTGTTCAGCGACTACGCCCTGAAGGAGCGCGCGATCTTCCTTCCGGAGGGCACGCGTGCCCGCTACGACGACGCCGGCGTGCTCGACTTCCCCGAGGGCACGGTGATGCTCAAGTCGTTCCTGTTCCCCGCCGACTTCCGGCAGCCGGAACAGGATCTGCGCATCATCGAGACCCGGGTGCTCGTCCGGGAGGGCGACGGCTGGGAGACCTGGCCCTACCTCTGGAACGACGAGCAGACCGACGCGGTCCGCGCATCGAGCGGCGCCGTGGTCGACATCTCGTTCGTCGATGCCGAGGGCGACGAGGTCTCCACCGCCTACCTCGTGCCGCAGCGCAACCAGTGCGTGGACTGCCACGAGGTGGTCGTGGACGGCCAGCGCGCCAAGGTGCCGATCGGTCCGAGCGCCCGCAACCTCCTCGCCGGTGATCAAGATCTGGCCTGGCTCGACACCTTCGCCGACGACGTGCCGCGCGACGTGCTGCCCGCCGTGGACGCGTCCACCCTCCCCACCACGCCGGTCGCGGACTGGGATCCGGACCTCGTGGTGGCGGCCACCCGCGACTACCTCGACGTCAACTGTGCGCACTGCCACAACCCGAACGGCACCGAGGGCGTGAGCTCGCAGCTCTTCCTCAACTGGGACAACGAGGACGAGTTCCGCCTCGGCGTCTGCAAGAAGCCCGGCTCCGCGGGCCGCGGAACGGGTGGCCTCATCTACGACATCGTTCCCGGCAAGCCCGAGGAGTCGATCCTCTGGTACCGAACGCAGACGGTCGAGGTCGGCGAGATGATGCCCGACATCGGTCGGTCGCTGCGCCACGACTTCGGGGTCGAGCTGGTCGAGGCGTGGATCGCGAGCCTCGAGGGCTCCTGCGACGACGAAGCCAGCCCGTGACCTGACGCGCCCCGGCCCGTTATTCGTGGCGGGTCGGGAACCGTACGGTGCGGTCGCGGTCCTTGACTGGGGGAGCCTGCTCACGATGTCGAGCGAGTCGTCCGATGCAGAGCTCGTCCAGCGCTTCAAGCAGGGAGACCGCGACGCCTATGCCGAGATCGTTCGCCGGTACCAGCACCGCGTCTTCACGATGTGCCTGCGGTGGATGGGCGACCGCCAGGTTGCCGAAGAGGTCGCTCAGGACGTGTTCGTCGCCCTCTTCAAGGCACTGGATCGGTTTCGTGGCGACGCGCGCCTGTCGACCTGGATCTACCGGGTGGTCGTCAACCACTGCAAGAACCGCCGCCAGTACCGTCGCCGTCGGCACTTCGACCGCCACGAGGCCCTCGAGGGGCGCCGAGCCGACGGCGAAGATGCGCCCACCCGCCAGCTCCCCGACGAGGGGCCGGCCACCGACGCCCGCTTGCACGCCGCCGAGGCCGAGGACCTGGTCCAGACCGGGCTCGCCCAGCTCGACGAGGAGCAGCGTCAGATCATCGTCCTGCGCGACGTTCAGGACCTCTCCTACGACGAAATCGGCAGCATCCTCGACCTGCCGAGAGGTACAGTGAAGTCCCGCCTCCACCGGGCTCGGGCCCAGCTCGCGACCATCCTGGGTCGGCGAGTCAAGAAAGAAGACGTGATGTAGAGTCATGAGCCCTCCCTCCCACGACGACCGCCACGACGGCGCCGACGAATCGGCGCCCGGGTCGCGTGCGCCCGGGACGCTCGCCGAGGACGCCTCGGCCTGGCTCGACGGAGAGCTCCCGGACGACGAGATGGCGGCCTTCGAGGCGGAGCTCGAGCGCAACGCCACCCTCCGCGCGGAGCTCGACGAGCTGCGGGAGGTGTCCGACTGGCTGGCCGCCGAGGGCCCAGCGGAGGCCCCACCGGACTTCGCGAGCCGCGTGCTCGCCCGCGTCGAGGAGGACCATCCGTCGGTACCCTCCTGGCTCGCGTGGCTCCGCCGCCCCTTCGGACTGCCGCTCGAGGGGGTGGTTCTGGCCTTGTCCGCTGCCGTCGTGCTCCTGCTCGTGCTCCCCCGGTCCGGGGAGCCCCCCGAGGAGGTCGTCGAGCGGCCCGCCCGCCAGGCCCCCGTCGAGCGCATCGAGGTGCCAGAGCAGCAGGAGCTCGAGGACGACGATCGGATCGCCACCGAGATCCCAGCGCCCGAGACCGCAGCGCCCGAGACCGCGGCGCCCGAGATGGCGGCGACCGAGGCGGTAGCCACGGCCGAGAAGTCACGACCCGCACCGACTCCGACCCGGGTCCCGGTAACGGACCCTCCGAAGGCCCCCCCCACCAACGCCGAACACGTCCCGCCGCCGTCCGAGGTCGACACCCCCGTCGCGCAGGCGCCCTACACCCTCGCCCGACCGAAGACCACCGAGGAAGCGCTGCTGCAGGCGCGCACCCTGCCCGTCGACGTTTCGAGCGGTGACCCGCGGATGCTCGCGAGGGTCCTCAAGCTCTCGGCCCGCTTCGGCGGGGCGGTCGACGCCGACGGGCTGGAGATCGACGACCCCACCATGCACGAGCGGGTGCGTGACGTCTACGTGCGCGTGCCCCAGGACCAGCTCCGGGACTTCGAGAACCAGCTCGGCGAGCTCGGCTATCGCGTGTTCGTCCCCAACGACCGCGGACTCCTCGCCGGAACCCACGTGCTGGTCCGACTCCGCCTCGCGCTGGACCCCGATGCGCCTCACGCCCGCAAGCAGGCCCCGATGACCGAAGCCGACGAGCTCACCGAGGCCGAGGTCAGGTAGCGCCGAAGGTCACGGCGACCGGCCCTTCCTCGACGACCCCGATCACCGCCCCACCGGTGGCGACGGCGACGGCCTCGGCGTCGGCCGGGGGCATCGCGAGCAGCAGGCCGCCGGAGGTCTGGGGGTCGACCATCACCGCCTGGATGTCGTCGGGCAGGCCTTCGAAGTGCAGCGCCTCGCCGACATAGGCCCGGTTGGACACCGCTCCCCCCGTGGTGTGCCCCTGGGCCACGAGCTCGAGGAGGTGCGGCATCTGCGGCACCGCATCGGCCCGGATGCGCAGCGAGACCCGGCTCGCAGACGCCATCTCGAAGGCGTGACCCGCGAGGCCGTAGCCCGTGACGTCGGTCGCCGCGTGAACGACCCGATTCGCCGCTGCATCGCGACCCACCCGGTTCAAGGTCATCATGATCTCGATCGCAGCTTGCTCGGCCGCGGCCGGACAGCTCTGGCGCTTGAGCGCCGTGGTCACGATGCCCGAACCGAGCGGCTTGGTGAGCACGAGCGCATCACCGGGCTGGGCCCCCGCGTTCTTCCAGACGCGGTCGGGGTGCACGAGACCGGTCACCGCGAGCCCGTACTTCGGCTCCTGGTCGCTCACCGAGTGGCCGCCCGCGAGCACTGCGCCCGCCTCCTGGACCTTGGCGAGCCCGCCCGCGAGCACCTGGGTGAGGGCCTCGTTTGGCAGCGACTCGTTCCAGCAGAGCACGTTGAGGGCGGACAGCGGCTCCCCGCCCATGGCATAGACGTCGGACAGCGCGTTGACGGCGGCGATCGCGCCGAACGACCACGGATCGTCGACGACCGGCGTGAAGAAGTCGACGGTCTGCACCAGGGCCCGGTCCGCATCGAGACGCACCACGCCTGCATCGTCGGCGAGATCAAACCCGACGATCAGCCTCGGATCAGTCTGTCGCGGCAACGCGGCCGTGGCGGGACCCAGAACCTCCGGGTCGAGCTTGGACGCTCAACCCGCGCAGGCAACGAGCTCGGTCAGTCGCACCGACATCCTTCCTCCTTCGCTGCGTGTAACGAGTCGCTGTTCCACAGTCTCCCGGTGGAATGGGAGCCGAAACGATACGCAGGGTCGCGAACGGAGACAGGCGTGGAGAACGACCGACGCGCCAAACCGGAGGGCGCATGACCACGCAACGACTCCACCCGGCCGGGCCACGCTGGCATCGGCGTGACGACGACGGCTTCACTCTGCACATCGACAGCCCCGGCGACAGCTCGCTCGCCTTCGCGGCGTCGGTCGTGCGCGGCATGTCGGCCCGACCCCGACGCCTCGAGCCCCGCTTCATCTACGATGCGGCAGGCTCGGTGATCTACGAGGACATCACCGAGCTTCCCGAGTACTACCAGACCCGGACCGAGGACGCGATCCTGGCCTCCTGCGCAGGGGCCCTCGCCGAGCGGGTGGGACGCACGCACCTCGTCGAGCTCGGATCGGGCTCGTCGACCAAGACCCGGCGCCTGATCGAGGCGTTCCGGTCGGCCTACGGCAATGACTGGACCTACATTCCCATCGACGTCAGCGTCACCGCGGTACAGGGAGCGTGCGTCGACCTGCAGCAGCGGTACACGGGCCTCGAGGTCGAGGGGATCGCGAGTACCTTCACCCGGGGCCTGCGGCTGGCCGAGCCGCTGCACCCGAAGACGGTGATGTTCCTCGGCTCGACGCTCGGCAACTTTGCCCCCGACGACCTCGACGCCTTCTTCCGCCACCTCGCGAGGGTGCTCCGCGAGGGCGACCACTTCGTCCTGGGCGTGGATCTCGCGAAGGATCCCGAGGTACTGGAAGCTGCCTATGCAGACAGCGCCGGGCTCACCGAGCAGTTCATCCTCAACGTGTTCCACCGCATGAACCGCGAGCTCGACGCAGGGCTCGATCTCGACGCCTTCCGCATGGAGTCGTTCTACGACGCCCAGCAGCGCCAGGTGGAGATGTGGGCCCACGTCGACCGGGCGCAGGTGCTCCGGGTCGCGCCGCTCGACGCCGAGTTCCGCATCGCGGCGCGCGAGCGCATCCTCGTCGAGGTGTCGCGCAAGTTCACCATCGACCAGATCCGCCAGGAAGCGGCGCGCTTCGACCTCCGCGTCCAGGAGGTCTACACCGACGAGCGTCAGTGGTTCGCGGTGTTCGTCCTCGTGCGGGGCCCCGAGGTGGTGGCGGGACGCATGGTGTCGGCCGGCCACGCGCCGGCCCCCCAGCGCCCCGTCGCGCCGAACGTGGGCGCCTGGTGCCACGTCCCGGCCGGCGAGGCACTGCTCGGCGAGCCTCCCACCGCCAAGCTCGTCGAAGACGTGAACCTGGGCACCTACCCCGTCACCTCGGCCGAGTACCGCGCCTTCGTGGACGGCGGCGGCTACCGCAACGATCGCTACTGGTCGCCCGAAGGGCTCCGCTGGCGCGACAGCATCAACGCCTACGCGCCCACCGGCTGGGAGACCAGCGCCGACGGCCGCTGGCGCGTCCACGGCGTCCCGCTCGACTACCTCGAGCCCGTCACGGGCGTCTGCTTCTTCGAGGCGGAGGCCTATGCGGCGTGGGCTGGCGCTCGCCTCCCCAGCGAGGCCGAGTGGGAGAAGGCCGCAGCCTGGGACCCCGAGCAGTCGCGGCCCCGCCCCTGGTCGTGGGGCCACCTGCCGCCCGATCCTCGCCGCTGTAACGCCGGCGGGGTGCTCGACCGTCCTGTCGCGGCGGGCTCCTATCCGGCGTCGGTGAGCTTCTACGGCCTGCACCAGACGCTGGGTGACGTCTGGGAGTGGGTGGTCGGCGAGGAAGGCCCGGTACTCCGTGGCGGCTCCTTCCAGACCGCCCTCGCGGAGCTCGACTGCACCCTGCGCCGGTCGGCGTCGGCGGTGCACCGCACGCCGGCGATCGGCTTCCGGCTGGCGCGTTGACGCCGCGTCAGCGGGCCACGGTCCGGAAGGTGGCGAAGACGTAGGGGTAGCGCCGCCCGTACCAGTTGCGGAAGCTGCGACGCAGCAGGCGGTCGTCGGTGGCCCAAGAGCCACCGAACACGACCTGGTGTTCGCCGTCGAAGAAGTCGGTCGAGTACCCGGGATACGTCGGGTGAATCGCGTCGAAGCCCTCTCGGGGCAGGAAGGGCGTCGCGGTCCACTCCCAGCCGTTGCCGACGAGCTCGTGCACACCCCAGGCACTCACCGCAGCCGACGTGAGCCCCACCGGACGTCGGCCGATTCGCTGGAAGGCGAGCGAGCCGTGGTCGGGCCCGACAGGCTCGGAACCCCACGGGAACGGCCGCTCCCCCCCGTCGGGAGTCGTGAAGGCAGCTCGGTGCAGCTCGGCCTCGGTGGGCAGCCGCCGTCCGACCCACCGGGAGTAGGCGAGCGCCTCGGCGTAGCTGACCTGCACCGGCCACCCGCGCACTGCCTCGCGGGAGTGCCAGCCAAAGAGCGACCGGACCTGCCACCCCTCGTCGGCCCTGCGCCAGAACTGGGGGTGGGCCCGGCCCGTGCGGCGCAGCCAGCGCCGGTCGGCGTCGTCCCAGAGGTCCGACTGGTCGTAGCCGCCGTCGTCGACGAAGGCCGCGAACCGCTCGATGGTGACGGGGACATCGTCGATGGTGAAGGCCGGCACGTCGACGACCTCGGCGGGAAACTCGTTGTCCCAGCCGAACTCGAGGCTGCCACGCTCCGCCCCGAGCGTCACCGGGCCCGCGGCGATCGCCACGGGCTCCGCGTCACGCCCCTCGCCATACTCGAGATCGTCCCACCCCTCGGGTGCGGTGAGCACGGCCGGATCGAGCTGGGTCGCGAGGTAGAGGAGCGTCTCGTGGTGCATCAGCTCGTGCTCGAGCACGAGCCCGCTCAGCGTCCGGGCCGCCTCACCCTCGCCGGGACCGTGCTCTCGCAGGAACGCACGAATACCGTCGCGATAGGCGAGGATCTCGTCGATGGGCGGCCAGCTCTCGGGGGCCAGCGTCTCGGCGGCCACCTCGTCCTCGGGGTCGATGCCCCGGGCAAAGAGCTCGTCGAACTCGGACCGGAACGGCGGGCCCTCGTGGGTCCAACGCCACTGGTTGTAGGCGAACGCGGGCAAGTGACCCACATAGAAGAGGAGCGGGTGCCGCAGCACGATGCCCTTGCGGGACCACGCCGAACGGTCGACGAGGTCGAAGATGCGGTCGCTCCGGGACCAGGCGTCGTCGAGTTGAGCGAACACGTGAGCTCCAGACAATGTACACCTGTAGCGTGTCTCGTCGCTCGCGCCGCCCGAACTGCCCGTTCACCCGATATGGAACCGCGCGATGGAACAAGCCACCGCCCCTCTCGTCCGCACTGCGCTCGCCCCCTACCTGCCCTGGGAGTCGGTTCGCGACGAGGCCTCCCGCCTCGGGGCCGTCGAGGCCTACGGCCGCTCGGTCGAAGGGCGCCCCCTGTTCGCAGTGCGCGTGGGCACGGGGCCGATCCCCCTCGTACTGACCGCCGCGATCCACGGGCTCGAGTTCGTGGGCGTACGCGTGGCGCTCGAGGTGCTCCGCAGGGGACCGCTGCCCGATGCGACGCTGTGGGTCGTCCCCGTCGCCAACCCGGATGCCTACGCCCGCGTCTGGCGCACCGACGGAGACGGACCGGTCGGAGCCCTGCGCAAGAACGCCCGCGGGGTCGACCTCAACCGCAACTTCCCCCTCCCGTGGAACGCACGACCCGCGCGGCTCGCCGTCGCCGGAAGCCCCGAGCCGGACGCCCCCACCTACCGCGGCGAGGCGCCGCTCTCCGAGCCCGAGTCGCGCGCCCTGGCGGACCTGCTTCGCCACGTCCGACCCCAGGGCGCCATTGGCCTGCACAGCTTCATGGGCTCCCTCATCCCCGCGCGCGTGAAGCACCTGACCGACTGGTTCGCCTACCGTCGGCTGTGTCGAGCCTTCCAGCTTGCCCAGCCGGCGGGAGTCCCGTACGTGCGCCTGTCGACGCCGGTCCTCGACGTGTTCACCGGGGAGCTCGAGGACTGGCTCCACCACGTGCTGGGCTGCTGGGCGGTGTGCGTCGAGTGCTTCCGGGTCGACGAGAGCCTCCGCCAGCACCTCCGCTCCCCGAGCGCGTTCTGGCGCTTCAACCCCCGCGACCCCGACCCCGTGGTCGCCCGTGACGCCCCGGCCGTCCGCGCCCTGCTCTCGGCCATGGCGGAGTCCGCACCTCCGACTCTGCGTCCCGAAGCCCAACTCACCCGCGACCTCTGGTAGGTCCCCGCCAACGAGGAGTCCCCGTGCCCGAGTACGTCCAGCTTGCCGTTTCCGGGACGACCCCGCGCCGGGCGCGGATCGCCAGACCCAGCCCGGATCGCGCGAGCCGCCGCGGTGTGGTCGTGATCCACGACGCGACCGGATTCCGCGCCGACACCGAGCGCCACTGCGAGCGCTTCGCCGCCGAGGGCTACACCGCGATCGCCCCCGACCTCTACGCCGGCGGGCGTCCGGGCTGCGTGGTCGCCACGCTCCGGTCCATGCGCACGGAAGACGGCGAGGCCTACGCCGTGATCGACGCGGCCCGCCGCCACCTCGCTGCCGAGGGACAGGTCGAGGAGAGCCAGATTGGCGTGGTCGGCTTCTGCATGGGCGGCGGGTTCGCCCTGATCGCAGCCGCGGACCAGCCGTTCGCGGTCGCGGCGCCCTTCTACGGCCTCGTGCCCCAACGGGCAGATCGCCTCCGCGGCGTCTGCCCCCTCATCGCGCAGTACGGCGGGCGCGACCGCGCCTTCGCGCCCCACGCACGAAGGCTCACCCAGCACCTCGACGAGCTCGAGGTGCCGCACGAGGTGGTGGTCCACGAGGGAGTCGGGCACAGCTTCATGAACGCCCACGGTGACCTGTGGTTCACCCTGGGGCGCTACCTTCCCCCGCTCTACGGTGGCTACGACGAGCCGACCGAAGCCGACGCCTGGCAGCGCCTCCTGCGGTTCTTCGACCAGCACCTCGACTGACCACGGCTCAGCGGCAGAGGCCCCCGTCACCCACGAGATTCGGACCGGGCGCCTCGGCCCAGCCCACCGCCACCGCCACCGCCCCCGTCTCGGTGTGGGCCACGACGTCGCGCCACGCCCGACACTCCTCGAGCCACGCCCGTCGCTGCTCCCGGATGTGGGCCAGCGAAGGTCGGTTCGGATCGGCCGGCACCTGGTCCCAGCCCTTCTTGAGCGCCCAGTAGTACTGGTCGGCCAGCGAGACCCGACCCGGCAACTGCAAGCCATTCTGCAGCGCAGCCCAGGTGGCCTCGAGCACCTCGGGCTCGGCGCCCGCCTCGACGAGCTTGCCGACGAGCTCCGAGTCGCCGGTCAGGGCCTCGATGTAGTCGTCTTCGGCATCACCATACAGCGACGCGGCCTCGCGAACCTGAAGCGCGCCCGCCCCCGCCGCCACCGCCGTGCCGAGCACGAGGCACCCGCCGACCACCGCGGCGGTGATGTAGCCGGCGATGGGAGCAAAACCGCTCTCGGTGTCGGTCGACGGTGCGAGGTCGGTCGGCTCGGGCGGCTCGGCGGGCTGGCTGCCCGCGAGGCTGCTCTGACCGTTCATCGAGCCGAAGGTCGCCTCGTCGATCGGGACCTGGCCGTGCCCGGTGTCGACCTCGTCGAGCCAGAGGTCGGCGAGCTCGCGCGCGACCTCTTCGTCGATGGTCTCCGGAGGGCGCGCCGGGGTCGGCGGCAGGGGCATCACGAGCGATGGCGCGTTGGCCGGCACCGACGGCAACGACCACAGCACGGCCGTGAGCGCCTCTTCGAGCTTCGCGACCGACGCGTGCCGCTCGGCAGGGACCCGGTGACAGGCTCGGAGCAGGATCGTCCGGAGCACCTCGGGGACAGGCTCGAGCTTGGGATGATCTTCGCTCCACATGCAGAGGTCGACCGCCGCCTTGCGGGTGCACAGGGTGTAGAGCGTGGCTCCGACCGAGTACACGTCGGCCAGCTCGTCGACCTTGCTCGCATCTTGGCGCTGCTCGGGCGACATGAAGGCGTCGGTGCCCATGCTCGCGCCTTCGGCGGTGCGGTCGTAGTCGACCTCGAACCCCGCATCCTCGGGTGCGATCTTGGCGATGCCATAGTCGGTGAGCTTGCAGGCGCCCCCGAGCGTCACCAGGATGTTGTGCGGCTTGACGTCACGATGGACGATGCGGGCCTCGTGGGTCGCCACGAGTGCCTTGCACACGTCGATGAGCACCTTGACGGCCATGAACGGCGGCATGGGCCCGTGATCGCGCAGCCAGTCGAGGACACAGCCTCCCTCGATGTACTCCATGACCATGAACGGCTGGGTCTGGTCGACGACGTCGAGCACCCGAACCACGTTGGGATGGTCGAGCCGCGCCATGGTCCGCGCCTCGCGCAGGAAGCGCATTCGCAGCTCGTCCTGCTCCACGTGGCGGCGGTGGAGAACCTTGGCCGCGCGCCATTGCTCGAGGTTCTGGTCGAACACGAGGTAGACGCCCGCTGCCCCGCCTTTCCCGATTCGACGGACCACCGCATAGCGGTCACCCAGAACAGGTACCCGACGAGATGCAGAGGGAGTCGAGGTAGATGAAGACGGCATCGCCAACCCCCTTAACGCCCGACGTCCAGGAGAGGGGGTCAGAAATGGGTCCCGATGCCCACCGTCGCAGTTACCGTGCCCACGGGATCGGATGCGTCGCGTCCGAGGTACCCGACGTACCGAGCCTCGAAGTCGAGCACCGCCGAGCGACCGAGCGCGATCTCGAGGCCCCCGCCCCCTTGCAGACCAAAGAGGTTGCTGCGAACCGGGACCCCGTTGCCGAACGTCTGGTCCTGGATGGCGAGGTGGGTGTAGCTGACCCCGCCGAGCGCGTAGGGCGTCACTGGCGACCGCGGAGCCACGAACCACATCATCGAGCCCGACACCATGGTCTGTTGGCGGGCCTGCTGCAGCAGCGGGCGCCGGGTGACCCCGAAGAAGTGCCCGACGTCCACCTGGGCCGCGAAGGGCCCTCGAGGCCGGAGCCGCGCGAAGCCCCCGACCCCACCATCGAAGAACGTCCCCGCATCGGGATTGCCAGAGATCCAGGAACCGCCCGTGAGGCCGAGGGCGAGGGTGTTCTCGCGGTTGTACGCGGGCTTGCGAGACCGACGCACCGCCACCGCCCTCCGCCGCGGCGGCGGACGACGGGTCACCACCCGACGAGAGGGCGGAGGGGCCCGACGGACCCGGCGACGATGCACGTGACGTCGCGCCCGCGGCGGCGGGCCGCGTCGCGCGGTGGTGCGGCGCCGGGTGCTCGGTCGCGCGTCGTGGCGAGCGCGCGAGCTGCGCGTGCAGCGCACGGTCCGATGGCGGTTACCCGACGACCTCCGCGCCACGCTGCGATCGTCGTCGACGGGGCGGCAGCGGGCGGGCTCGCGCGCCTCGACGTCCGCGCTGGAGAGCTGGAGGGCCAGACCAGTGAGGAAGAGCATGCTCGGCTCCGGGGGTGAATAGGTCGTACGTCACAGAGACGTTCGCCGATTCCCGAGCATTCACGGAGCCCCGGAAGTCACCGGTTCTGCTGGGCGGGAACCGGCGTCGCGCCAGGCTGATTGCGCGATCCCCACTGCGGGGTCCCGTTGGCGAGCGAGACCCGAATCGAGCCTCCACCCTCTTTGGCGGCGTACATCGCCTCGTCGGCCCCGCGCAGCAGCTCGGCGGTGGTGCGTCCGGACGTCGGCCGCATCGCGATCCCGCAGCTGCAGCTCACCCGGTGCACGTCGCTGCCGACCCTCATCGGCGCGTTCAGCGTCTCGACCACGGCCTCCGCGACCTCGATCGCCTCGTCGAGCCGGGCGATCCGGTCGACGAGCAGCGCGAACTCGTCCCCTCCCAGGCGACCGATGGTCACGTTGGGGCCGTCGAACCGATCGAGGAGGCGGCGGCCGATCTGCCGGAGCACCTCGTCACCGACCCAGTGACCGTAGTTGTCGTTGATCGACTTGAAGCCGTCGAGGTCGAGGAAGAGCACGGCGAGGCGACCGTGCAGCCCCGCATCCGCGATCGTCTGATCGACGACCGCACAGAAGCTGGCGCGGTTGGCGAGCCCGGTCAGCGGGTCCTCGTACGCGAGCCGCTCGAGTCGATCGGATGCCCACTTGCGCTCGAGCGCGACCCGAGCGGCCCGCACGATGCCGGGAATCCCCTCCGTCGGCTTGACCACGAAGGCGTCCGCGCCGATGGCCATGGCGGCCGCGGCCTCGGCGTGGGCGTGCAGGTTGCTCACCACGATCAGCGAAGCCCGAGTGGACTGCCGGAGCCGCCGCAGCGCGGGTGCGGAGGTGCGCGTGCTCGCGCTCTGCAGGTCGATCACCACGACGTCGTGGGCGTTGGCCTCGACGATCGTCGTCGCCTTCCGAACGTTGTCGACGACGTCGACCTCGATGGTCTCGTCGCTCATCGAGAGCGCGGTGAGCAGCTCGTAGGCGAACGCCTGGTCCGACTCGACGAGCAACATCCGCGGGTCCATGCCCGCATCGTCCAGACGACTCACACCGCCGCCCAGCGAACGGAGGTGACCTCGGGGACACGAGCCGCGGACTGCGGCCGACCGAACAGGAACCCTTGCAACACCTGGCAACCTTCCTTGCGCAACAACATGGCTTGCTGGATTGTCTCCACGCCCTCGGCAACGACGTCGAGGCCCAGCCGGCGCCCGAGATCGAGGATCGAGCCCACGATCGAGAAACTGCGTTCGTTGGAGACGATGTCGTGGACGAACCGACGATCCACCTTGAGGGTGTTCACGGGGTACTCGTGAAGACACGACAGTGACGAATATCCGGTTCCGAAGTCATCCAACGCGATCCCGCACCCCAGCGCGCGAAGGGCGGTCAGGTTGGCCATCGCCCGCCCGTCGTCGGAGAGCATCACCCGCTCGGTGACCTCGAGCTCGAGGCAAGACGGCGACAGCCCGTGCGAAGCGAGCAGGCCCTCTACCTTGGCCGCGAGATCGGGTCGTTGGAGCTGGATGGGGGAGACGTTGACCGCGACGCGCGGGATCTCGAGGCCCTGCCTCCGCCACGCGACCAGCTGCGCGATGGCCTGCTGCAGCACCCAGTCCCCGACGTCGACGATGAGGCCGTTGTCCTCCATCTCCGGCACGAAGTGGGTCGGTCCGATGATTTCGCCATCCCGGTTCCAACGCAGCAATGCCTCGACGCCGACGATGCGGCCCTGCAGGTCGACCTGGGGCTGGTAGTAGAGCTCGAGCTCGTCCTCGTCGAGAGCGGACGTGAGCCGGGTGAACCGAGCGGAGGTGGTGGCGTGTACGTGCACACCGTTCCCGCCGGACCGCTTGGCGACGTACATCGCGTCGTCAGCCGCCTTGAGGAGGGCGGAGGCCGTCAAGTGGTCGAGGTTGGTCGACACACCGATGCTGCAGGACACCCGCACCGTGTTGCCACCGAGCTGGATGGGGAGCTCGACCTGCTGCAGCAGGCGGCGCGCGACGTTGACGGCCTGCTTTGGGTCGCCGAGGCCGACGAGCAACACCGCGAACTCGTCACCGCCGATGCGAGCCACCAGATCCTCGTGGCTCACGCTTCGGCGGAGCCGCCGCCCGATGATGCGCAACACCTCGTCGCCCGCGTCGTGGCCGAGCGTGTCGTTGACCGGCTTGAAGCCGTCGAGATCCACGAACAGCACGCCGAGCAGGGCCCCCTGACGCTGCGCGCCATCGTAGGCCGTCTCGAGGCTGCGCTGGAAGAACACGCGGTTCGCCAGTCCGGTAAGGTTGTCGTGATGGGCGAGAAAGTGGAGACTGGTCTTGCCGTTGTGCCGCTCGAGCGAGGATCGGACCGTGCGGACCAAGCTGTCGGGATGGTGGGAGTCGCGGAGGACGAAGTCGTGAGCGCCGTGCCGCACGCCGAGCATCGCGTGGTCTTGCTCCGCCCCGTCACAGATGAGGACGATCGACGTGGCGGGGGACAGCGAGATGATCCGCAGCAGAGCGCTCTCGAGCTGGGTTCCGAGCGCCTCCACGTCCAACAGGGCACAATCGATGTGATCCTGCTCCAGCGTCATCAGCACCGACGAGAAGTCGTCGGCGTGTACGATCTGGTACACGTCCTGCGAGGCCGCCATGGCATCGGCAACCGCGTACCCGTGCAGCACATCCGGCTCGAGAAGCAGGACCCGGATCGCCTCGTCCGTGGTCCAGTGGCGTGTTGCCGTCAAACTCCACCCCCGACCGACCGGCGAATCGGCTGCCCATCCTCGTGCTTGAGCGCTTTGTTACCGGCCTGAAACCCCTCCGGGACGCCCATGTCAGACCAAAAGTACGGTTCCATTGAAGAAACCCCGATGCTGCCTTTTCCTGTCGTGGGCATCGGCGCGTCGGCCGGCGGGCTCGAGGCGCTCCAGGATGTGTTCAGCAGCCTGACCACCGGCACGAACATGGCGTTCTTCGTGGTCCAGCACCTCTCGCCCGACTTCAAGAGCATGATGGTGCAGATCCTCCAGCGCCACACCCAGCTCGATGTCCTGCACGCCGAGGACGGGCTCACGGTCACCTCGGGCCACGTCTACCTGCTGCCCCCCAAGAAGGACGTCCGCATCCGCGGCCGACGGATCGAGCTCAACGATCGTCCCGCGGGCACGGGGCTGCACCTGCCGATCGACCTCTTCCTCGAGAGCCTGGCGAAGGCCCAGGGCAAGTCGGCGGTGGCCGTGATCCTGTCCGGGACGGGCACCGACGGGTCCCGAGGCATCGTGGAGATCCGCAAGCGCGGCGGGCTCGTCATGGTGCAGGACCCCACCACCGCCAAGTTCGACGGCATGCCCCGCTCGGCCATCGCCACCGGGGCGGTCGACTTCGTGCTGTCGCCGTTCGGGCTCGCAGAGCAGCTCGATCTGCTCCCCGGCACCCTGCCGGCCTTCACGCCGTCCACCGAGACGGAGCCCCTGCGCATCATCTTCCAGCTCGTGAGCCGGGAGACCCGCCTCGACCTCACCTTCTACAAAGAGGGAACCCTCTTCCGGCGTATCCAGCGCCGCATGTCGCTCGTCGGGATGGACAACCTCTCCGACTACGCGCAGACCCTGCAGCAAGACGAGAAGGAGCTCAAGGCGCTCTGCGTCGACCTGCTCATCGGGGTGACCCGCTTCTTCAGGGACCCCGACGCGTGGGAACAGCTCACCGAGCAGGTGCTGCGGCCGTTGATCCGCGAGGATCGCGAGACGAGGATGTGGGTGGCCGGCTGCTCCACGGGCCAGGAGGCGTACTCGCTCGCCATGGCCATGCACGAGGCGGCGATCGGGCTGACCGTCGATCCCAAGGTGCGGATCTTCGCCACCGACGCGAATCCGGGCGCCATCCGCATCGCGATGGCCGGCGAGTACTCGCCTGACGACCTCGAAGGGGTCCCCGAGGAGATCCGGGCCAAGTACTTCGAGCCGCACGACGAGGGCTTCCGGGTGCGTCGCTTCCTGCGCGACGACATCACGTTCGCAGTCCACAACCTGCTCACGGACCCGCCGTTCACCCGGCTCGACCTCGTGACCTGCCGCAACCTCCTCATCTACCTCAAGCCCGACGCGCAGCGGCCCGTGCTCGCCCGGCTCCACTTCGGCCTGCAGAACGGCGGGGTGCTGTTCCTCGGACCCAGCGAGACGGTCGGCGACCAGAAGGGCTCGTTTCAGCCGATCGACCTCAAGTGGAAGGTCTTCCGGGCCAGCGGCGCCACCCGCGACCTCGCCCGGATGTTCGGTGCCACCGGGCTGACCACGTTCGGGCGGCCGCCGGCGCGACGCCCCACCCCCGAGGTCGAGTTCAAGCCCGCCCTGGACCACTACCTGCCCCCCGGCGTCGCGGTGGACCAGTCGTTCGACGTGCTGCACGTGATCGGCAACATCACGCCGTTCATCCAGCTCCCCGAGGGCCGCGCCAACCTGAATCTGTTGAACCTCCTGCCCCCCGCCGTCTCCGTGTTCCTCAACTCGACGGCGCGCCGGGTCCGCGGCAACCAGGAGCACGCGGTCATCCCCAGCGTGGAGCTCAACGGGCAGATGGTCGACCTGCGGGTCATGCCGGCGAACGGCTCGCCGACGCGCGAAGACCAGGGCCTGATGATCTTCTTCGAGGAGATCCGTGCCCCCAGCGAGGGCGAAGGGGAGGCTTCGACCTTCGACCTGTCGAGCGAGAGTGCGGTGCGCATCGAGGAGCTCAAGGCCGAGCTCGTGCTCACCCGCGAGAATCTGCGCACCGCGGTCGAGGACCTCGAAGCCACGAACGAAGAGCTCCAGGCCACGAACGAGGAGCTCATCGCGAGCAACGAGGAGCTCCAGAGCACCAACGAGGAGCTTCAGTCGGTCAACGAGGAGCTGTACACGGTCAACGCCGAGTACCAGGAGAAGATCGAGGAGCTCGAGTACCTCACCGGCGACCTCGAGAACCTCCTGCGCTCGATCGACGTCGGGGCGCTCTTCCTCGACTCCGAGCTGCGGGTGCGGCGCTTCAACGACACGGTCCTGCGGCTGCTGCCGCTGCGGACCCAGGATCTCGGTCGCAGCCTCTCCGACCTCGTGCTGCACGCGGAGTACCCGAGCTTCCACGAGCACGTCAACGAGGTGCTCACGAGCCGGGAGCCCCGGACGTCACGGGTGGTCGCGTCCGACGGGACCGTCTGGAGCGTGCAGATTCGACCCTTCGACGACACGCACCGGCTCTCGCGCGGCGTCATCGTGATGTTCCACGATCAGACCGCGTGGGACGCCCAACAAGAGCGCATCGGGGAGCTGACGGCCAACGAGCTCGCGGCCGGGCTCGCCGGGGTCGGCATGGTGCTCGTCGACCTGAAGCGCCAGTCGACCCAGCTCTCGGACGTCGCGCGCAGCCTGCTCGGGCTCTCCGACGGGGAGAACCTCGGCTACGAGGAGATGCACACGCTGCTCGCCGGAGACTCTCCCGGGGGCGACCTCGATGCCGAGAACGTGCTGCCCACGGACACGCTGCGAAGCCACCAGCGCTCCGACGGCACGAAGGTGGTCCTCCGGGTGTTTGCCCAGCGGGTGGTCCACGAAGCCTCCGACGACCCCCAGGTGCTCGTCGCCCTCCAGAAGGTGCGCCTCTGATGGAAGGGCCCTGGCGTACACAGTCCTTGCGAATCCTCCTCGTCGAGGACGATCCGGCAGACCAGGAGCTGCTTCGGCTGGCCATCGAGCGAAACGGCGTATCGGCGACGGTCGTGCCCTGCGACACCGGAGCCCGGGCCCTCCGCATCCTCGACGAGGGGCCGCTGCCCGACCTGATTCTGCTCGATCTCCGTCTGCCGGACGTCGATGGTCTCGACCTGCTCGAGCAGATCAAGCAGCACGCCCCCTGGTCGCGGATCCCCGTGATCATCCTGTCGGGAAGCACCGATCCGGAAGACATCGAGAAGGGCTACGCTCAGCAGGCCTCGGCGTACCTCCAGAAGCCTACGTCGCAAGAGGGCTGGCAGCACTTCGTCCGGTCCTTCACGGACTACTGGCTCAAGGTCGTCCTGCTGCCAGGTACCTGAGCCTCGGGAGCCTCTCGTGACGTCCCCTCCCGACCCTGCGCTCCACATCCAGGCGTTGCTCGATGCCCTGCCCTGGCAGGCCGTGGTGCTGGATTCCGACGGGGTGATCCGCCGCACCAATGCCCCCTGGCGCGCGGTGACGCGCCGAGAGGGCGTCGACGACGTCGGCGTGAACTACCTGGACATCTGCGACGAGGCGGCCGGCGCCGAGCCCGAGGCCGGTGAGGCCAGTCAGGGCATCCGGGCTGTCCTCGCCGGGACGCGGGATCGGTACGAGGTCGAGTACCCCTGCCACTCGCCCGACGCGCCGCACTGGTTCGTCCTCGTGGTCACTCCCGTGGAGCACGAGGGCCAGCGCGTGGGCGCACTGGTCACCCACCAGGAGATCACCGCCCGTCGGGAGAGCGAGCACGATCTGCGCGCCTTCGTGGCCCAGGCCGCCCACGACCTGCGCAGCCCGCTTCGCCACCTCTCGAGCTTCCCGGAGCTCCTCGAGTCCGATCTCGGGCCGCAGCTGCAGGGCGCCCAGCGACGCTGGCTCACCGCGATCCGCCACGCCGCCGACCACATGCGTACCCAGCTCGACAACCTGCTCGCCTTGGCGCGATCGAGGCTGGAGCCCCTGGAGTTCTCGGCCGTGGACCTCGCGGGGCTGGTGACCGAACGGTTCGAGCGCCAGCGCCCGATCCTCGACGTGGAGGGCACCCTCGACGTGAGCCGCGCCGAGTCCATCGTGACCGCCCCGATGCTCCTCACCGTCCTCGTCGACAACGTGATCACGAACTCGCTGCGGCACGCCCGGGGGGCCGAGAGCCTCGTCATCCGCGTCACGACCACGCCAGAGGCCGACGGACACCAGCTGTGGTTCGACGACAACGGCCCGGGATTCGGAGACGTGAACGTCGACCGCCTGCTGCGGCCCTACGAGCGAGGCCCCCGGAGCTCGAGCGGCCTGGGCCTCGGACTGTCGATCGTCAAGCAGGTCGCCCTGCGGCTGGGCGGAACGCTCCGTCTGGGCCACTCGCCCGGCGGCGGAGCCCGGATCGCGGTCTGGCTCCCCACCCGCGAGGCCGGACCGGAGACGGCTCGCATCGAACCGGATACCGTCGAGATCCGCCGGTTCGGGCGCGGTTAGACGGGGCGGTCGACCTTGCCGTCAGGGGTCCGGGCAAACCGACCGTCCGTCGCATCGTGAACGGGGTCGTCGCTGCGCCAGGGCCAGCCGCCGAACTGGGTGCGCCGATAGTCGGCGAAGGCCTGCTCGAGCTCCGCGCGGGTGTTCATCACGAACGGCCCGTAGTGGGCGACCGGCTCCCCGATGGGCTTGCCCTGGAGCATCAGGATCTCGGACGGCTCGAAGCCGTTCTCGACGACCGCTGCCTGGTCGGCGCGCACCCTCACGACTCGCTGGTTGGGCACCGACTGGCCGCCAATGCTCACGCCGGCGCCGCGAAAGACGTAGAGCGACCGGCTGACCCCCGCCGATGCCGGCGGAATCTCGAAGCGAGCGCCGCCCACCATGCGGATCTGCCAGATCGCGACTTCGTTGTCTGGATCCGCGGCCCAGCTGTTCGGCGCGGGAGCAGGAGCCGACTGGCCCGCGAGCGAACCCGCCGACAGGGTGACGACGGTGCCGAGCCCGCTGTCGTCCTCGAGCTCGACGTCGGGCACCGCCTCGTTCCACAGCATGGTGAAGTGGGGCTCCACCATCTTGTTGCGCGCCGGCAGGTTGATCCAGATCTGGAAGAGCTCGAGAGGGTTGTCCTCCTCGCGCTTCACGAGCGGGAACATCTCGGCGTGCACGATGCCTCGGCCAGCGGTCATCCACTGGGTATCGCCGTCGCCATACCGCGCCGTCGCCCCGAGCGAGTCGGAGTGGTCGACGAAGCCGCGCCGCACCACGGTCACCGTCTCGAAGCCCCGGTGGGGATGACGCGGGAAGCCGGGAACCACGTCACCGTGGTACATCCGGAAGCCGTCGCGGAGCACGAAGTCGTTGCCGATGTTGCGGCCGGCCAGCGAGGCCACGGGGCCGAGCTTCTCGTTGCCCCTGGGGTAGGCGTCGTCGTGGTGCACGCAGAACAGGAAAGGGTCCGTGGTCGGCCACGGGAAGCCGAGCCGGTCGATGCCAAGAATCAGGCCGTCGCTCATCGGGTCCTCCACCGGGTGAGCTGCTACGACGCCTGTGTATGATCGTGGATCAGTCGCCGAGGAACTCGTTGTGGCCGAAGCCCATGAGCTCGAGACCCTCGAGCGACCACACGAGCCCGTCCACTGCGGCCGAGAGCAGGGTCTTTCCGTCGGTGTCGAGCACCGCGACGTAGCCGTGGTGCCCCACCAGCCGACCCTCGACCTCGGCCGTCGTGCTGCGCACGACGTAGATGAGGTCGTCGTCCCCGCCGATGGCGAGCCGCTGTCCGTCGAGGAGGAAGACGAGCGACCGCGCCCGCACCTCGACCGAGCGACGATCGAAGCCACCTCCGCCGACGACGACCCGATCGGGCAGCGCGATCGCGAACGAGCGCCCGTTGGGCGACAAGGCGAGCCGGGCCCCCACGGGAACCTCCGCGATCTCGTCGAGCACCTCGCCAGTCTCGAGCTTCACGTGGCGAACCACCGAGCCGGTGCGCACCACCGCGTGGGTCGCCTCACGATGGCCGGCGAACGCCTCGATCGGGAAGGGCAGGCGTGACTCGACGGCGACCGTGCCCGACGCGACGTCGTAGAGGCGCACGAGCCCGTCGAGGTGCGCGGTCTGGACCTGCCCGTCGGGAGCCGGGGCCACCGCCACCAGACCCACCCGTCCGCTGACTCGCCAGGTTCCATCGGGGTCCAGGCAGCGCACGTGGTCGTCGACCGCGAGCACCAGAGCGTCCTCGCCCGATGCTCCGGGACTCGCCCAGGTCAGCGACGGCTGGCCCACCCACCGCGTGTCCGCCCTGACCCGCTCGCGGACTCGGACCTCGCCGGTGGCCCATGCCCGCACGATCAGTTCCTCGCCGTGCCAGGTGGCCACCCGGGGCCCCCGGATCGCGGCCGCCTCGATGTAGCCCGGCGCCGACAGCGGCTGGCCGTCCGACAGCCTCACCCGCTCGCCACGCGGTCCCACCAGCACGGTCTCGCCGTCCTCGTCCGAGAGGACCGACCCCTCCTCGAGGTGGAGGTTCGACAGCGAGCGCTCGATCGCACCCTCCGCGTCCACGATCGCGATACCCTCGGTGCCGATGGCCACGAAGCCATCCCCGTGGGCGAGCAGCTGGTGCTCGTGACGGGGCCAGGGCAGCGTCCGGGCCACCTGACCGGTCTCGACGTCGACGAAGGCGAGCTCGCCGTCGCCAGCGCAGATCACCTCGGCCTCGGTGAACGTCCACGCCCGGAGGGGCAGCCGAAACCGTCGCGTGCCCCCGCGGTCCCAGATCTCCACCCGGGTGTCGTCGCCCTCGGAGACGAACCCGAAGCTCCGCCCATCGGGCGACCAGGACACCTGGCGGGCAAACTGTCGGGCGCCCTCGACGAGTTCCACCACGAGGTTGTCGCTCGGATCGAGCAGCTTGAGCCCCACCTGCTCCTCCAGCGCCTCGACCGGGTCGTCGGCCGTGAGGAGCGCGAGGCGACCGTCGGGGGCGACCGACAGCACGCCCTCGAAGAACAGCAGCTGCGACCAGATCTGCTGCCCCGTCGCTTCGTCGATGACCCGGAGGCGCTGCACCGGCGCGACGGGCCCGGGTCGCTCGCCCTCCTCGGCGTGGTAGGCGCCGAGCCACCACCGCCAGCCGCCCCGCTCCTCGATCTGGGGAGGACGCTCCCAGTGGGGAGCCCGCAGCCTCGAGAGCCGCGCGCGGGCTCCGGGCACCACGCCATACCGCGGCGTGGGATGCTCGTGGATGCCTGCCTCGAAGGTGAAGTGGTGGATTCGTCGCGGGTCGTGGACCTCGACCGCGCCTCGCACCGCGCGCCGCGTCAGCTCGAGGATCCCGTTGTGGATCGGCTCCAGATCGACGTCACGGGCCAGCGTGAGATCGACCACGACCTCGCGCTCTTCGACGGCCAGGTCGTCGTCCGGATCGCGCTGCGCGACGGATCGGTAGGCGAGAACCGCCTCTTCGCAAGCCCCTTCGCCGTAGTAGCCGAGCGTACCGCGAATCCGCACGCCAGCGCTCGGATCGGGCGGGGAGATCTCGGCGAGGATCGGGGGAAGGGACGCGACGGGCGCGGGCGGCTCGGTGCGCTCGAGGGCCAGCCAGGGAGCCCGCAGCGCCTGGTCGTGGGCCAGGAACGCCGCGCGGAGGATCTGGGCCGCGTCGCTGCCGAGCGGACGCAGCTCGCCCCGCGCCTTCCACTGTACGATCGTGCCCTCGAGTCCCAGCGTGAGCAGGGTTCCGTCCGCCCGATACGCGATCTGCCGGACGCCGTGCGCGTGCCCGACACGGCTGTCGATGTGGCGCCCATCGGCGGCGGAGAACCAGTGGATGCCGCCGCCTACCGTCAACACGATCTGCCGCCCGTCGGGACTCACGGCGAGGTGATCGGCGCTCCAGTCGCCCCGCGCCCACCGCAGCTGACCCTCGGCCCGGTCCCAGCACGCGAGCCGAGCCCCCACCGAGACCGCGAACGACCCGTCCTCGGCCAGGGCCGCGAGCTCGACCTCCGGCTCGTCGAAGTCGACCGGCGGACCGGGCTCCGGTGTGAGGTCGGCGATCCGCAGTCCGTCGCGGGTCCGGCGCAGCCCCACCGGGGCAACGGTGGCGAACGCGAGCTGATCCACCACGGGTCCCACGGCCGCCCGGTGCTCGCCGCCCACGGCGGTCACGACCGTGAAGACGCCGTCGACCTCCACCACGAGGTGCCGCCCGTCGGGGGTCAGATCCGCGGTCCGGGCGTCGGAGAGGTAGGTGCAGCCGAGCGTCTCCTCGGCCGTCCGGAAGGTCACGCGCGTGAGCCCGCGCTCGGTCGGGCGGCCGCCATCCACCGCCTCGGCCACGACGACCACGGAACCGTCGGCGGTCGGCGCGATCCAGGCTCGCGGGTCGAGTCGGATGGGCGCCACGGACGCATCGAGGGGGTCCAACACCACGACCTCGCTCTCGGAGGTGCGCACGGCCCGGGCCCCGCCAGCGACGAGCCCGTCGAACGGCGGCACCGCCTCTGGAGAACCCGGGAGCACCACGCGGGTCCCGTCGCTCCACGCGACCGCCTCGGCCGACAGAGCGACCGCCACGTGCACGGGCCGAGCCGTCGCCACCGCGCGTCGAGCCTTGATCTTCCGCGCGGCGACGTCGTAGTCGAAGATCTCCCCGTCGCCCCACGCGACCAGACGATGCCCGGCCCCCGCGATCGCGCGGACGCCGGCCAACGCGACGATCTCGTCAGGCTCGCGACCCGGAAAGAGCAGGAGCACGCGGCCTCCTTCCGTCCGAGCCGCCAGCAGGCCGTCGTCGAGGGGCACCGCCGCAGTGAAGCCACCCTCGAACCGTCCGAGGTCGGTCGCGAGCTTGAGGTCCATCGCGTCGATGCCCTCGGGGCCGCGCGCCACCAGGCGTCCCTTGGCGCCGAACTGGAGGTCCACGTAGTCGGCATGCACGGCGCGGACGTCGTGGGGCTCGAGGCTCGCGTCGAGGAGCGTGATCTGTCGCTCCCCCTCGAGGACCACCGCGAGCCCGAAGCCGTCGGGTGCGGCCGCCGCGCAGGTGATCGGCTTGTCGAACGTCTTGCTGCGCAGGACGTGTCCCCCGTCGGCGGAGACCAGCCGGAGCACCCCGGGCGCCCCTGCCTCCTCGGTCCACGCGAGCAGGGCGCGCGCCGCGAAACCCACGCTCCGGCCTGGAACGAACCGCCCCCCGACCGGCAGCTCGTGGAGCCGTCGCAGCCGACCGTCCTCGACCGTCCACACGGTGGCGACCGCGAGATCGGACTCCTGGTGAGCGGTCGCGAGCAGGGAGCCGTCGGCCGACCAGGCCACGTCGACGATCGGCGCCCCCACCGTGCCATCGACAGTGCCGACGCGCGCCCGGGCCCGCTCGGGAACCTCGTCGACCTCGAAGCGTGGGGGCACCCAGCGAGCCGGGAGGCGAACGACGAGCCCAAACGCGTCCTCCACCACCACCGAGCCCGCGATCGCGTCGCTCCGGAGCTCGTCGACCTCCTCGATCAGGGCGAGGTAGTTCCGTCGTTCGCGCTCGAGGCGCACGCGGTCTCCCTCGACGGCGGCCCCCGCCGCGAGACCCGGAAAGCGCTCGGCGAGCACGGCGGCGTCGATCGGGCCCGCAAACTGATACCAACCATGAGCTTTCGGCACGCTTTGGACTCTCCGGAAGCCGTCTCCAAGGGTTCGCTCGAAGTGTCCGATGGCGCAAGTGGTGGGTCGCCGCCGCTGACAACGTGGGGGGTGGTCCGGCAGGCCTGGCCCGTCGTGCTCGCACAGGCGGCCACGGCGTTGACCGGGGTGGTCGACACCGTGGTGATGGGGTGGACCGGCGACGCCGCGGATCTCGGCGCGATTGCGATTGCCTCGGTCACGTTCTCGTTCGTGTACTGGGCGTTCGGCTTTCTCCGCATGGCGACCACGGGCCAGACCGCTCAGGCCCGGGGGCGCGGCGAGCCCGGCGAGGCGGCGGCCGTGCTCGCGAGGGCGCTCACCCTCGCCTTGACGCTCGGCGTGGGGCTCTGGGTGCTGTTTCCCGTGATCCGGATCGTGGCGCTCTCGCTGTTCTCGGCCACGGCCGAGGTGGAGGCGGGAGCCGCGGCCTACTACGGCGCGCGCATCATCGGCGCCCCGGCCGCCCTGATGGGCTACGCGCTGAACGGCTACCTGCTCGGCACGGGACGCACGAGGGCGCTGCTCGGCTTCCAGATCGTGCTGAACGGAACCAACGCCGCCCTCGACGCCTTCTTCGTGACCCAGTGGGGGTGGGGCCCGTTCGGGATCGGAGCCGGAACCTCGATCGCCGAGCTGTGCGCCCTCGCGGCGGGCGCCCTGTGGATCCACCGGGATCTCCCCATGGCGTGGCGCCGGCTACGCTCCCCGTGGGCCGAGCCCGCCGCCTGGACGAGTCTGCTCGGCGCAAATCGGGACATCGCGATCCGCACCCTGGCCATGCTCGGCGCCTTCGGCTGGTTCTCCAACGCAGGCGCCCTGCTCGGTACCGCGGTGCTGGCCGCCAACCAGGTGCTCATGCAGTTCGTGGCCGTATCCGCCCACGTGCTCGACGGGGTCGCGTTCATCGCGGAGAAGGAGGTCGGCGAGGCCTACGGCGCCGGCAGCCGGCGGGGGCTCTGGCACGCGATCGCCCGCACCTCGGAGGTCGCGTTGATCGGGGGCGCCGCGTTTACGGTGGGGATCGCGGTGCTCGGGCATCCCATCCTCGACGCGGTGGTGTCCGACGAGGCGACCCGCGCGATCGCCCACGCCCACCTCGGGTACGCAGCCGCCGTTCCGCTCGTGGGCGTCGCCGCCTGGCAGCTCGACGGGATCTTCCTCGGCACCACACGCGGCCGGGCGCTCCGCAACGCCGCGATCGTCGCCACGTTGCTCTACGTCGTCACCGACCTCGCGCTGCGGCCCGCGCTCGGCAACCCCGGGGCGTGGCTCGCGCTGCTCGCATCGTACGCCTATCGGGCGACGACCCTCGGCCTGGCGTTGCCGGCGCTCCTCCGCGACGCGGGACGCCGCCCTTGATCAAGCCGACTCCAGCACCTGCCGTCCGTTCTCCACGATGAGGGAGATCGGCGCGTCGGCGAGCCGACCCGGCCGCGCGATCGCGTAGAAGCGCTCCCGAGCGTCGGGGAGGATTCCGATCTGCTCGACGTGGTACTGCTCTTCGACCTCGCGGGCCACGATGGCGGACGTGGGAAACACGCCCGCGCCCTGCATCCCGAAGGACGCGAGCAGCGCCGAGTCTCCGAACTCCCCCACCACCCGCGGGCGCACACCGTGCTCGTCGAAGAACTCCTCGAGCAGTCGGCGCAGCGCCGAGCTCTGATCGGGCAGGAGCACGGGCGCGTCGGCCAGGGACGCAGGGAAGCCCTCGCGCAGCTCGGCGGCCAGCTCGGGGTGCCCCATGAGCGCCACCCGAGACTCGCCGATCAGCAGGCTCTCGACACGGACCTCGCTCGCGAGGCCCACGGGGGCGTCCGAGAGCACCACGTCGAGCTGGTTGACGGCCAGGTCGGCCACCAGCCGGTCCGGCTGATCCTCGAAGCACGACAGGTGCACGGGCCCCTGCGGATTCTGCATGACTGGAGCGACGAGGCGGTAGGCCACCAGCTTCGGCAGGTGCGCGCTCGTGCCGACCCGCAGCCGCGGGGCCGGACGGGTCGCGCTGGCGTCCCGCAGCGACTGGACGAGCTCCTCCGACAACGCGAAGATCTCGTCGGCGTATTGGCGGACGACCTCTCCGTGGGCCGTGAGCACCAGCGACCGCCCGCGGCGGTCGAACAGGGGCTGCCCAATCGACTCCTCGAGCGCCTTGATCTGCGTGCTCACGGTCGACGGGGCGAGCTGGAGCCGCCGACTGGCTCGAGTGAGACTACCTTCCCGAGCGGTCAACCAGAAATAGCGCAGGTGGTTCAGGTTCAACGAATTCATGCCACCATCCCACGGACAATATCGACTAGATCGAACATTCGACCAAGAGCGTTTGGTCAACTCGGGGAGAGACGCGAGGTGCACGGTCGACAAACCGCTCCACGATCGCGATCCCCGTTCGCGCGTGCTCGGTGAGCGGTCCCGTCACGAAGCGTCCGCCAGCGAGCGCGAGCGGCACGATCAACTGGTCGGCGAGATGGGGACCCACCGGTACGTCGCGGTCGAGGTAGGCTCGAGCGGCCTCGGCGACCTCGCGACCGACGTCCTCCGCGGGCACCCCTCGGCGCCCGAATGCCGTGAACACCTCGGTGACCGACCTCGAGACGACCGCGACGGTGACCGCGTTGCCCGGCCCAGGAGACGGGACGGTGCGGATCTCTGCCGGATCGTCGTCGCCGAGATCCAGTACCTCGCGGACGGCCGCGATCTCTCGCTGGCCGATGCGCTCCGGGAGGTTCGCCAGCCACGCCGTCACCTCGATTCGATCGATGGGGCCCCGCTCCTCGAGCTCGAGCGCGCGCAACGGCCCCGGCGTCACCCTCACGGCGTACGACCCTCCTCCTGCAGGAAAGAACCCGTGGGCGAGGTGACGGAATTCCATCGCAACCCCCATGGTCCCGAGCGCGGGAACCAGGGTCCGGACCAGGAAATCGGCCGGCGGCGCCGCGGGGTTGTGCGTGCCGCCGGTGACCGTCACCGTCGACGGCTCTGGCGCACTCCACAGCACGGGAAGGAGCGCCTGAAGCACCAGCCCCGCGCTCCCTGCGGTGCCGACCTCGAAGGTCCAGTCCCCACCCGTGATGGCGCCGGGCTCGAAGACGAGCTCCGTCGAGCGCAAGCTCGCTCCCTCGACGCGAGCCTGGCAGACCTCGGCCACGGCGCGAACGCCCGTCAGGTGCTGTCGCAGCAGCCCGGGCTTCGCCCGACCTCCCCGGATGTGGTGGATGCGAAAGGGAGTGCCGGTGACCGCAGACAGCGCGAGCGCGATCCGGAGGACCTGCCCTCCGCCCTCTCCTTCTCGACCGTCCAGCTCGATCACCCTCTCCTCCCGCGGCTCTCGACGAAGGGCCAGGATACCCT
>CAZZLC010000066.1:0-32052 GCA_964655065.1 uncultured Enterobacteriaceae bacterium | reverse complement strand
CGGTGCCGTCCTCTACTAACACGAAGACCATCGTGTGGCCTAAGACCTAGACGCCCCGGACGCCCCGCGCTCCCGGCACCGCGAGGAGCGCGGTCGACAGCGGGTACGTGACCTGATCCTCGACCACCTCGGGGGCCCGTCCGTCCGCCTCGGTGTAGACGATGACCTGGGTGTCGGAGAGGTCGGGAATGGCGTCGATGGGCGTCTCGCGGACCGCCCACACCCCGAGCACGGCGAGCACGCCGGCCACGAGCAGGACGAGCCCGCGGTTGCGGATGCTCGCCTCGACGAGCTGCTCGATCACGGGACCTTCTCGAGGAACATCCCGCAATCGGGACAGCGCCCGGGGCGGTCGGAGACGACCTCGGGGTGCATGGGACACGTGAACTGGCCAGACTCGGCCTTGGCCCCGTGCACGTGGTGCAGCTCCTGGTCGGTGCCGGGCCGCTCCTCGAGGAACATCCCGCAGTCGGGGCAGCGGTCGCGGTGATCGGAGAGGACCTCCGGGTGCATCGGGCAGGACCACACCGTGGTGGGCGGCGCGTCGTCGGGCTTCGGAGGATCGGCGAGCTTGCGCAGGGCCTCGTCGAGCTGGCTCTCGGAGTCCAGGAGGAACTGGCCGCTGGTGGCCACGAGCTCACCGGGCTCGAGCCCGCTCGTGATCTCGACCATGCGGTTGTCGCCGGTGAGTCCCGTCGTGACCTCGCGAGGCTCGAACCGGCCCGCCCCGTGGGCCACGAACACGATCTGGCGCTGCCCCGAGTGGAGCACCGCGCGCTTGGGGACGGCCACGACGTCGTCGCGACGCTGGTGCTGCACGTACACCGTCGCGAACATGCCCGGCTTGAGCCGCACACCCGGGTTGTCGAACTCGAGCCGAACCGGCAGGGTGCGCGTCTCGGGGCTCATCGTCGGGTAGACGTAGGCCACCCGGCCCTCGACCGTGGGCACGGAGAGGTGGGTGAGCTCGAGCTGAGCGGGCTGACCGACCTCGAGCCAAGGTACGTCGTGCTCGTAGACCTCCGCCCTCACCCAGATGCGCCGGAGGTTGCCGATGCGGTACAGGTCTTCGCCCGCCTGGACGCGCGCGCCTTCCACCACGTTCTTGACGAGCACGAAGCCGGATCGGGGCGCCCGGATGGGGACGGCACGGGTGGCCTCGCCGGCGCTCTCGATGGCCACGATGTCGCGCTCGGCGACATCCCACAGCTCGAGCTTGCGACGCGACGAGCGGGTCAGCGCCGCATCGACCCCCTGGGTGCGCCGGGCGAGCAGGTACTCCTCCTGTGCGGCGACGAGCTCGGGCGAGTAGATGCGGAACAAGGCCTGGCCTGCCTTGACCTCGTCGCCCGTGGTGTCGACGGTCAGCCCCTCGACCCAGCCCGAGAACCGCAGGTTGACGACCTCGACCTCGTCCTCACCGACCTCGACCTCGCCGATGGTGCGGAGGTGGCGGAAGACCGTGGTGCGCTCGACGGGTGCGGTCTCGACGCCGATCTGCTGGATCACCCCCGAGGGCACGGAGACGAACGCACCCTCGGCGACGGGGGTGTCGGAGACCGGCGTGAGGTCCATACCGCAGATGGGGCAGCTGCCCGGTCCGTCCTGGCGGACCTGGGGGTGCATGCTGCAGGTGTAGACGTGTTCGGCGTGCTCGTGGGTCGTCGAGCGGCCACAGGCCACGAGCGCGACCGTGCAGGCGAGCAGGCACCACCTGAGCAGAGGGATCACGGCTGGACTCCTGGACCGTCGGGGAGCGTGCCGAGCACGGCGAGGGCCGTCGCCCGAGCCATCCACGTATCGACGGCGGCGACGAGCCTTGCTCGCTCGAGCTCGACGAGGGCGACCTCCGCCTCGAAGAGCGACGCGAAGGGGGCTCGTCCGACCGCGAAGTCGGCGCGCACGGCGTCGAGAGCGGCGCGGGCGGCGGGGACGAGCCGCGTGTCGTAGGTGGTGGCCTTGTCGTGCGCCCGCCGCCACGCGGAGAGCACCGCGGTCACGTCTCGCTCGATGGTGTCACGGAGTGCCTCGGCATCGGCCTCGGCGGCCGCGACCTCGTCGAGGGCTGCGGTGCGCTCCGCCCGCCCCCGGCGGGCCGAGCCGCTCGGCACGGGCACCCCGATCCCCACCGACGCGAAGTCGGTGCCCGCGTCCTCTGGCGTGTCGATCACGCGGACGCGGTACCCGGCCCACAGCGTCGGCGAGGGGCGCGCCTCGACCCGGGCCAGGGTGGCGGCACGCGCCGCGGCACGGCGCTCGGCGACGAGCTGGGCCAGCGCCGGCCGATGGGCGTCGGCGATGGCGAGCCAGTCGGCCTCCTCGGGCGGCGGCCTCGCGGCGATGGTGTCGGGCGTGACGTAGGAACCACCCTCCGCTCCCACGGCGGCGTCGAGCGCCGCCACGAGCTCGGCCTCGGCCTGCACGAAGTCACCGAGATCGTCGCGGAGGCGATCGCGGAGCACCTCGAGCCGAAGCACCGCGTACTGCCCGACGGTGCCCGTCTCGAAGCGCACGCGGACCGAGGCGAGGAGCTCGTCCGCCAGCGCCGCCTGCTCACGGGTCAGCCGCTTCAGCCCCCGAACCCGGGCGAGGGTCCACCAGGCCTGCATCACCTCCACCTTCAAGGCCAAGCCGGCCTCCTCGGCAGCGAGCCGGGCCGCCCGAGCCTGCTCCTCGTGTCGGTCTCGCCGCAGGCCGCTCCACCTGGCGGGCCGCACCTGTTGCTGCACGCGAAGCTGGAGACCCGACATGGGATGTCGGTCGAGAGCGAAGGAGTCGACGGGAGCGTTGGCGATCTCGAGGGACACCACCGGGTCGGGCCATGCTCCAGCCGCCCGGGCGCGGTGGCCGAGGGCGGCGCTGCGAGCCTCGACGGCGGCGAGCCCGGGGTTGGCAGCGACCGCACGCGCAGCGAGGTCTTCTTCGAGCGATCCGGCGAGGGCGAGAAGCGGCAACAGGAGGAAGGCGACAATCATGGCGGCGGCTATCGTCTCCCGGCTCGCGAGGACGAGCGATTGACGCATTACGACCACGGCATGCTCAAGCTCCTGGTCGATCCCCGAATCGTCGGCGCCTACTTCGCCGAGCACCTCGACGTCGTGCAGGCGGAGATCGCAGCTCGCTTCCCGGGCCTGTCGATGGCGATCGACCGCCGCGCCACCCTCACCTTCGTCGACGTGGACCTGCCGCGCGAAGCCGCCCGCGATCTGGTTCGGCTCTCCGGCGTACAGGGTGCGTTCGAGGCCCGAGACGGCCTGCTCGAGCCCCTCGATGCCGATCCGGGCTACGGGCTGCCAGCCGACCTGGTGTTCGCGGCCAAGTACCGGGGAAAGACCCACGAGCTCGTCACGCAGCTCGCCTTGAACCTCGCCTTGGACACCTGCACCGTCGCGGGGCCGATCCGGGTCCTGGATCCGATGGCCGGGCGAGGCACCACACTGTTCTGGGCCGCTCGGTACGGATGGACGGCGTGGGGAGTGGAGCAGGATCCCCGGGCGCTCGACGACGTGCAGCGCCACGTCAAGCGCCAGACGCAGCTGCACCGACTCAAGCACGGGCTCGCCCATGGTTGGACCGGCCCCAAGCGGAAGGACGGCGTGGGACGCTTTCTCGAGGTGCGCTTCGGGGAGGTCGCGGTGCGGCTGGTGATCGGCGACACCCGTCGCCTGCGCGACCTCGTCGGTCCGGGACCGTTCTCGCTCGTCGTCGCAGACCTGCCCTACGGGGTTCAGCACACCGGCCGCGACGGCACCCGGAACCCCCTGGCGGTTCTCGAGGCGTGTGCGCCCGTGTGGACGGAGGTGCTCGCACCGGGAGGCGCGATGGTGCTCGTCTTCAACCGACTGCAGCCGCGGAGGGAGGCTCTGGAACGCCTCTTCGTGGCCCAGGGGCTCGAGGTCCGACCGTTCGACGTCGCCCACCGGATGAGCGAGTCGATCTGGCGGGACCTGCTCGTACTCTACCGGCCTGCGTGATCCGCGGCGAGGCGGGTTCGGGCCTCCGCCAGCACGGCGATGACCGCGCTGCGGAGGTCGGCCACCCCGATGTCGCGCCCAAAGTCGAAGAAGAACACGTGATCGGGGTCCTCGGCCTTCACGACGAGGCCGTCCCGATACAACGCGGCGGTGGTCGCGCGTGCAGGCTCGATGCCGTAGAAGCCGTGGCACATCTCGACGAGATTGTGCGGATGGTCTTCGTTGAGGTGCGCCACGGCGGAGGCGGCGGCGGCGTCCCAGCCTTCTTCCGGCAGGGGGCGAACCACGTCGCCCCCGAGCCAGCTGATCTCTCCGAAGCCCGCGATGTAGCGGACCTTGTGGACCACCGACATCCGCCAGGTGTCGAAGTCCCGCAGCCCGTCGTAGACCGTGGCCCCCGGCACGCGCGCCCGGTAGCGCGCATAGAGCTCCTCGCGCTCGGGCGCGTCCCGATCCACCCGCTCCCACTCGCCCATCAGGGTGATCCGCCAGCCCGTCTGCGGGTCGGGCCCCGTGTCGGGCTGTCGCACGAGGAGGGCTCCTCGTGGATCGGCCAAGAGGTTCTTGGTGTGCGCGGCGAGGCCCGAGATCAAGATGACGGGGCGGCCCAGGGCGTCGGGTGCGAACGGGGTCACCGAAGCGTAGGGGAACCCTTCGAGGCCCCGCTGCACCGAGATCGTGGACAGCGTCGCGACCTGGTGGGTCAGGAGCCAGGCGCGGGTGGCGTCGGCGGGCGACTCGGCGCGGGGAGTGGACGGCACGAGATCCTCCAGTACGGGAATTCCTCTTGACCCGGTGGACCCTGGGCTGCTTCTCCCGGCCATCACGCGCGCCGCGCCGGCCGAGCTCGGGGACTGGCCGGTCGGTCGGCGGTCCGAGCTCGTGGGACCGGATACGGCACCGGCCAGTGGACCGCCCCCGAGGTGGCCGGGAGGGGCCGTGGACGCCGAGCGCTGGAACGTGTCGCCCGAGCGGCTCTACATCGACACCTGGACCCGCTGGTTCCTGCGCGAGCACCTGCCGTGGTCGACGATCGGCAGCGCGTGCAACGTGGGGATCGGCCACGGCGACTTCGACGACTGGCTCGGCTTCGCGCTTCCCCCGGGGGTGTCGCTGGTCAGCCTGGATCGCGACGCGGAGGTCGTGGCCGCCTTTGTCGCCCGGCAGCGTGACGAGGGGCACCCGCGCGCGAGCGAGGCCGTGGTCGAGGACCTGTTCGCGACCACGCGGGGGCCCTTCGACCTGGTGACGGCGACGGGGTCGACGCTGCAGGAGACGGGCGATCCGCCGCGGGCCTTGGAGGCCCTGCGGAGCCTGGTGGCGCCGGGCGGCTGGCTCTACGTGGTCGCCCTGCACGCGTTGGGTCGCGACGACGTGTTGGACGGCTTGCCGGAGGTGGTCCATCGGCGGCGGTTCACGGCCATTGCCGAGGCGGGCCTCACCGCGGTCCTCGCCCAGAAGGCCTGAAGACCCGAGCGTGGCGGTGGTCGTCCGAGACGCCGGCCGGGTCGGTCTTGCGTAGGATTGCTCGCGACCACGGCTCGACGAGCGCTCGTCTCGATCCGAGGAGAGCCACGAACTCCCCTGGAACCCGGAGGTGACCGTGCAGCTCTCCAACATCTCACTCCTCTCTCCGCCGCCCCCGCCGTCCAGTGCGGAGCCGGTGTCACCCCCGCAGGACACTCGCTTCCAGCCCGCCACGATCATCGAGGTGAGCGAGCAGGGCCAGCGCGCGCTCGACGTGAGCGACATGGACGACTTCGAGGAGTCGGTCATCGAGAAGGTGGAGAGCGCGGCGTCCCCCGCGGCGCAGGCCTACCGGGCGGCTTCCCTGATGTGACGCGCCGTCGCCCTCACCCGACGCCCGACAGGGCGAACGCCGCCCAGTGACCGGGATCCGAGAAGCGCGGGTCCTGGCGCAGCGCGCGCCGGGCCGTCGCTACCGCGTTCGACGCCACCTGCCCTCGTCCGAGCTCCGCGCCGAGCGCCTCGAGGAAGATCCGGGTGGCCTCGCGGTCGACCGGCCACAGGGGCAGGAGCTGGCTTCGGGAACCGGCCGCGACCAGCGCGCGCCGCAGCCTCCGGTGTCGGGTCGCCACGGCGGCGACGTCGGCTCCGTCGGGCGCGGAGCCGAGAATCGCCACGCCCGCGTGCCCGAGATCCCGGTTCGCCACCTCGGCCACCGACGTGGGCTCCTCCACCATCAGCGGTGGCCCTGGGCTGGGAGAGGAGCGGGGTCGAAGGAGATCGCGACCGGCGGTCACCCGTCGGAGGACGAGGTCCGTGCCTGCGGCCTCGAGCACGAGCTCGAGCGGCACGAGGGCGACGCTGACGTCGCAGGCGACGACCAGCTCGTCGAGATCGGTCAGCTCGTCCTGCAGGGGGTCGAGGACCCGCCGAGACAGCGTGAGTGCCCCAGGGCGAGGGTCGCGGCCCGTCCGGAGATCGCCGCGCAGGGTCCGCACGTCGTCATCGATGGCGGCCCGGAGCCCGAGGTCCCGCGCCGCGATGGTGGGCCCCGGCTCCGCGTCGCGAAGCAGGTAGGCGGCCACTCGGGGCGCCTCCCGACCGCCGGTGTCGAAGTCCCGGGGACGGTACTCGACGAGCTCCAGGAGCGCCCGTCGCGGTCCGAGCGCCGCGGCCACGGCGCCCACGCCCACGTGGACGGAGCCGGGGTCGCCAGGGAGCGCATCGACCGCGTCTCGCTCCGCTCCGGCGAGGTGCGCCTCGACCTCGGCGAGCTCGCGTTGCCAGGCCTCGAACTCGTCTGCGTCGATGGGGACGTGGCAGTGGAGGGCGGCTCGGCGCGCGGACAGGTCGCGCAGCCGCGTGAGGGTCGCCCGCGAGCCAGGGTCTGCGCGCAGGGGGGCGAGGATGTCGCGCGAGAGGTCGACGTCGCGTCCCCGGCGCACGAGGATGGTGCGCAGCGCCAGCCTCGCCGACGAGACCTCGAGCGGACGCCCGCGGAGGTGCAGCGTGATGGCGTCGGCGGTGCTCGCCCTCGCGCGGGCCAGGGCGGCCCGTCGCGCGGGGGGGCCGCCGTGAAGCAGGGATCGCCGCAGCTCGAGTTCCTCGACGGCGATCGCACGGTCGAGCGCGGTGTGCGCCTCGGCCAGGCGGCCGCGCCGCGCCCGGAGCCGCGCCAGGGCCGCCCAATCCGCGCCCACCTCGGGGTGCTCGTGGCCGTAGGCGGCGCTGTGGGCCCTCACGGCGCTCAGCCGCTCCGACTCCGCTTCGTGGAGGTGACCGGCCGCTTCGTGTACCACGGCGAGGCTCTGCGTGAGCCGTGCCCGATCGGGATGCGCGGTGGGGCGGTGCGCGAGGAGCGAGAGCTCGGTTTCCTCGAGGAGGGCCCGGGCCTCGGCGATCCGCCCGCTCGTGGCCTGAATCTCGGCCCGTCGAAGCCGGCGGGTCAACGCGACCGGATGATCGGCGCCGAGCGTCTGCTCCGCGAGCACGAGCCCGTGACCAGCGAGCACGTCGGCCTCGGCCGGGCGACCCGACGCCACCACCGTCGTCACGAGCTCGTCGAGGAGCGGCCCCGCGTCGGGGTGCGTGAGCCCCACGCTCCGCACCACCGCGCCGAGTGCGAGTCGGAACAGCCGCTCGGCTTCTTCGAGGCGTCCGAGCCCTCGGAACAGGGCCGCGAGGGCGGCGAGATCGGAGGCCCCCTCGTCGCCCCTCGCGATCACGTCGGGCGCGATGGCGATGGCATCGCGCTCGGCTTCGCGGGCTCGACCGAGCGCTCGGCGGACCTCGGCCAAGGCGATCCTCACGGCGTCGCCTTCGCCGGTGAGCAGGACGGCCTCTGCCTCGACGAGTCGACCCATGCGGACGAGGAGCCGTCCCCGGGCCATCGCGTCGCCTCGCTCGGCGGCGCGGGCCTCGGCGTCCTCGAAGCGACCACCGCGCTCGAGCAGCTCGCCGAGGAGGGCGGTGAGGCGAGAATCGGAGGCTCCGGCCGACCGACGCTCCGCGTCGACGACCGCCAGCGCTTCGTCGAGTCGCCCCGACGCCACCAGCGCCCGAGCCTGACCTTCCGCGGCTCGCCGACGATCGCCGAGGCTCGAGAGCCTCGCGCGCGCGTGCTCGTAGGCGTGCAGCGCGGCAGCGAGGTGCTCGCCGATCGCGAGGGCTTCCGCCAGGCCGAGCCACGCCTCGCCGCTGTCCTGGTGCTCGAGGACCGACCGGTACAGCGCCGTGGCCTCGTCCGGCCGACCAGACCGGGCCAGGATGGTCGCGAGATCGATCTGCTGTCGCACCAGCGCCTCGTCGCCGGGCGCGTGGATCGATCCGAGGATCGCGACCGCCCATTCGGCCCGCTCGATCGCATCTCGGGTGCGCCCCGACTGCCAGAGCAGGGTGGCGAGGTTGTTCGCGAGCACCGCGACCGCGGCGTGGCCCGACGGTCCGCCGTCGGACTCCAGGATTGCCAGCGCATCAAGGTAGAGCGGCTCCGCCTCGGACAGTCGTCCCTCCCGGTGCAGGAGCGCCGCGAGTCGGGCGCGGATCCGAGCGCCGAGCAAGGTCGGGGTGCGTCCCGACTCGTTCTCGAGCGCACGCCGGTAGTGGATCTCGGCTGCTGTGGGGTCTGCGCCCTCGAGCACCTCGGCCAGGGCGGTGTGGTGAGGCACCAGGCACGCCGCACCGCGGGGGTGGGCGGCCTCGCCCAGCCTGAGTGCGACCTCGAGCGCTCGCCGGGCCGCCTCGGGATGTCCGAGCTCGGTCAGGTCGGCCGCGCGGTCCCCGTGCACGGTCATCGCGGCGAGCAGCGCCGTACGACTCTCGTCGGTGGGCGCTCGCTCGTGGTCTCGAAGCAGCGCGTCGTGGGCCGTCGAGGGGCGGACGTCGTTCATCTCGTCCTCTCTGGCAAACCCATATCGGGCTTCGTGGTCGGCGGGGAAACGTCCCGCGACGAACCGAGCGGAGGAGCCAATCGGGGTTCGACATCGTATGTGGGGGCTCGTGTCGGGACTGGTGCCATCACTGAACACCCTGATCGCGCTGGGCGCAGTCGTGGCCTTTGTCATGACGACCCTGGCCCACGCGAGCGCCCACACGGTGCTGTCGCGCCGGCGTCGGCGCGGGCGCCGTCGCCCGGGCATCTCCATCCTCAAGCCCCTCAAGGGCGTCGACGGCGACCTGGAAGCGAATCTCGCGTCCTTCGTCGACCAGGACTACCGTGGACCGGTCCAGATCCTCCTCGGGGCCGCGGATGCCGACGACCCCGCCCTCGAGGTGGCTCGGCGGCTGCAGCGCCGGTTCCCCGACCGCGACATCCGGATCGTCGCGGGTCACAGCGAGCCCGGGCTGAATCCCAAGGTCGCGAACCTCTCCGCGCTGTCGGCTCACGCTCGCTACGACGCCTGGCTCGTCTCCGACTCGAACGTGGCGGTGAATCCTGACTATCTCGCGTCCCTGGCCTGCGAGCTCGAAGATCCGGGGGTCGGCCTCGTCTCGAACCTCGTGGTGGGGGCGGGGGGCCACAGTCTCGGGGCGGTGCTCGAGAACCTTCACCTCAACGGCTTCGTGCTCGTGGCGGTCTGCGGGGCCGACGTGCTCGCTCGCCACCCTGCGGTGATCGGAAAGTCGATGCTCGTTCGGCGCGAGGCGCTGGAGCGGGTCGGAGGATGGGCTCGCGTCGCCGACGTGCTCGGCGAGGACTACGTGCTGGGGGCCGCGGTGGCCCGGGCTGGCTATCGGGTGGTGCTGTCGCCACTCCCCGTGCGCACGGTGAACCGCGGCTGGACGGTCGACCGCTTCGTCTCTCGCCACCTGCGGTGGGCGCGGATGCGCCGTTCGTTCGCGCCTCCGATCTATGCCCTCGAACCCCTTCTCTCGCCTCTCCCCTGGCTCGGGGCGCTGGCCGTCCTGGTGGCAGGGACCTTCCCCGAGCCGAGCGGTGCGCTGTTCGCGATCGCGGTGGCGGCGGTGGCGAAGGTCGCGATGGACGGCGTGCTGCTCACCCGGCTCCTCGGTCAGCCGCCCACCTGGGTGGACCTCCTCGCGATCCCGCTGAAGGACGCCTGGGTGCTCGCGCTCTGGGTGCTCGGTTGGTTCCGGAGCACCGTGGTCTGGCGGGGACGTCACTACCGCATCGGTCGGGGAACCCGTCTCGAGCTCGACGAGCGGCGTCCGGCGGCGACCCTCGCCCCCGCCCTCGGCCAGAGCCCCGCCACCTGGCCCGCGACCCCCGTCGAGACCGGGAGCAACCGGCTATGGGGCGGCGGCGAGGGGTGACATGGCGACGATCGTGTGGCTCGGTTGGTGGTGTGCGTGGATGACGGCCCTGGCCGCGCCGAGTGCGCCGACCCTGGCCGTGGCCGACCTCCAGAACTTCACCGGGGATGCCCGCTACGATCCCGCGGGGCCCGGCGCCGCGACGATGCTGATGTCCAAGTTCACCGGCCTGTCCTCGGTGCAGGTGGTCGAGCGGGGCGCGCTCGAGACGATCCTCGAGGAGCTGGCCCTCAACCAGTCCGACCTGGTCGACCGCTCGACCGCGGTGGAGGCGGGACGCCTGCTCGGGGCCGACTACCTCGCGTTCGGTGCCCTGGTCGGCGTTCAGGACCGCACGCTCGCCATCCACCTCCGGGTCGTCGAGACGGCGACGGGACGGGTCGTGGTGGCCGAGCACCTGGCGAGCCCGCTCGGCTCCGAGGGCTTCTTCGAGCTGGTGAACGCGATCGCGGATCGCTTGGTGGTGGGCCTGGACCTCGCCCTCACCCCCGAGGAGCTGACCCAGGTGAGGACGGTGCGGGCCCGCGAGCTCGATGCGTTGCTCGCCTATGGCGGCGAGCCGGAGGAGGCGCCCGAGCTCGACGAGACGCCGCTTCCTCGGGACCTCGACGCGGCGGGGCTCCTCGCCTGGCTGGCTCGTCCGGGGGTCGATGCGGCCGCTTGCGATCCCGATCGTCCGGACGGCCCGCGGATCGCCTCGGTCGACCCGTCGCTCGCCACCACGCTCCTCGACGCCCACCGCGGCGGGCGGCTGACCGGGACCGTGCTCGTCGGTTGCCTCGGGTACCTCGACGACCACCTCTCCGCCGAGGCGGCCACGACGGCCTGGACGGGCTTCCTCGAGCTCGTTCGCAAGCGGGTCAAGCGGGCTGACGCCGCCACGCGGGCCGCCGCGCTGGGGGCGCTCGCGGGTCGCCCGGCGGGAGCCACGTTCTCCGACCGGGCGCGGGGCAAGCTGATGCGGGCCCTCGCGAAGCTCCCCGACAGCCCGGAGGTGCGTGACGTGCAGGCGAGCTTCGAGCTCGACCAGGGCGAGTGGGCGGGGGCGCCCGTGTCGGGCTCCCGGCTCGACGGGTTCGACGATGCGACGCTGGCGATGGTCGAGCGCCTCCACCCCGAGGCGGCGACCCGGGAGGCGGCGCGCGCGCACCGGGTGTCGAGGGAGCTCGACGCCTCGCCCCTGGCCGTCGTTCGCGCCCGCAAGGACGAAGTGCTGGCGGCGGTCCTCGAGCTCGGGTACTGGGCGGTGCCCCTCGACGTGCCCGTCGAGCGGGTGTTCTGGCAGGACGACGAGACGGTGCAGCGGCTCCACATCGTGGCCTCTGCCGCTCGACGCGGGGCGCGGCTCGTGGTCGAGCACCCCGACGGCACGGTCCGGGGGAGCGCCTTCGACCTCGACGGACTCCGCGTGCAGTTCGAGGGCTTCGAGGTCCCCCTGGGGGTCTGTCCGCGGCGGGGGCGGGCGAGACCCGCCGCCTGCGTGGACCCGGGCCAGGTCACGCTGCTGCACCCGCGGGCCTCCGCCGTGGGACGCCAGGTGCTGATCGAGCCGTGGCTGACCATCGACGAGGTGGTCGCGTTCGGGAACTCGAGCCTCGACATGACCCTGCCGCTCGCGTTTCGCGGTCGACGGGCGCCGCTCCGGCTCGAGGTGGTCATCGACCCCGTGCCCGCGCTGCGGTTCGGCGCGGGCCCGGGGGAGCGCGGGCCGGATCTCCTGGCCGACGTCTATGCGGTCAGCGGGGGACGCCGACTCGTCGGCGTGCAGCCCGCGCAGGGCCGCCGTCGCTACGCCGCGGTGGTCGAGGCCGACGACGACGGCTTCTCCGTGATCTCGGTCGGCGGCCAGGGCACGCCGGGGGAGCGAGGGGCCACGGGTCAGGGTGGAATGCCGGGCGCGAACGGGGCCGAGGGGACCTGCGAGGCGGACGGTCAGCGTGGCCAGAACGGGGGCGATGGCGGTCCCGGTGGTCCGGGGGGCGACGGGGGGGCCGGCGGCGACGGCGGCGACATCACGGTCCGTCTCCACTGCGGTCGGAGCTGTCGGGCGATGGAGCGCTGGGCCCGCGCCCACTTCGCGAGCTTCGGCGGCTCTGGGGGTCAGGGAGGCGCGGGAGGCTCGGGCGGTCCGGGCGGCCAGGGTGGCCAGGGGGGCTCGGGAACGAGCTGCCAGGTAGCCCAGCCCGACGGGAGCACCCGGACGGTGAGAACCTCCAGCGGAGCCTCGGGCCAACGGGGCCGGACGGGGTCCCGGGGTCGCGACGGGCGCGACGGTCCGAGGGGATCCCCTGGGCGCCTCGTCATCGAGGTGGTGGACTGAAGAACGACTGCATCCGGATCGCGTCGGGCGTGCGGATGCGCAGCACGTTGCCGGAGTCCGGATCGTCGCGGATGCCGTCGTCAGAGCGGATCTGGCGGGCCTCGAGGTCGAGCGCGTAGTCGCCCTCGGGCAGAACGAGCCGCACGTCGCCCTGCGCCGTCTCGACGTCCACCCGGGAGGGCGTCGCGTCGAACTCGAGGTCGACGGTGCCGTTGGCCGCGACCACGACGGGACCCGGACCGTTGCCGCGAATGGTGAGCCGGCCTTCGCGCAGGTTCGCGAGCACGTCGGCGTCGAGGTCCGCGAGCCGGAGGTCGCCGCTCAGCAGGGAGGTCTGGACCGGCGTGTCCGGAGGCATCTCCACGCGGAGATCTCCTCCGCACCACTCGGATTGGCCACAGGTGTAGTCGACGAACAAGACGCCGTCCTCGACGACCGTGCGGACGTCGCCCTCGCTCCAGCCGCCCACGTCGGCGTCGACCACCACGGGTCCCCGCATGCCCACGATGGTGACGTCGCTGCGGCCAACGTCGATGACGACGCGGTCGATGGGCTGTCCGAACACGGTCGAGCCGTCGACGGACAGCACACAGCTCGCCCACAGCCACCAAACGACCACGTCTCCTCCCCGAGGCGGCCGGTTCCCCTAACGTTCGGTTGGACACCGGAGGCCGGTCTCGCCGGCCGCGGGGGATCGAGCGGCCTCAGAACTCGAAGCGCAGCGGCAGCGCCACCGCCACCCCGTCGGGGCGGGCGTGGGCGTCGAAGCCCGCGTGCCGTACCGTGCGCGTGACGCAGTCGAGCGTGGTCTCGGGGAGCCCGCCGGCGTCGATCACCTCCACCTTCGTCACACGACCGTCGCAGCCGACCACGAGCTCGAGCCCGACGTCGAAGCGTCCGCTCGCTGCCTGGAAGCAGGACAGCGCGCGTTGGGTCACGGGCTCGAGGCCCGCCCGGAGCTGGCCGTCGTCGAGCCCCTGCGCGACCGCGATTCCATGGTCCCCGGCGACGTCGGAGGGACCCTCGAGACAGCCCTTGGCCGCCGGCGCCCGGAGTCCGGGATCGAGACGGGGGGTGCCGGGGTCGCGCGCGGGCGTGCGGGGAGCGGGGCCGCGGGGCGCCACCTCGAGCGACTCCGCGGTGCCTTCACCCGCGAGACTCCCGCCGTCGCCGAGCCTGGAGCTCGGACCCCGACTGGCGTCGGTCGAACCGATCCCCGCGGCCGCGTCGGCGATACCGCTCGCGTCGCCGCTCGGTCCCTCGACGCCCAGGATGCCGGCGAGCCCGTCGATCCGGATCGCGACGCGGGAGGGGGGCTCGGCCGGCTCCTCGTGAGCTCCCGTCGGGACGGGACGGGGACGCGCCCGTCGGGAACGGGCCACGAGACCCTCACCCTCGTTCGGGTAGACGAGCAGGACCTGGTCGACCTCGATGAGGTCGCCGCGGATGCCGTTCCACGACCGGAGCTGCTCGACGGTGACGCCGTGCGCCTTGGCGATCTCGCCCAAGGTGTCGCCGCGCTCCACCACGTAGCGGGTGGGCCGAGACCACAGGGACTCGAGGGCCGTGCCGAGGTCCGCACAGCCCGGGAGCACGAGGGCGAGGAGAAGCCAGGTGGGCAGTCGCGTGAGCATGGGCGCGCCGGTATCACCCCGTCGGCGGATCGAGCACCCCGAGCATCGCGTCGAGCGCCACGAGCTTCTCCCTGATCTTGGCCGCGCGCTGCCCGGCCTCGATCTCCTGCTGGTCGATGCGCTGCCAGCCGGACCAGCTGACGGTCCGGGCGGGCAGCTCCACCGCGGCACGCTCCGCGGTCGGGAGTCGGACGCGGTCCTCGACCATGTGCGCGACGGTCTCCCGCGAGTCGGCCCGGTTGGTCCCGATGAGGCCGGTGGGGCCACGCTTGGCCCAGCCGACGACGTACAACCGCTCGCAGACGCCGTCGCCGTCGACCACCCGCCCCTCGCGGTTGGGAACGATCCCGCGCCGCTGCTCGAACGGTACGCCCGGCAGCGGCACCCCACGGTAGCCGACCGCGCGGAGCACCAGCCCCGCCTCGATCGAGCCGCGCTCACCGGTGTCCTCGGGGCGCAGCCAGCCTGGCTCGGGCTCGACGAGCCGATTGCGGCCGAACTCGACGCGCTGGACGCGTCCGTCGCCGAGCAGGGCGTGCGGGGAGGTGAGCACGTGGAGGTGGACGCGGCGAGGGGCCGTCGGCGTGCGACCGGCGATCGACTGGAGGAACTCCACGTTCTGCCGCGCCTGCTTGGTGCCGAACTCGTCGAGCCAGCGCTCGGAGAGCGGGTCGAGGGTGGCGTCCTCGGGGGAGATCACCACGTCGACGTCGTAGAGCGCGTCGATCTCCTTGATCTCGGAGGGCGTGAACGCAGCCTGCGCGGGACCCCGACGCCCGAGGACGTGCACGGTCCGGATGCGCGACTCGCGGAGGCGCTGGAGGGACCGGGTCGTGATGTCCGTCGAGGCGAGCGTGTCGGGCCGTCGGGCGAGGATGCGGGTCACGTCCATCGCGACGTTCCCCATGCCGACCACCACCGCCGTCTCGGTGTCGAGGTCGAAGTCGTGGTCCTGGTGGTCGGGATGCCCGTTGAACCAGCCCACGAACTCGGTGGCGGAGTAGCTACCTGGCAGCTCCTCGCCAGGGATCCCCATCGAACGATCCGACTCGCAGCCCACTGCGAGCACGACCTGGTCGTAGGCCTCGAGCAGCGCGTCGACGGTCACGTCCCGACCGACGTAGACGTTGCCGAGAAACCGGAAGCCCTCCTGCCGGGCCGTCTTGTCGTAGGCGCGCGTGACGGTCTTGATCTTCTGATGGTCCGGCGCCACGCCGCCGCGAACGAGGCCGAACGGGGTGGGCAGGCGATCGAAGAGGTCCACGTGCACGACGCCCTCGCCGGAGAGCAGTGCCTCTGCGGCGTAGAAGCCAGACGGTCCGCTGCCCACGATGGCCACGCGCAGCGGGCGTTCCGCAGTTCCAATCTCCACGGTTCACCTCCACCTGTGCCTTATGCTGGCGATCACCAGAGGCGCTGGAGGTACTGGACCACCTGGTCGTTCGTGACCCCGAGCTCGTGAGCCGCGTCGCGGAGCGCCCGCATCTGGGCTGCCCCGAGCGGGCCGTCGCTGAAGCACACCGAGTACAGCAGGCCCACCATGGCGAGCTTGTCGTGATGACCGAGGACGTTGGGGAGAATCCTCTGGGCGTCCACCACCACGGCGTGGCGTCGGGCCGGGTCGTGCAGCTGCAGCCGCTCGATGAGATCGGGTGGAAACAGCTCGTCGAAGTAGGCCCGGTCCGCGGACGGAGAGTTGGTGGTGTGGAGGATGCGCAGGGCATGGTGCAGCGCAAACGCGAGCCGCATGCGCTCGACGTCCTCCTCGGCTCGGCTGTACGCGGCGGCCCCGGGGGTGATCCGCTGCCACGGCGGCAGATCCTCGCTCTCGGCGTCGATGGCGACCACGCCCACCGGGGGGTCGTAGCGCGCGTCCCAGGTGAAGCCCCGGACGTACCACCTTCGGTAGCTGCCGCGACCGTCGCCGCTGTGGTGGTCGGGCTCCACGACGAGGTGGGGGCGGCCGTCGACCCACACTCCCGCCCACACGACCTCGGACGGCACTCGCTCGATGCTCGAGCCTTCCCAGGTCTGCGCGCTGTCGAACACGGAACGCTCGAGCCGGTCGAGGTCGTCGGCGGTGGCGGGCCCGTCGAACACGAAGAAGAGTGTGCCCAGGACGGAGCGCTGGTTTCGGCGGTCGGTGACGGTGCGCCAGCCGAGGCCCACGAGCACTGGCAGACCACTCTGACCGTGCATGGGGGCGGCCAGGGTCATGGTCTCCCGCATGAGCTGTCCCTGGGTGCGCCTGGTGAACAGGGCCTCGGCGTCCGCCGTGAAGAGCACGCAGTTGGGATTGGACGGCAGAATGGTGGTCAGGACCTGCACCGCGTGAACATGCCCCACGAACCTCCAACGTGCACCGCCCGAACAACGCGGGTGAGACCACGGGCTCACGAGGATCGAGGCATCGACTACAGCTTCGGCTGGCCCTGCCGATGCCCCGGGCGACGACCCAACGGCTCCCGGAGACGCGATCGGCATGGCGCAGGCACTGTTCCTCTTCTCGTTTCTGGTCTCCGGTCGTGGCGCCCTGGCGGCGCCCACGAACGGCGACTTCGAGGCCACCCTCACGGACGGGTGGACCAACACGAGCACCAACACCGGCGAGGTGGTCCGCGTCGTCGAAGGCGGCGACTTCTCGAACGAGACGGACACCACCGGCATCACGTTCGTCTCGCCGACTCACGCGGTGCTGCTGCGGGGGGGCTGGGACGGCGCTGTCGAGTCCTCGGGCGCCGTGGAGAGCGCGCCCTTCCTCGTGACGCACCAGTCGGTGTCGCTGTGGCAGCACAGCGAGTCGGCGCTCGTCGACCCCCGGACCTTCGTGCTCGACGAGAACGCGAGCGTGGTCACGAACGTCCAGTGGGTGCCGAGTGTGGGCAGCTTCACCCAGCACGTCCTCGACGTGTCGACCGCCTGTGGCACCGAGGTCACGGTGCTGCTGCGGAGCACCACCAACAACCAGGGCACCGCCGACCCCGACGGCTTCACGCTGTTCGACGACGTCGCCCTCACCGGGACGATCTGTCCCCGGTACGCGGACAACGATGGTGACCGCATCTGCGGCATCGGCTACGACGTGAACCGCGACGGGAACTGCCTCGACCCCTTCGAGGCCGGCTTCCTCGACGCGATCGACTGCGACGACACCGATCCCACGATCTACACCGACGCGCCCGAGGTGCCGGGCGACGGGATCGACCAGGACTGTGACGGCGAGGACCTCGCGGGTCCCCAGTCCATCTCGGGTGCCGTGTTCGAGGATCTGGTAGGCGACGGGGGAATTCTCGGAGATCCCGGCCTCGAGGGCGTCGTGGTCCGCATCTTCAGGGACTCGGGCGACAACCTCGTCGACAGCTTCGACGCGCTCGTGGCGTCCACCGAGACCGACGCCCTGGGAGAGTTCGCCGTCGAGGGGCTGGCGGCCAACCAGCGCTACTGGGTCGCCTTCGACTCGTCGACGGTGCGGTCGACGCTCGGGCCGCGGACGGGTGGCGACGAGGCTGCGGCGTGGCCCGAGCAGACCTGGACGAGCAAGGGCGGGTTCTGCGCGGATGGGCACGACAACACGATCATTCGCACCAACAACGGTCACTGCTACGGGGGCCGCCAGGCGGGGACCTCCGATGTCCCCGACAACCTCGACTTCGCCCAGCACGTCGTGCGGGTGGACGTGGGGAGCACGGGGGCGACCAACGTGGGCGTGGCATTCTCCTTCAGCGTGATCTCACACCACCTCGACGGTGTCGACGAGCTCGGGGGGCCGCGCTCGGTCCAGGGCAGCTTCCGTCAGCTCATCGCGAACGTGAACAACGTGGCCGGTGCGCACCAGGTCCGGTTCGTGCCCGCGACGGAGCCCAGCCACACCGCGGGGGAGGCCTCGTGGTGGTCGGTGGACCTCGTGTTCCCCGTCGACCCCATCGCGGCCCCCGACCTCGACTTCGACGGGACGGCCTGGTGCAACGGGTTCAGCTGTCCGCTCGGCGAGCTGCGCGACGCCAACCCCGGTGAGCTCTCCTCGCTCGCGGCCACGGTGGGCGTAGGCGCGGATCTGCAGCCCGACTCGGGCGACGAGCCTGTCCTCGTCACGGTCCCTCGCCCCGAGCTCCAGATCGATGGAGGCAACCAGGAGCTGATCGAGATCCACGCTCCGGTCAGGCTTCACGACACGGCATTCCATCGCGTGGGCTTCGACGTGCTGGGCGCGGGCACCCGCATCGAGAGTGCCATCCTCGGAGCGGAGGCCGACGGCACCTCGAGCGTGCCGTCGACGCTCGACGCCGTGTTCGTGGACGCCGACGACGTGGAGATCCGCGGAAACTGGATCCAGGTCTCGGCCACCGCGATCCGCCGCACGGGCTCCCACCGGGGTCTCTGGGTGCAGCAGAACACCATCCTCGGCCCGTCCAGCGGTCACGACGTGCCGCACCCCGGGCTGTGGCTCTCGGTGCCGACGCCGGACGACCTCATCACCGGCGACGTCGTCGTGGAGAACCTCTTCGAGGGCCTGGGGGGCCCGGCCGTCGTCCTCGACGGGGCCGGCGAGGTGATCGACCTGACCATCGAGAACAACGCCTTCGTGCAGAACGGCTGGCTGGACACGGGCGAGCCGTCGGCCAATCCCGCCGGCGTGGCCATCTCGGGCGTGCAGGGCGATCTGTTTGGGCTGTACCGCAACTTCGTGTGGGCGAACGCGGGCGCGGGGGTGGAGATTCGCGACGGCGCCCAGGGCGTGATCGTCCAGAGCAACGCGATGAGCGACAACCAGGGCCCCTCCATCGACCTCGGCGCCGACGGGGTCACGGTGAACGATGGCCTCGTGGCCCTCGCGGAGCCCAACCAGGGTCTCGACTCCCCCGAGATCACCGCCGCCTGGATCGATCGCCAGGGCACCCTGCACCTTCGGGGGCAGGTGGGACCGGTGACGGCGCCGATTCCGGAGGTGCTCACCGTGGAGTGGTTCGCCGCCGACGACGACGAGGCCTACCGGCGCGTGTTCACCTGCGAGACGAGCGCCGAGGGCACGCTGCAGTGCGAAGCTGATGCCACCTCGCTCGGCCTGGAGCACGGGACGGTCCTCGTGGGGATCACCCAGCGCCCGACTGGCTCCTCGGAGGTCGGCCCCGGGTTCGCGGTCATCCTCGACTCCGACGAAGACCGGCTCTCCGACGAGTACGAGACCACCGTGACGCTGACCGATCCGTTCGACACCGACCACGACGACGACGACCTCACCGACGGCGACGAGGTGCTGGTGTACGAGACGTCGCCGACCGACCCCGACTCCGACGACGACCTGCTGCTCGACGGCGAGGAGATCAACGTCACGTTGACCGATCCGCTTCTCGCGGACAGCGATGGCGGCGGAACTGACGACGGCACGGAGTCGTTGCTCGCGCTCACCGACCCGAACGATCCCGACGACGACATCCCCTTCGTGGACACGGATCGCGATCAGCTCTCCGACGACGACGAAGCGATCTACGGGACCGACGTGAACGACCCCGACTCCGATGACGACGGGTTGCTCGACGGTGACGAGGTCCGAACCAGGCTCACCGATCCGCTGTCTCCCGACTCCGACGGCGACTCGCTCACCGACGGAGACGAGGCTCTCGTGTACCTCACGAGCCCGCTCCTCCGGGACACCGACGGCGGAGGCGTCCAGGACGACGTCGAGGTCTTGATCTCGTTCACGGATCCCCTCGATCCCTCCGACGACGATCCCAACCTCGTGGACACCGATCGCGACGGACTGCCGGACACGTCCGAGAGCGCGCTGGGTACGGATCCGCTGGTCCGCGACACCGACGAAGACGGCCTGGAGGACGGACCGGAGGTCAACGTCCACCTCTCGGACCCGCTCTCGCGCGACACGGACTTCGACGGCCTCGCCGATGGCGACGAGGTGGCGCGGGGGCTCGACCCGACGCTCCGCGACACCGACGGCGGAGGCGTGCCCGACGGGCACGAGCTCCTGTTGCACGGCACCGACCCCACCGACCCCGCCGACGATCCCGTGGACACCGACGGGGACGGGCTGACGGACGCGGACGAGCGCGACGTTCACTTCACCGACCCGAACCGGGCGGATAGCGACGGCGATGGGCTCACCGACGGCTACGAGGTCCTCTTCGCCGGCTCTCGACCCGGGACGCAGGACAGTGACGGTGACGGCCTCGACGACTACGCCGAGGTGGTCGAGCGCGCCACCGACCCGATGGACCCGGACACCGACGGCGACGGGCTCACGGATGGCAGCGAGGTGCTCCTGCACGGCACCGACCCCACCCTCGTCGACACGGACGGCGGCGGAGCGCCCGACGACAGCGAGGTGGCTGCGAGCACGGATCCGCTCGACGCCGCCGACGACCTCCCGGTGACGCCCGACGACCGTGACGGCGACGGGCTCACCGACGCAGACGAGGCGACGGCCAGCACCGATCCGACGGACCCCGACACCGACGACGATGGCCTGCTCGACGGGGAAGAGGGCACGCACGGAACGGATCCGCTGGTCGCCGACACCGATGGCGGTGGGGTCGACGACGGACTCGAGGTCGAGGTCGGTACCGACCCGTTGGACCCCGAGGACGACGGGATGGGAACCCCGCGCGATCCCGGGTCGCTCACGGGTGGCTCGGGCTGCCAGTGCACGCAGAGCGGTTCGCCGCCCTTGTCCTCGGTGTTCGTCGCCCTGCTCGGGCTGGTCGCGATCCGCCGCCGGTCCTCGGGGGCCACCCCCCGTTAAGGCCGGGTGATGCAGCTTCACCTCGTCGACGGCACCTACGAGCTGTTTCGTGCCTATTATGCGCCCGGCCAACGGGCGCAGACCGCCGATGGCCGCGAGGTGGGCGCCATCCGCGGCATCCTGCGCACCTTGCTCTCGCTGCTGCAGGAGCCCGACTGTACCCACGTCGCCGTCGCCTTCGACCACGTGATCGAGTCGTTCCGCAACGATCTCTTCGCGGGCTACAAGACCGGCGCCGGCATCGAGCCCGAGCTCGCCGAGCAGTTCGAGGGTGCCGAGGACGCGGCCCGCGCCTTGGGCGTCGCGGTGTGGCCGATGGTCGACGTGGAGGCGGACGACGCACTGGCCTCTGCGGCCGACCGCTTCGCCGACGAGGTTGAGCGCGTCGTCATCTGCACTCCCGACAAGGATCTCGCCCAGTGCGTTCGGGGCCGTCAGGTGGTGCTCCGCGATCGGCGACGGCGAACGGAGCTCGACGAGGAGGGCGTGCTGGAGAAGTTCGGCGTTCCCCCCGGGTCGATTCCCGACTACCTGGCCCTGGTCGGGGACACCGCCGACGGGATTCCGGGGATTCCGCGGTGGGGCGCGAAGTCAGCCGCGGCGGTGTTGCGCACCTACGGCGAGCTGGACGCGATTCCCGACGATGCGTCCGCATGGTCGGTGAAGGTCCGCGGTGCGTCCGCCCTCGCGGGCAACCTGGCCGAGCGACGCGGAGAGGCCCGTCTCTACAAGGTGCTCGCCACGCTGCGCACCGACGTCGAGCTGCCTCACGATCTCGCGGCCATCGAGTGGCGAGGCGCCGACCGGGCCGCCCTCGAAGCAGTCTGCGCGCAGATCGACTTCGCTCGCTTCGTCGACCGGGTTCCGCGCTTCGTGTAGCGGTGCCCGCGTTCGGGCCGCCCGACGTAGCGCGGTTATGCCCCGCACATGGCCTCACGATCGACGTTTTGCCTGGCGGTCATCGCCACCCTCCTCGGCGCGTGCCACCCCGACCTCGCCGAGATCGAGACGCGTCAGCAGGCACTCCGTCGAGAGGTGGACGTGCTCGCGGAGGACGTCGCGACGATGCGGGGGAAGATGCAGGAGATGGGGATCGTGCCCAAGGGGCCGGTCGCGACCCTGCGAGGGCCGAGCCGCTCCATCGATCTCGGAGTCACCGTCGCCCACACGGGCCGCCCGCCACCGCTCCGGGGCCTCGGTCCCGTGCAACGACGCGAGGGCACGCCCTGCGGGTACCGGCTACGGGCCGTGCCGATCGCCGAGATCTCGGACAAGCACCTCCTCGAGACCGGCAGCGGCGCCGCTTCACCGCTCGCCATCACCTACGACGGTCGGGCACTGGCTCCCCACGCCGGTCCGGGCCGGTTCGAGCAGGGCTGCGGCGGGGCGTTCCGGCATCAGTCCCGCTTCGTGTTCCTGTCTCCCTTCTCCGCGCACGACACTGACGGCGACTGGTCGGTTGGTCTCGTCGAGGACCAGCCGGTGCGCCGCGGCGACGATGGGCTCGGCGTCTACTGGGTCTACCCGGGCACGTCGACCACCTTCTCCTTCGCTCGGCCGTGGTCGACCGAGGACGGCGAGTTCGCGGTCCACCTCGACGCGCGGCTCCTCCGGGTCGGGAGGGCCCCGCGCGGTCAGGCGCACGTCGAGGTGCTCGGCGAGCGAGCCCTCGGCACGGGCGATCGTCTGGCCGCCCCCGCCGTCGGACCTCCCGGGGGGCCCTGGGCGGTCACGGTCGCCAGTCCGGAGGATGGTCCCTTCGTGCTCGTCGAGTCGCTGTGGGTCGGCAACGACGAGGTCGGGCACGTCGTCAGTCCCGTGTCCGGGGCGTCCTGATGCTGCACCTCGCGGGGCTCCTGGGATGCTTCTCGGAGCGCGTGGCCGAGATGAAGGTCGAGCTCGTCGAGCTCGAGCGCGAGGTGGCCGCGCTGCAGAGCGAGCGGGCTGCGCTGCAGCGCTTCCTCGACGAGACGCCGCCTCCCACCCGGTCCCGTCGGGTGGATCTGAGCCCCGAGGGTGCGGATCTCGCTGCTCCCTTGCCGGCAGGTCATCCTCGAAAGCCCGACGTCGTCCTGCTGTCGATCGACACCCTGCGGGCCGACCACCTCGGCAGCTACGGCTACGGGCGCGACACCTCGCCGTTCTTCGATCGGCTGGCCGCCGGGGGCGCGCGGTTTGCCGAGGCGTGGGCCCCCGCGCCGTGGACCCTGCCTTCGCACGCCACGATGCTCTCGGGCCTCCTGCCGCACAACCACGGCGCGATCGAGGACCACCTGCGGGTTCCCCCCGACGTGGGCTTTGTCTCGAGCGCGTTCCAGCGAGCCGGCTACCGTTCGGCCGCCGTGGTCGCGACGCTGTTCGTGTCGAGTCGGTACGGATTCGACCGTGGCTTCGACCACTTTCAGGACTTCGGCATCCGCGATCGGCAGGAGAACCATCTCTCGCTCGTCGACGCCGACCACGTCTTTGCCCACGCGCGGCACTTCGTCCAGGCGCAGGACCCCGGTCGGCCGGTGTTCCTGTTCCTGCACGTCTACGACGTCCACTACGGCTATGACCCTCCGCCGCCGTTCAACGAGGCCTTCGATCGCCCGCCGGCCTGGGGTGACGAAAAGTACAGGTCCTATCATACCTATCAGCGCCGCATGATCGACGCGGAGCAGCTCGAGCACCAGGTGGCGCAGTACGACGAGGAGATCCGCTTCGTCGACCACCACTTCGAGCGCCTGATCGACGCGTTCGACCAGGCTGGACGCGAGGTGTTGGTGGCGGTGACCGCCGACCACGGCGAGGAGTTCGGCGAGCGCGGGAGCTGGGGCCACGGGCACACGCTCTACCCCGAGCAGCTTCACGTCCCGTGGATCCTGCACGGTCCCGGGGTCGAGGCGGGCGTGGTGGTCGACACGCGCGTCGGCCTCGAGGACGTCGCGCCCACCCTCGCCGGTCTCGCCGGGGTTCGGTTCGCCGCCCGCGACGGGCGCAGTCGGGCGGGTCTCGCGCGTGGTCGGGGGGCTCGCGGCGAGCCCGTCGCAGCCCGCTACGCGTCCACGAGCCGGTTCCAGTCCCACGTGATGCGCTGGCACGAACCGCCCTGGGACCTTTACGTCGACGTGCCTGGTCGGGTGAGGTTTCTCTGCGACCGCTCGAGCGACCCGGGCTGCCGGGCCAACGTCTACCGCCTGCAGCCCGAGGTGGGCCAGCGGCTGTTCGGCGAGCTGCTCGGCTACCTCGGTGAGCCCTGGACGGCCGTGTCGGCCGGCGAGGTCCAGGTCGAGGAGGGGACGCTCTGGCGCGCGGGCTCTCGCCACAACGACGCGGTGGAGGTCGAAGCGGGCGAGCGCTTCGTGGTACTACCCGGCGACGCGACCGTCCGGTTCGCTCGGGACGGGGCGACCGAGGGACCCTGGCGGCCGCTGGGGGGAGCCACGCCCGGTCGGGGCTGTGGATTGTCCTTCCGCGGACGAGCCACCGTGGGCTCGGAGCTCGTGACCACCGACGACGAGCGGGCCATGCTCCGGGAGCTCGGCTACCTCCAGGACGACGCCGAGATCGAGGCTATCGTCGAGGGGCCCGTGGACTGTCCGTGACCTCGGGCCAGGGGTCCAGTCCCGCGAGCTTCTGCTTGCGTCCGTTCACCACGCGGGTCTGGCCGCAGTCAGGGCGGTCACGCGTACCGAGCATCCGCACCTGACCGTGGTGAGCGTACTCCAGCGTGTTGAAGGACCCCGTCGGGGTCGACTTTCCCGCGATCGCCCACACCCGCTCGACCAGAAACCCCTCGTCCGGGTCGAAGAGACTGACCCCGTCGAGGTGGACGTCGAACCGGAGCTCCGTGCCCCCCGGAGCCACCGTGGAGACGCCCTTGCCGATCGACTGGACCATGATGTGGTTCCGGACCTTGTTGAGGTAGTGCTTGACGTAGTTCGACCCCACCGACTGGGTCTCGATGTAGAGCAGGGCGCTGTTGTACTCGGTCCACACGCCCTCGTGCAGCTGGTTGCCCTCCTGCATCTCGAGGTCGTAGCCGACGATCAGGCGAGAAACGAGCTGCGTCAGGGTCTGCTGCATCCGGTTCTGACGTCGGTTCCGGGTGGGAATCCCCTCCAGGTCGATGCCCTTGACCTGGCCGTCGTCGGAGACCCGGAGCTGGGCCGCGGCGCCGGTGAGCTTCGCATCGACCTCGTCGAGGACGAGCTGTGCGCTGCGGATTCGGCTCTCGGAGGGGCGTCGGTCGGCGACGTTGGCGAGGATCCCGATGTCCTCGATGGTGCACGCGACCTCCTGCCGGCGCCGGGAGAGCACGTGCTCCTTCTCGCAGGCGAAGATCGCCTTGATTCGGACCTCCTGCGTCTGAAACTCGTGGTTCTCGTCGCGGGTGAGCAGCGTCGGCCAGGCCTGGACGATGTCGGTCTCGATGAACCAGCGCGTGTCGTTCCACCGCGCGAAGCGGTCCCCCCAGACGACGATCTCCTGCGTCGGGTCGACCTCGAGATCCTGGGCAGGGGCCAGCGGGACCCAGAGCGTCAAGAACACCACGTGCACCTCCGTCGCGGGCTCACCAGGGTACCGGTTCGGAGCGGCGCCCGGGCGGAGCCCGTGCGGCCGAGTGCTTGACGATGCCCGAGGGCCGCGCGAGATTGCGGATCGTCGCGCTTTGTCGCAGCGCGGAGGCTCCGTGCTCGTTCTCCTCTTGGTCTCGGCCTGTGCGAACAGCAGCCTCGGTCGACCCGATCCGGTCGAAGACACCTGCCCCTACGTCGGGACCTGGTCCCTCGTGGACGTCCAGTGTGGCGCGACGGGGTCGTTCGAGGCGTTCTTCGAGCGCTACGACGACGCGAGCCTGACGGTCGCCGACTCCCCGACCGGCTGCTCCGTGCAGGTGGAGCTGGTGGGCGGCGGATGCGCGTCCACCGAGCGCTGGTCGGTAGCCCTCGACGAGACGGACCCCACCATCGGAGACCTCGAGTCGGGAGGGATCGCGAGCTGCTCGCCCGACGGATGCAGCTTCGACGGAGCCACGCCCTGCCTCCTCGGAACCGGAGCCGGGGCGTCCCCGGTCACCTTGGACCTCGTGGAGCCAGAGCTCGAGGTCAGCGGGGACCTCGGCTCGGCCGGTGAGGGGCTGGCGTGCCCGCTCGGTCTGGTCGCGACCTTCGTGCGGTCGCGGTGAGGCGGGAGCGCGGTTGTCCGCTTGCAAGCCAGCGATGCCGCTCGGAGCTGCCCGCGTGTGTTACGATCGAGCCAACCCGGGGGTCCTGTCGGCATGAGTGACGTGCACTTGTACGAGGTCTGTCTCCGCGACGGTCTGCAGAACGAGGAGATCGTGCTCCCGACCGAGAAGAAGGTCGCCATCGCCGCCGCCCTCGTCGAGGCGGGCTTTCGGGACATCGAGGTCACGTCGTTCGTGCGTCCTCGCTGGGTCCCCCAGCTCGCCGACGCGGCCGATGTCGTCCGCCAGCTCCCGGCCGCGGAGGGGGTCCGCTACTGGGCGCTCGTGCCCAACGTGGTGGGTCTCGATCGCGCGCTCGAGTCGGGCATCCAGCACATCGCGACGTTCCTGTCCGCGTCCGAGACCCACAACCGCAAGAACGTGAACCGCACGGTCAAGGAGTCGCTGGCGGGCCTGCACAAGGTGATCCCCCAGGCGAAGGCCGAGGGGCTCGCGGTGCGGTCCTACGTCTCGACCGCGTTCGGGTGTCCGTTCGAGGGGACCATCGCCATCGACCGGGTGCTCGCCATCGCGCAGGACCTGCTCGAGGAAGGGGCCGACACCATCGCGCTCGGCGACACCACCGGCATGGGACATCCCGAGCAGGTGGAGACGCTGCTCCAGCGCTTCGTCGAGGCGGGGATTCCCCTCGAGCGCATCGCGCTGCACTTCCACGACACCCGCGGAACCGCGCTGGCCAACGTCGCGGCCGCGTACCGCTTCGGGGCGCGCCAGTTCGATGCCTCCGTCTCTGGCGTGGGCGGTTGCCCATATGCGCCGGGGGCGGCGGGCAATGCCACCACCCAGGATCTGGTGCACTTCTTCGAGCGGCTCGGGGGCAAGCAGGAGGCTCCCGAGGGCTTCGGCCCTCGGACCGGGCTCGACCTCGAAGCGATCAGCCACATCGGTCTCGACCTCGAGGACGCGCTCGGTCGACCGCTCACCGGTCGCTACCACGAGTTCTGGAAGGGGCACCGCGCGAGGCAGCAGCGCTCCGCCTCGGGGTGGTAGTGGATCAGGCCTTTCTGCAGGTCGTGAGCGGGGTTCGCCGCGGCCTCAACGTGCCGCTGCGCGAGGGGCGACCGCTGCTCGTGGGTCGGAAGCGGGGCGACCTCATCCTCGACGACCCCTTGGTGAGCGGCGCCCACTGCCGCATCGTTCCCCAGGAGGACGGCTTCGTCCTGCAGGACCTCGGGTCGACCAACGGAACCATGGTCGACGGCAAGATGGTGCGCGAGACGCGGCTGCGGGCGGGGGCTGAGATCACCATCGGCTCGTCGCGCATGGTGCTGTTCGTGGGCGAGGACCCCTACGAGCGGCCCGAGGCGCCCCGGACGGCGCCTGCCCAGCTCGAGATCGCCTGGCTCCTCGACGAAGAGCTCGTCGAGATCCACAAGCCCAACGGTCCGCGCCGTCCCGCCGACGTGATCAGCCAGGATTTGAGGCTTCCGCCCGGGCTCCAGGCGGCGGTCGAGGTCGTCGCCGGTCAGGACGCGGGCCGCCAGTTCGCGTTTCATCGCGGGAACATCCAGATCGGTCGTCGCCAGGGGGAGGTCCCGCTGGCCGACGTCGAGGTGAGCCGTCACCACGCCGTGATCGAGGTGTTCGGCCGGGACATGATCTTCCTGCGCGACCTCGGCAGCACCAACGGCACCTACCACAACGGCCGTCGCATCCAGGTGAGCAAGCTGTCCACCGGCGACACCATCGGGGTGGGCAAGACGATCATGCGCCTCGTGGTGCAGCGCTGACCTACATCCGAATCGTGGACCGCGGGTCGGTGGGGTAGGCGCGCTCGATGCGCTCGGCTGCGGCCAGGACCTCGGGGTCCTCGGACTCGGGGACCGTCGGGCGGAGGACGACGTAGAGATCGCCTGGCCGCCCCTTCCGCTGGACGCCTCGACCCTTCACGCGCAGGCGCATCCCGTTCGTGGCCCCGGCGGGCACCGTGAGCCGAATGTCTCCGGTCGGGGTGGGCACGGTGATCGCCCCTCCACGGATCGCCTCGAGCACGGTGATGGGGACTTCGAGCTCGAGATCGTCGCCCTTCCTCACGAGGTGACTGTGAGGCGACACCGTCAGGCGAACGATGAGGTCACCGCTGGGTCCGCCCCCTCGCGGAGGGAGCCCCTGGCCGCGCAGGCGGACCTTGCCGCCGTCGTTCGCGCCGGCTGGGATCGGGACGGTGAGGGTCTGCACCTCACCATCGGGCCGACGCACGAGCACGGGCCGCTCTCCCCCCGTGACGGTCAGCATGAAGTCGATCTGGATGTCGATCCGTTGATCCGGGCCCCGGCGGGGTCCCCGGTCGAAGCCGGCGGCCGCACCGCCGCCTCCCCCGCCGAAGATGGAGCCCAGCAGATCGTCGAGGTCGATGGGGCCGCCGTCGAAGCCACCGCGGGCCCTCGACCACTGCCGGGCGCGGCTCGGATCGAAGCCCGGGCGTGTGCTCACCTCCCCGAACTCGTCCCACAGCCGCCGCTTCGTGTCGTCGGAGAGGACGTCGTTGGCGGCGTTGATCTCCTTGAACCGCTCCGCGGCCTCGGGAGAGTCGTTGACGTCGGGGTGCCACTGCCGTGCGAGTCGGCGGTAGGCCTTGCGGATGGTGTCGGCGTCAGCTTTCCGGTCGACACCCAGGACCTGGTACGGGTCGCGCATGGGGCCCTCACTGCAGGCGCTTATCCACCCCGGGAAGAGGTGGCGGCGTCCTCGCGCGTCCACCCCACGAGCTCGGAGGGGTCTCGGGTAACGCGAAGGACGCGCTCGTCGGCGATCCGTACCCTGGCGAGCTCACCGGGAATGGGCCTCACGTCCCGAACTCGGGCGTACTGGACGTCGACGGACTCTCCCTCGGGGATCTTGCCGTGCACGAGCGCGATCTGGGCCGCGGCGAGCAGGTGGGTGAGGGTCGGGGTCTGGTCGCGCTTCATGGGAAGCACGAGGTGCGCCCCTGGCCGCTCGCGAAGGTGCATCCACCAGTCCGAGCCCTTCGCGACCTGGAACGTGAGACGTCGGTTTCCCGTGGCGTTCCGCCCCACGAGCACCCGCTCGCCTTCGGGACCCACCCAGGTGTGCCACGGGAGCTCCCGGACGGTGGGGGCGCGTCCGCCCTTCGGTAGCGCGGGAAGCGTGCGCTCGAGGGCCTCGAGCTCTTCGAGGGTCGCCCGGTCCAGGGTCGAGAGCGCCCGTTGGTGGTCGGCGAGCTGTTGCTCGACCTCCTCGAGCCGCTCGAGGACCCGATCCGCGACCCGGTCGAGGCGCCGCGCCCGCCGATAGAGGAGCTCCAGCGTCGCGGTGGCGGGCTTGCCGGGGTCGAGCTCCACGCACACGGGGCCCTCACCGTCGTAGCCCTCGAGCACGACGTGGTCGGCTCCCTTCGGCACGACGTGGAGGTTGGCGGCGAGCAGATCCGCGTGAGCCCGGAGGGTCGGGGCGGCTTCGGCTCGGTCGAGGTCGCGCTCCAGGTTCGCGACGAGGCGATTGGCGCGCCCAATGGCCCTTCGAAGGCGCTTCTCCACGAGCGCGCGTCGCTCCTTGGTCCGCTGGTCGCGCTCGATCGTGGAGAAGTAGCGGTCGGCCCCTCGGGCGAACGAGCCCTCGATGGGCTCGAACCGGATCTCCTGAACCAGCTGGGGCCGCGGCGGAAGGTCGGGGAGCATCTCGGGAGCCGGGCCATCGTAGGCGGCGACCACGGCGCCGTCCTGAAGCAGCCACAGCCCGCCACTGCGCCCCGTGAGCCGAAGGTGGAGCTCGGTACCCACGAAGCGAAAGGTCACCGCCCGCTCCCCGGGCGTCTTCTCGATGGCCCGCAACGGGCCCCGCAGCCGCGAGCGCCCGGCCCCCTGGAAGCTGAAGGGACGCGGTGGATTCTTGGGCCGACGCCGCACGGGGTGCAGGCGCGCGAGCGGACCACGGGGCACCAAGAGCAGGTTGGTTCCGTCCGACAGCCCGAGCACCACCCGGTCACGTGCGGGCTGCCAGATGTTCTGGAACGCCGCGCCGACGACCGACTGGAGGTCGTCCACGACTGCGGCGAGCTCGGACTCGTTCATGGACACGTGGATGGGCTCTCGCGGACCGCCAGGGGGCGAGGGGTATCGAACTATAGTGCTGGCGAGGGCCGTCCGATGGAGGGCCTGCACAACGGTCGTCCCGGAGGGCGAGACATGTGGATGGTGGTGTGGGCGTCGGTAGCGATGGCGTCCGACTACTTCGTCGAGGGGCCCTACGTGGTGACGCGCACGGAGGTCGTACGCCAGCAGCGCGTCGCCGACCCGCTCGTGAGCGCGGTATCCATCGTGCGGCGGTTCGTCGATGGCGAAGGGTGGCGGTTCCTCTTGCGCGCGACGGGGTTCGAGAACCTCGATCAGGCCGAGGCTGCCGCCACGACCCTGGCTCGGGAGCTCGACACGAGCTTCGACGTGCTCGTCGCGGACGGGCGGGTCGCTCGGCTCGTGTCCCGCATCGCGCCGCAGCCCCCGCCTCCACCGGTCGATCTGTCGATCGAGGAGGCGCCCGAGGTCGCGGCGGTGGCCGACAGCTCACTCCCTCTGCAGCCGGACCCCGAGGACCAGCCCCCCGACGAGGCAGTCGAGGACAGTGTGCTCGCCGTGCCGCGCGGCGAGGCGTGGCCGGTCCTCGAGCGGGTCGCCGAAGCGCACGGCGTCGACCGCGACACCCTCACGCGCTGGATGGAGGGGCCGTCGCTGTTCGAGTACCAGCGCACCCTCGCGGACGGCACGGTGGTGGACCACCGCTGGGCCACGCGGGATGGTGCGGTGTTCGTCGAGATCGACGGAGTCGAGGGCGACGTGAAGGCCTCCCGGATGTTCCTGCGCGGTGACGAAGCGTGGCTGTCGGTCGACGGCGAGCCTTGGCAGGCCAAGCCGGCCGGGCGAGCGTGGACCGTCGCGGCGGACTTCGCACCGCCTGCGGTCGTGCCTCTGGTCCTCGGGCTCGGCCAGGCGCTCGGTACCCGTCGCGAGTTCTCGCAGATGGCCATCGACGGCGGGCGCGAGCGGGACGGCGAGATGGTGACCGTGCTTCGCCACGGGGGCGACGAGGAGACCGATGCCATCGTGCTCGAGATCGACGGCGAGAGCCTGGTGCGGCGCGCGGTCTTCAACGACGGCGAGGTGGTGCACGCCTTCGACGACTATCGAGCCGTGAACGGCGTGATGGTCCCCCACCTCATCGAGAGCATCCGCGGGGCGGCCGTCGACCGGGTGGTGGTGGCGAGGCTCGAGGCCGATCTGCGGCTCGAGGACGAGGGCGTGGCGATCCCGGGGGAACAGGCACTCCCGCCGGAATGAGCTACGTCCAGCGCGGCTTTGCGAGCCAGCCGTCCCGAACGCCCGCGGAGGCTTGACGTCCGCAGGGTTCTAACTTAAGGCTCCAGGCGGTTACCCGCTGTGGTGGCCGATGCTGGCGTAGCTCAATTGGTAGAGCAGCTGATTTGTAATCAGCAGGTTGCGGGTTCAAGTCCCTTCGCCAGCTCATCGCGGTCGACGAGCCATAGTCCAACCTTTTTGGGGGGATGCCCGAGCGGTCAAAGGGAGCGGGCTGTAAACCCGCCGGCGTTGCCTACGTTGGTTCAAATCCAGCTCCCCCCATCCTTTTCTCTATGAGGCACCACACCTTCTGCGGGAGTAGCTCAGTTGGTAGAGCATCAGCCTTCCAAGCTGAGGGTCGCGAGTTCGAATCTCGTCTCCCGCTCTCTGGTGCCAACGCCCATGTAGCTCAGAGGTAGAGCACGTCCTTGGTAAGGACGAGGTCACCGGTTCAAATCCGGTCATGGGCTCTTTCCCCACTTTCCGAACCCTGTAGACCTCCGACGGAGGTCAGCTGGAGACGCCAGATGGCCAAGGAGAAGTTCGAGCGCACCAAGCCCCACGTCAACATCGGGACCATCGGCCACGTGG
>CAZZLC010000065.1:0-32748 GCA_964655065.1 uncultured Enterobacteriaceae bacterium | reverse complement strand
CCGCGTAGTCACCGTCGTCGCCGACGGGCCCTGCCGCGTAGTCACCGTCCTCGCCGACGGGCCCCGCCGCGTAGTCACCGTCCTCGCCATCGTCGGTCTTGGACTGCAGCTTGCGCGAGAGGTCGCCCATCACGTCCCCGAGGCGTGCCGACGCGTCGCCCTGACGCTGGACATAGCCCTCGACGTCGCCCGCCTCGCGCTCGAGCGCGCCGCGCTCGGAGAGCGAGATCTTGCGATCGTGGCTGTCGACGTGGATGATCTCGGCCCGGATGGGCTTGTTGTCCGGGTACTGGTCCTGCCAGTCGTCGGCATCGTAGGCGAGCTCGGAGAGGTGCACGAGGCCCTCGACGCCATCCTCGATCTCGACGAAGATGCCGAAGTCCGCCCGGTGGACCACCGGCCCCTCGACGACCTGACCGAGGAAGAACCGGCTGTGGACCGTGTACCAGGGGTCCTCGGAGAGCTGCTTGATGCCCAACGAGAAGCGCTCCCCCTCCTTGTCGATGGCGAGCACGCGCGCCTCGACCTCGTCACCCTTCTGGTAGCGCTCCGAGGGGTGCTTGATGCGCTGGCCCCACGACAGGTCGCTGATGTGAACGAGCCCGTCGATGCCCTCGTCGATGCCCACGAAGATGCCGAAGTCGGTGATGTTGCGGACCTTGCCGCGGACGATGGAGCCGACCGGGTACTGCTGCTCGACGACGTCCCAGGGGTTGGTCTCGAGCTGCTTCATGCCGAGGCTGATCCGCTTCTCCTCGACGTCCATCCCGAGGACCTTGGCCTCGATGATGTCGCCGACCGCGACCAGCTTCGACGGATGCTTGATCCGCTTGTTCCAGGTCATCTCGGAGATGTGCACGAGGCCCTCGATGCCGTCCTCGAGCTCGATGAACGCACCGTAGTCGGGGATCGACACGACCTTGCCGCGGACGATCGCGCCGACCGGGTACTTGTACTCGGCCTCCTCCCACGGGTCGGGCCGAATCTGCTTGTAGCCGAGAGACACACGCTTCGAATCGGGATCGAACTTGAGGACCTTGACCTCCACCGACTGCCCGACCTCGAACATCTCGCTCGGATGCGTGAGACGGCCGTAGGTCATGTCGGTGATGTGCAGCAGGCCGTCGATTCCGCCGAGGTCCACGAACGCGCCGTAGTCGGTGATGTTCTTCACCACGCCGGTCATGATCGCGCCGATCTGGAGGCGCTCGATCGTCTCCTCGCGCTTCTCGGCACGCTCCTGCTCGAGGAGCACCCGCCGGGACAGCACGATGTTCCCGCGCTTCTTGTTGAACTTGATGATCTTGAAGTCGAACTCTTCGCCAATCAGCTTGTCGAGGTTCTTGACGGGTCGGAGGTCGACCTGGCTACCGGGGAGGAACGCCTTGACCCCGATGTCGACCTGAAGGCCACCCTTGACGCGGGCGATGACGGAGCCCTTGACGACCTCGTCGGCCTCGACGGCCTTCGAGATCTCGTCCCAGGCCCGCATGAGGTCGGCCTTCTCCTTGGAGAGAATGAGGGCGCCGTCCTCCTCCTCCATCGTGTCGAGGTAGACCTCGACCTCGTCGCCGACGGCGATGGTCAGCTCGCCCTCGGCGGTCTTGAACTCGCCGACGGGAATGAGCCCCTCGGCCTTGTAGCTGATGTCGACGGTGACCCAGTCGTCCGAGATCCCGATGACGCGGCCCTTAACCACTGACTTTTCGCGTACGCCCTTCTCACCCATGAAGTCGTCGAAGAAGGACTTGAACTGATCGTCGCTGATTTGGTTGAGTGGAAGGTCCACAATGTTGGGATCGGTCATGAAGGGAAACCTGTTGCCGTACACATCGGAACAACCCCTTTGGATGGGAGCCCGTGTGGGTGAGAGTGAAAGTGTGGGAGTCGGTGTCCGGGGGGGACACACGACGACTGGCCACTGCGCGGTGGGCACAGTGGATGCGAGACATATCGGGCCTCCCAGGCCCTGTCAACGCCCGTACGACCTCACCGACGGGATTCGGCGAGTCGAATCACCTCCGCAATGGCCTGTGCGATGGAGAGTCGAGTGGTGTCGAGGCGAATCGCATCTTCGGCAACCTTCAGCGGGGCGGTCGGACGACTCCGGTCCTGCTCGTCGCGGCTCGCGAGAGCATCGGCCACGAACTCGAGCGTCACGGACTCGCCATTTGCCGTGAGCTCGGCGTGTCGACGGCGGGCGCGTTCTTCGAGCGTCGCGTCCAGGAACACCTTGAGGTCGGCATCGGGAAGCACGACGGTGCCGATGTCGCGGCCGTCCATCACCACGCCGCCGCCCGCGGCGAGGGCCTGCTGGGCGCCCAGCAGAGCGCTGCGCACGGGAGGGTGCATGCTCACCGCGCTGGCTCCCGCCCCCATCTCCGCGGTGCGGATGGCCGCCGTGACGTCGACGCCGTCGCAGAACACTCTCTGAACCTCACCATCCCAGCGAAAGTCCACGGCGATGCCACGGGCCACCGCCCCGACGCCTTCGGCGTCCGTCCACGGAATCCGGCGTCGCTCGGCGGCCCAGGCCACCGCGCGGTACATCGCGCCGGTGTCGACGTAGCGGTAGCCGAGCTTTCGAGCGACGCCGCGGGCCACGGTGCCCTTTCCGGCCGAGCTCGGACCGTCGATCGCGATGGTGAGCCGGCGGGTCACCCCTCGCCTCGCAGACGGGCCAGGTCGTCGAAGAAGGTCGGGTAGCTCGAGGCCACCTCTTCGGCGCCCTCGATGGAGACGCCGCCTCGCAGGTGGCCCGCCACCGCGAAGGCCATGGCGATGCGGTGGTCTCCGCGGGCATCGACGATGGCCGCCGTCTCGTGGCCGGTGGGCTCGGGTCGCCCTTCGATCACGAGGCCGTCGGGGCGGTCCTCCACCTCCACCCCCATTGCGCGCAGCCCCTCGGCCGTCCTCGCGATGCGGTCCGATTCCTTCACCCGCGCCTCGGAGGCGTCCGCAATCGTGGTCACGCCACTGGCGAAGGCAGCCGCGACGGCGAGGATCGGGACCTCGTCGAGCGCACGGAGCGTGAGCTCGCCGGCGATGGTGGTCCCGCGAAGCGGCGCGTGGCGAACGACGATGTCACCGATGGGCTCGGGTTCCTCGGCCGTACGCGCGATCTCGACGTCGGCGCCCATGGCCCGCAGCACGTCCAGCGCCCCCGTGCGGTGCGGATTCAGTCCCACGCCGCGCAACACGACCTCCGAACCCGGGGTGAGGCTCGCGGCCACGACCCAGAACGCCGCGGAGGACGCATCGCCCGCCACCGTCCAGTCGAACGCCGACAGCCTCTCCACCGGCTCGAGCGAGACGTGGGCTCCCTCGGTCGTGACGCGAGCGCCCATCGCGGCGAGCATCCGCTCGGTGTGGTCTCGACTCGCTCGCGGCTGGACCAGCGACACCCCACTGCGGAGGCCGGCGAGGAGCATCGACGACTTCACCTGGGCGCTCGCGATGGGCAGCTCGTGGTGGGTTCGGGCGAGCGACCGCCCCTGGACCACGACCGGAGCGAGGCGGCCGCCCTCCCGCGCGTCGACTCGCGCCCCCATGCGTCGGAGCGGCTCGATCACCCGGGCCATGGGTCGCCGGCGCAGGCTCCCGTCACCCGTGAGCACGAACTGGCGTCCCTCCTGGGCCGCGAACAGGCCGGTGAGGAGCCGCAGGCTGGTGCCCGAGTTCCCGACGTCCAGCACGTCCTCGGGCTCGCGAAGGGCCACTGGAGGCTCGATGATCCAGCCGTCGTCGTCCTCGTGGATGGCAGCGCCGACCGCGCACATCACACGCCAGAGCGACCGGATGTCGCTCGACGAGAGTCCCCGTCGCGCCCGACAGGGTCCCTCGGCGAGCGAGCCCAGCATCAGCACCCGGTGGCTCTGACTCTTGTCGCCAGGGACCTCGAGGGCCCCGCGCAACGCCCGCCCCGGGTCGACGCGCAGACGGGCCATCACTGCTCCTCGTTCATCGCACCCATTCGCCGGAAGCGCTCGTAGCGGGCCTGAAGGAGAGACGGCTCGTCGAGCTTCCGCAGCTCGGCGAGGTGACGACGCACCGCGCGGCCGACGGCCAGGATGGTGTCGGCCCGGTAGCGATGAGCGCCGCCGAGCTTCTCGGGGATCACCTCGTCCACGACGCCGAGGTCCAGGCAATCCGCCGCGGTGATGCGGAGGGCCTGTGCGGCCCGCGGGCCCTCGGCGCGGTCCCGCCACAGGATCGCGGCGCAGCCTTCGGGGCTGATCACGGAGTAGACGCTGTTCTCGAGCATGAGGACGCGGTCGGCCGTCGCGAGGGCGAGCGCGCCGCCGGAGCCACCCTCGCCGGTGATCACGGCCACGACGGGGACCCGGAGCTGGGACATCTCCTGGATGTTCCTGGCGATGGCCTCGGACTGCCCGCGGGCTTCGGCGTCGAGGCCCGGGTAGGCACCGGGGGTGTCGACCAGCGCCACGATGGGCAGCCCGAATCGCTCGGCGAGGTGCATGAGCCGCAGGGCCTTGCGGTAGCCGTCGGGTCGCGCCATCCCGAAGTTGCGGTAGAGGTTCTCCTTGGTGTTGCGGCCCTTCATGTGGCCGACCACCAGCACCGGTTGGCCGTCGAGCCCGTCGTCAGCGTCGTCGGTGGAGGGCAGGGTCGCGAACCGCGCGAGCCCACCGACGATGGCCGCGTCGTCGTGTCCGGCGCGGTCGCCGTGGAGCTCGGTCCATTCCTCGAACAGGCCGCCCACGTAGTCGAGGGTGTAGGGACGGGCCGGGTGACGGGCGAGCAGGGCGCGCTGCCAGGGAGAGAGCTGGCCGAAGATGTTCTGCTGCAGTCGCGAGGCCTGGACCTCGAGCTGCGAGATGCTCGCCGACAGATCGACGCCGTTCTCCTCCTGGAGCTCGCGGAGCTGCTGGATGCGCCGGCGGAGCTCCACCACCGGGCGTTCGAAGTCGAGGACGACGTCCATTCCCACCTGCCGTTGCGCCACCAATCGGCGCGAGAGCTCCATCGTTATCACATCTGCCGCGAACGTCGTCGCCACCCGCCGGCGCCTCCTCGGACCTCCACCGGGTGGTCACGGGGGGCCCCACAGGGCCTCGGCCTCCCGGTGAGCTCGGGTGACCGCGTCCTCGGTGACTGGTGGGTAGCCGAGGCCGCGCATCCAGGTGCGCTGCTTGCGCGCGAAGTGTCGGGTGTCGCGCTGGGTGCGCCGGATCGCCTCCTCGAGGGGAAGCTGATCGAGCAGGTGATCGCACACGTGCCGGTAGCCGAGCGACTGGAGCGGCTTCAGCGTGCGGGCGAAGCCGGCTGCGAGCACGTCGCGCACTTCGTCCACCCAGCCCATCTCCACCATGGCGAGCACCCGAGCGTCGATGCGCTCCGCGAGGTCCTCTCGGTCGAGCCACAGCGCGCGGTGAGCGACGCGGTCGGGGCTCCGGGCGTGCTCGGCTTGCAGGTCCGAGAGCCGACGCCCCAGCTGACGGAACACCTCGATGCCGCGCACGAGCCGGACCCGATCCGCGGGATGCAGCCGTGCCGCGAGCGGCGGGTCGACACGGGCGAGCTCCTCGTGAAGATCGTCGCTGGCTTCGAGCTCCCTCCTCAGCTCGGGGTCCACGGCGGGCGTCCGCACGAGGCCCCGCAAGAAGGAGCGCAGGTACAGGCTGGTACCGCCGGCCACCACCACCCGGTCGTGCGCGGCCACGACCCGGTCACCGAGCTCGACGAAGTCACCCGCCGAGAACGCCTCGTCGGGCTCGACGAGGTCGATGCCTTCGTGGGGAACCCGGGCCTGTTCCTCGGCCGTCGCCTTGCCCGTCCCGATGTCGAGGCGCCGGTAGACCTGCATGGCGTCCGCCGACAGGACCACCGCCTCGAAGGCCTCGGCCACGGCGAGTGCCGCGGCGGTCTTGCCTGCAGAGGTCGGGCCCGCGAGCACCAGCACCCCGCTCACCACGAGGTGGCTTCTCCCGCCACGCGGTCGAGGTCGACGAGGCGCCCCTCGATGGGGAGCCCCCGCGCGTGGGCCTCGGCGACGAGGGCGGGACCGTCGACGACCGGCCTCCCGGGCAACCCCTCGATCCACGCTTCCCGTGCGTCCTCGTCACGGGATGCGGCCAGCGCGAGGGTGACGAGAAGGTCGGGCCCTACGTCCCCCAGCGATTCGGGAACGCTGCGGACCGCGAGCTCGGTGGGCGAGAAGCGGTCGGCCACGAGCCCGAGCTCGGCCCACTCCTCGAGTCGAGCCTCCGCCTCCGCGAGCTCGGCCTCCCCGAGCCTCACCACGGTCGGCACGAGCAGCGGTCGCCCCGGAGCGCGGGCGTCCATCACGGACAGCGAGCGGGCGACCCGCGCGAGATCGACCACGAACAGGCGCCCGTCCACCGCGGCGAGACCCCAGCGCTCGTCGACCACGTCGATCCAGCGGGGCTGGAACTCGGCTTGCGGGGGCGGGACAGCCGGAGCCCACGGTGCGGGGGGCGCTTCCGCGGCGACAGGGCCCGGGACCGGCGACGGATCCGTCGGTTCGGCGTGCTCCTTCTCGCTACGCGCGGGATCCACGGGCTCGACCGCCTGCGAGCCGGCGAACAACGGCGCAGAGGAGGGTAGCCACGGCACTGAACCGCCCGCGGCCCGCCGCGGTGGCGCGCCCGCCGACTCGAGCGCCGTGGAGACGGTGTGAGCCACGAAGCGGACCACGGACGCCGGATCGACGAAGCGGACCTCGGCCTTGGTCGGATGCACGTTGATGTCGGCGAGCGCCGGATCCAGGGTCAGCTCGAGCACCGCGAGCGGGTGCCGCCCGCTCGGCAGCCGGTCCCGGTAGGCCTCGCGCACGGCGCGTCGCAGGACGTGGTCGCGCACCCAGCGGCCGTTCACGTAGAGGAACGTCGAGTCGGCCGCGTGGGCTCGATGCCGCTCCGGCGCGGCGACCTGCCCTCGCAGCGCCATTCCATCGGACGACGCGTCGATGGGCAAGAGCCCGCGCCCATCTGGGCCCACGAGCGCCTCCACGCGCGCGGCCCAGTCCTCGGTCGCCGGGGCGTCGAGGATGGTGCGGCCCGCGTGCTGGACCGCGAAGCCCACCCGGGGCCGGACCATCGCCTGCCGCACGACCGCGTGCACGCAGTGGCCGAGCTCGGTCGGCACGGTGCGCAGGAACTTCTGGCGCACGGGCACGTTGTAGAAGAGCCGTCGTGCGCTGATCACCGTCCCCTTCGCCGCCGCAGCGGGTCGCACGTCACGGAGTCGGCCGCCGTCCACCCGCAGCCGGGTGCCCTGCTCGTCGTCCGCTCGCCGGGTGAGGAGCTCGAACTCGCTCACGGCAGCGATGGACGGCAGCGCCTCGCCGCGGAATCCGAGCGACCGGAGCGACAGCAGATCAGCCGTCTCGCGGATCTTGCTCGTGGCGTGGCGCTCGATGGCGAGCAGCGCGTCCTGCTCGCTCATGCCCCTGCCGTCGTCCTCGACCCGGATCATCGCGCGCCCGCCATCGCGCAGGGCGACCACGACCTGGGTCGCCTTGGCGTCGATGCTGTTCTCGACCAGCTCCTTGACCACCGACGCGGGGCGCTCGACCACCTCTCCGGCCGCGATCTGGTCGACCACCCGGTCCGCGAGGATCCGGATCTCGCTGCTCATCCTCCCGAATCTCCAGGCGATTCGCCGAGCTTTCGGCGGCGCTTGAAGTGGAGCCGCAGCGGGGTTCCTTCGAAGTCGAAGGCCTCGCGCAGCCGGTTGGAGAGGTACTTCTGGTAGGTCTGGTCGATTCCTTCGGGGGTGTTCGAGAACACCGCGAAGGTGGGCGGGCGCACGCGGGTCTGCGTTGCGTAGTACAGCCGGACCGGATGGTGGTACCGCTGCGGCGGCGTGTGCGCGGCCACGGCCTGCTCGAGGAACCGGTTGAGCGTCGACGTCGGGATGCGGCGGTCGAAGCACCCGTAGACCCGATCGACGGTCGCGATCACCCGGTGCAGGCCCTTGCCCGTCTTGGCCGAGACGAAGAGGTGAGGGGCCCAGACCACGTGCGGCATGCGACGCTCGAGCTCGTCGACGGTGGACCGCGAGTCGATGTCCTCGAGGTCCTTGACGAGGTCCCACTTGTTGATCAGCACGACGAGGGCACGTCCCCGGTCGTTGACGAGCTGGGCGAGGCGAGCGTCCTGGTCGGTGGGGCCCTCCGTGCCGTCGATCATGAGCAAGACGACGTGGCAGCGCTCGATGGAGCGAATGGCCCGAAGCGAGACGAACCGCTCCAGCGCGTCGTCGATCCGCGCCTTCTTGCGCACCCCCGCCGTGTCGACGAGCACGTAGGGCCGCCCACCGATCTCGACGGCGGAGTCCACGGGGTCCATGGTCGTGCCCGCGACGTTGTCGACGACGTGACGGTCCTCGCCGAGCAGCGCGTTCACGAGCGTGGACTTGCCGATGTTGGGACGTCCGACCACCGCGATGCGGACGGGCCCCTCGTCGCGATCCGCCTCCTCGATGGGCGTTCCCTCGGTGGACAGCTCGGGGCCGGGTTCTTCGTCGCCGCCCTCGGGGAGGCGCTCGATCACCGCCTCGCACAGCTCGTAGATGCCTCGACCGTGCGCCGCGCTGATCCCGAGGAGCGGCTCGAGCCCCATCGCCCAGAACTCGCTCGTGAGCTCGTCGTGGCGATGGCCGTCGATCTTGTTCACGGCCACCACGATGGACTTTCCGCTGCGCCGGAGCAGGTCCGCGACCTCGATGTCGGCGGGGGTGAGGCCCGAGCGACCGTCGACCACCAGCACGATGACGCTCGCCTCCTCGACCGCGATGAGCGACTGCCGGCGCATCGACGAGAGCAAGTCGGTGTCGGGTTCGGGCTCGATGCCTCCCGTGTCGATGAGCAACACGCGACGATCGATGAGGTCGGCAGGCTCGTAGAGCCGGTCGCGGGTCACCCCGGGCCGGTCGTGCACGACCGCCTTCCGAAACCCCACCAATCGATTGAACAGCGTCGACTTGCCCACGTTGGGCCGGCCAACAATGGCCACGACGGGGACACCCATTGCTCCCCCAGGAAGCAGCGCGTATCCGGGGTCGACGATATCTGCATCCAGCACGATGTCCGAATGGGAGGGGACGTGCGCGTGGTGGTTGCGATGTCGGGCGGAGTCGATTCCTCCGTGGCTGCGGGGCTCCTGGTCCGCGAAGGTCACGAGGTGATCGGGGTACACGTGCGCCTTCACGACGCTTCGCCGACCGCCATCTCCACGCCGGGCCGCTGCTGCGGGTACGACGACGCCCTCGACGCGCGAAAGGTGGCGGCCCACCTCGATGTTCCATTTTACGTCATGAACTTGCGCGACGCCTTCGAGGCGTCGGTGATGCGAGATCTCGCCGACACCTACCTGCAGGGCGAGACGCCGAACCCGTGCGTGCAGTGCAACGGACGCCTCAAGTTCCGGGTGCTGCTCTCGCGCGCTCGGGCGCTCGGGGCCGACTGTCTGGCCACCGGCCACTATGCCCGGCTCGAGGACGGCGTCTTGCGGGCCGCGGTCGATGCCGACAAGGACCAGTCGTACTTCCTGTTCTCGATGACGGGAGAGGCACGCGCCCGAACCTGGTTTCCGCTTGGCGCGATGACCAAGGATCGCGTGCGTGAGTGCGCCGCAGATCTGGGGCTCCCGGTGGCCGACAAGCCAGAGAGTCAGGAGATCTGCTTCATCCCTGACGGGAACCACGCCCGCTTCGTCGCGGAGCAGCACCCCGACGTCGACGCGTCGGGCGACATCGTCCTCGAGGACGGCACCGTGGTCGGGAAGCACGACGCCTACTACCGCTACACCGTCGGCCAGCGTCGCGGACTCGGCGTGGCCCTCGGCAAGCCCGCCTGGGTGCTCCGCATCGATCCCGTCGAGCGTGCGGTCGTGATCACCACGGACCCCGAGCGGCTCGGTGCGATGGGGCTCGTGGCCGGCGGGGCGGTGTGGCACACGAGCCTCCACGCAGACGAACCCGTCACCGTGCGCATCCGGCATCGGGGCCGCCAGCACCAGGCACGCGTCCACGACCTCGGCGACCGGCGCTTCGAGGTCGTGTTCGACGATCCCGTCCGGGCCGTCGCGCCGGGACAGGCCGCCGTGATCTACCGAGGCGACGAGGTCGTGGGCGGAGGCTGGATCGGTCGGGCGTGTCGTCGCGACGAGCTCTCCGGCACGGAGGCGGCGTGAGCGAGGGCCTCGAGGCCCTCCGAGAGGCGCTCGGCCACGACTTTGCCGACGAGTCTCTGCTCATCACCGCGGTCACCCACGCCTCCTGGGTCCACGAGAACGGCGGAGAGGACTACGAGCGACTCGAGTTCCTCGGCGATGCCGTGCTTCAGCTTTGCACCACCCGCCTGCTGTTCGCGCGATTTCCGGAGGCCCGGGAGGGCGAGCTGTCCCGGCTGCGGTCGCGCCTCGTGTCGACCCGGGCCCTCGCCGTGCTCGGCCGCCGAATCGGGCTCGGACCCGCGCTGCGACTGGGGGTGGGCGAGGACGGGACGGGCGGTCGGGACCGCCCCAGGGTACTCGCGGGCGCGGTCGAGGCCGTGCTGGGCGCGCTGTTCCTCGACGGCGGCTTCGAGGTGGCGAGCGACGCCGTGACGAGCTGGATGCGGGTGCCTCTCGACCGTCTCGCCGCCGAAGGGCCGGGGGCGTGGAAGGACCCGCGGAGCCGCCTTCAGGAGCGTACCCAGGCCGCTGGCGGTGTCGCGCCCACCTACGCCGTGACCGACCGGGGCGGTCCCGCGCACGACCCGACCTTCGTGGTCGAGGTCCGGGTCGGCGACCACGTCCTTGGCCACGGTGAGGGCTCCACCAAGCGCGAGGCAGCCCGACGCGCCGCGGAAGAGGCCCTCGCCCACCCCGAGCCGAGCGATGTGGACTGACCTCGCGCTCCCACCCGTCGTGGTGCCGGTTCCCCTCGGGTGCTGCCCGGGCCCCACGCGGTGTGTGCTGTGCGCGCCCGCGCCACCTCCCCCTGACCGGGAGCTCATCGCGAAGCTCGTCGCGCACTACGCCGCGTCCCGTCGCAGCCCCGATCAGCCCTTGGCCGTCGCGTTCTTCGGCGGACCTCCGCCCGACACCGCCTGGCTCGAGGCGGCAGGCCGGCACCCCAAGGCGGCGCGGGTTCGCCCCGACCTGCTCACCCGCGCCGAGGCCCGGCGGCTCACGGAGTCGGGGGTAGTGAGCATCGAGCTCGACGCGCTCACCCTCGAGGGTCGGGCCCTGCGGGAGGCCGGGCGGGCTCACCGGGCGGGCCTCGTGCTCGAGCAGCTGGCGGACCTGCCTCGATTCGGCTTGCGCCGCGGAGTGGTGCTCGCGCCGGGGCTGCCGGGCACCGATCACGCGGATGCGGTGCGCGACGCCGAGCAGCTGGCTCCCCACGTCGACTTCGTACGCATTCATCCGGTGCTCGTGCTCGAGGGGTCCCGGCTCCGTCAGGCGCAGATGGACGGGCAGTACCGGCCGTTGACACTCGGGGAGGCCGTCACGACGTGCCTCGCGATGCTCGAGGTGTTCGACTCGGCCGGGGTGCCGGTGACCCGGGTCGGGGCGAACCCTGGACCCGACGGGCTCGGCCGGGCCGTCGGGGGACCGCGTCACCCGTCGCTACGTCAGCTCGTCGAGGCCCGTCGGACGTTAGAACGGTTACATCGCGAATTGCGCCAGACCCCTCCCGGAGACGCCATCGTCATTCGCTGCCATCCTGCCGACGAGACCCACACCCGGGGTCCCCACAACGACCACATCCGGTCGCTGCGGGCCGTCCACCGGCTCACCTCGGTCACCGTGACCACCGACCCGGCGCTGTCGCGCGGCGAGTTCGCGATCGAGCCGGCCCCCGATGCCCAGGAGCGCGGATGAGCGAGGAGCCGGACGCCTTCCGCTGCGGCTACGTGGGGTTGATCGGTCGGCCCAACGCGGGCAAGTCCACCCTCCTCAACCGCATCTTGGGAACCAAGCTCGCGATCACGAGCAGCAAGCCCCAGACCACCCGCAATCGCATCGTCGGGGTCCACACCGACGAGCGCATGCAGGCCATCCTCGTCGACACCCCGGGCATCCACGAGGGGTGGACCGAGCTGAACCGGAAGATGGTGCAGGCAGCCCGCTCCGTGCTCGACGATGTCGACGTCGTGTGCTGGATCCACGACATGACGGTGCTCGCCGGCCGCGCGGAGTCCGACACCAGCGTCATCCTCGAGGAGGCCGACCTGGCGATGGCCGATTGGCTCGGGGAGCGCGGGCTTCCGCTGGTCGTCGTCGCCAACAAGATCGACGTCGTGCCGCATCCCCTCCTCCTGCCGGTGATCGACGCCGTGACCAGGGCCGTCGAAGTCAGGGCCGCGGTGCCCACCTCCGCCCTCACGGGAGATGGTGTCGACGCCCTGCTCGACGCGCTGGCCGAGGCGTTGCCCCCCGGCCCCCCGCTCTTCGACCCCGACGACTGGACCCAGGCCACGGAGCGCTTCCTGGTGAGCGAGATCATTCGCGAGAAGATATTCCACCTGACCGAGCAGGAGGTCCCCTACTCCACGCACGTCGTCGTCCGGCAGTTCGACGAGAGCAAGCGCGACGGGACCCCCCGCAACCCCGGTATCGTGCGCATCTTCGCCGACATCGTCGTGGAGAAGGAGTCCCAGAAGGGCATCGTGATCGGGCGCGGGGGCGAGATGCTCAAGCGCATCGGCACCCTCGCTCGCAAGGAGCTCGTCGATCTGCTCGACTGTCGGACCTACCTCGAGCTGTTCGTGCGCGTCGAACGAGACTGGACGCGCAGCACGCGCGGCCTGCGACGCGTGGGCTTCACGGAGGACTGAGAACCCCCGTCGGGCCCTCCCGCGTTTGCAGTAGGTCGGTCCAGCGCGTAACGTGCCCCGATTGGAGGACTGGGCATGCGTTTCGTCTGGGTGATCGTGCACCTGCTGTTCGTCGGGCTCTGGATGGGACCCGAGGCGCGCGCGGAGGCACCCGAGGAGGCGCCGTCCAGCATCGACGCGACCCTCGACGCGGTGGACGAGGCGTTCGGAACCTACGTGGTCGACGTCCTCGACGCCGTGATGTTCTTCGACATCGTGTTCTGGGACGCGAGCGAGCTTCCCCGAGACGCGAGCGCCGTCGGAACCGAGGCGGCCGTCCCCGTGGCCCGCGACGCGCTGCTCGAACGACGCAAGGTCCTCGAGGCCGCGCTCGCCGACTCCCAGGACGCGGACGACGGTCGACGAGCCGAGCTCTCCGAGGCGCTCGACGCCGTGGCGGGCGCCCTCGCCGCCGAGAACTTCCGCGTCGAGGAGGTCGACGAGTTGGGGTTCGCCATCCGCCCTGTGCTCGAGCTCACCGAGCCGCCGGTCCACAGCGGCGAGGTGGCGTTCGGACCGGTGCGGGGCTCGCTCCAGGCGGTGGTCCAGGGCCAGGGCGACGGCGCGGTCACGCGAACCGTCGCCATCGTGGCCGAGCAGCCTGTCGACCTCGCCGCGCTCGGCATCGCGCCCTGGCCGGAGTCGCCCGAGCCGACCGACGAGCCCGTGGTCTTCGCCACCGGGGTCGCGCCGGTTCCCCTGCGCGTCGATCGCCAGCGGGGCGTGGTGATGGGAGTCATCGTGCCGATGCGCCCCGATGGGATCCCCTACGCGCCCGGCATGTCGGTGTTGGACTCCTCGGGGCGGGTCGTCGAGGTGACGGCAGTGAGCGACCACGGCGCGGTCGAAGCGCTCGGGGCCGCGGTCCAGGTCCCCTCGCTGCCGAACCCCGCCAACGTCGACATTCCCCTGGTGGTCGCGTGGCTGGTGATCGGCGCCGTGTTCTTCACCCTGCGGATGGCCTTCGTGAACATCCGCATGTTCCCGCACGCGGTGCTGGTGACGACCGGCGCGTTCGACAACCCCGAGGACGAAGGCGAGATCAGCCACTTCCAGGCGCTGTCGTCCGCCCTTTCAGCGACGGTCGGGCTCGGCAACATCGCGGGCGTCGCCATCGCGGTGAGCGCCGGCGGACCGGGAGCCATCTTGTGGATGGTGCTCGCCGGCTTCCTGGGCATGTCGAGCAAGTTCACGGAGTGCACGCTGGGCCAGATGTACCGACGGCGCCGACCCGATGGCAGCGTCTCCGGAGGCCCGATGCACTACCTCGACGAGGGGCTACGCGAGCTCGGATTCCCCCGCCTCGGCAAGGTTCTCGCGGTGCTCTTCGCCTGCCTGTGCATCGGCGGGAGCTTCGGCGGGGGCAACATGTTCCAGGCCAACCAGTCCTTCGAGGCCGTCGCCTTCGTGGCTCGCGACCTCGGACTGGTGGCCGACAGCGCGATGGGCGGCCTCGGCATCGCGTACGGCCTCGTGCTCACGTTCTTCGTGGGTCTCGTGATCATCGGCGGCATCCAGCGGATCGGGGCGGCGGCCGGAACGATCGTGCCCTTCATGGTCGTCGTCTACCTGGCGGCGGGGATCTTCATCCTCGTGGTTCACGCCACCGACGTGCCGAGCGCGTTCGCGACCATCCTCTCCGAGGCACTCTCCCCCCAGGCGGTCGTGGTGGGCGGGTTCGTGGGGGTCTTGGTGCAGGGGTTCCGTCGAGCCGCGTTCTCCAACGAAGCGGGAGTAGGCTCCGCTTCGATCGCACACTCGGCGGCGACCACCGCCTACCCCGTGCGCGAAGGCATCGTCGCCCTGCTCGAGCCATTCATCGACACCGTGGTGGTGTGCACCATGACCGGGCTCGTGGTGGTGATCACCGGAGCCTACCAGTTCGACACAGGTGGCGACGGCGTGGTCATGACCCAGCAGGCCTTCGGCTCGGTGATGTCCTGGTTCCCAGCCGTGCTGTCGATCGCGGTGATCTTGTTCGCGTTCTCGACGATGATCAGCTGGAGCTACTACGGCGAGCGCTGCACGGTGTGGTTGTTCGGCGACAACGCGAAGCTTCCCTACCGCGTGGTCTTCCTGTTCTTCGTCTTCCTCGGCGCGAACCTCGAACTCGGCAACGTCCTGGACTTCTCGGACCTCATGATCCTCGGCATGGCCTTCCCGAACGTGCTGGGCGCCATCCTGCTGTCGGGCAAGGTCAAGGCCGCGCTCGACGACTACATCGCGAAGCTCCGGGCCGGCGAGTTCGCCTGATCACCGCTCCTGACGCATGCGGGCGAGGTAGTGGGCGGCCTTGCGGAAGTCCCAGCCGGTCCGCTGCATGATCGTCTGCACGGTGCCCGCGAGCCCGATGGACGAGATGAGCTGCTCGAGCTCCTCGAGCGGCGGCGGCTTCACCGCGGGCAGGTGGGCGGGGCGGTCCGGCGTGCGCGGGGACGGCGCCGGCGCGGATGCTCGCTCCCGGGTGTCCTTCGATCGAGCCCGGAGGCGCTCGGGAGCCCGCTTGGGCGAGGTCCGCTTCCGTGGCGGAGGGACCTCGGCCGTCGGAGCTTGGGGGCTCGCTTCGGGCTCCGCAGGCGGCGGATTCGCGCCTCGCCAGAAGCTGCCGAAGTGCTCGTCGTCCCAGGTCTGCGAGGGCCACGGAGGCTGCTGGACGCCTGGAGGCCACGGACGCTCGGAGGGCCAGCGCATGGGGTCCTCTCCGAGGTCCAGAGGCGTGAAGCCCATCGTCACCACCTGACGCTCGCGGTGCGGACTCCGGGGGCGGCGTCCCCGCGCCCGCAGCTCGTCGGGCTCGGCCAACGCCCGGGTCATGGGGGCTCCGATCACGATGGTCGCGACAAAACCTGCCACCGCAACCAACAACGCCGCGTCGATGCCGAACATGCAAGACCCCGGGGATTATCCCAATCGCTAACACGCCCGCTGTCGCCGCCCGGTCGCACGTTGTAGGTTCTCCGTTCTCCGGAGGACCTCGTGAGCTGGTGGACATTCGATGGAGGGCTCACGCTTCTCCCGCCGTTGGTCGCGATCGGGCTCGCCCTGCTGACGCGACGGGTGCTGCTCTCCCTGTCCCTTGCCGTGATCGTGGGCAGTGTCGTCGCGTCGCGGGGTGACGTGGCGGCCGCGAGCCGGGTGCTCTCCGACGTGGTCGTGGGCGTGGTCTCGGATGCAGGGCGCCTCGAGATCACGGGATTCTCGCTCGCGGTGGCGGCGATGGTCGGCGTGCTGAGCGCTTCCGGCGCCACACGGGCCCTGGTGACGTGGGCGACCCGGTGGGCCCGCGGCCGACGGGGCGCCATGCTCGCGACGTGGGCGGCAGGGGGCGCCGTGTTCTTCGACGACTACGCCAACTGCCTCGTCGTCGGCAACACCATGGGGCCTCTGTGCGACCGACACGGCGTGAGCCGCGCCAAGCTCGCCTACCTCGTCGACGCGACCGCAGCTCCCGTGGCGTCCCTCGCGCTCGTGTCGACCTGGGTGGGCTTCGAGATCGGCCTGCTCTCCGACGCGCTGGCGGACACCGGCGTCGTGGAGACCGGGCTGCAGGTGTTCCTGCTCGCCCTGCCGTTTCGCTTCTACTGCTGGACGACGCTCGGGTTCGTGGGCATGGTCGCGGCCACGGGGCGCGACTTCGGGCCCATGGCCGTCGCCGAAGCGGAAGCCGCCGCCGCCTTCACCGAGCCCGAGGACGCTCCGGACACGCCGATGGCTGTCGCGCTGGTCCCCATCGCAGCCCTCGTCTTCGGGACCTTCGGGCTCATCTACGCCAGCGGGGCGAGCGCCCTGGGGGCCGATCCCGAAGCGCCGGTCGACCCCGCGTTGTTCGAGGTCCTGGGCGCTGCCAACGCATTCCGCAGCATGTTCCTCGCCGCGGTGGGCTCCCTCGGGCTGGCGGTGGCGCTCGTGCTGGCCACGCGGTCGCTTCGGCCCGCTCGGGTGGTGGACGCCGCCTGGGAGGGCGTCAAGACCATCTTCACCGCCATGGTCGTGCTCTACCTCGCGTGGACGCTCGGCGACCTCGTCCAGCGCACGCCCGCGGGGGCGTTCTTGACCTCGCTGCTCCCGTCCTGGCTCCATCCCGGGTTCCTGCCCGGCCTGGTGTTCGGCCTGGCGGCGCTGACCGCCTTCTCCACGGGGTCGTCGTTCTTTACGATGACCACGCTGATTCCCATGGTCGTACCCCTCGCAGCGGGTCTCGAGGGTGGGGTCGCGGGGCCCGTGCTCCTCGCCACCTCCGCTGCCGTGCTGGACGGGGCCGTCCTCGGCGACCACGCGTCTCCCATCTCCGACACCACGATCCTCTCCTCCGCGGGCTCGAACGTGGACGTCGTGACTCACGTCCGCACCCAGCTGCCCTACGTCATCCTCGTGGGCATCGCGGCGGTGGGGCTCGGTACCCTCCCGGCAAGTTTCGGTGTGTCTCCCTGGCTCCTGGTCCCCCTCGCCCTGATGGCAAGCGGGGCCGTGCTGCTCGGGCTCGGGCGGAGCCGCTGACCTCGATTTCCACAATCGTTGCTACAACCGCTCGTAAAAAGGGATAGCTCAAGAACACCCCGCAGGGCCGGGATGCGGGACGCAACGGTCGCACCAACGATCTTGCCATGACCGGTGGGATACACATGCCTGGGAACAAGTTGTTCGTCGGTGGCCTCGCGTGGGCCACGCGGGACGACGATCTGCACGCCGCTTTTTCTGCGTACGGTGAAGTCACCGACGCGCGCGTCGTGCTCGACCGCGAGACGGGGCGCTCGCGGGGATTTGGTTTCGTGACCTTCGCCAGCGATAGTGACGCGGCCGATGCGCGAAGCGCGATGGACGGCGCCGAGCTCGACGGACGCACCATTCGCGTCGACGAAGCGCAGGACCGCCGCGGTGGCGGCGGCGGCGGTGGTGGCGGCGGTCGCCGAGGCGACTGGTAAGGGCCTCGCCGAGAGGCACCCGAGTCAACGCGGAGCTGGTATCAGGAGGACTCGCCGAGTCGGCGAGCCCGAAGGCGAGACAAGAGCGCGTCCACCTTCTCGGCTGTCGACCGCTGTGCATCTCCATCGACTGCAGCGTCGGCCTCACCGAGAACCAGGTCGTCGCCGCTAGGGCCCGAAGGCTTGCGAACTCGCGAGACCGGAGGTCGGCGGTCCGCCGGCGGCCAGATGTTGCCGGTCCGGCTCGCTCGTACCGGCTCGGCGCCGGGGCTCGTACCGGTCCGGCTCGCTCGTACTGGCTCGGCGCCGGGGCTCCCGTCGCTCGATGATCCGCCGTAGAGTCCCGAGCCGCCACGGCGCGACTCGCTGCCCGCGAGAGGCTTGGCGAGCGCACCGACGTCGGCTTCGGCTTCGGCTCGAGGCTGCTCACGCTGGGCGAGACGGGCGCGTCGGGCCTCCTGGCGACGCTCCCGCTCCGCCCGGGCCGCCCGATCCGAAGCGTCACGTTGACGGCGCTCCTCCGCCGCACGGCGTGCCGCGGCCTCTGCACGCCGGCGCGCCTCGGCCTCCCGCTGCTGCTCGTCCACCCTCCTGGCCTCCTGGGCCCTCGTGATGGCGGTTCGGGCCTGCTCCTCGAGCTCGCTGACGCGACCGAGCCCCATCTTGGCGGACTGCACTGCGCGGCTCACCTCCTGTGCCCCCGTTGCCGCGTCGATGTCTGCCTCCGCGCTCTTCACCTGCTCGGCCGCTTGCTCGGCTCGCGCCGCGGCGAAGCGCACGCTCACCGCCTCGGCACGCAGCGCGTCGATCGCCGCCCGAACCTCGCGGGGAATCGGCAGCCCGAGCCGGCTCGCGGAGAGCTCGAGCTCGCGTACGTGAGACTCGGCCTGGTCGGCCATCTGGGTAGCCCCGAGCGCCTGCTCGGCCACGTGTCGGGCCTGGGTCCGCCGCAGCTCCGCGGCCGCACGCTCGTCGGCGATCCAGCTCCGGAGTCGCTCGAGGGCAAGCTTGGCCTCCTGCGCGGCTTCGACGGTCTGCCGGCTCGCCGAAGCGACCTTCACGCCAATGGTCTCGATCTCCGCGACATCCGACGCATCGTCCAGTGGCGAGGCCGCCTCCTCGGTGAATCGACCGTGTTCCAGGACGATTCCGACTGCCGTTTCGAACGGTGTCCAGGGCGTGCTTCCGTCCAGCGCTGCACTGGCTGCCTCGGCCTCTTCGCGACCGCTCTCGAGCCAAGCTCTGGCCTTCTTCACCGCTGCCTGCGCCTGCTGTAGTCCTTCGAGCACACGATGTCGGGCCTCGGCAACCGCGCGTGCAGCGGCCTCACGTTCCTGACGCAGCCGTTCGAGCCCCTGCTCGACGAGATCGTGGACCGCATCAGCGGCCTCGCGCGCCTGCTGGGCTTCCGTACGGCCCCTGCGAAGAATCGTCTGTGCGGCCTCCAGGTTCTCGGCCTGCATCGCGAGCGGTGAGGCGGTTCGAACGCGGGCCGCGGCGGTGGAAGCGGCCTGGACGTGCTTCGCCGCGGCGTCCGCCAGGGGACGCACCTCGGTGAGCGGAGCCTCTCGGATGATCTGGAGAAACCGCTCCGCGTCCTCGCGAGCTCGATGGACCTCCGCATCTGCCTGCTCGACGAGCGTGCGGAGCTCGGCGCGAACCTGCTGCAGCGCCTCCGCCTCCGCGGCCGCTCGACGGGCGTGGTCCTGAGCGGTCTCGAGGGCCACCCGGGCGTTGGCCACGAGCTCGTCGGTCTCGTCGTACGCGTCCCGGGCCTGTTGGCCGAGCGACTCGATGGCCATTCGGTCCTCGAGCGTCTCCGCCTGGACGATCAGCCCCTCGACCATGGCCCGGCGAAGCTGAAGCTGGCTCTGGAGCCGAATCGCCTCGCGGAAGGCGGGCAGTGTCGTGTCGCAGCCGAGGTCGCGGACCTGGCCGATGGCCTCGTCGATGGCCGAGATGCGCTCCGCGATGCGGCCCTCGCTGCTCCGGATGTCGTCACGGGCCGCTGCGAGCCGCCGCTGCTCTTCGGCTTCGCGCCGCTCGGCCTCCTCGCGCGCTGCGAGGACCCCGGCCGCCTCCGCGTCCATCGCGCGATCGGCGGCCGCTTCGGAGTCCGCGCGGAGCGTCGCGGCTCGCTCCGTCAAGGACCGGGCATCGGCCCTGGTCTGACTGACGTTGCGTGCCTCGACGACGAGGGAGGCCACCGCCTCGTGGGTCCGCTCGATGGTACGCCGCGACTCGGCGAGCTCGCGGGCCGCCAGAACCACGGGGTCGCCGTCGGCCCGGTACTCGTCGCGGGCTCGCTCGAGGGTCTCGATGGCGCCATCCACCCGAGCGCGGTCGGCGCCAATGGCCGCACGCGTTCGCTGCAGCTCCTCCCGAGCCTGTTCGAGCGCCGCCGCCGCTGCCTCGGACTCGGCGACAGCGTGGGCGAGGCTGTTCAGCGCGTGCTCCACGCGCCGGCGGTGGAGCGGAATGCGCTCGAGGGTCGCCTGCGCCTGGTCCACGGCTTGCGTGGAGGCCCACGGGTCCGGAGGCTCGCTGCGGAGCCGATCGACGGAGACGCCAAGGTCGGCCCGCTCGGCGTGCAGCGTGGCGAGCAGGGTCTGCACGAGCTTCGCGGCCTTCTCGACGTCGGGGACGGTCAACCACGCCCGCGCCTGCTCGATTCGAGGGTCCGCCTGCGACTGGCTCTCGCGCAGCAGGTCAGCGAAGGCCTGCGTCGCGTCGTCCGCGAGGCGCCGAGCGCTCTCCAGCCGCTGGGACGCAAGCGACGCGGCATGCTCCGCCTGATCGAGTCCCTCGAGGGCGTCGGGGAGGATCGAGGAGATCATCTCGAGGCAGGTCGCCGTGATCTGGGCCTGATCGCGGGCTTCGCTGGCCGTCGTCGCGTCGCGGGCCGCGGTGGCCGCAGCGTCGGCCGCGTCCGCCTGGGTCTGCGCGTCGGCGACCCTGGCCATCGCCTCGTCGATGAGCCGGCGGACCTCGGGGTCCGGGATCTCCTGGAACTCCGCCGCGCGTTGGTCGAAGAGCTGGTTCGCCCCTACCATGAGAGCGTCACAGGCCTTCGCGTTCTGCCGGGCCTCCGCCGCGGCGCGCTCGATGGCTCGCCGACGCCGAAGCTCGCGGTCAAAGGTCGCGAGCCGCTCGTCCGCCGCCTCTCGGAGCTCGGCGACCCGGGTCTCCGCGGCCTCGAGGCGAGCCTGCGCGTCGACCAGGAGATCTTCGAGCTCCGGCAGCTTGCGGCGCACGCTCTCTTCGTTGAGGGCGACCCGAAGCGAGCGCTGCAGCTTCTCGACCGTGGGCAGGTGCTCCTCGGCCGCGGTCACGAGCGCCCCTGCCTCGTCGGTCCGGTGCGCCCACGCGTCGTCGGCGAGCACCGCGGTCTCCTCGAGGAGGCTGTCGAGCTCCTGGCGCACGGCTCGGGCGCGCATGCCGACCCAGCCGACCTGGGCCACCGCGTGCTCGGAGAGCTGTCCCACGCGGGCCTGGGCGCGGGACGCCTCGTCGAGCTCGGGCATGGCCCGATCGCAGGCGGCGACCACGGTCGTGACCTCCCGTCGGAGCTCCTCGAGCGCGTCGGTGGCTGCGTCCACGAGGCCGCGCGTCCCCGCCGCCCCTCGCTGCAGGCGAGCGTCCTTGATGAGGCGCTCGAGCCGAGCGGCGGTCAACTCGGCCGCGGACTGCGCGCGCCGACAGCCCGCGAGCACCTCGGCGGCCGACCCTTCGCCGTAGAGCCCCTCGGTCGACTGCGGCCCCGGGTCCTCCACCCTCTGGACCGCGCGACGAGCCTCCTCCATGACGAGCCGCCCCTCGGCCTGGAGCCTCGCCGCCTCCTTGTCGGCCTCCCGCTTCGTGCGGCGCTCGAGGGCCTGGGCCTCGTCGGCGGAGGTCAAGCAGGTCTCGCACTGCTCTCGAGCGACCTTCGCCGCCGCGTGGACGGTCTCCCGCATGCCAGCGAGGAGCCCCGTCGCCGCCTCCTGCATGCGCGTCGCGGTCTCTCTCGCTTCCTCGGCCGCCCGGTGAGACGACTCGGCCGCCTCGACGGCTCGCTCGAACCAGGTGAGGGTGCCCGGGGCGGAGAGCTGGCCGCTGCGTTGCTCCCGCTCGAGCTCGCTCACCCTGGTCTCCGCCTGCTGGGCGGCCTCGCCCGCCGACTGTGCCTGGAGGTCGGCCCACTGGCGGAGGGTGTTCGGGTCGAGCCGGTCGTCGTCGACGGCCTCGGGCCGGCGCGACTGAAGCCCGTCGAGCGCTCGCGACGCCTGCCGCACCGAGCTCAGCAGCAGGTCGAGGGACAGCCGAGCCGAGGTCCGGTCGTCGTCGAGCTCCAGGATCTGGAGGGCTCGCTGGGCGGCGGCCAGAGCCCGCTCCGCCCGTCCTCTCGCGGGAGACTCCTCCACCCCGTCCAGCTGCTCGTGGAGCTCGTCGACCGCCGACTGACCGGCGCGCCGGATGGTGTCGATCGGGGCATCGTCGGCGAACGCCCGGGCGAGCAGGGTGGGATCCCGGACCTGGGCCGCAGCGGAGGGAGCGTCGTTCGGGGGGGACTCCTCGCGACCGGCCCCGAGCTCGGTGACATCGTCGTCGGCCCAGCCCACGTCGAAGAGCGTGGGCCCCTCGACGTCGGGAAGAAGCGAGGCAGCCAGCTTCGCCATCGCGGTGCCGTTGGTAAAGCGGTTCTCTGGCTCCTTGGCGACGATCTGGACGAAGAGCCGCTTGATGTCGGGCGGGAGGTCGGCGTCGGGCACCGCGAGCAGGTCCTGCGCGATGCGCCCTTCGACGATGCAGTCGACGATGCGCGAGGGCTCGCCGGTGAGCATCGGGCGCCCGAGGGCGAGCTCGGCCGCGCACACGCCGACCGCATAGATGTCGGCGCGAACGTCTTCGGGACGGTTCTCGATGCGCTCGGGAGGGAAATAGCGCAACACGGGGCCCGGAGGAGTGTTGGTCACCTCGTCGAGCCACGCGGAGACCTCGACGGCCGGAATGCCGTAGCCGATGAGGGTCACCTCGTGGGTGGGCTGCACCACGATGCGCCACGGCGACAGCGCGCGGTGGTTGGGGATGCCGTGGGTCCGGGCCGCGTCGTGAGCGCGGTCCAGCGCAGGCCCCACGGCGACCAGGAGCTCGAGGGCGGCGCGAAGGCCGGCCTGGGGGCGCTCGTCGAGGAAGTCGGCGAGCAGGAGGCCGCCGCCGATCGGATAGACGACCGTGCCGCTCGCTCGGTCCCACTCCGCGAGCGGCGCCAACGCGGGGACCCGAGGATGCTCGAGGAAGGGTGCTGCCTGACGGATGCTGTCCATCAACGTCGCGTGCTGGGCGAGATCGGCCCGATAGGTGAGCCTCAGGTGAACGACGCCATCTCTCGACTGCACGAGGGTCCGCGTTCCCCCGGGCCCCTCCTTGGTGGGTTCCATGTTCGACCAGCGTGCGTCAGGACTCACCGCGCCTCGCTCCCGGTCCCGTCGCCGTGGGTCGCTCCGGTCCCGACGGGGAAGGGGGCCGGAGTCCGAGCCGCCCTATCCCGACGGCCCAATCGCGACGAACATCGATGGTCTCACCGGAGACGGGCTCGTGCCGCCCACGATACGGCGCGACGGGAGAAGCAAGGTTGTTCGGACCTCTGGCCGTCGCCGCTGCGAGTGCCGCCACCGTCTCGGTGAACGGGGGCGAAGGCTGTCTCTCGGCAGCCGCAGTTCAGGTCGAGCTCGACGACGTGGACGGGCTGCTCGGCAACGATCGGATCCTGATCGACCTCGTTCGTCGCAACGAACCCTGGACGCTCTTCGTGCGGGTGGTGCGTCGAGACGTCGAGGTGTTCGGGCGCTCGCTCTCGGTGACCCGACCCGACTGTCCACTCCTGCCCGCCGCGCTCGCTCGCACCCTCGAACGCGGGGTCGAGGGAGTGCCCCGATGGCCGTTCAACGACCGGCAGCGCTGGGTGCTCGGGATCACCACCGCGACCACGTGGCCCTACCTCGACTGGAGCGGCGCGGTGACGTGGGGCCGGGCGCCCCGTCCTCGGGGCACCTGGTCCTGGGAGGTCGACGCCGGGGCCTTCACCCGGACCGTCCAGCCCGTGGGCCGAGGCAGGGTCAGCCTGTCTGGCGCGATGATCGGCTTCGGCCCCATCGCCGAGGCCCGACTCACCACCGCCCGAGTCGGCATCAAGCCGAGGGTGGCGATCGGGTTCGGCCGGGCCACCCCCACCGGACTCCCGGACCCGGACCCGTCCGAGGTCCGCCCCCGCGCCACGCTGGGCCTCGAGGGGCTGGTCCGCCTGCCACGAGGCCTCCGGGTGGGTTTGCGTTTCAGTATGGTGGCGATTCGGTCGAGCTTCACGAGCGAGGGTCCCCCCGGCTGGCAGGCAACCGCCCCGGAACCGCGCTTTCGTCTCGGCTTGGTGCTCGGGTTCCGGGGTGCCGTGGGCAAGTGAAGCTCGGGCCGGGTCCCGGCCATGATGACGCGTGAATACCCTGGCAACATCGATGGATGACGAAGAACCCCCGCGTTCTCGGCGGCCGGAGGACGGGAAAGTCGTGTCGTTTCCGCCCAAGGCGCCTGGCGCGACGGATATCGCGAGCCTGTTCGACGCACACGCGGAGTACCTCTGCCGGGTGGTCCACCGGCTCACGGGGAGCCGAGAGACGGCGGAAGACGTCGTGCAGGACGTGTTCGTGCTCGCTCACCAGCGGCGCTTCGAGCTCGAGGATCGGGTGGGGATTCGCACCTGGCTGTACCGGGCCGCCGTCAATCACGTCCGGCACCGGCGTCGCAGCTTCGTCCGCTACCAGGGGTTGCTCGATCGGTTCCAGGCGCAGCCGACCGACCTTCCGGGCGACGCTCCCGACGATCTGGTCGACCGTCACGAGCACGCCCAGTTGATCCACACCTGTGTGCAGAAATTGTCCGACAAGCAACGAGAAGTCTTCGTGCTCTACGAGCTCGAGGAGCTCGAAGGCGCCGAGATCGCCGAGGTTCTGGAGATTCCCGTGAACACGGTCTGGAGTCGCCTGCGACTTGCGCGCGCGGCATTCCGGAAGCAATGGACCCGCATCGCCCAGGTGGGGGAGGGGCAATGAGCCGCGGACCGCGACGGCTGATGGACGACCCGGATTTCCAGTGGGAGACCGGCTGCAACCTGCGCGACGAGGCGCTGCTCACCGAGGGGTACGACCTCGCACGGCTCCGCGCTTCGGTGTTGTCGACCGTTCCCGAGGTCGGCGACGGCGTTCCGCTGATTCGCGCGCGGCGCGGGTTGCGCTGGTGGGGTCTCGGAAGCCTGCTCGGCTTGTCTACCGTCACGGCCTTCTGGCTGGGTACCCAGGTCTCGGGGATCGAGCTCGACGCCGCGACCGAGGAGGCATCGCCGACCGTGGCGCCGACGTCGCCCGTCGTCGTACCCACGCCGCCCTCCGCCGCGGAGATCGACCCCGAGCTGACTCCTGCGGACGCGCCCGAGCCGGCTCCCCAGGCGCTGACGGCGGAGCCGGTGGCTCCGCGGGCCCCGTCGGCGGTGTCGACCGTTCCCCAGCCGAGTCCCGGCGGGGTGGAGGCCGACCCGGCTCCTCCGGAGGCCGGTCCGGCCGAGCCCGACGCCACTGACGCAGCGGCGGAGGTCGTGTCGGGCGGGCGCTCGCGCCTCGCAGCCGAGCTCGCCGTGTTCGAGCCTGCCAACGATGCGCTCGAGGGAGGGGAATCCTCTCGGGCGGCCATTGGCTTCCGCGAGTACCTGGCCGAGTTCCCGGAGGGGAGGCTCCGCCCCGAGGCGGAGCTCGGGCTGCTCTCCGCGCTCCACGACCTCGGTGACGCGGCTCGGACCGAGCGCTGGGCGGCCACCCTGTTGGACGAGCCGGCGCACGCCGAACGCCGCGACGACATCCGCGAGCTTCGGGCGCAGGCGCTGGTCCGCCTCGGTCGCTGCGAGGAAGCCCTCGAGACTGTCGATGGGCTTCCGGGCAAGGTGGTGGCGCCCATCCGCAGGGCCTGCCGCGGCCGCTGACCGCGGCGAGCTCGTCAGGCAGGAATGACGAGCCGGAGCGTGCGCTCGGGCTCGGTGGGCTCCCCGGGAGCGGGCAGGCCGTCCACGGACTCGAGGTTGCGCTTCGCCTCGTACTCGCTCTCGCGGCGGATCTGCTCGCCGAGCCACGCGGTGATCTGCGGATACTGCCCGCGAGTGATCGTCCACCACCCGTCCTCGACGGTGACCCAGCCGAGCTCGGGGCTGCGCAGCTGGTCGATCAGCATGCGAGCCGCGATCCGGTAGCTCGGATTCGGGTGGCGCTGCAGCCCGGAATAGTCGAGGGCGCCGGTCTCCGGATGGATCGCCTGGTAGAAGGTGGTGAGGAAGTCCGAGCCTCGCCCTGACACCCGCACGTCCACGATCTGGATGGCGTCGTCGAGGTTGACGTCGTTCGTCTGGACCTGCGAGCCGTCCGAGTCGAACGCCGACTGGACCATCGCCTGGCCCTTCTTGAACTGCGAGATCATGCCGGCCATGTTCTCGGACCACGCCTCGAGCATGGGTCGCTGGCGTGCTTCGATCGCGGTTCCCAGGAAGATCGCGATGCCGTCGACCAGCATGGCGAGGAACAGCGACACGAGGGCGGGCTGGTCGGCCTCGACGATGCGGTTGTAGGGCGTGAGGAGCGCGACCTGTGCGCCGACGTCGATGTAGTCGGTGCGGTCCGGAAGCGGGATGCCGTTCTTCCACTCCTGCGGCGTGTTCTGCCACAGCTCGGTGTCGAACTCGAAGATCTCTTCGGGTGTCGAGCTGGCCACGTCGAGCGAGTCGATGGTCTCCCGCATGGCCTCGATCTTGCCGAGCAGCGAGCGGGCCTCGACCTCCCGGACGTTGGCCTTGTCGATCATCGCCTTGGCCTTGGGACCAAAGCCTCGGATCCCCGTGGTCGTGCCGAGCTTGGCCTCCTCGATGGCCTGCTCCTTCTCGGTGCGGGCCCGCTCGACCTCACCCTCGACCTTGATCCGGTTCGGCGTGTAGATTCGCGACACGAACTCGGCGTGGGCGGTCTGGGCGACGGACAGCTGCCGGCGTTGGTCGGCGTCCTTGGCGAGCTGCTCGTAGTAGCTGAAGAAGCTCGTGTAGATCGAGGCGGCCGCGAAGCAGAACACCGCGAACCAGCGCCGGAACGGCGCCTCGCGCATGGCGAATCCGCCGAGCAGCATGAACAGGAAGGTCTGGACCGAGATCCCGATGATGTCGCCCATGGGCGGCGGCAGGATCTGACGGGCCCCGAGCACCGTCGTGTACGCACTGGCGATGTTGAGCGCGGCGAGAAGGAAAAGCAGCACCCAGTCGCGGTTCTTCAACCACGACGGCATGCCCCGGCTCCGGCTCTTCTTCCTCCGGGCGTTGTCGGCCACAAAGCTCTCCATTCGATCGTGGGGACGCGGATCAGCCGCCTCGACGCGAGCGGTCGGGGGGAAATTGGCGGTCGTTGGGCGCGAGTGAGCTTATCCGCAAGTTCACGCGACTGCGAACGCATCGTCCACGTGTCTCGACCCTCGTGGGACCCGCCGGACAGGTTCTCCACCGGTCGTCGGGTGGCGAACAGAGTACACTCCCGCCGATGGAACTCCCGCTGCCCCAAGGTTGGAGACCCACGGCGCCTACCTTTCCGGCGCCCGGCGGTCACGTTCGTCGCGTCGAGGGCCCCCGGGGCGAGGTGGGACTCGCGATCAAGTATCGCGCCGACCTCGTCCACCACCCCTTCCTCGTCGACGGCATCCCCGACATCCTCCCCTTTCTGCGCACGCCGGGCCGGTCCGACGTCGCGCCGCTGTTGCACTGGGACCGGCGACAGGCCCTTTTTCTCTACGAGATCGGCGATCGGGTGCTGCTCGCGGACCTCATGGAGTTCTACGCTCGCCGAGGGGCGGCCCCCGGTGAGCGCGTCGCAATGGAGTTGCTGGCGGCGTCGTCGGTCGTCCTCGACGGAGCGGCTCGCGAGGCGAGCTCGTGGGGAATGTCGAGCCACGGCAGCCTCGATCCCTGGCGAATCCTCGTGGATCGCGACGGCGCGGTCAGCCTGCTCGGCTACGGTCTACCGCACGTCGAGTCGCTGGCGTGGATGGACGAGTCGGGGGCTCCCCCGGAGCTGGGGGTCGCGTACTGGCCTCCCGAGCGCATCCGAGATGCCGGGCCCGAGGGCGTGTACTCCGACATCTACGCCATGGGCGTCATCGCGGCGGAGCTCGCGACCGGGCACGCGCTGCTCGAGGGCCGGTCTCCGTCCCAGAACCTCGAGACCATCGTCACCGCAGGCGGGATCCGTCGGGAGATCGAGCAGCTCGGCGGGCTCACCCGCGAGGTCCGCCACTTCCTCATGGAGCTGGTGCGCGACGACGAGGAGCTGCGCCCTCGGTCCGGGGGCGAGATGGGCATACGCGCCCGCCAGCTCATGGAGTCGCGCTCGGGCCGCACCCTCGTCGACGTGGTGAGCAGCATGATGAACAGCGAGCTCGCTGGCGAGAACGCGCCCGAGTTCGACGCCGACCTCCTGCTCGGCGACTTCGTCGACGGTGCCGACGATCCCGACGAGGAGCCGACGGCTCGCCTCGATCCCCTCTACGTCTCGGCCCGCGAGGCCCCGATGTCGCCGCCGGACCCGCTGTGGGGCGACGACGAGCCGGATCCGGCCGAGGCCACCTGGGAGATGCCACTCGACGAGGCGGCGGAGCTCCCCGAGCTGCCCCCGTGGCGCTCCGACTCCGGTCACCACGACACCGTGGGTGAGTTGCCCATCGAGGACGACCGCTCCGAGGAGATACCGCGGAACCCGGCCTCCCAGTACGAGCCGACGTCCGGGGTGTTCCCCGCCGTCGACGGTGATCTCGACGAGGTACCCGCCGACTCCGATCGACCGCCGCGTCCCCCCACCGACGAACAGCTCCGCCGAGAGCTGACCGATCCGCAGGCCCAGTGGTCGCAGGGTCCCTTCGACGCCGGGTGGGACGAGGACTCCTTGCTGGACGTGCCCGAGCCATCGCTCGTCGACGAGCACGATCCCCTCTCCGACGACGACGGGCCTACCTACGAGCTCGACCCCGACGCGGTGTCGCACGTGGTCAAGGGCGTCGGGGGCCGGGCCCCGACCCTGTTCCCCGAGGACGTTGCGCGCGCCGACGCGGACACGCGCCGCCGGCGCGACGAGGAGCTCGAGGCGCTCGACGCGGCGCTCGAAGCCGATCACGTCCGTGCGGAGGAGCTCATCGAGGACCTCCAGGTCGACGACGAGATCTGGGAGGAGCAGGAGCTGCGTCGCCCGCCGAGCACGCTGTCGTTCGAGCCCATGGGTGCGGGCCCCGAGGCCCTGCCGCTGGACTTCGACCGCCCCTTCGGCGTCGAGGACGAGCTCGAGGACGACGTCGACGTCGACCCGGTCAATCCGCCCATCAGCCTGACGGCAGCCCGAGAAGCCTGGCCCGACGCCCCTCACCAGATCCTGCTCACCGCGGCCAAGGTCGACCTGCACGCGCAGAGGGTCCTTCACGACGACAACGGCCTCGTGGCGTTGTCCAAGCACCAGACCGCGATCTTGGCCTACCTGGCCGCGCGCCCCGGTCGCGAGCTCACGAGCGACGAGCTGTTCCACGGCGCCATGCGGGGCGAGGAGGGCTCGGCCCGCAGCATCCCCGGGATCATCGCCCGGGTCCGCAAGAAGATCGAGCGCGATCCGGAGGCGCCCGATCACCTGATGGACGGGGAGCACGGCGGCTTCCGCTTCGTCGCCGCCGAGGCGTCCACCCCTGGTCCCAAGCCACTGCCCGAGCCCGCCGGGCCGCTCCTCGGCCGCGACCGGGAGCTCGAGCAGGTGATCGATGCGCTGCAGGGCGAGTCCCTCGTCACGGTGACCGGCCCGCCCGGTGCCGGGGCGTCCCAGGTCGCGCTGCGGGCGGCCATCACGCTGGCCGAGCGAGGGTTCGAGGTCCACCGCGCCGCGGTCGGTCGCAGCGAGTCTGTCGCCAGCATGCTCGCCCGCGGTCTGGGCATCCGGCGCCTCGCCCGCGAGGAGTCCGAGGTCCTCGCCGACATCGGGAAGCGACTGGCTCAGCAAGAGAACCTCGTGCTGTTCCTCGACGCACCGAAGGAACACCGCGGACTCCGCGACCTGGTGCAGGGCTTCGTCGATCAGCACCCACGCGGCGTGGTCCTCGTCGCGAGCCGGGAGGCCCTCGGCATCGCGGGCGAGCGCCTGTTCCGGCTCGGCGCCCTGCGCATCGAGGAGGCCATCGAGATCTTCCGCAAGCGCGTCGCGCACTACCGCCCCGGAACCCAGGTCCCGGATGCGCTCGCGACGTCGGTCGCCGAGCACCTCGATCGCATGCCGATGGCCCTGGAGGCCGCTGCTGCCCGCACCGCCTTCGTCGCCCCCGAGGTCTTGAGTCGGCGGCTCGAGCAGGGCCTCGAGCTCGAGTGGGGCGAGGAGGGCCTCGACGCCGACCTCACCGCGACGCTGGAGCGCATCGACGACGTGGAGCGCGCTGCGCTCGAGCAGCTCGTCGTGTTCCGCGACGGCTTCGAGCTGTCGGCAGCCGAGACGGTCGTGGTCCTTCCCGACCGTCAGCGCAGCCTGATCACCGTACTCGAGTCGCTCACCGCCAAGTCCCTGCTCCAGGAGATCACGTCCGACGGCTCGGTACAGGTGCGGTGGATGGTCTACGAGACCGTCCGCGCCTATGTCCGCCGTGAGATGAATCCGCAGGAGCTCGAGGCGGCCCAGCGCCGCCACGCCGAGACCTTCGGTCGGCTGGGGCTCGAGCTCGGAGCGGGCCCCTGGGTCGAGGGCCCTGCCCGCGACGCGCTGGTTCGCGAGCAGGAGAACCTGCGCGCGGCGCTGCAGTACTCGATTCCGGAGTCAGGCGGCGCGGCCCTGGGGCTCACGAGCATTCTCGGCTACGAGGACGCAGGCCGGCTGCGCGAAGCCGTCGACCGATGGCTCGGTCATCACAAGCGGAACCCGCCGAGCCGTCCCGACCTCGACCTGCTCGACCCGTCGCCGGTCCAGGAGGCGTTCGACTGGACGAATCGGGAGAACCTCACCTGGCAGGCCGCCGTTCGGCTCGCCAGCGCGCGGCTCGACCTGCACCTCGGCCAGCCCCAGAAGGCGCGGTCCTCGCTTCGGGAAACCGCCGAGCTCGCCACCCACGAGGTGAAGCTCCTCGTCGAGGTGGCGTGGCTGCACGCCGAGCTCGGGTCCACGTTCGAGGCAGAGGCCGCCCTCAACAAGGTCTCCTCGGCCGACCAATGGGTGCGGGGCGTCATCTCGCTGCTCCGGGGCCGGATCCACACGTCCAAGGTCAACGTGCGAAAGGGCGAGCGCGCGCTGATCGAGGCGCTGCACGCGTTCGGCGAGATCGACGCCGAGCTCGGCAAGGCCCACGTGCAGCGACACCTCGCCGAGATCTTCGTGGAGAAGGGCCGGGGCCGCCGTGCGATCTCGCTCGTCCGAGAGGCGCTGGCGACCTTCGAGAAGGTGCTCGACATGCCGAGCGCGCTCCGCTGCCGCATGCGCATCGCTGAGCTGCTGGTGGGGCTCGGCGAGCGTGACGAGGCGCTCGGAGACCTCGACAACGTCCTCGAGACCGCGCGCCAGTACTCGGCCAACGGACTCCTCGCGCTCGCGCGGGGCGTGCTCGGGGTCGTCCGGACCATGGAGCAGGACTTCGAAGAAGGCGAGCGGCTGTTCTTCCTCGCCCTCGCCGGCTCGGCCCCCGACCAGAAGCGCATTCAGGCGCTGTTCGCCCTCGCGCTCCTGCTCCACGGCGACCGTGACACGGCTCACGAGGAGGCTCGCGGTGCGCTGCCGAACTCGGTGGCGCAGGCCGTCGTCGCGGTGCTCGAGCGCAGCGGGCCCCCCCACGAGAACGAGACCGCGTTCCTGCTCTACGAGGCGCTCGAGTCCTGGCGCTCGGGAGCGGCGCTGAAGCGCTTCGAGGCCGCCCTCGTGGACCGCCCCTCCATCGCGGTGCGGATGGTCTTGAAGTGCCCTCAGCCCAAGTTCAGGCTGGCGGGGAAGTAGCGCCGCCGCCGCGAGCGGCGTCCATGCCGCACAGTGTCAGGACGAGCGACGCGAAGGCCCCGCCGAGTCCGAGCACCCCGGACACCACCAGCACCATGAACCAGGGCAGCGCGATCTGACCGGGCACGCAGGCAACCGCCAGGTAGGCGACTGCGGTGGCCGTGCCGCCGAGGATGGCGGTCCGTCGGGCCACCACCCGGAGGGCAGGCCGCTCGAGCAGTCCCTGGCCCCGTCCGATCCGCACCGCCCAGGCCCAGGCGCCGAGCAGGGTGGCCACGGCGACCCATGCGAAGAGCGGCGACAGACCCATGGGCGTAGCGAGCATCAGTGCGACGCCAGCGGCCACGACGAGCATCTGGATGGCGAACACCTCGAGGGACGATCGCCAGGGAACCGGCGGCGGGCCTTCGGGAAGTCGACGGGCAGAGACAACCACGTTGATGACCTATCGATCTCCCGGGCCCGCTGACCGCCGATCAGTAGCGGTAGTGCTCGGGCTTGTAGGGACCCTCGACCGGCACGCCGATGTAGTCCGCCTGATCCTTCGACATCTCGGTGAGCTTCGCACCGAACTTGTCCAGGTGAAGCCGCGCGACCTTCTCGTCGAGGTGCTTGGGCAGCGTGGTGACGGAGGTGCCGTAGCTCTCGGCGTTGGCGTGCAGCTCGATCTGCGCCATGACCTGGTTCGTGAAGGACGCGCTCATCACGAGGCTCGGGTGGCCGGTGGCGTTGCCGAGGTTCACGAGGCGGCCCTCGGAGAGCACGATGATGCTGTGGCCCTTGCCGTCCGGTCCGTGCGTGGTGTCGCGGAAGCGCCACTCGTGGACCTGGGGCTTGATCTCGATGCGCTCGACCTCACCGCGCTCGGCGAGCGCTTCGAGGCCGGCCATGTCGATCTCGTTGTCGAAGTGGCCGATGTTGCAGACGATCG